>CAMYKW010000045.1 GCA_947259175.1 uncultured Gammaproteobacteria bacterium | reverse complement strand
CAGGAAATTAAGCTGTCTCTTCATAGAATTGACGTCACGAGTCATCCCGGGGGGTGCCAGGAGTAGTAGCTGGGCGCCTGGTGAGAAATGCGGGCTAGGCTTGACGCTTGCTGAAAGTCGTTTGTGTTCGTTGAATAGCGCGAGATGTTCGGTCGAATAAGTTCAAGCGCTATCGTATTTTCTACCTCTCAAATCGTTCCACGAGCTTCTCAATCTGTTGCGCCACGGCGTCCCAAACGGCTAACGGGCCCGCTTTTTCAATTTCTTCGCTCTGCCAGTCGTCCAAAGATTTCAACTTAAGTTCGTCCAAACGGCTAGCGAGCGTGTCACGTTGCCGCGACAGATCGCCTAGTTCGGTCACCGTCTCCGGTGACGTTCTACTCTTTCCGGCTTTATCGCGAGCATCTGCCAGAAGTTCGTCGATATGTTTGAGCCGCGATGAATATACTCTGACGCTCTGTTCCGCCAATTGATAAGTGTCGGTCATTGATCTCTCCTGTACGTTCCAGCCCTATAATCACTTTGTCACGGAGTCAAAACTACGTCTATGACGTGTATCAAGTGTCGAAGTGATCGTGTGTACCGAGGAAGCTGGACAGGAAGGTCGGCAATGGGAACACCGCGACCAACTGAGCGTGACTGGTATATTGCCCGCTTTGGTCGTGGGATTAAACGGCAGACGTGAACTGAGTAGTCGTCCTGTCAGTCGGGTTTCGCCAGGACATGGTCGACCCACATCGAACCGAGAAATTCCTGCAGGCGGTTTTGCGCCTGCCGAGCGGCCAGATTGTCGATGTCGATCCACAATAGCGGCTGGTCCTGCATGGCGCAGGAGAACACCGCGCGAGTGCGTTCGCCGGTTTCAGGGTCGATCTGCCATTGCAGGCATTGCGCGCACACGCCCTTCAACATGCACTGCATGGGACTGCCCACGGAGCCAAGAATATTCACGTCGTCGCGGAACAGGTGACGCAGATCGGACTTAAGCGCCGACTGAAGCTCCCTGAGCAGGCTGGTTGAACCAATCACCAGAACCTCATTGACATCGCGCAACCGGATGTCCTGGCCGGATCCGGACAGCTCGCCCCGATGGTATTGCCGTAGCAGCGTGATCATATTGCCGCTCTGTACGCTGATGTCCTGCGGACGGTTTGTTGCGATTGGATCGCCTTTCGCGGTCGCCCAGACTATCTGGTCCGCACAGTGCTCCAGTTCATCCTGGCAGTACAGGTGTTGCGCCGAATCGTAGGCGGAGAAATACAGCACGCGGTTACCGTTGGCGCGAAGCGCGGGGCCCAGACCCAGCATCGCCGCCGCGCCCCAGCTGCCGGCGATGACCAGGAATGTTTTATCGCGCTCGATTTCGGTCGGTGCGCCGGTCGGGCCCATCAACACGATACGGTCCCCGGTCTTGAGCTGTGCGGCGATTTTGGCGTTGGCGCCGAAGCGCATTAACAGCATGCGTACACAATCGCCGCGCACCCCGGCGCCGCTGATTGTCAATAACGGGATTTGCAGGCGGGTGCCGCTCTTCTTGGGACTCGTGGTTTCGTAGGTCTGGAGGCGAAAAAACTGCCCAGGCTGAAAATTTTTCGCCGCCAGCGGGGCGCGAACCCACAGTTGGATGACGACGGGATTGCTCAGATCGATTTCGGCAATCTGTGCGGTGAGTTGGTCGGTAACCGTGTTTAGGAACCGTGTAGAATCCTGCCGGTCCGAAGGCTGTTCGGACGCCGCGTGCAAATCGGCAACGATGTCGGGATAGCTGCGGTGCGCGGAGGCAATGGCGTTCACCACGCTGCCATGAAATACCGGGTGCGCATCGCCGATAAAGCTCACGCGGCGATGGTCGCGATCATAGGACGTAAACGGACCGAACTCCGGGGCCTTGCAATGTTCCGCGACACCCACCGGTTGCACGCCGTGCTTGTGCGCGACATGGGTCAGAAAATGGTTGTCCTCGATCCGCAGGGTCCCTGGATGTTCGAGTTCGTAGATGATGTTGGGGAACGTACCGGCGGCAACCAGGATTGCGCGCGCCGGCATGCCCACCTCGTTGCCGAGCGATATCCAGCGGCCTTCGCGCTTTACCCGCCGCCGGCATACCAGGTTCTTCACATGACCGAAACAATCGAGCTCGGCACGCACGGGTTCCAGGCCCTCGGCGTAGTAGATCCCTTCCTCCATGGCCTTGATGATTTCTTCATGATTGCGCAGGTACGCCGGGGATTCGTTGATGCTGCGGCGGTAAACAATCGTCACGCCGCCCCATTGCCGGATCAAGCGGTTGAAGTCCGGGCTCTCACCAGCCTCTGCGGCCCGTTGCCGCTCGGCGCGCACCGCGCGGCCGTGCTCCAGGAATTCTCGTAGGACGAGTTGTCCTTCTTCATCCAGTGCGCCCAACAGCGTTTGATCCTGATGCACCACAAGTTGCTCGTATCGTTCCAGGATCTTTTCTACCTGCTTGATATAGTAGGCCTGCACCTCGGTGGCGGTGTCGATCGCGGTCAGCCCGCCGCCGATGACTACGGCAGGGAGGCGTACCTGTAGATGGGCGAGGCTGTCGGATTTGGCGGCGCCGGTGAGTTGCAGCGCCATCAGAAAATCATTGGCTTGACGCATGCCGCGGGCGAGGCTATTGCCCATGCCGACCACCCGCGGCAGGCCGGCGCCGGTGGCGATGCACACATGATCGAAGCCCAGCGACCAGGCGTCGTCCAAGGTGATTGTGCCGCCGAAGCGCACGCCGCCGACGACGCGGAACGAGGTTCTGCGCGCAAGCGTCAGATAAATCAGCTTGAGAAAATTCTTATCCCAGCGCACCGTGATGCCGTATTCGGCGACGCCCCCGAAACCGGCCATGATTCTTTCATCCAGCGCCTCACATAAGTCGGCGTAGCTGCGCACCGGCTCGTCGATGAGATGCTGCGGCAACGGCTCGATTTTCAGCCCGTCGATGCCTACTACGGTGCAGCCTTCCATGCTCAGGTGATGGGCCATGGTGAACCCGGCGGGACCCATGCCGACGATCAGGACTTTACGGCCGTTATCGGCCTGCGGCAGAAACTGCCGGCGGCGCAGTGGGTTCCAGCGCACCAATAGGTCATAGATCTCCACACCCCACGGCAGGTTCAGCACGTCGGTCAAAACCCGGGTTTCGATCTGCGGGATGTCGACCGGGTCTTGCTTCTGGTAAATGCACGCCTTCATACAATCGTTGCAGATCCGGTGACCGGTGGCGGGAATCATCGGGTTATCCACCATGGCCACCGCCAGCGCCGCCAGGTTCTTGCCGTCGCGTTTCAACATCTGCATCTCGGAGATCTTTTCCTCCAGCGGGCAACCGGTGAGGGTCACGCCCAAGGCGTCGACCTTTAACCCCAGGTCGGGTTGTTTCTTCTTCTTGGGGAATCCCTTGGCACAGAAGTCGCCGTTCTGCCGGTGGCAGTAAACGCAATAATTGACCTGGTCCATCACCTCGCGCAGGGACATGCGCGGATCCGTAAGACCGAAACCGTCGCGGCGTCTAAGGGTTTCCGCCGGCGCCTCGAGCCGTTCCACCGGCCCGCTGCTATCCTTCGACAGCGGCACCAGGCGGGCCGGATCCACCGGTTGCGGTAGGCGGAAGCTGACCCAATTTTTCACCAAGGAATCACCATTCTCCGCTCGGCGCGCATGAGCGCACCACGCGGTCAGTCGCGCCACGGACTCGGCGTCCGCCTCGGGATCGTCGAGCAGGCGATCGGCGAACCTTGCCACTGCCAGTTCCTTGTCTGATTGGGCTTCGGGATCGTGCGTAATCTGACCGTCCAACCACTGGGTCAGCGAGGCGAACGTCTGGTTGTCGAAATTGCCTGCCCTGCGCGCCCGTTTTTGAACGAACTCCTTCTTGAATCGAGCCACGGGATTTTGCTTGTCGATTTCCTCACTGACTGCACGCAACGCGGATTCGATACCTAATTGGCGCCCCAGAAAATCCTCTAAAAGGGGCGCTACGGCCAGTAGAAGATCGCTGGTTTCCTGTGCGTCGAAATGGGCTTCGGGATCGCGGTAACGGCCCAGCCGTTCATGCATACTCAAGTCGCGTTCCGCGACGAAGGAAACGAACAGATCGTCGAGCCGCTGTAGCCCCTCGAGGGTTTGTAGGGACTGATAATTCAATTCGCTGGTTTTTAACATAGCTACACCCGTCGGCTCACTGCAACGCCGGCTGAACTGGGCTGGGCGTCGAAGACACTAATGTACATAGTATGTCGATATGGATAATCGATAATCGCCGCCCGGTATGGCTTGTATCAAGTCCGGTCGGGCGAGATCGGGCGTGGGCGCCGATCGTCATCAATTGCGACGTAGGTCAAGTCGGCCTCGGTCACCTTGACACATTCGCCGGGCTCGTTGCTCAACCAGCGCCGCTCCGCGAACACCTGAAGGGCGACGGTCACCGACGTATTACCCACACGAATCACGTGACCGTAGATACTCACCAAATCCCCCACCAGTACCGGTCTATTGAAGGTGAATGAGTTCACCGCGACGGTGGCAACCCGCCCATTGGCGCGGCGTGCGGCGATGACGCCACCGGCGAGGTCGACATGGGACATGATCCAACCGCCAAAGATATCTCCGCCGGGATTGGTGTCCTTGGGCATCGGAATGATGCGGATAACCGGTTCACGATCGCTGGGGAGCTCGGCGGTGTTCTTTTGTTTCGCGTTGTTGTCGCTCACCGGATCTACCATTTCTCCTTAAATGGACGCACATCCAATTCAAATGTCCACGCGGATCGAGGTTGTGTGCTCAGATGGAACACAGTCTGCGCGATGTCGTTGGGCTGCAGAAAAAAATCGTCCGGTTTGTCGGGAAAATATTCGCGCGTGCGCTCCATGTCGATGACGCCGTCGATGATGATGTACGCGACATGAATTCCGTTGGGCCCCAGGTAACGGGCCATGGACTGAACGAGATTTCTCTGTGCCGCCTTGGCGGAGCTGAATGCGGCGAACCTGGCGCCTCCCCGTATGGACGCCGTTGCCCCGATAACAATGATATTTCCCGATCCGGCCTCGCGCATATCGGCAATGACTTCGTTGACGCAGCAGAAGCAACCCAGCGTGTTCACGCGCCACGCGGACTCAAATTGATCCACGGAAACCTCTTCGATATTCCCGAACACGCCCGCACCGGCGTTGTATACCAGTGTGTCGACCGGTCCCAGTTGCTGCCGTATTTGCGTGAACACATCGTGAATTTGCTCCGGTTCGCCGACGTCGCAAGGCAAACAATGCGCATCAGGCAGCTGCCGGCGCAGCCGCTCGAGGTTGTCCAGGTGGCGCGCCAGCATTACGACGCGATGCCCCTCAGCGTGGAATTTGCGTGCGAACGCGAGACCATTACCGGGTCCGGCGCCGACGATTACGGTGAGTTTTCCGTTCATACGGGGATTGCGAGGTTTCCAGACGAGTCTATTGATCCAGATCGTTACATAATCGAACGGTGGTTAAAACCAATCAGTTGATACCGGCGCGACGGGTCACCATCGCCCTGCACAACTGCGGTGCCATGCGTGGGTACATTGTAACGGAATACGTGCCGGTGATCGCAAGCCGGCTAAGCGGGCGGGGGATGGGCGATTACCGCGGGGAAAGACCACCGCAACCGTATCATGCGATGCTTCGGGCAACTGAGCGAGCTGGATGAACGTCCGATGCCGCGAGGCGGTTATACGGCGAATTGAACGTTGCGGAGAATTTTCGTCAGGGCAGATAAAAAAAAGCCCCCACAGCAGGGAGGATCGCGGTGGGGGCACCCTAGGAGGAGAGATATGAAACTAGAGCATCTGTGTCCGTGTTACGCGGCTTTCTTGGTTACTTTGGGTTTGGCGGCAGCGACGGCCTCTTGGACCCCCTTATTGACCAGCTTGTCGTAGGCGCTGCGGGTCTCGTTGGCGATCTTTACCACGTCGCGCACGTTGCCCATGGCTTGCTCCGCGGCGGTTTCAACCAGCCCGGTGTGCGCCGCCAACGTGCTTTTGACGTCTTTGGCCTCACCTAACAGCTTGAATTGCTTGACGGAAAAGTCCACCACTTGGTTCATGACCTCAAGTTGTTTCTCAACGAGGCTTTCCCACGCGTTGGCGTTGATATCGACTACCTGTTTGGTCGTCGCGTAAGCGGTTTCGACCGCGTTCTGTACTGTGTCAAAGGCCTGTTTTGGCATCTTCGTACTCCGAAATAATCAATAATAGAAAGTTGTGCACTGCAACAATTGCTGCATCGCAGCATAGCGGCGACACGGGCTAAAGTCAAGCGTTGCGCCGGCGTTCAACCGAGTCAGTGACCGGCCATGATAAACCAGTAAAAACAGCCTGTTAGCGAACGGCCCCGGAGGGAACCCGGATCATGACGCCGGATCGCCGCGCGGCTGCGCCCGGGTCTTGGCGGCGTTGGCTGATTTGGCGCGCCACCAGCCGAGCAACCCGTCCACCTGTGGCCGACCGGTCACGTAGGCGAGGGCGTTGTGATTCACCGTGGTGGCGGTCATACGCCGCGCGGCGGTTCGGTGGCCGCAGAACAAGATCCGGTCGCCGTGCGCCAGGGTGGTATCCCCGGCCGGCAGCAGTTGGATCGCGCCTTCATGTTTCAACAACAAGGGTATGCAGGGCAATGACTGTTCACGGTCCGAAGGATCGATCATGATCTGGTTGATGGTTACGCTAGCGCCCTGGAACAGTTGAATCGCCAGCGCGGGGGAGGCGGCTTTGGTGGCGTCCACGGTCCACGTAACCGGAACGTTTTCGCCGACAAGTCCGCTGATTCGGCTGGCCAGTATGTTGATGGCCTCCTCATCATCCTCGGTGTCCATGCCTCTGAGAAATTCCGCCAACAATGGATTCGTGATCAATGTAATCACGGTGCGGGCGATAATGTCGCTGCGTTCCATGACCAAATTCAACTGAGCGGCTTCAAAGATGGCGTGATTTTCCTGTTTGTTTTGGCGTCCGACAGCAAATAAGTCGGGATTCAACTCCTTGGCGGTCATGAGGATCGATAGATTATTGGCGTCGTCGTCGGTACCGGCTACGACCCCCACCGCTTGTTCTATTCCTGCCTGGCGCAAAGTCACCGCCTCGGTACCGCGGCCCAATATCGCGTCGTCGGGGGCGTTCGTCTTTACCGGATCAGCCTCGATGATGGTCGCCTCCACGCCCTCAAAAGAAAGATACTGCTGCACGACTTTTCCAAATCGTCCGTAACCGCACAACACCCATTGCCCGCGCGGGGCATACAGCGGTTCTTTCAACGGTGATCCCGGGGGGCTGGTCAGCCAATGGTGAATAATGTAGCTGGCCGGAGAGTGCAGCGCCATGGCGAGACGGTCTGCGAATAGATCGAACGGATTGACAATATCATCGGTTCCGAAGGATTCCATATTGATCCCGAAATCGTGAATCTCAGATCGGCAAATAACGCGCAGGTCGGGATTCAACAATTTGCCGGTGATCGCGATCTTGAGATTGACATGGTCGCTGTTGGTCAGCGCCACTACCCCGATGCAGCGGCGATGCTTCAGACCGGCGGTGATCAGATTCGCCGGATCAGCGGCATCGGCGAGCAAACCGGGTACGAAAATATCCAGATTAGCGAGCTTCAGGTGGTTGATCCGGTCTTGATCGTGATCCAGCACCACCGCGCGAATGCCCCTGACAATCAACCCTTGCACCAGCAAACGCCCGGTATCGCCGTAACCGCACACGACAAAAAAAGGCTCGACGATGCGACGCACGTCGCGGGAGAAAGAATTGTGGGTCACCGCATAACGGAAAGACGGATCCTGTATCATGGCCAACGCGGTACCAATCGCGTACAACCATGCGAATACCGATATATAGATGCATACCAATACCCAGAAGCGCTGTTCATCGGTGAATGCATAGGGTATTTCTCCGAAACCAATGGTTGAGCCCATAAAGCTCACGAAGTAGAAGGCATGAAAAAAATCCATGCGCCAGGGCCTTCCTTGATCGTCAACTCCGGGGATGAGAGTCAGGCCCAATACCGCAACGGCATATACGAACACCAAGATTATCAGCGGGTTGCGCAGCCGCCGCAGAACCAAGAAAAAGACTGTGGGCATCGGAATTACCTAATACTAACGCCGTGACATCACTGTTTCGGTGACCAGCAGAATTACGGAAATGATGTTGGCCAGCAGCGCGCCGCCGGATAGCGAAACTATGCTTGCCATGGCCGACGCAGAGAGCGCGCCTGCCGAGGTGTTTACCGCGGCTCCCCACAACAGCGCAGCGGCAATCAACTGCAGATCCGCGACTAAACTTGAGGCCAGCAGCACGGCCCCGAGTTGTGAGCGATCGCCGAATTTCATGATCGTAGCGATCACGCTTACCACGATAGCCGCGAAGAGCTCATAGGCGTGGTGGTGATCCGGATTATCGATCTCGCCGATGAAAAATCCAAAGTTCAGGGTCAGGGCGAGCGTGATGAAAAACGCGAATATCACCTTTTCCAGGTTCATGGCATGCTCCCGATACGCGCTGTAAGTGACTGTTTTTATTCAATTCATCTAGTGATATGATGGGCCGCAAACCGACTGCCGCGGACCACTCGAAAACGGTCTATACTTAAACATAAAAAGGACCCGACAACTACCAGCACTGTGGGGGTGTACCCGTTGTCCGACCAGAAACATGATAACGCTCGCCTGGCGGGCGACCACATCGTTCCGTTCTCTCGTTCCGACGCCAAGACCTGGCTGGACAATCTGCCGGTATCGGATGGTTTGCGGGCTGCGGCGGAAATAAGATCAATGTTGTCGACAATGAACACGGTCGACATGCCGCCGCGACGCCGTCTAGAGGTCTTGGAGGCGTTCCGCGCGACATTGTCAAACATCAGCTATCGTCTTACCGATCGGCGGACCGGTTCGCAGTTGCCCTTGTCTGTATCTTCGCGAACCGAGGTGGCGTTGCTCTCGCAAATACACCGCTTGCTGGCTATGGGATATTCGTGGGCGGCGGTGTCATTCGCATTAGCGGGAACGCGATACGACAAACCCAGCCATGCAATGTCCATACATCGTGCGATTCTGTACTTCAGCGCGGTGTGTTGCGACGCATATCGCATTTATAACCCAGTGCCTAGAGGCGTCTGGTTGGCGATGCATGAATTGGTGAAGAAGGCCCAGCAGCACAGTTTGTTGAAGTTCCCGGTCACTGATCAGCTCAACGCTTTCAAACCGCAAACGACGATAACTCACGTGTACAAACAGATCCTGTTGACCGCCGCTCTCGATCCGTACAAGTTCGCACACGGGGAAATCGATGAAATGCATGATCGGTGCAATCAATTAGCCGTACATGCAGTATTGGTGACGCCCCCGTTCGTGCCCGCGGGAAAGTGCCAGTTTGTAATCGATCTTGACGATGACAAACCGGCTCGCGCGGTGCGCACGCAGGACAATATCGACGATCCGGTAAAATACCTGGTGCTCGATACCACGCAACTTGTCATTGCGTTGTACGATCAGTTTCAGAATCTCGATCAGAGGTTGACACACGGTGGCCAGCAAGAAGTCAAGCCCGAGGACCGTGACCGCCGTCAGTTGCTTGATTTCTTGATCTCCGCCTGGGGCGGCAAGATGACACGCAAGAGTATGCGGTTGACGATCAGTGATAATCGTCTGCTGATTCATGGTTTTGACGGCGTCACCTATTTTTTGAATGGAAGATCGGAACTCCGTCCCAGTAACCGTACGGAGAGCGACATTCGAAACGGAGTATTCAGGAAGGAAAGGCTACGTGCCGATCATGGACCGGCGGATCTGGGTGAATGGAGCTGTGTCGATGAGAGCGCGCACGGCGTGCAGTTGACAAAAGAAAGTACCCAGCCGGTGGTGAACTTGATCGGCAGGTTGATCGCGGTGCGCCGGCCGACAGACAAACAAGAGGCCTGGGATGTCGGGGTGGTGCGCTGGATGCGTAACGAACAAAGCAACAAAATCACTGTCGGTGTTTATAAGTTTGGTCCTGTCGCGTCGGCGGTGTCGATCCGGGGGGCGCTAACGGAATCGAATGAGCCGGCGGATCAGTCCTCGAGTCCGGCGGTTCTGGTGAAAACACCCGAAGACGGTGGTATCAAATACAGCCTCATCGTGCCGAAGGATGTTTCTAAAGTCAGGCACCGTTTCCTAATAGACGGCGCCGATGAAAATCTGCTCATTCGAACGACCAGAGTCAGGCTGTCGACAAACGAACTCGATTGGTTCGAAATCGAAATTGTTCAAGACCTCGCGGACCAAGCCGCCGGCGCGGATAGTGGCATGCGGCAGCAGGGCGTCGCCTGATCGGCACATAACAAAACGCACATCGCCGCTGTTGTCGGCGCGCTAACGCGCGAATCGCAAGTTGTCGATGCAAGACCCGTAAGGAAGACTCTCCCGATTGCACCGCTGATCGATGCAGCGCGCTCTAGCGCGGGGCACGTGCACCGGATTCTCGGCTCGTCGTGGCGCCGCCGCCGTTGGAATGTTCGCGAATTAGGCACAGAATACGGGAACACCCTCGAGCGTCCAACCGGCCGGCACTATCCATGATCTATCGCATCCTTGCCGACATTGTATTTATTGCGCACCTGCTGTTCGTGATATTCGTGGTTTTCGGCGGCTTGCTGGTTGCGCTGTACAAGCGCGTGGCGTTGCTGCATCTGCCGGCATTGGTATGGGCTGTTCTGTTGGAATGGAACGCGTGGGTCTGTCCGTTAACGCCGCTGGAAAACTGGCTTTTGAAGCGTGCGGGTGACGCCGGCTACCGCGGCGGTTTCATCGAGCACTATATCGTGCCGGTGGTCTATCCGAACGGCCTTACCCGCGAGATGCAAATCATCCTCGGCACACTATTGCTGGCGTTTAACATTGCCGTTTATGCATGGCTTTATTACCGCAGCGCCCGACCTAAAGGACGATCTTGATCCACTGACCGGGGCGGGGCTCACCGCGCGGATACATGTCGTTGAGCAGCCGCAATTGTTCTTCCGCGTAATTGGTCAGATTGGAACTCCGGGCGAGCCGCGCGAACGTATCGCCGGGTCCGGCGCGAACCAACCGGATGCGCCGTGATTTTGCCAGATCGTATTCGTTCGGGTGCAGTCTGCGAAAGCTGTGGACACTGTCGAAAAAGGGCCGGTTTACCAGGCCTTGTTTGCTCGCCGCAGCGATTATGAACGCCCGGTCGTGGTGAAACACGCTGGCCACTCGGGAGTATTTGCGGCCAAACGGCGTATTGAGCTGGGTGATCCCGGCATAGGCGGTAAACGCTTCAGTAGTGAGCGCCTGCCCTTCCCGCAGGCTGTCGAACTCGTTGCGTAAAAATTGTTCCGGTGTCTGCCGACGGTTCAAATCCCTAAGCGTAATCTGGATCAGCGCGTCGTTGCCTCTGGAGATCGCCAGCAAACGGTCGGGTTGGTTCTCCACCCGCCAGTTGGGCGGAAACTCAACGGCGAAATCCAGCTTCCGGTGATAAAACCGGTTACCGCGCAACACGCCTTGGTCCTCTCCCGGACCGAACACCATGCCGTCCAGGTGTTGCAGAAATTCCTCCGGTCGATCAGACCTGGTTCCCGCATTTGGAAATTTCTTCGCCGCGCCGATAACTTCCTGTAAGCGCCGATCGTTGGCGGGATGTGAGGCGAAAACGCCGTGGTAGGCGTGGGGTTCGCGGCTTTCCTCCTTGGCGCGCTGAATCTCGAACTGTTCCTGGGATTTCAAGATGCCGATTACGCCGATCATCTCGTCAGGGTCAAAGCCTGTGTTGGCGAGATACTCGGCGCCCAGCCGATCGGCCTCCAGTTCCATTTTGCGGCCATATCCGCGAATCAGCGCGGTGCCGAGCACATTGGACAAATCCCCCACCGCACGACTGCCGGTACCGACCGTGGCTGCGGCTCCCAGAATCTGTATCAGCGTTCCAGTGCTTTGTTGACGCACGGAGTGACGAGCGGTGACGTGACCGATCTCGTGACCCAGGACGCCTGCCAGGTGTGCCTCGGAATTCATGTACGCAAGAATACCCCGGGTGATGTAGATATATCCGCCCGGTAACGCAAACGCATTCACCGTGGGCGAGTCGAGCACAGTGAATCTGTAAATCAAGTTGCTGCGGTGACTCTTCTGCGCGAGCTCCTGTCCGATCCGATTAATGTAGGCCTGTAGCTTGGCGTCTTCATACACCGGCATCTGTTTGAGTATTTCTTGATGATACTCGCGACCCATTTCCAGTTCTTGATCCTCGCTTATCAAGACAAAGTCCTTGCCGCCGGTAACCGGATTCGTTGCGCAGCCGCTGCTCAACAAGATGATTGTCAAGGCCGCGAAACCTGAAGAAATGATTCTGTTTAGTCTACGCATTGTGTCACCGTGATTCGTGTACGTCTCAAAACCGCGCTATCCGGATTGCGCGAATTCGCGCACCTTGGATATACCGTATTCAGCCGCAGTGTCGATTACCCGCGACATGCGAGCATCGAGTTTCCGCGCCAAATCATTCGTCTCGATAATCCTATGACATGCTTCGGCGCCGCGAAAGTCGTTGCCTCGCAACGATCATACCAAGACTCGATCTCCACCTCGATCGGATCGGTGGCCGGCGCATCGTCATGACCCCGCTCCCATTGCGGCAGCGCCTGGGAAAGCCCTGAATTTGCGAGTAAAATTCATGCGATGGGTTTGACTCTCAACAACAGGCGGTGGTGGTGATTAACTTCCTGCATGCGAACAGGCGGTGCTGTCACCGTACTCCCCACGGACGAATGCCGACACCAGCGATGCGCCGGCTTCCGCTTGCGTCGTGGCGCCTACTGGCTGATGCTCGACGATTCCGCCGGAAGTCGGAGTGCACTGAGACCGGCTGGTGAGAAGTCGTTTGTTCATAAAGTTGTGGTCAATACCTTGAGTGAGGCTCGATGTGATCCCGTCACTTGACGGATTCCCCGTGATAATCGAGGTTCCGGTGCGCTGGGGCGATATGGACGCGTTTCGCCACGTCAACAATATCCTCTATTTTCAATACTTTGAAAGTGCCAGGATCGAGTACTTCCACCGCATTCAAGCCATGGAACATCTCGAGGAGACCGGGGTGGGTCCGATTCTCGCTTCCACCCAATGCCGATTCCGGTTTCCGGTCACGTACCCCGACACCCTGTGGGTGGGCGCGAAAATCACGGAACTCGGAGACGACCGATTCACACATCGATATCTGGCCGTCAGTAAGACCCATGACAAAGTCGCCGCGGAAGGTGACGGGGTGGTTGTGGCATTCAATTACCATACCAATCAAAAAGCGCCTATTCCAGCGAAGATTAAAAAACGGATTTTAAAGCTTGAAAACGATCTAAAGGAAAACAATCGTTAACTGATGCGGCGCCTGACCCGTGATCACGCCGGCTGTTAATTGGCCCGATTCGGGGTGTTCCGCTTGCCAGGCTGGCATCGGCATTCGCAACCCGATTCGAATCCGGCCTGCCATTATTACCATTGCGTGACTAGGGGTGTAAACCGCTCCGATCACGCACTACAATACGCGCGAAAATAGTCCAAATTCTTTTAATATCGGTCTTCCCAAAAGACGGGCGGTGACATGAGCGAACCGGCTGAAAAGATTGAAAACGGAACCATTCGGAATGTCGCCGATAAAGTCTGCGTCCATTATGACGGTTATTGGATTCGCTACTACGCGCCGCCCGAGGATACGCTTGCAGAGAAAAAGAAACTAATTGTTTCCCTGACCCGCCGCACATTCCATCACACCGAACCCGGAATCAACACACCCGGGGAAAAGCTTGAACTGGCCAGGCGGGCATATCTCGAGGAAACCGATCCGGCGAGGAAAAGAGTCAAAGGCGCAATGCTGGCCGGCGCACTTTTTAATCGCGGAACCGACATCTTCAACGCGATTGTAAACCTTGGATCAAAAGGCGTGTTGATCAGCACGGAAAACGAGCTCATGAAAATGTGCGGGGAGTGTCTGCAGGAGGCCCTTGAGTTGGGTAAGTTGGTCAAGCACTACAGTGGGGAAGAAGGAATCGATGAATTGTGGGGCGAACCATTCAAGGCTTTTTCCATGCCGATGGCGACGTTTTATGAAAGCCGTTACCTGAAGATCGCCCAAGCGATGCGCAATATCGACCATCTCGCCAATCACATGTCGCAGATCTTCGAGGGACAAATGCCGTTCAAAGGCGTCGGTCCCCGCGTCATGGAACTGGCCGACACTGCAAAAGAAGAAGCTGAGACAATGCGCAGCGACCGCGCGATCTTCGACATTTGGCCCCGATTTGTCGCTGCATTGGAAGCAGTAGAAGCTTTCGAGCCGAGATTTCCCGCGAACGTCGATGACGCCGGTCGCCATCATATTGAACACGGTTCACGGCTGTTGCTGGAAGGCAAGGACATCGTCGCCTATCTGGCCGGCGCGCGGGTGCCGATGCCGAAGACCACGCGGGAGTACGTGGAACAGCTCAACAAATACGCCGGCCAACGGGCCTGACCTGCAAGCTAGGGGCGAATTGCGCCGAAGGCGTGTTCAATCGCGGCCAGAATCTCTTTTTCCAGATAGACCTCGCCTTCCCAGTCCTTCCCCAGCTGTTCGACCACTTCGTGCTTATCTGTCAGCAATGACCCGGGTAACAGGTCGAACGCGTCAAGCTTTCGTAATGTGTGTCTTTTACGTAAGTATCGTTTCAACAACTTTCGGTCACTCGGCCAGGGCTTGTATATCGCGGATTGCGACCATCAGCATCGCCAGATCAGGAGCACTTTGTTCCTTCAATTCCGCGACGGTTTTATCGATTCTGTCTATTTCCAGTTTGTAGTGCGACACCCAATAGTCGACATGTTTGGATTTGGCGCCGCCTTCCACGACTTTGCTGCTTAGAAGACGCTGATAACGATATAAATCCAGATATAAACCATCCGTAGCCATTCGCTGCCAGTGGTGGCCCTGGGGCAAATTCAACAGCTGCTCGCGCAGCCAATACATAGACAGGCGGTGTCCCAATTCGAAATATATCTGCGCGACGTCATCGATATCGAAACTCGAGCCTGCGGAAACTTCAACGATATCGGGAGCCGAATACAGCGCACCCAGGCCGCTGCACCGTTGCGCCAGCTTCAGGGGTACGCCAAGGTCTTGATAGCCTTCCACGGCGTGGTCGATCACATCCCGATGTTGCGGCGTGACCCAGTCACGGAGATGCTGCGCAATGTGATTAATGCCGCCCGAGAAACTATTCACCGCTGCTGCGATATCCAGGGGCCGTGGTTGATTCTCCAACAACCAAAAAGTCGCGCGCTCAATCAGTCGCCGCATCTTGATGAGCATGTCGATCTGTGTTGCGGATGGGACCTCATTGTCGAGGGCGTCCACGTCCTCGCGATACGACATCATGTCGAAGATGTCGCGGGCCGCCACGTAGGCTCGTGTAATGTCCGCCGGAGAATACCCATAATGCTCCGAGTAACGTGAGATTAGAGTCAGGTCAACGGAGTTGATCATGCTGTTGGTGATATGGGTGGCGATGATCTCGCGGCGCAGAGGGTGGTCGACCATATATACCTGGTATCGGCTTCGCAACGGCGTCGGAAAATAACACTGCAGGTCCTTGGACATGTAGGGATTCTCCGGAACGTCGGAATTTAGCAATTCCGAAAACAATGCGATCTTGACGTAAGAAAACAAGATCGCGATCTCCGGGCGGGTTAAGCCCGTTCCTCCGGATCCACGTTCGGCGATCTCATCATCACTGGGTAAGAATTCCAGCAGGCGTTTTAATCGGCCTTCCCGTTCCAGGCCGCGGATGAGCCGTGCGTGATCTCCCAGTTTTTCGGCGGCCTGGTGGTTGGCGATGCTGATCGCCTGTGATTGCTGATAGTTGTGCGTGAGCACGAGGTCGACCACTTCTTCGGTCATCTGGGCGAGGAGGCGGTTGCGCTCCTCCAGGCTTAGCTGACCGCCGGCAACCGGCGCGGTGAGTAGAATCTTAATATTGACTTCATGATCCGAGCTGTCCACGCCCCCGGAGTTGTCAATGGAATCCGTGATTAGGTAGCCGCCCCGCTTCGCGAATTCGATGCGACCCAACTGCGTTAGGCCTAGATTGCCTCCTTCACCTGCCACTTTGCAGCGCAACTCATTTGCATTGACACGGATCGAGTCATTGAAGCGGTCCCCAGCGTCGGCGTGAGTTTCGAGTCGGGCCTTGACGAATGTCCCGATGCCGCCGTTCCACAGCAGATCGACCTTCGCCTTGAGGATGCAGCGAATCAATTCGTTGGGATCGAGACTTTCGGAGTTGACACCCAGTAGCTCCCTAATCTGGGGACTCAGTTGAATCGACTTCGATGCCCGGGAGAATACACCGCCGCCTTGAGAGATCAACTCTTGGTTGTAATCGAGCCAGGTTGAACGGGGCAGTTCAAATAATCGCTTTCGTTCCTGGAAGCTGATCTGGGGATCAGGATCGGGATCAATGAATACATGCAGATGATTGAATGCGGCCACGAGCCGAATACAAGGCGACAGCAACATCCCATTACCGAATACATCTCCCGCCATATCGCCGATGCCGACAACGGTGAACGGCGTCGTTTGAATGTCTGTGTCCAGTTCGCGAAAATGCCGTTTGACCGTCTCCCAGGCCCCGCGTGCGGTGATGCCCATCTTCTTGTGGTCGTAACCCGCCGATCCGCCGGACGCAAATGCATCCCCCAGCCAGAAATTGTTGTTGATCGCAATCTCGTTGGCGATATCGGAAAACGTGGCGGTACCCTTGTCGGCGGCGACCACCAGGTATGGATCCGCTTCGTCGTAACACACCGTGTTCTCCGGTGCGGCGGGTTTTCCTTCGACCAGATTGTCAGTGACGTCCAGTAGCCCCTGAATAAAGGTGCGATAACACCGCTCAACCTCCTCTTTGAGCCGATCCCCCGATGGTGTCGAGTCCCTGAGGACAAAACCACCCTTGGCTCCCACCGGGACAATAAC
Source organism: uncultured Gammaproteobacteria bacterium (assembly GCA_947259175.1). GTDB lineage: Bacteria > Pseudomonadota > Gammaproteobacteria > Arenicellales > JAANXG01 > CALZGZ01. The sequence goes on along the minus strand of CAMYKW010000045.1, from coordinate 9,045 downwards.
GGCATTTTTAACCATCTGCGCCTTCATCAGCCCGAGGATTTCGGTGCGGAAGTCTTCCCGGCGGTCCGACCAGCGGATGCCGCCGCGAGCAACCTTGCCGCCGCGTAAATGAACACCCTCCATATGGGTTGAATATACGAAGATTTCGAACTTGGGTCTGGGTTCGGGGGCCGCCTCTATTTGTTCCGGATTGAGCTTCAGCGTCAGGTAGTTTTTCGGCTCATCTTCAATCCCGGTCTGAAAGTAATTGGTGCGAAGTGTTGCTTGCAGCGCAGATAGGTACAACCGCAATATGCGATCCTCATCGAGACTGGAAACGTCATGAATTTTATTTGTGATGTCTTGCCCATAGGTTTCAAGGAGATTGGAGCGGTCGCGCAGTGCCGGATCAAAGCGGGCGTTGAAATAATCGATCAGCAGCATTGCAATATCGGTGTTCGACGCCAGGGTCTTCTCCATGTACGCTTGACTGAAGGGGACGCGCAACTGCAGTAAATAGCGGCAGTAGGCGCGTAACACCAGTGCCTCCCGCCAATTCAATCTGGCGCCCAATATCAATTGGTTGAATCCGTCGTTTTCCGCGTGTCCCGCCCAGGTGCGTATAAACGCTTCTTGAAATTTGGTTCGCACCGCTTGCAGAGAAACGCGCTTTTTTTCCGTGTGCGCCATGCCGAAGTCGTGCATCCACACCACGCTGCCGTCGCTGCGCGTGATGCGATGTGGCCGTTCTGTCTTTACGAACAGGGCGAGATTCTCCAGAACCGGAATCACTTTCGACAACGGAATGGGATCAGCAAGGTGATAGAGTTTCAACCGCAAGGTATCACTCGAGTCAGCGGCAAGTCGGTAGGTATGGATGCTCAGGTCGTTCCCACCGTCCAGCGCCTCCATGTGTTCGATATCTTCGGCACCTTCGGCGGCAGTGGAAGTCTCTTGGTAGCCGACCGGAAAGGCATCTCGGTAGCGCCGAGCAAGCACGATTGCCGAACGGCTCGCGTGCTTTGCGTTCAGGGTACCGGCCAGCTGCTCGCTCCAGATCCGCGCCGCATCGGCAAGTTTCTGCTCCAACTTGGCGCCATCCACCTCACTCAATCGCCCGGGAGTCCCTCGGATCACGAAATGCAACCGCGCCAGGACCGCCTCGCTCAGTAACACGTTGCACTCGACGTTATCGCCGTCGAATGCCTCCAGCAGGATTGTTTCGAAGCGATGGCGCAGATTGGTGTCATAACGGTCCCGGGCGACAAACACCAGGCAAGATACAAACCGCGCGTAGGGGTCGCGGCGCATGAATAACCGGACACGTTGTCGATCGTGCAACCGCACGATGCCCATAGCAATCTCGAACAAGAGGTCCGTGGAGATTTGAAACAACTCATCCCGGGGATACGTCTGGAGAATGGTTTGCAAGGATTTTTCCGCGTGACTGCCGTCCTCATATCCCGAACGGTCAATGATTTGTTCGAGCTTGCGGCGCACGACCGGTATCTCGTAAGGGTCGCAACGGTATGCGACCGACGTGTACAGGCCGAGTAATCGGTACTCACCGGACACTTGGCCGTTCTCGTCGAAGCGTTTGATGCCGACGTAGTCGATGTAAGTGGGAAGGTGAACCGTGGAACGAGAATTGCCTTTGGTCAGAATCAGTAATTGCGGCTCCCGCGCATATCTGCGGACTGCGGGCGGCAACACCGAGAACGCGCTGGACACTTTCTCATCCTCCCGTTCCCGCAAGATGCCGAGACCGGTGCCGGGCAGAATGCGTAATACATCTTCACCGTCTTGCTCAATGAGTTCGTACTCCCGGTATCCCAGAAACGTAAAGTGGTCGTCTACCAGCCACTGCAGGAAACATTGGATCTCCTCAACATCCTCTTTAGGAAGTGGCAGTTTCTGCTGGCTTATCAACTCTTTAATGGCTTGCAGCTTGTGCCGCATGGGCTGCCAATCCTCAACCGCAGCGCTTACGTCGGTCAATGTCGCCCTTACCGCATTTTCCACTTCGGAGATCGGCTCAACCGTTGAATCGCTGGACGCCTCTATATAGAGATAGGATTCCGAAAGCGCGTTTTGTCTGTCGGCGCTATTTTTGTCCAGCACCTCGACGAGGTTGCCGGATTCGTCCCGCACCACCTTCGTTACGGGATGGATAGTTCGATCGATGTTGAGGCCTCTTTGATTCAGCGCGATGCGTACCGAGTCGACAAGGAACGGCATGTTGTCGGTGACTACCTGCACAACACACTGATTAAGTGAAATGTCCCCGTCACGGTTGCGGGGATGCGTTACCCGCACCAGCGGGAAGCCGGGTTTGCGATAGCGCGCGAAATTGAGATGCCCCAACGCGATATCGGCAAGACTGTCCGCATCGCGGTCCAGCAATTCGTCGCTAGCGACATCGGCGTAAAACCGCTGCAGAAATCTGTCGGCACCGGGACAGGGTGAACTTTCTCCAACGCGCTCCGCGAGCTGAGACATCAGTCGATCCATTTGTTGACGCATCGCTTGTTTCATCGTCGTCCGGTTACACGCCCAGCTGCCCGGGGATTTAGGTCGCGCTAATAATGCCACAAACCGCTCGGTTGCGTGGACAAATCAACGCGCCGGCCGGCGCGCCCCTGCATGCTCGATGACTGCGTGGAAACCCGAGCCTGTTGCGGCCGTGGCGTCGCGTGATGGCGCGTCGGTGTCACCGCAGTGTCGGGCAAACCCGGGACAACGAAACCTTGATCTCGGTGTGGCACGTTTTCGCAACCAACTGCGGTTCATTCGCAGCGGAGAGACGTAAGTCCCTGAACCGTCTTGGCAGCGTTTCCGAACCGCGCTGTGAACAGCGCAATCATGCGCTTGCTGCACTGCATGATATCCATTGCGGCGCGACGCGAGGCGCAATGTCAGCAGCCAACGAGCTTGAGTGCTGACTTTCGATTACTCCAGTTGCGACTATAATTCTTAATTAAGGGGTGTATCGCTTGGTATCCCTGAAGTTGCTGATGACCGACGCTGATGATTTTGGAGGTAACGGCGGTTATGGTGATACCACCGAAAAACATGCAACTGATCGCGGCCAGTGACGTGAAGACGTTCTTTCACGAGTCGTTGGTGTCCGCTATGGAGAATCAGAATCTGTGCGCGCGTGACGACACCATCGCATATGTCGTTAACATGCTTGCCGGTTTCACGCGCACCGATCACTTATTCGAATGGGCGCAGGATGGCTACTCGTTGAAACCTCTGGCGTTATTGTTCGGGGAAGCCATCGAAGCGCGCACCAAAAAGCACCGTCAACACGCTTTGCGCCGGATGGGTGATGTCGCACTTTTCATTGCAGGATTATTCGCCGATAGCCTGAAACGCAAGGTGGTCGATGTGGGTTATTATGTTTCCATGGGTGGAGCCGCCTACGGCTGCTTATGCGAGGACATACGCGCGGCAAACGCCATGGACGCCGGTGGGGTCGTGTTCGAAGAGCTCTCGGAAAACTTCACCGGATTCGTCGAGGTCCTGGAGGAGGTCGGTGACAACACGCGCATCACCGACGACGCCGACGTCATTCATTGGTATGATGTTTGGGCGCGCACCGGTGACAAGCGGGCGGCGCGTATCTTACAGCGATACGGCGTTCATATTCTGGAAAAACCGGAAGGCCGGTCGCAGCATTAGCCGGTATTCAGCATGCAGTTGCACGTGTTACAACAACAGCTGCAATCGATCTATGAGATCACCGTTGAACACAACGTCGATGACTTTCTGATTACCGATGCCAGAGTGGCCCGTGCCCTTGACACTAGTATCAATCCGCGGGATGTCGCTGAAAAACTGCTGGTGCGCGAGGGCGACAGTGATCTTCATGTGTCCTTATACATAGACCAGGGTGTTCTCGCCCCGCTTGCGCAACAGAATCCGCTTACCAGCCTTAGCACCGATAATCTGATCCAGTATTGTATCGCCGTGGAAGGCGTGAGCCATTTCCTGTATCTGACCTGGAACGCAGGTTATCGGCGCAGTGTGACGTTGATGGAGCTCGAGATACAGGCGGAGGTTGACAAGTACGTCGGACTATCGAGTTTGTTGCGCGAACAGGAATGTCATATCCCGGATGGTCTTCATCAATGGTTGTTCGAGAAGATATATTTCGACCACCGCTTGGACGGCGAGCAATTGGAGCGATACCGAAGTGCAAACCAATATGCGGCCAAATATTGCTGGTGGCTCGAACAACGCTATGTAAGTGAAAGTCCGGAGATGATGCAGGAATTGAGGCGCTTCTATCGCGAGACCCAAGGCGGCAAGATCAGAATGATCAATGGTTACGGCTGACCGTTCATGGGATGCCGCGTAACAAAATTCAGCACTGTGCGGTTGAAATCTTCCGGCTGGTCGATGGGGGACATATGCCGGGAGTGCCTGATGACCGCGAGTTCAGCACGTGGAATCTTTGCCGCATAGGCGTGTTTGTACGCCACCGGGGTATAGTCCTGGTCCGCGGTTACGATCAGCGTGGGGCAACTGATTTCGCGAATGCGGTCGGCCACGCTCCAGCCGATGAGTGCGCGCAACGATGTCAGGTACGCCTTGCGATCGTTACCCGCCCAGCGATCAATGAATGTCTTGTGTAGTTCCTGTTGATTTGGTTCCGGTAACAGAGCGTCCGCCAACACTTTTCCCATCTTGCGCATTCCAAGCAGCCGGACGATCCATTCCCGTTTTTTAAAGCTCAGCTTCAGCCTCAGTGTACCTAGAATCAACTGCGGCCCGCTGTTCACGATAGTCAGCGTATGTACGAGGGCAGGTTGGTTCACCGCCAGCTGGAATCCGATCATCCCACCCATCGACAACCCGACCAGATGTACCGGGCCGGTATTCAGCGTTTGGCAAAGCGCAGTGACGTCGCGCGCAAACAGATCAATGGAATACGGGCCCGGGGGCTTGCCGGACCGGCCATGACCGCGGACATCGGGCGTGATGACTTGATAGCGGCTCGAAAAAGCCGTCGTTTGCAGTTCCCAATCCCGACCGCTCGAACCGAGACCATGCAGCAACAGTAACGGCTCACCCTCACCATTGCTCTGGTAGTAAATATCGGCGTCATTGATACGCGCAGTCGGCATGGTCGTCAGCTCGTTGGTTGCACCACTGAACCCGCATGCAGGATTACATAAATTTAATTGTCATGAAACCGCTTCGTAAGCTTGCGTTGTCTATATTGCTTGCCAATGCATCGGAGCGACACCTTCGCTTCGTCCTTCAAACGTATATCATGGAGTGTGAGCAAAAGATGCCGAATCGAACTTTAACACCGATAGCGAACCGGCAACGCCTTATCGCCGGCGCCGTGGGCGCCGCATTGACGGCGGTGCTGTTCCTTCAACCTTATACCGCGGTAGCCAAGCGCGATCCGGCCCATACCACGGTCACCGCCAACGGCGTCGTCGATAGACCGGTCAGTTTCGCCGATGTCATCGAGGCGGTAAAACCTGCGGTGGTGAACATTTCGACGACCGGCGCATCCGCCATGCAACAATTTGGTCATGGTCCAAGTTTCCGCTTTCCGTCGGACTCCCCGTTTCAGAAATTTTTCGAGCATTACTTCGAAAATCCGGATCGCTTTGTGAAGCCGGAAGGGCGAGCCCATGCGATGGGATCCGGATTCGTGGTCGACCCCAAGGGCTATGTGGTTACCAATCATCACGTGATCAAAGGTGCGGAGGAAATCACAGTTGCAACCATTGACGGAAAACGTTATCCCGCGGAACTGAAAGGGCACGACGCCAAGACCGACCTGGCGCTGTTGAAAATCGACGCCGACGAGCCGCTGCCGTATGTGGTATTTGGAGATTCGGTGAGCGCCCGGGTGGGGGATTGGGTGGTCGCCATAGGGAACCCGTTCGGTTTGGGCGGCACCGCCACCTCCGGCATCATCTCGGCGCGTGGGCGTGACCTTCGATCCGGACCGTTGGACGACTTTCTGCAGATCGACGCGCCGATCAACAAAGGCAACTCGGGTGGTCCGTTGTTTGCCGCCGACGGCACGGTTGTCGGCGTGAACACCGCGATCTTCTCGCCCAACGGCGGCAACGTGGGCATCGGCTTTGCGATTCCGGCCAGTATCGCCAAACCGATAGTCGATCAATTGATGGCCTCCGGCCGCGTGGACCGCGGATGGCTGGGCGTCCAGATACAGACCGTGACCGAGGACATCGCGGAGTCCCTCGGTCTCGATAACCACAGCGGCGCCCTGGTGGCCGGCGTCATGGACGACAGTCCCGCGTATGAGGCCGGCGTCAAGGCGGGTGACGTGATACGCGTGTTCGACGGCAAGCCGGTAGAGCGCATGCGGGATTTGCCGAAGCTGGTGGCCAACGTGCCCGCCAATCGCGACGTTGCGATCGAAGTGTGGCGTGATGGTGATGTGCGGACCCTCACCGTGTCCATCGGGTCGAGCCCCGAGCAGGAGGGAATAATAGCTGCCGCCGGTCCGGCGCCCGGCGCCGATAATAAGCCGCGGCTTGGGCTGTCTCTGGCGCCGTTGACTCCTGATGCGCGGCGCGAGTTCCGGATTCCGAGCGCCACCGAGGGCGTGTTGGTGACCGGGGTGGTTCCCGACAGTCCCGCTGCACGCAAGGGCTTTTCACCGGGGGATGTCATCAAAATGATCGGTGGCCGCACCGTGGACTCACCCAGGGATGTGGTGGACGCGGTGGAGAGCGCGGCCGAAGCCGAACAATCATCGATATTGATACTGGTTGAACGCCGCGGGAGCGACCGCTTCGTCGCGGTGAGATTTGCCTGAATGCGGGCGCAGATCCACGCAGAACCGGGGCCGTCGGATGACGGCCCCGGTCATTTGACCGGCACCGGGACACTGCATGGCATTGACGAGCGCGCGGCAAGCGCTGAACATAGACCCATGCGCGTACTGGTAATCGAAGACGATCACGATACCGCCTCTTATGTCGTCAAAGGGCTCAAGGAGCAGGGGCATGTGGCGGACCATGCCGCAGACGGCAAGGCGGGGTTACACTTGGCAAGCACTGAGTCCTACGATGTGCTGGTAGTGGATAGGATGTTGCCGGAATTGGATGGCCTGTCCATCATCAAGTCGTTACGCCTGGCGGAAAATCGTACACCGGCATTGATACTCAGTGCGCTCGGGGAAGTGGACGACCGGGTGCAGGGCCTCCAGGCCGGCGGCGATGATTATCTGGTGAAGCCGTTTGCATTCTCCGAGTTGCTCGCGCGCCTGGAAGCGCTGGTGCGGCGCAGCGATGTCGAAGCGCCGGCCACGAAACTGCAGGTTGGTGATTTGGAAATGGATTTGTTGGCCCGCCAGGTAAAACGCGCCGGCAAGACCATCGACCTGCAACCGCGGGAGTTTCGCCTGCTCGAATTCCTCATGCGCCACAGCGGACAGGTCGTGACCCGCACCATGTTGCTGGAGAAAGTCTGGGAATACCACTTTGACCCGCAGACGAACGTCATCGATGTTCATATCAGCCGCCTGCGAAGCAAGATCGACAAAGAGTTCCCCCAACCCCTGCTGCATACGGTTCGCGGCGCCGGCTACGTGCTCCGTGCGTCTTAACAAGTTATTCAGAAGCTCAACCTTCCGCCTTGCACTGGTTTACATGGTGTTGTTCAGCGCCTCGGTGCTGGCGTTGCTGGCGTTCATTTATTGGTCCACCGCAGCTTACATGTCCCGTCAGGTCGATGAGACGATCGAGGCCGAAATCAAAGGGCTGGCCGAACGCTACGAGACCGACGGTCTCGGCGGCTTGACCGCCCAGATCGCCGATCGCCTGACCGCCCAGCAGCCCGGCGATTCCTCGATCTATCTGCTCACCGACCGCCAGCTCAATCCACTGGTGGGTAATATCAATCGCTGGCCGCGGGTGCGAGAGGACGAACAGGGCTGGTTCAACTTCCAACTCGGCGGATCTGAAACCAAGCGAATTCATCGCGCGCGGGCGCGGGCCTTCTTCTTGAAGGGACATTTTTATCTACTCGTTGGCCGCGACATGTTTGAACTCGAAGACACGCAAAAACTGATAATACGCACCTTGGCGTGGGGGATGGCCATTACCCTGGCGCTGGCGTTGTTGGGCGGTGTAATGATGAGCCGCAGCATGATGCGCCGCATCGAATTGATCAATCGCACCAGCCGCGAGATCATGTCCGGAAATCTGACCAAGAGAATTCCCACCAGCCCGGCCGAGGACGATTTCGATGTCTTGGCGAAGAATCTGAATCGCATGCTCGATCAAATCGAGTTATTGATGAACGGAGTGCGCCGGGTCTCGGACAATATCGCCCACGACCTCAGAACCCCCCTCGCGCGCCTGCGCCGCGGCCTGGATCAATTGCGCCTGGCCGATGCGCGGGGTGAACTTCGTCAGGACCTTATCGACAACGCAGTGAGTGAAGTGGACGGATTACTGGCAACCTTCAATGCGTTGTTGCGCATTGCGCGCATTGAATCTGAAGCCAGGCGTGAGGGATTCGCGCGCATTGAACTAATGCCCCTGCTGCAAGACGTCGGCGAGCTGTACGGCCCGGTGGCGGAAGAGCAAGGGCTCCAGTTCAATCTCGCATGCGAGTCCTCGATCGCGTTCCATGGCGACCGGGACCTGTTGTTTCAGGCGTTCGCCAATCTGTTCGACAACGCCATTAAATACACCCCGGGTGGCGGGGCCATCACGGTGCGTGTCGACGACGCCTCGCGGAGGGTTACCATTTGTGACACCGGCCCCGGCGTGCCGGAATCCGAGCGAGACAAGGTGTTTCACAGGTTCTACCGCGTGGATCACAGCCGCAGCTCGGCGGGCAGCGGGCTGGGATTGAGCCTGGTATCGGCGGTGGCGAAACTGCACGGTATCGAGCTTCGCCTCAGCGATAACGGCCCCGGCCTGTGTGTGACCCTGCAACTGCCTGACCAGTAGGATCGATACTAGCCCGCATTTCTCACCAGGCGCCCAGCTACTATTCTTGTTAAGCATCGAAAGGACTCGTACGGTAATTCTACGAAGATGCATCGTAAATTCGAAA
>CAMYKW010000044.1 GCA_947259175.1 uncultured Gammaproteobacteria bacterium | reverse complement strand
CACGAAAACTGGCGCGCATCGCCTTCGCCCTGATGCGCGATCAGACAACCTTCCGAACACTGCCGTCGGAGGCTTGCATGAACCCATAGAATCTCCCACTCATAAAACAGAAAAGGGTGCTGACCCAACGCTGTCCCACATAATCTCCCACTCATAAAACAGAAAAGGGTGCTGACCCAACGCTGTCCCACATAATCTCAAACCCATGCGTCGACATGAATGGGTGGATATATTCAGCGACCGTATGCCGCATGGATGCGGCATCCGAGCCTCCATGGATGGATTAACGGCGGGTCGCGGAATGTATCCACCGGTTCATGTCCCTTACGGTGCAGGGCTCAACCAACGCCCCATAAAACAATGCATTTAGACGTCTCTATCCGCGTTTAATGGGACAGGGGGTACTGACCCCTTCTTGCGGGCTAGCGTGGCCGCAGCTCCATGCGGTTGCCGGCGCGCATCATGTCGACCTTACCGAGAAACGACATGCCCAACAGGACGTTCTCGTTTTCGGAACCTTCGAAGATCCCTGCCGCCACGTCGTGCAGGGTGATGTTGCCGACGCTCACGCGCTCCAGATTCACCAGCACCATGGACAATTTACCGCCGACGGTCTTGGCCATTTGCTGCTGTTTGCCCTCGTAGTCGATGCCGATGCGGCGTGCCAGACCGGTACTGATGACGATGGTGTTGGCGCCGGTGTCCAGCAGAAACTGAACCGGGTAGTCGTCGATGGCGCCGTCGGCATAGAAGAATCCACCGGGACCCTCCCAGAGCGATACCGCGTCGCCGCCACCCTCCTGTGCGCCCTCGGCGTCGGCGGCCGCGGGGAATACGGCGCCCACACTGAGGCGCAAGGTCTCACGCCGGCCATTGATCTCCACCACCGCGTGATCAGAACCGGCGCTGATCAGGGTGACCCCTTCCGGGCTCGACTGCCCCTGTTCCAGCACGCGGCGTTCGCCGTCTATATTCAGCATCGCCTTCGCCACCGTGACGCGGCGCGGTACGCCACCGCTGCGCGCCAACTTTTCCGTTCTGTGCACCACCAGCAGATCGAGATTTTTCACCGTGGATACCGGGGCCGTGGATACCGGGGCGGGACGGCGCGCTTTCGCTGCGGGCATTGCCGGCCGTGCGCGCCGCGACGCGTCTCGCATCTCGAGAATACCTAACGACAGGGAGTTCCAGAATGCGGTGTCGTCCTGCCAGTTCCGATCGAGGTCCGCGCCTCGTACATCGGCCGCAGGGGCGGCGCCCAGAAGCAGAACGAACAGCGCCGCCCACGCGGGCGTCTGCATACTGCATCGCTGCAACAAACTGTGACTGCCAAAGATCCGCATGGGCGAATGTCCCCCTAGACATGAATTCCGGATCTTGGTTTCGCCCGCGACAGCAATTGATTTTTCTATCGGTTCGCGGTCGATACCGGCGACCCCCCTACTTATAATTATAGACAGTGATTCAATTTTTTGAATCCCGGGATACCGCAATTATGATAAGAATATGGCCTGCTAAATGGCTGCGTTTCAGGTTGCACTGACCGCCACTGACCACGCGTTGAACGCTTGTATATAATCCTCAAACTGGCTTAACCGGACGCATAGAATCGAACCCATGGCGAAGCGAATCGAATCGGTGGTGGTATTGGGCCTGGGGCGGGTCGGGTCGCTCGTCGCCAGCTTGCTGCACGAAAGCGGGTTCGAGGTGCACGGGGTGGACTCCCGGGATACACCGGGTCTTCCCCTGCCCACCAGCCGTGTCGATATCGAGGACGGCAATAAACTGGCGGAACTGCTCGAATCGGCGGACGCGGTGGTCGCCTGCCTGCCCTACCATCTGATTTTCGATGTTGCCCGGGCGGCGCAGACCCAGGGGGTGCACTATTTCGACCTCACCGAAGATGTGCCCACCGCCAAGAATGTTATCGAACTGTGCGGCGATGCGCGCGCGGTGATGGCTCCTCAATGCGGATTGGCGCCCGGCTTCATCGCCATCGCCGGCGCCGCGTTGAGCCGCAAGTTAGACACCCTGCGCAGCATCGAACTGCGTGTCGGAGCGTTGCCGCAGCACCCACGCGGACTGCTCGGCTACGCGTTCAACTGGTCGCCGGAGGGCGTGGTCAACGAATATCTCAACGACTGCGAGGTGATCACTAATGGCGAGAAGAAGCTGGTGCCGCCCATGGGCCAGGTCGAGACCGTGGTTATTCATGGCATCCAACTCGAGGCATTCACTACCTCGGGCGGACTGGGCACAATGTGCGACAGCTACGTCGGCCGCGTGCACGAACTCAACTACAAGACGCTGCGCTACCCCGGGCACTGCGCGCTGATGCGCTTTTTCTTTCAGGAATTGCACATGAAGCACCGGCGCGAGGAGGCTGGAGAGATCCTGGTCAACGCCAAGCCGCCGGTGGGCGAAGACGTGGTGTACGTCCACGCCGCCGCCGAGGGACACCGCGGCGGACGCCTGATGCGCGAGGAATTCGTGCGCGCGTATTACCCCAAGACCATTGCCGGGCAGCAGTGGCGCGCGATCTCCTGGACCACCGCCGCCTCGGTGTGCGCGGTGCTCGAGCTGGTGGATGCCGGCGTGCTGCCGGACAAGGGTTTGGTCAAACAGGAGGACATTCCGCTGGACGCGTTCCTGGCCACCCGCAACGGGGGGTTGTACGCGGCGGAACGTTGAGCCGGATCCCGGCGTCCATCGTGAATTGGGCGCTGATTCCCCGAATGTTGGGGTCTGGCCCCAGCGAATGTTGTAGACTTCCGTGCCTGGCGTTCCCGGGCGCCCTGCCCGGGACCAGGTGACCGTCACCCCGGAAAAATGGCGTCCCGTGCCGGCCCGGACGCAAATGACATACCGATGAAGAATTGGAGAAAGCAGTAATGACGAACAATGCCAAGCTCAAGGCCTGGGTGGAGGAGGTGCGCGACCTGTGTCAGCCTGAAGAGGTGCGCTGGTGCGACGGCTCCCCGGCCGAATACGACGAAATGATCCGCATCATGCTCGACAGCGGCACGGCGCGGAAGCTGAATGACAGCAAACGCCCGAACAGCATCCTGGTGATGTCCGATCCCGCCGACGTCGCGCGGGTCGAGGACCGCACGTTTATCTGCTCCGTCAACGAGGACGACGCCGGTCCGACCAACAACTGGCACAACCCCGACGACATGAAGAACACGCTGCGCGAGCTGTTTACCGGCTCGATGCGCGGTCGCACCATGTACGTGATCCCGTTCAGCATGGGGCCGGTCGGCTCACCCATCGCCCACATCGGGGTGCAGATCAGCGACTCCCCCTACGTGGTCGCCAATATGCACATGATGACCCGCGTCGGACAAAAGGTCCTGGATACCCTGGGCGACGGCGACTTCGTGCCGTGCCTGCATTCCGTCGGCGCGCCGCTGGCGGATGGCGAGAAAGACGTGCCGTGGCCGTGCAACGCCGACAATAAATACATCGTGCACTACCCCGAGACCCGGGAGATCTGGTCGTTCGGTTCCGGTTACGGCGGCAATGCCCTGCTCGGCAAGAAATGCTTCGCGCTGCGCATCGCTTCGGTGATGGGCCGCGACGAGGGCTGGCTCGCCGAACACATGCTGATCTTGAAACTCACCAATCCACAAGGGGTGTCGCGTTACGTCACCGCGGCCTTTCCCAGCGCCTGCGGTAAAACCAACCTGGCGATGATGAATCCGACCCTGGACGGTTGGAAGTGCGAAACCATCGGCGACGACATCGCGTGGATGAAATTCGGCGACGACGGGCGGTTGTACGCAATCAATCCCGAGGCGGGCTTTTTCGGCGTCGCGCCGGGCACCAGCATGAAGTCGAACCCGAACGCGATGCTCGCCCTGAAGGAGAACTGCATCTTCACCAACTGTGCGCTGACCGCAGATGGCGACGTGTGGTGGGAGGAGATGACCGACGAGCCGCCGGCCACGCTCACCAACTGGCTGGGCCATGAGTGGCACCCCCACGCCGAGGCGCAGGCCGCCCACCCCAACGCGCGGTTCACCGCGCCCGCGCGTCAATGCCCGGTGATTGCCCCGGAATGGGAAGACCCGAAGGGGGTGCCGATCAGCGCCATCCTGTTCGGAGGCCGCCGCGCCACCGTGGTGCCGCTGGTGCACGAGGCGCGCGATTGGCAGCACGGCGTGTTCATCGGCTCGATGATGGGCAGCGAAAAGACCGCAGCCGCCACCGGCGCCCTGGGCATGGTGCGTCGCGACCCGATGGCAATGCTGCCGTTCTGCGGCTACAACATGGCGGACTACTGGGCGCACTGGCTGTCGCTGCAGGAACGCGAAGGCGCGCAGCTGCCGAAGATCTATTACGTGAACTGGTTCCGCAAGAGCGAGGACGGCAAGTTTCTGTGGCCGGGTTTCGGCGACAACAGCCGGGTGCTCAAGTGGGTCTTCGAGCGTTGCGAAGGCACCGCCGACGCCACTGAAACCGTGATCGGCAACCTACCGGCCAACGGTGCGCTCGACACCAACGGGGTGGACGTCACGCCCGACGACATGGAGGCGCTGTTGCACGTTGACTTAGAGGGCTGGCTGTCCGAAGCGATCAGCGTACGCGATTACTACCGCAACTTCGGCGACCGGGTGCCCGCGGCATTGAGCCAGGAACTCGACAAGCTGATTTCTCGCCTCGAGACTTCGCTGTAGTCCTGTGAGCGTCGGGCCCCGGCCGGTTTTGGGGCGTGACTCTATTAATGATAGTGGGAGCGGTTTGCAACCGCGACAGACTTCCCGTGGGAGCGGTCTGCCACCGCGACTGACTCCCGTGGGAGCGGTTTGCAACCGCGAATATGACAATCGCGCGGAAAAAGCGTCCCCATTACAAAGCCCCGACCTCGGAGCCTGGCACGCGATTCCTGCTACGCAGTCACAACCCGACCCGCACCCAGTAATACGGGTGGTCGGACACGCCCACATCGCGCACGCCGCCGGTGTCGATGGTCACGCCCCTGGTGATAATCCAGTCGACGCGGTCGTCCCGGTCCTCGTCGCCGAGCGTCTCACGCAACGCATCGACGGCGCCGTCTTTCAGCGCCGCAGCGAGCTGCGGATCGGCGCGGGTGGTGTTGAGGTCGCCGAGTAGAATCGCCGGTTCATACTGCGCGAAGCGCGCCAGCACCGCGCGCAGTTGCTCGGTGCGACCGGCGCGGGTGTGCAGGTGGGTGAACAACACCCACAGATCGCGCCGCCCAACGCGCAGCCTAACGATCGCGAGGTTGCGGTAGCGGCGACCGGCGATATTGACCAGCGGCTCGCGGCGCCACTCGGCGGCGGGGAACGCGCTGATCAGGGCATTGCCGCGGACGTCGCGAAACCAGCGGGTCAGGGTGGGGGCGAACAACCAGCCTTTGTTGTTGACGCGGGCGATCGCCGCCGCCTGATCGCCGCCGGCGCCGGCGCGCACCTCCTGCAGCGCGGCGACATCGGCGTCGCGTAACATTTTTGCGGCGCGCGCCAGATCGCGCCTACCGTCCACGCCTTTGCCGCCATGAATGTTGTAGGTCGCGACCACCAGCGATTCGGCGTCGTCTTCGCGCCAGCGCCGCGGCGGGTGGATGCCACCGCCGCGCGCCGCCGGCTTGGGACGCGGCAACCCGGCCCACCACGTCAAGGCCACGATCAGGGCGAAGCCAAGGACCAGGAGCAGTGTGTTCAACGTATGTGACAGGACACTTGTTTCGTGAGTAACCGCGCGGGGAGTATATCAGCCCCCAGCGACTATTCCGGGTATGCGGTGGAACCGCCTGTAAGCACACTGCTACGAAGAGGCGTTGATTAATCGCCGATAGATATTGCCGAGAATAGTCGCTGGGCCACTTCACTCCCGGGTGCGTAGACTTTAAGCTGTCAGCATTGATGTTTCGCAGCGACACCCATGGCCGACGCCGATCCAATCATCGCACTATCTGACGTGCACAAGATCTATCCCGACGCCCAGCGCGAGCGCACTGTGCTGCGGGGGATCAACGCCCGTTTCCGCAGCGGCGAATTCGTCGCCATACTCGGGCGCAGCGGTTCGGGCAAGTCAACGCTGCTGAACCTGCTCGGCGGCATCGACCTGCCGTCGCGCGGCGATATCCTGTTCCGCGGGATGAACATCTCCACCCTCGACGAGCGCCGCCGCACCCTGTTCCGGCGCGAACACATCGGCTTCGTGTTCCAGTTCTTCAACCTGATCCCGACGTTGACGGTATTCGAAAACCTGGCGTTCACCCTCGACCTCAACGGTATCGACCGCGCGCGGGCGCAACAGCGCGTCGCAGAACTGCTCTCTCAGCTCGGCCTGTCCGACCGCGCCGACGCGTTCCCCGACCGGCTCAGTGGCGGCGAACAGCAGCGCATCGCGGTGGCCCGGGCGGTGGCGCACAAACCCTCGCTGGTGCTGGCCGACGAGCCGACCGGCAATCTCGACCGCGATACCGAGCACCAAGTCCTGGCGCTGCTGCGGGCTATGCCCGGGCGCGACTACACCACGGTGATTGCCGCCACCCACAGCCCGGAGGTGGCGAGCTGCGCGGACCGCATCCTGCACCTGCAGGACGGCGCGCTCGCCGAAGCGGCGTCATGATGCTCGCCCGCGTCTCGCTGCGTAACCTGCTGCGCCACCCGTGGCAGTCAATCCTGTCCATGGTCGGCATCGCTCTGGGGGTGGCGGTGGTGATCGCCATCGACCTGACCAACGACAGCGCGCGCCGCGCGTTCAAACTGTCCAACGAGATGGTTGCCGGGCAGGCCACGCATCACATCATCGGCGGTCCCGCGGGGCTGGACGAAACCCTGTACCGCGACCTGCGCGTGGAACACGGCCTGCGGCAGCTGTGGCCGGTGGTCGAAGGCACGGTGCGGTTGGTCGCTCACGACGCGGAGCGCCTTAGCGTCATCGGCATCGACCCGCTGGCGCAAACCGACAACAGTGCGATTTACCGCGCCACCCGCGACCTGAGCGCCACTGAGCTGTTGAGCACCGATAACGCCGCGCTGCTGACCGACGCCACCGCCCGCCGGCTGGGGCTCGCCATCCCCGGTGAACTCAAAGTGCGCGGCGCCGGAGGACTTCACCGCCTGCGGGTGACCGCCGCCGGAAAACCCGGCAGCGCCCTCGAGGAACAGGCGCTGCGCGCCGTGGTACTCACCGACATCGCCACCGCCCAGGTGGTCACCGGCCGGCTCGGGCGCCTCACCCGCATCGACCTGGAGCTCGCCGGACCCGAGGCGGTGGCGCGGGTGCGCCGCCTGTTGCCGCCGGAAGCGGAACTGGCGGGCAGCGCCTCGCGCGGCAACGCCCTTAGACAAATGACACGCGCATTCGAAATCAACCTCACCGCGCTCAGCCTGCTGGCCCTGGTGGTCGGCATGTTCCTGATTTACAACACGATGACGGTGTCGGTGCTGCAGCGACATGCGCAGATCGCGACCCTGCGCACGCTGGGCGTCGGTGACCGCGAGCTGTTCCTGGCGGTCGGCGGCGAGGCCCTGGCCCTCGGCGTGCTGGGTGTGCTCGCCGGAATCGCGCTGGGCATCAGTCTGAGCCATCAATTGCTGGGGCTGGTGGCCCAGACCATCAACGATCTGTATTTCCGACTCGACGTGCAAAAGGTATCGATCAGCGCCCTCAGCCTCGCCAAGGGCGTCGCCCTGGGCATCGGCGCGACGGTGCTCGCGGCGCTGGCGCCGGCGCTGGAGGCGAGCCGGGTGCCGCCACAGATCACCTACACCCGCTCCGGCCAGGAGAGCGCGGCGCGCAGCTCGGTGGGCCGGTTGGCGCGCTGGGCGCTCGCCCCCAGCGCGGCGGCGGCGGTGCTGCTGGCGCTGCCCGGCGGCAATCTGTATGCCGGTTTCGCCGGCCTGTTTTTCGCGATCTTCGGCTTCGCGCTGCTGGCGCCGGCATTGCTGTTGCTGATCGTGCGCATCACCCACCGCGGCCTGTCGCGGGCGCTGGGGCTCATCGGCCGCATGGCCGGGCGGGGTGTCACCGAAAGCCTCAGCCGCACCCGGGTCACCGTCGCCGCCCTGGCGGTGGCGGTGTCGGCCACCGTCGGCGTGGGCATCATGATCACCAGCTTCCGCGCCACCGTCGAGCACTGGCTGGTGAACTATCTGCGCGCCGACCTGTATGTGTCCGCATCGGGCGGCGCCGGGAACGTAGACCCCGGGGTAATCCGCCGCGTTGCGGCGCTGCCCGAAGTGGCGTCCATCACCACCGCGCGCTGGACGAAGCTTGACGGCGCCGCCGGCCGCACCCAGTTGTTCGTGCTGGACGCGGATGCCGCGGCGTTCGCCAACTTTCAGTTCAAACACGGCGACGCCGCCGGCGCCTGGCCGCGCTTCAAATCCGGCGAAGCGGTGATCGTCTCCGAGCCGTACGCATACCACAATCGGCGCGGCGTGGGCGACACCGTGGTGCTGCGCACCGATTCGGGGACGCGCGAATTCGCCATCGCCGGGGTGTTCTACGACTACGGCTCGGACCGCGGCGTGGTCGCCCTGCACCGCGACACCTACCAGCGACATTGGGCGGACGCGGCGATTTCCTCGTTCGCGGTGTATCTCGATCCCGGCGTTGACGCCGAGCGCTTCGCGGCGGCGCTTGAGCGCGATGTGCTCGCCGGCAGCGGTTTGACGCTGCGGTCCAACCGGCAACTGCGGGCGCTGTCGATGGACATCTTCGACCGCACCTTCGCGGTGACCCAGGTGCTGCGGGTGCTCACGGTGGTGATCGCGGTGATCGGCATCTTCAGCGCGCTGATGTCGATTCAATTGGAGCGCGGCCGCGAGTTCGCGGTGCTGCGCGCCAACGGCTTCACCCCACGGCAACTGTGGGCGCTGGTCACCACCGAGACCGGCCTGTTGGGTCTCGCCGCCGGGGTGCTGGCGCTGCCGCTGGGCCTGTTCCTGGCGCTGGCGCTTATTTTCATCATCAACCAGCGCTCGTTCGGCTGGACCATGCAGGTGTGGCTGACGCCGGAACACTTTGTGCTCGGCCTCGCCCTGGCGGTGGGCGCCGGTCTGCTGGCGGGCCTGTATCCGGCGTTGCGCCTGGCGCGCACGCCGCCGAGCTTCGCCCTGCGGCATGAATAGCGTGACCGCCGGTTTGCGCAGCCTGCCGGCGGTGGCGGCGTTGTGGCTGATCGCCTGCGGCGGCCCGCAGGGCAACGCGCCGCCGGTGCAGTCGGTGGTCGAGACCTTGAGCAGCACGGACACGCAAGGGTACCAACGGGCGATGGCGCCGACGCCGTTCGCCTTCCCCCGCGACCACGGCGCGCATCCCGGCTTCAAGAGCGAGTGGTGGTATTTCACCGGCAACCTGAGCACCGCCGACGAACGCCGCTTCGGTTTTCAGTTCACCCTGTTTCGCTTCGCGGTGGCCCCCGAACCTCCGGTGAGTGCCTCGGCGTGGGCGACCAACCAGGCGTACATGGCGCATTTCGCCGTCACCGACGTCGACGGGGACGGCTTTTATCACGACGAGCGCGTCGCGCGCGGCGCCCTGGGCCTGGCCGGGGTCGACAGCGCGCCATTCCGCGCGTGGCTTGAGGATTGGCGGGTGACCGCGGACGGCGCCGAGCCGGCACGCGGTTGCGACGGCTGCCTCAGTCTACGCGTAACGGCGGCTAGTGACGCCGCCGCCATCGCGCTGTCTTTGACCAGCACCAAACCGGCGGTGCGTCATGGCGACAACGGACTCAGCCAGAAGAGCGCGACTCCCGGTAACGCATCCTATTACTATTCACTCACGCGGATGGCCACCACCGGCACCCTGCGGGTCGGTGGTGAGACCCATGTGGTCAGCGGCCTGAGCTGGTTCGATCACGAATGGTCGACCTCGGCGCTGGAGGCGGGACAGACGGGATGGGACTGGTTCTCGCTGCAGTTATCGGGCGCCGCGGAACTGATGCTGTACCGGTTTCGCAACCGCGATGCGGCGCTGGCGGAGTTCGCCAGCGGCAGCTACGTGGATCCCGACGGGGGCGTCACCCGCCTGCATCCGGGCGACTTTGCCATCGAGGTGCTGGACGCGTGGACCAGCCCGGTCAGCGGTGTCGCATATCCCGCCAAGTGGCGGATTCGCGTCCCGCGGCGCGCCCTGGAGCTGGAGGTGACGCCGCGCCTTCCGCGCCAGGAGATGAACACCACCTTTCGCTACTGGGAGGGGTCGGTGAGCGCCACCGGCCGCGAAGCCGGCCGTCCGGTGTCCGGCACCGGTTACGTGGAATTGACCGGCTACCAGTGACCGGATATTGCACCAAGGATCCCGGAAGCTGGCGAAGAGATCGGACGACTGAACGCCGCGCTGGAGCGAAATCCATAGCCGTAGCTATGGGTTGAGTGAAGTGCAAGTGCAGGCGTTCGAGATCGAGCCAGGGCCGGGATAGTCCAGCTACTATTCTGTGCAAGGCGTACCAAGATCTTATGCCTCCTGCTCGTAGTTTGACGTTGCGAGTATTGCTATGGCTTACCAGGAATAGTAGCTGGGCGCCTTGGTGCAATGTTCGGGTTACTGAAGCCGGCGCAGCAGCCGGCGCCACATGCGGCTCTTGTCGCGCCATGCGGCCTGCAGCGCGTCCATGTTCTCGCTGGTGTAGCGGTAGCCCAACTCCATCAGCTGGCGGGTGTTGCCGAAATCGAACGAGCTGAACTCGTCCACATCCGGGTGCAGTAGAAAATCGGCGCGGCGCATGGACTGGGCGACGTTCTGCTTGGCGATCATGTTGGTGATCTGCATGATCAGCTGCAGGATGTGTTTCGGGCGCCGGTACACGCTGCGTTTGGTGCTCAGGTTGATGCCGATGGTGAACTGTTCACCGAATTCACGCACGGTTTCCACCGGCAGATACTCCGACAGACCGCCGTCGACGTAATGTTCGCCGTCGAGCTCGACCGGCAGGTAGATCTGGGGAATGCTGCAACTGGCGCGCACCACCGGCGCCACCGGGCCGCGCTTGATCACCGCCTTCTGACCGGTGAGCAGGTTGGTGACCGTCACCGCGCAGGGAAGCGCAAGATCCTCGAAGCGAGCCGCCTGCAGCACGTCGTCGATGTAGTACTCGATGGGTTCACTGGAGACGAAGCCCAGTCTGGTGAGCTTGATACTGGCGAGTTTCCACCAGCTCATGCCGAGGGCGAGCTGCTCCATGTGCGCCACCGACATGCCCGAAGCCACCATCACCGCGACGATGCTGCCGCCGCTGGTGCCGGCGAGATAATCAATGGGAATCTCGGCCTCCCGCAGCGCGCGCAAGGCGCCGATGTGAAACATCGACTTGGCGGTGCCGCCACTCAAGGCGACGCCCACAGGCAGGCGATTCATCAGTGCCGGGCCGTCAGCGCACCGTTGCGCGCTTATTTCTGCGCCACCAGATAGGCGACGTAGGACAGGCAGTGTTCGCCCTTATCCTCGGGAGTGAAGATGCCGTTACCGCTCTCGCCGTCTTCATCGGTACCCTCCCAGTAACAGTCGACGCGCGCGAACCCGACGTCTTCGAGAATGTCTCGCAGCTCGGCGAGCCCCCAAACACGCCACTCGTAACTGAACGCACGATGCAATTCACTGCCGTCGGTAAATCGGAAATGGATGTAAGACTTGGCCTCGCTGGGGATCGGCCAGTATTCGTCCTGGTCCCATACGTAGGTAAAGCCCTCGTCCATCTCGGTCTCTTCCTCCATCGGCTCGAAGCACTCCGGCCCACCGTGCAGATCGATGACGAAGATGCCGTCGTCGTCGAGGTCGACGTGGGCGCGGCGGAAATAATCCGACATCTCGGCGCGGGTCTTGAACACCCAGTAGGAAAAATTCTGCGCGCAGCGTACATCCGGCGGTTTGTCACTCGGCAGACGTGCATCCTGGATATGCAGCACCGCGCGGTCGGCGGCATCCCCCAGGGGGCGCAAGTTGTGTTTGATCCCCCAATCCACCGGTTCGGTGTCTATGTCAAAGCCCTCGGCGGTGTAGTCCGGGCCGCGCTTGATCCAGTGCGCGGTGAGCAGCGCGGTGCCGCAGAAATCCTCGCGAAAATGCAGCGCCTTCTGGCCGCGGAGATCGCGATAGACGTTGGCCAGAAATTCGATGTCCTCCTCCGGGGATTGCACGGACAACTGGTACAGCTCGTACTTGTCCGCCTTGTCAGCCATCGATTTGACCTTGCGCTTTTTTTGCTTTTTGTCTTTTTTCTTTTGTTTGGTTTTCGACTTCGGCGCCATTAAACTTCCTCGCGAGAACATGACATTGGGAGCAGGGCGCGCAGCATAGCGCCTCCCCTAAGCGGTAACAAGGGTCAAAGCGTGGAGCGCCCTATACCAGTCTTGCGAACCGCGCAAACGACCTATTCGCCGATAGCGGACAATTGCAGCCATGAAACTGTTGTACTTCGCCCAACTGGTCGACATCCTGCAACGATCCCAGGAAGACGTCGCCCTGCCCGCCGACGTGCGCACCGTGGAGCAACTGCTCGCATGGTTGGCGGCCCGCGGTGACCCGTGGACGTCGCACATGGTCGGCGATCGCACTCAGGTGACGGTGAACAAGCAGTTTGCCGACCCCGCCACCGAGGTCGCGGACGATGACGAGATAGGAATCTTTCCGCTGCGCGGCTCAGCCTAATTCCGCCAGCAAGCGATCGATCATCGACTCGGCCTGGCCGAGATAGCCGCCGCCGAACAGGTTCAGGTGGTTCACGACGTGGTAGACGTTGTACAGCGTCTTGCGCACGGCGTAGCCGTCGTCCAGCGGCCAGGCCTGCTGGTAG
Organism: uncultured Gammaproteobacteria bacterium; assembly: GCA_947259175.1. Classification (GTDB taxonomy): domain Bacteria; phylum Pseudomonadota; class Gammaproteobacteria; order Arenicellales; family JAANXG01; genus CALZGZ01. Next base: position 34,364 of record CAMYKW010000044.1, on the reverse strand, counting down.
GCTTCGTAGAAGGGGCGCCCGAAGCCGCCGAACAACTCGGTCATCGCCAGGTCGGCCTCGCGGTCCCCATAGTAGGGTGCCGGATCGTAGATGACCGGATTGCCTGCGGCGTCCGCCGCATAATTGCCGCTCCACAGGTCGCCGTGGAGCAGCGAGGCAAGCGGCCGGTAGCCGGAAAACAACCCGTCAAACCTCGCCATCAGGCGCGCACCCCGTTGTTGCAGGCGTCCGCGGTAACCGTTGTTCGCCGCCAGTTCGAGCTGCGCGCCCAACCGACGCTCGCGCCAGAACACGATCCAGTCATCGGCCGGCGTGTTGAGTTGCGGCGTCGATCCGATGGTGTTGTCCCGCTCCCAACCGAAGTTCGCGCGGGTGGCGCGATGCATCGCCGCCAACTGTTCGCCGAGCCGGCGCGACGCCGCGTCACCGCCGCCGCCGAGCTCAATATACTCCAGCACCAGATAGGCGCTGTCGCCTTCTTTGCCCCAACACACCGGCGCCGGCGCGCGTACGGTGCCGGTATTGCGGATTTCGTTGAGTCCCGCAGCCTCGGCTTCGAACATCGCCGCCAGGGCGGCACGGTTGGTCTTGACGAAGTAACGTTGATCGCCGCTGTGCAACACCATCGCGCTGTTGATGCACCCACCACCGGCGGTGCGCTGGCGCGGCGCAGCGAATGCGGCGCCGGTCGCGGCCTCGATGTGCCGACAGATGCTGGGAATCAGCATGGCGCCGCGGCGAGCCGTTCCACACCCGGGCGCTGGATGTTCGTATACACGGGGCCCATGGGCGGGGACTATACACCGTGCCGTCAGCGGCGGTCAGCCGCGGGCCGCCGCGTCTCGCGGATGTTGAGCCTTGGGCTAAAAATCGCAGTCTAAGCCTTTGAATTTTCGTTCCTCATCGCGGCCGACTTATGCACAAGCGCGAAACATCCTGCGGCCACTGGCGGCGCTCGCCGACCTTATCACCCTGCGCTCCACCGGAGATTTGTAACTATCTGTTTTCTCGAAATAATTTTTGATGCTCAAATTTTACGCAAAGGACCTGAATGACGCATAAACCCTTGCCAATCGTGCGCCCGCGATCTCCTGTCCACAGAGTTATCCACAGACATTGTGAGTAAGTGACGAACGGGTTTTCAATCAAAGGCTTAGCTGAACCCATCGACAAAGTTGATGGGCGGGCCGCGGCGACCGCTGTGTTAGATTCACTTCATGACCACCACCTCCATCGCTCGCATCGCGGTACCGGTGCCGCGACGCCAGGCGTTCGACTTTCTGGTTCCCGAGCCGCTCACCGTGCGCCCCGGGGTGCGCGTGCGGGTGCCGTTCGGCCCGCGGCAGCTGGTGGGCATGGTCATCGCCGTCGGCGCCGTCAGCGACGTGCCCACGGCGCGCCTGAAACCGGTGGCCGAGGTGTTGGAGACGCACCCGGTGTTCCCGGCCAAGCTGTTCGATACCCTGCGGTGGGCGGCGGACTACTATCACCATCCGATCGGCGAAGTCGTCGCCACCGCGTTGCCGGTCCCTTTGCGGCGCGGGGCGCCGCTCGAGCCGCGCCAACCACACAGCTACCACCTCACCGACGCAGGGCGTACGTTCGATCCCGCTGCGCTCGGCCGTGCAACGGTACAAAAACGCCTGCTGGCGCTGCTGCACGAGGCGCCGGACCAACAACTGCAATCCGAGCAGTGCCGGCAGGTGTCGCCGTCATGGCGCCGGGCAATGGCGGTGCTGGAAGACAAACAGCTGGTAACGATGTACCCCGCGCCGCCCGTACCCGCCGCTGCGCCGGCACCGGCGGCGCCGGTCACCCTGAATCCGGCGCAGCGTGATGCAGCGGACGCAATCATCGCCCGCCTCGATGATTACCGGTCGTTTCTGCTGCACGGCATCACCGGCAGCGGCAAGACCGAGGTGTATCTGCGCATCGTGGAGACGGTCATTGCCCGCGGCCGACAGGCGCTGGTGCTGGTCCCGGAAATCGCGTTGACACCACAGCTCATCGAGCGCTTCCGGCAACGCATCGACGCGCCGGTGGTGGTGTTGCATTCGGGGCTGTCGTTATCGGAGCGCCATCGAGCCTGGTGGTCGGCACGTTCCGGCACCGCGGGGGCGATACTGGGCACGCGGTCGGCGGTGTTCACACCATTACCGCACCCCGGCGTGTTTATCATCGACGAGGAACACGATACCTCGTACAAGCAGCAGGACGGGTTTCGCTACCACGCGCGGGACCTCGCTCTGTACCGCGCCAAACTGGAGGGCATGCCGGTGGTGCTGGGATCGGCCACGCCGTCCCTGGAGACCCTCGCAAACGCCGCCAGGGGCCGTCATCAGCGCCTGGAACTGCCCGCGCGAGCCGGTTCCGCGAGCCTGCCGCATATCCATCTGCTGGACTTGCGGCGCACCCCCAGCGACGATGGGCTGAGCACCCCGTTGGTTGCCGCGATCCGCCGGCGCATCGAACGGCGCGAACAGACCCTGGTGTTTCTGAATCGCCGCGGCTACGCGCCGGTGCTGTACTGCTGCCAGTGCCATTGGCATGCGCCGTGTCCACGCTGTGACGCCAAGCTCACCTACCACAAACGCGCCGATCACTTGCGCTGCCATCACTGCGGTCACGAGGCACAGGCGCCACGCAGCTGTCCCCAGTGCGGCCACACGTCGCTGATCAATCTGGGGGAGGGCACGCAGCGTATCGAGGAGTCTCTCGGCGCTCTGTTTCCCGACGCGCGGATATTGCGCGTCGACCGGGACGCCACCCGGCGCAAAGGCCGCCTCGAGGAAACCCTGCGGCGCGTCCACGCCGGCGAGGCGGATATCCTGGTGGGTACGCAGCTGCTGGCGAAGGGCCATGACTTCCCCAACGTCACACTGGTGGGCGTGATTAATGCCGACCAGGGCTTGTACAGCCTCGACTTCCGCGCCGCCGAGCACCTGTTTCAGCAGATCACCCAGGTGGCGGGCCGCGCCGGACGCGCCGATAAACCCGGCGATGTGCTGATTCAGACCTGGTATCCCACGCACCCGTATTTCGAATCGCTGTTGGCGCACGATTACGAGGGCTTCGCCCGGGCGGCACTCGCGGAGCGTCTGGATGCGCACTACCCGCCGTATACCCATTTCGCCCTGTTGCGCGCGGAGTCGCCACAGGAGCGGGCGGCGATCGGGTTTCTCGGCTACGCCCGCAAACAGGCGCTGCAGGCCGTCCGGGACACCCAATCCAAGGGCGTGACCGTCATGGATCCGGTGCCGGCGCCGATGGAGCGACGCGCCGGCCGCTACCGCGCCCAACTGCTGGTCAGCGCCGGTCACCGGCGCCCGCTGCACCGCGTGCTCGATGCGTGGCTGCGCCATCTCGAGCGGTCGCCGCGCTCGCGCAAGGTGCGATGGTCGCTGGATGTCGATCCCGTGGATTTGTATTAGCCCGGTATTCTCCGCTTCTACTGGGCACGGTCGCTGGGTAGAATCACGACCTTTTCGATACCGGGAACCCGCTTGAAACAACAATTGCAATCCTTGTTCGCCGCATCCCTGGATCAGCTCAGGCGCGACGGCGTGCTGGCGCCCGAGCAACTGCTCGAGGTGCGCTTTGACCGCACCCGTCAGAAGCAACACGGCGACTTCGCCACCAATATCGCATTGTCGTTGGCCAAGGCCTGCGGCCGCGCGCCGCGGGAGCTCGCCCAGTTGATCGTGGATGCCCTGCCCGCTGCGCCGGAGATCGCCAAGGTCGAAATCGCCGGGCCGGGATTCATCAACGTGTTTCTCGCCGCCGATTCCCGGGTTCACGTGATCGCCGCAATCCGTGACGCCGGCGCCGGTTACGGCCGCCGCACGGCGGCCGCCGGATCCAGGGTGATCATCGAGTTCGTGTCCGCCAATCCCACCGGCCCGTTGCATGTCGGACACGGCCGCGGCGCTGCCTATGGCGACTCCCTGGCGCGCCTGCTCGCGGCCACAGGCTGCGATGTGTCCACTGAGTATTACGTCAACGACGCCGGGCGGCAGATGGACATCCTCGCCGTCAGCGTGTGGCTGCGTTATCTCGAGCTGTGCGGGGAGCAGGTCGTTTTTCCCGACAACGCCTATCAGGGGGACTACATATTCGACATCGCCGCCACGATTCACCGGGAAGGCGGCGAAAGTTACCGCCACCCGGCGGAGACGGTGATGGACGGCATTGACGCCGAAGATCTCGAGTCGCGGCTGGACGCGCTGATCCAGCGTGCGCACAAGCTGCTGGGGCCGCAGCGCTACCAATACGTGCTCGGCGTCGGCTTGGATGCCCTCACCGCCGACATTCGCGGCGACCTCGAACAGTTCAACGTCGCCTATGACCGCTGGTTCTCGGAGCGTTCGCTGGTCACCGATCATCACGTCGACGCCGCCATCCAGCGCCTGGCGAAGAGCGGCCATGTGTTCGAGCGCGACGGCGCGCTGTGGTTTCGCTCCACCGCGTTCGGCGACGAAAAGGATCGCGTCGTGGTGCGGGAAAACGGCGCACCGACGTATTTTGCGTCCGACATCGCTTATCACCTGAACAAACTGGAACGCGGCTATGACCGCCTGATCGACGTGTGGGGGGCGGATCATCACGGCTACATGCCGCGCATGAAAGCCGCGCTCCAGGCCTTGGGCTACGAACCTGATCGGCTGGTGGTGTTGCTGGTGCAATTTGCCGCCTTGTATCGCGGCGGCCAAAAGGTATCGATGTCGACCCGGTCCGGGGAGTTTGTCACCTTGCGTGAACTGCGCCACGAGGTTGGCGCCGACGCTGCGCGGTTCTTCTATGTGCAGCGCAAGTCCGAGCAACACATGGACTTCGACCTCGATCTTGCCAAATCGCAGTCCAACGAAAATCCGGTGTACTACGTGCAATACGCCCACGCACGCATCTGCAGCGTGTTTCGCCAGGCCGCGGAAAAGGACATCGACACCGGCGATCTGGACAACGCCGACCTGTCGCTGCTGGGCGAGTCCCACGAGGTCGAGGTGGTCGACACCTTGTCGCGCTTTCCCGAGGTGGTGCACAACGCCGCGGCAAACTATGGGCCGCACCAGGTGGCCTACTATCTGCGCAATCTGGCCAACAATTTTCACACCTACTACAACGCGCACAACTTTCTCGGCGCCCCGCCGGATCTGCGGTGCGCCCGTCTCGCGTTGATCGACGCGACACGCCAGGTGCTGGCCAATGGTCTCGATCTGATCGGCGTGGGCGCACCGGAACAGATGTGAGCCATGGCACAGGCGCGTAAAAAAGGTCGCAAGAAATCCCGCCGCCGTCGTCCCCATGCGCACGCTTCCCCCGGATGGGGCATGTTGATCATCGGTCTGGTATCGGGCGCTATCTTGACTGCGTTGTACATGGGCGCGCAAAGCGGCGGCAGCACGCGAATGGGCAGCGGCTTGAAGGCCTTGTACGAGAAACACCGCAACCGCGTCGCCATCGGGGAACCCAAAACCCCCAGCGTCCCGGCGCAGAGGCCTCCGCCCACGGCGAAATTCGATTTCTACACCGTGCTGCCGGAAATCGAACGGGTGATGCCGGATGACTTCAAGGACGTCGAGGTTGCGCCCAAACGCGGCACCAAGCCGGCGGTGTACATCCTGCAGGCGGCATCCTATGCGAGTTATGTAGACGCCGACCGCCTCACTGCCAAGCTCGCGCTGTCCGGGTTTGAACCCAAGGTGCAGAAAGTGGAGATCGAAGGCAAGGGCGTGTGGTACCGGGTACGCCTGGGACCCTACACCAGCAAGCGCAAGATGAAAAACGACAGGCAGCGTTTGGCCAAACTTGGAATCCGCAGCCTGCCGTTGCGGCTGTCCGGAGAGTAGCGCCGCACCGGCGGTTGACGCGCGTTGCATCGGCGTAAAAACGTCGCTATAGTTCGCCGCCCTATTCCACGGCACCGAAGGCGGCACAGGCTGTCCGGGGGTGCACGGGAGTTACTACTGGTTCAACTTGGTCGGGGGTTCTACAACCCCGCATCAACAACTGGGGGACTTGCCGATGCGCTCACTTGGCAATCAGATAGTTGCCGAATTCTACGGCTGCGACCGCGGTCGCCTCGACGACGTCGAGTTTATCCAACGCGCCATGGTAGACGCCGCGAAAATCGCCGGGGCAACTATCGTTTCAAAGGCCTTTCATCACTTCTCGCCCCACGGCGTGTCCGGCGCGGTGATTATCGCCGAGAGCCATCTAACGGTGCACACCTGGCCCGAGTACCAGTACGCCGCGGTGGACCTGTTCACCTGCGGTGACGACATCATGGCAGCCGCCGCGTTCGATCACCTGCGTGAGCAGTTTGCCGCCGGCCAGATCTCCACGATGGAAATACATCGCGGACAAGTGGACATGATGCGTCCGATCGGCAGAGAAGAGGCGCATGCTCAGCTGTCCTTGGTCAAGTAATCGGTGATCATCGCCACCCCCACCGCCCACACCTTTGTGACCGGTGCCAGCGAGGGCTTCACACCCCTCAACGCGTTCGACGCCGCGCTGTTGGATGCCGGTATTGGCAACACCAACCTGATTAAGGTGTCGTCCATCGTTCCGCCGGGTTCACGGGAACTGCCGGTGTCGCAATTAGTGCTCCCTCCGGGCTCACTGGTGCCCGTCGCGTACGCGTCCATGGAGTCCGACATCCCCGGCTCGATCATCTGTGCGGCCATCGCCGCCGCTTGGTCGGACGACAGCGCGAAGCCGGGGTTGATCATGGAGTACACCGCCCACGGTCACCGCGAGGACGCCGAGGCGGTCGTGCGGCGCATGGCGGAGGAGGGACTCAAAGCGCGCGGCTGGCGGTTGCACCGCATTCAGTCGATCACCGTTGACCATCGCGTGACCAAGATCGGCGCGGTGTTCGCGGGCGTGGTGCTGGCGAGCCCCCCACCGGAGGATGAGGACGCGGATTTCATTGAAAACACCGGATCCCAGGAATAGAGCCGAGCGCGCGGGTGCCACTGACAGACCACGACTGGTTTACCGAGGTATGCGACGAGGCCGGTTCCGCGTTCTCGTTACGGATCACGAAAAAGCTGTATACCGAGCGCACCCGCTATCAAACCATCGAAGTTTTCGAAACCTCTCATTTCGGCAACCTGCTCACCCTCGACGGCTTTGTGATGCTGAGCGCGCGGGACAATTTTATCTATCACGAGATGATGACGCATCCGGCGCTGTACACCCATCCCAATCCCAAGCGGGTGCTGGTGATCGGTGGCGGCGACTGCGGCTGCCTGCGCGAGGTGCTGCGACACAGCGGTGTGGTTAGCGCGGAGCTGGTGGAGCTCGACGAACGGGTCACCCGGATCAGCGAGCGATTCTTCCCCGAGCTGTGCGCGGCCAACGACGACCCGCGGGCCGGCCTGCAGTTCACCGATGGCGTGGCGTGGGTCGAGCGGTCCGAGGCGGGCGCCTACGATGTAATCATCGTCGACTCCACCGATCCCATCGGCCAGGCGGCGCGTCTGTTCCAGGCACCGTTCTACGCGAGTTGCCGCCGCGCCCTGGGGGACGCCGGCGTGCTGGTCGTGCAGAGCGAATCGCCGCTGATTCACGCCGAGCTGATACAGGCGATCCGCGCGGAAATGGCCGCGGCCGGGTTCCAACAGGTGTCCACTTTGCACTTTCCGCAGTGCACCTACCCGTCGGGCTGGTGGTCGGCAACTCTCGCCGGCGGACCGGGTGCACACACGGATTTCCGCGAGGCGGCGGCAAGGGAACAAAGTTTCGCCACGCGCTACTACAACGCCGACATCCACCGCGCCGCGTTGGCGCAGCCGAGCTTCATGCAGGACCGAAAGCCCCAGTGAGCACGCTTGTCATCCCGAGGCCGTGCCCTTGTCATCCCGAGGCCGTGCCCTTGTCATCCTGAGGCCCGCAGGGCCGAAGGATCTTAACCCAGCTCAAATTCTGCTTGACCAAGATTCTTCGCTTTGCTCAGAATGACAAAGCGAGTTGTGGGGGGCGTTTCAAGCGCGAGCTTCTGCGTTGCGGTTACTCGTACCGCGCGTTGTTCGCGGTTACATCCCGCTCCCACGGTCGATGCCGTTGCCACTAGCCCGCATATTGCACCAGTCGCCCAGCTACTATTCCCGGCAAGCGATGAAAACGATTATCTCAAGCCATAGCTACGGCTATGACTTTCGTTCCAGTCCGGCGTTCAGCCGCCCCTGTCCTGCGCCAGCTTCCCGGATACTGATGCAATATGCGGGCTAGACGTGCCGTGCGTGCAGAGGCGGATCAGGTGCGATCGTCCAACCAGGCGCCAATGGCCGGCGGCACCTGCTTTTGCGCCTTGCCGCTGACATAGATGCCGATGTGGCCGCCGCGAAACGCCAGCTCGGTGTAGTCCCGGGTGCCGACATGGTCCTTGAGCGCCCGTGACGCCGCGGGAGGCACCAGGTGGTCCTCGGTGGCGTAGACGTTCAGCACCGGCATGGTGAGGTTGTCGAGCTTGACCGCGTGATCGCCGACGCGCGCGGTGCCGTTGACCAGACGATTGTCCTGGAAGAACTGCTTTACGAATTCGCGGAACGCCTCCCCCGCCTGATCCGGACTGTCGAAAATCCACTTCTCCATGCGCATGAAATTCTTCGCCGCCGTTTCATCACGCAATACGTCGACGGTGTCCACGTACTTCTGTGTCATCAGCCGGAACGGCTTGAGGGTCAGGAACGTCCAGTTCAACAACTCTCCCGGCACGTTGCCCATCGCATCCACCGCCAGATCCACGTCGATCTGCTGCGCCCAGCGGCTCAACATGTTGTCCGGGGTGTGAAAGTCGACCGGCGTTACCATAGTGACCAGGTTGCTGACCTTGCGCACATGGGTGGCGGCGTAGCACAGGCTGAACGTGCCTCCCTGGCATATACCCAGGAGGTTGATCCGCTCGCGTTGGTGCTGGCGGCAGATGGTGTCGACACAGCGGTCGATATAGCCGTTGATGTAGTCGTCCAGGGCCAGATAACGATCGGCGTAATCGGGATAACCCCAGTCGATGAGATACACGTCCAGGCCGGCATCCAGCAGGCCGCGCACCAATGAACGGTTCTCCTGCAGGTCGGTCATATACGGCCGGTTCACCAGCGCGTAGACGATGAGCACCGGCACCGGATTGAGCGGCCGCCCGCCGTCGGGATGCCGATACCGGTACAAGACCAGTTTGTCCTCCGCGTACACCGCGTCCCGGGGCGTGACGCCGGTTTCTATGGGTCCGAGTTTGGACAGCGTGTCCATACCCTCACCCAACTTCTTGGCGTAGTCCAGCATCTCCTGGGTGACGTGGTCCGGTCGAAATTCAAAGGCTGCCATGACGTGCGTTCGGATTACCGCCTGTTGTTGGATCTGGCTTCGGCTTTGGCCTTGGATTTGGCCTTGGATTTGGCCTTGGGTTTCTTGGTCTTGCCCGGGGCGGCGCGTTGCTGCAGAGCCGTGACCTGTGCGCGGAGCTGGTCGTGGCCGGTCTGCAGCGCGCGCAGCTCGGATAGCAGCGACTTCTCGTTGCGCCGCGTCTGTTGAAAACGCCTTAGCAGCGTGTCCATCTCCCGGCGCGTGGGAAGATGCATCGCCTGCAGGGCGTCATCCATCATCCCTCGCTCATGCTTCTTCAGCGCCATCAGCGCGTTCGTCAACTCTCCATGCAGTCGCACGTAGTCGTCGCTCATCACGAACTCCGCGTAGACCTCCTCGCTGCAATCGATCCAAAGATCAAACAACTCCCTCGTCGAGTCGATCGGCGGCTCGCCCGCGGCCTCCCGTTGTTGGAGCCGCGCCTTGACCCGTTCGACGGACTGTTTGCCCATCTCCGTATATGCGCCCGCGTACTCATTGAACGCCTTTTGATAGGCCACCATCAGGCTGCCGAGTTTCTGCAGTTGTTCCTGGTGCTCGCGGGTGTAACCCAAACCGGGTGTCGTCAGCATCTTTTCGAGTTGCTGCTGCATCCACGGCAAACTCGGCGCACCACCGCCGGCACCGTGCATGACGTCCAGGGGCATCCGCGTCAGGCTCGACGCGGTTTGTTGCCAGGCTTCCAGCGGAAGCTGCCACAGGCCGCTTACCCCCGGCGCCGCGGCGCCCGGCCACGCGCCGGTGTCCAGACCCCGCTGCAGGCTCTCCAGGGAACCAAGGAACAAGGACTGCGCATCCGCCGCCGGGTCCCGGGCCTCGAAGGACTTACCGAGCGCGTCGCCGAACGCGAAGAACGACTTACCCTGGGCCAGCATGCGCGCGAAGACATCCGCATAGGTGGGCGTCGGTGGCGAGAATGCTCGCGACCATTCGTCCAGCGCCGCCGCCCACGGATTCGCGGGCCGCTGCGGAGCGGCGAGCGCCTGCCAGTTGCGCAGCCACTGGTCCCACCATTGACCGTGTTCGGTGTTTGTCATTGCGATGATCCTTGGCGGGACGCGCCGACCGGTCGGCCCGCGGCTGCCGCGGTACGCCTGTTTGTGCAGCGCAACAGACTATTATACCCTATGGCGATTGTCCGTATTCCAAATCCGGCGGGCCGATGAAACGCCGGCGGGCCGATAGGCCGAACGCCGCTTGCTCCCCCACGGCAATCAATACACATAAACGCACACACTGTTATTAAGGAGACGCAAAGAATGACCGATAACGTTGTCATTGTCGATGCCGTACGCACCGCGATCGGCAATTTCGGCGGCGGCCTGTCCAGCCTGCCGGCGAGCACCCTGGGCGCCAAAGTGATAACCGCCTTACTGGACCGCACCGGAGTCAAGCCCGAGCAGGTCGACGAGATCATCCTCGGCCAGGTGCTGACTGCCGGGGTCGGTCAGAACCCCGCGCGTCAGGCGATGATCGAGGCCGGCCTGCCGTACACGGTACCGGCGATGACCATCAATAAAGTTTGCGGCAGCGGCTTGAAGGCGGTTCATCTGGCGGCCCAGGCGATTCGTTGCGGCGACGCGCAAGTAGTAATCGCCGGGGGACAGGAAAACATGAGCCTCGCGCCCCACGTGCTGCCGAAGTCGCGCAATGGCGTCAAGATGGGCGACTGGAAAATGATCGACAGCATGATTGTCGATGGCCTGTGGGACGCCTTCAATGACTATCACATGGGGGTGACCGCGGAAAACATCGCGCAAAAGTACGAACTCAACCGCCAGCAACAGGACGAATTCGCCGCCGCCTCGCAACAAAAGGCGGAGGCGGCGCAGAAAGCCGGGCGCTTCAAGGATGAGATCGTCGCGGTCGAGATCCCGCAGCGCAAGGGCGACCCAATCGTGTGCGACAGCGACGAGTTTCCACGCCACGGCACCACTGCGGAAGGGCTGGCCAATCTGCGTCCCGCGTTCAACCGGGACGGCAGCGTCACCGCCGGCAACGCGTCGGGCATCAACGACGGTGCGGCGGCGCTGCTGGTGATGAGCGAATCCGTGGCCCGGGATCTGGGGCTTGCGCCGTTGGCGAGAGTGGCGGCCTACAGCAGCGCCGGCGTGGATCCGGCGATCATGGGCACCGGCCCGATTCCGGCGTCGAAGATCTGCCTGCAAAAAGCCGGATGGGGCGTCGATGAGCTGGATTTGATCGAAGCCAATGAGGCGTTTGCAGCGCAAGCCATGTCGGTGGACTGTGACCTTGGCTGGGACACTGGTAAAGTTAACGTGAACGGCGGCGCCATTGCGCTGGGTCATCCCATCGGCGCCTCGGGAGCGCGCATACTAGTGACCCTGCTGCACGAGATGAAACGCCGGGATGCGAGCAAGGGGCTCGCAACCTTGTGTATCGGCGGTGGTCAAGGCGTGGCGCTTGCGGTAGAACGCTAAACCAAGAAACTAGACTGATCACCATCAAACGAGGAGGCAGGCATGGCTAGAGTTGCACTGGTAACCGGCGGCACCCGAGGCATCGGGGAAGCGATTTGTGTGGCCCTTAAGGACGCGGGTTACAAGGTGGCGGCAAATTACGGCGGGAACGACGAGGCGGCGGCGAAGTTCACCGACGCCACCGGAATCCCGGCCTTCAAATGGGACGTCGGCGACTTCGCCGCGTGCCAACAGGGGGTGAAACAAGTCGAGGAGGCGCTGGGACCGGTGGCGGTGCTGGTCAACAACGCCGGCATCACCCGCGACGGCACATTGCACAAAATGAGTTACGAGCAGTGGGAGGCGGTCATCCGCACCAATTTGAGCTCGTGTTTCAATATGTCGCGATGTGTGATCGAAAACATGCGGACGGCCGGTTTCGGACGCATCGTCAATATCGGGTCGGTGAACGGCCAGGCCGGGCAATACGGGCAGGTCAACTACGCCTCCGCCAAGTCCGGCATCCACGGATTCACCAAGGCCCTGGCGCTCGAAGGCGCCGCCAAAGGCATCACCGTCAACGCCGTGGCGCCGGGTTATATCGCCACCGAGATGGTGCGCGCCGTGCCGGAAAAGGTCCTGCAAAAAATCATTGCCACGATTCCGGTAGGACGGCTGGGAGAGGCGAACGAGATCGCGCGCAGTGTATTATTCCTGGTCGCCGAAGACGCCGGATTCATCACCGGATCCACGCTGTCCATCAATGGCGGACAGCACATGTACTAGCAACGAAAGGGGCGATTGTGGCCAAAACGCGGATCATCAAAAAATACCCTAACCGGCGGCTGTACGACACCGAAGTCAGCCGCTACATCACGCTCGCCGACTTGCAGCAGTTGGTGCTCGACGGCGTCAACTTCGAGGTCCGTGACGCCAATTCCGGCAAAGAGATCACCCGCAACATTCTGTTGCAGATCATCGCCGATCAGGAGAGCGGGGGTAAACCACTGTTCACCACGGACGTGTTAATGCGCTTCATCCGGTTTTACGGTGAGTCCATGCAGGACGCGTTCAGTGGTTACCTGGAACGCAGCCTCAGTCTGTTCGATCAGCAGCAGCAGGCGTTTCAGGAACAGATGCGCACCGCCATGGAGATGCAGGGTAAGCCCATCTCCACGATCAGTGAGATGACTCAGCGTAATCTCAAGATCTGGCAAGACATGCAGAATCAGTTTTTCCGCGCCGCCGGTTTGACCGTCAACGAGGGCGCCAAGAGGGACGAAAAGAAAAAGGCGTAGCGTGATCCACGGCGGTGGAAGCTTTGCTGCGGGCGTAGTGCCATTCAGGGTTGACAGCCCAATGTATTTCCTCTATGCTGCATCGCAACATTGTTGCATTGCACAAAGACGGTGCATATTCAAAGCTCAAGCGTAACTGCTTGAGTTTCATAAGGAATATCGGCAGCTTGCAGAGCCGATCGAACGAGTGCCCTCTGGTGCGCTTCGGCGCAACCTGAAGCCCGTGTCCCGCAAGGGGCACGGGCTTTTTATTGCCCATCAAGCCCCCGCCGCACATGGTCCTGCAGACGCTCGGCTTCGAAACCGAGTACTTGCAGCCACTTGCGCGCCTCGTCACCGCGGTTGGCGCGGGATGCCTTTTCCAGCGCCCCGGCCACGGTGTGCAGCGCCACGGCGGCCACGTAACCCGCGCCGCCGGCGATGCGATGCGCGACCTGTTGCACGACGGCGAACGATCCGGTTTCCAAGGCGTTGTGCACCACCTGCAACTGGGTCGGCAAACCGGTCACCAGTTCGTCGAGACTACGGCGCCACAGCGCTTGATCGCCCGCGGCCATGCGCACACCGGCGTCGGCGTTGAGCACTGCATCCATGTCGGGACCGGACACGGTCTCCGCAACCGCCGGTTCCGGCTGGGGCCCGCGGCAACGTTGTGGAAACCAACGTCGCAATTCTGCGAACAGCAGTTCCTCGGTCAGTGGTTTCGGCAGAAAACCATCGATGCCCGCATCGGTAAACCGTGCACGGCTGGTTTCCAGGACGTCCGCGGAAACCGCAATGACCGGTGTCGCCGCATTCACGCCGCCGCCCCGCTTCAGACGTCGGGTGGTTTCAATGCCGTCCATATCCGCCATATGCACATCCATCATCACGATGTCGAATCGTTGACTCCGGCACGCGTGGAGCGCCCGCTGGCCGCAATCGACCTCGTGCACCTCGCAGTGATAACGCTGCAGCAGCATGCCCAGGAATCGGCGGTTGATGTCGTTGTCATCAACGACCAACACGCGTATACCCGCGCCGGCAAAATCCGCCGGCTCGCTGCGCTGGGCGCGTTTGCTGTCGATGTGCCCGGCTACCGGTAACGGCAGGCGCACATATACCTTGGTGTATTGCCCGGGCACGCTGTCGATTTCTATCTTCCCGCCCATGGCCTGTACCAGGGTCTGGGTTATCGTGAGTCCGAGACCGGTACCCCCATAGCGCCGATTCATGGCGGTATCGGACTGTTGGAACGGTTCGAACACGGATCGCCTCTCCGTGGAAGCCACCCCGATGCCGGTGTCCAGCACGCAAATCCCCACCATTGCCCGCGCGCCGTCATCGGGCTTGAGTTTTGCGCTGACCATGACCCCGCCATGATCCGTGAACTTGATGGCGTTGTTGACCAGATTGGCGACGATTTGTCCGATGCGCGTTGCGTCGCCTCTCAGCGGTTCATCGATGCTGGAATCCACATGCACGGATAACGACAAACCCTTTTCCTGTGCCAAAGGCCGGAGCAGGGCGACGGTGGATTCGATCACCGAACCGAGGTTGAATCTCTCGTTCTCGATAATCAACTGGCCGGCCTCGATCTTCGACAGGTCCAGGATGTCATCGATGATTTTCATCAGAGCCCGCGCCGACTCTTCGACTGGCCGCAGATACTCCTGCTGTTCCGCGGTGAGGTCGGTCTTCGCCATTAGCGATAAGAAGCCCAGTATGCCATTGATGGGCGTGCGTATTTCGTGGCTCATGTTGGCGAGAAACGAAGATTTGGCGCGATTGGCCTGCTCGGCTTCCCTGCGCGCCTGGATCAGTTCACGCTGGATGCGTTTCCGATCGGTGATATCGCGCGCAATGCCGTGGAAACCGATAATTTTCTCCGCGGCGAATATCGGCCGTGACCCGATTTCGAACGCGCGAATGTCGCCGTGTCTGGTGATCACGTCCAATTCGTAGTTTACATGCCGTTCGCCTTTGGCATGCCGTTTGAGCACCATAGTGGCCTTGGGCATGTCGTACGGCGCGACGAGCTTGTCCCAAGTCAGCTCTTTCGCTTGATCGACGGTGTAACCCAACAACCGCTCCACCGCACGATTGCCGGCGAGGAAGTGTCCGGACAGGTCGGTGGTAAAAACGATGTCTGTGGCGTTTTCGAACAGGTCACGATAGATTTCATCGGTGGCCTGCCAGCGATTTGCGTTTCGACTCAGGGGGCTGGTTACGGATTTTTTGTTGGTTTTTTGCATTGCAGTTCCTACCGGTTCCAGTTACCCGAGCCCGGTCCCATAAATTGAATCTCCCCGTGCTCACGCACGGGGTTTTGTTCCGCGATAAACCCGCGATGCGGCATTCAGCTAATATGGTTTACACTTGATACTATGGCTTGCCTTTCAAGGTGAACAATAATGTCAAATTCACCCCATGAACACTAAAAATTCTGATCGTAACGGCTGCCGGCTCCTGCTCGTGGATGATGACCCCGTTGTCATCAACACCCTGCATGCCGGACTGACAAACGCCGGATATCATGTGGACGGGTATACGGACGGTGCTTCGGCACTCGCGCAATTTGAGACCGACACACCCGATCTCGCTGTCGTTGATGTCATGTTGCCCGATGTCATGGGCACCGAACTCGCGGCACGGATGATGGAGTCTTGTTACCGCCCGATCATTATTCTCTCCGGTCACAGCGACTTGGAGATCGTCAATCAAGCCATCGGTTGCGGCGTCGTCGGCTATTTGGTCAAACCGATTTCCGCGGAGCAATTGATTCCCAGCATCGAGACCGCACTGGTGCGATTCGGTGACATCAATCAACGGGTCGCCAGGCACTTTGGGGAATCCGGCAGCGACAACGACCACATCAAGGCGGTGCTCGAGCGCTTTTCCCTGGGTTTGGTGATTGTGGATGTTGATCGCAATATCATTCATCAAAACCATGTCGCCAGATCTTTGATCGCAGAAAAATCCGTGCTCGCCAATCGCGGCGGCTGTTTGCGCGCCGCCGCCAACCAGCGCAGCGACGAGTTCAACCGCGCCGTTGACCAAGCATTGGGCCGCGATGGCGAACCGGGTGTCGGTGCCGTGACGCTGGAAGACCCGCGCGGACGGAGTATTCAGATGTGGACCGCGCCGCTGACTGACAGCGAGACCGGCGACTCGGCCTCGGCGGTGGTGATGATCATCGATCCCAGCCAACCGACACCGGCCCCGGAACCGCTGCTCAAAAGCCTCTACGGCTTGACCACCAAGGAATGCGCCCTGGTGTCCGCACTGCTGAACGGCCAAACCGTGGATGAGTATTGTGAAACCCGTCATGTATCAGTGAACACGGTGCGCACACACCTGAAATCCATCTATCGCAAAACCAACACCAACCGGCAAGTCGACCTGGTGCGTTTGTTGTCGCGCCTGTTTGCCAATGTCAGTCCGGCGATCGTTCCCCGCTGATCGAGCGGACACCAACCCGGCGTCGCGCGCCCAACAACGCCCGTCTTGATCGCGAAAGCCTGCGCTTGCCCTTAACTCCAGCTATAGCCGGCCATGGCGTTCGCTCCGGGGCGGCGTTTGCAGCACCCGACCGCTTCATTCGCGGCGCGCTATCCAGGCTAGCGTACAACGCGGATCGTTTCGTCACCCTTATGGGTGATATTTGCCTCCCAGGGAGAACCGCGACGAGGGATGGTAGTGTTGCCGGCGCGACTCCAGCCGGGAGCTTCAGGATCCGGGCACCGACGAGGCGGGGCTAACCCGTGGCGATATTGATCTCGTTTTCGTGGGCGGTGCTGGTAATGGCGGTGAACGGTTTCGGCTGATCCAGGACATTACCCTGCGCATAGCGGATGCCCATCCCTCGCAGCCGGCGCAGCGTGGATTCCGACTCCGCGCATTCGGCGATGGTCTCGATGCTCATCAATTCGGCGACGCGCTGGATGGCGGCGACCATGGCTTCGTCAATCGGGTCCTGGTCCATTTTGCGCACGAATTCGCCGTCGATTTTCAAGTAATCCACCGGCAACCGTTTCAGATTGTGGTATGCAGACAGCGCGCTGCCAAAGTCATCGAGGACGAATCGGCAGCCGCGCTTCTTGAGGCTGTCCATGAACTCGGCCGCTTCTTCCGAATACGATATGGCGGAGCTTTCTTTGATTTCAAAATAGACGCGATTGGCGGGGACTTCCGATTTGTCCAGCTTTGAGTGCAGAAAATCTATGAATCGCGAATCGTTCAAAGAGGTTCCGGAAATATTCAGGGACAATGCGGCCCCGGACAGGAAGTCAATGCGCGGGGCAACTACCTGCAGCGTACGGCCGATGACCCAGCGGTCGATGGACGGCATCAACCCATAACGCTCCGCCGCGCCAATAAAGTCACGGGGATAGATAATGTTGTTCTCCTTATCCAACAAGCGCAGCAACACCTCATACATAATGGGTTTCGCCGGCGTATGCGAGATATCCATCACCGGCTGGCAGTACAGCCGAAAGCGACCGTCATCCAACGCCGCGGCGAACTCTGTCGCCTGATTCATGGCCGCATCGTGCCGCCGCAGGGCGCGATCTTCCGGGCGGTAGGCATAGACGCGGTTGCGGCCCTGTTCTTTGGCAATGTAGCAGGCGACGTCACTCTGCCGAATCACTTCGCCAACGTCCTGAGAATTGGCGATGATCTCGACCACGCCGATACTCGTGGACACGCTGAATGCGCTGTTGCGCCACTCAAAACGGAACTTGCGCACATCTTCCACGATCTTGTTGGCTATCTCGGTGGCTTTGTCCATGGATCGATTCAGCAGCAGGATGGCAAACTCATCGCCACCGAGGCGGGCAAGCGCATCGTGACCCTGGGTGTGGTGCCGGAACAAATTGGCGATCTGCCGCAAGAGCTCATCGCCGGCGGCATGGCCCACGGTGTCGTTGACGATTTTGAATTGATCCAGGTCGATATAGCACATCGCATGCCTTGACCCCTTCGCCTTTGCACTGTCGACCGCCTGCTTGACTCTGTGCTCGAACGCTGAGCGATTCAATAGTTTGGTCAACGGATCCCGGTTTGCCTGGTAGGCAAGTTTCTGCGTCAACTGATGTTCGTGGGTGACGTCCTTGCCGGTGCCGCGAAAACCGCCGAACTGCCCGTCCAGGTCGTTGTATGGGGTACCACTGATATGCATTACACAGAAGCCGCCGTCGATTTTGATCATTGGAAATTCGAAGTCACGAAATCCCTGCCGGTTGTCGAGCTGTTGCTTGAACTCGCGCCAGCCGGTGAGTTCTTTGTTCCAGTACGTTGCCAGCTCAAACAGCGTCTGGCCGAGTACACGGTCGGGGGCGACGCCGGTGGTTTCTTCGAGCCGCGGTGACAAATAGACGATGCGCATATTCTCGTCGGTCTCCCACAACCAGTCCGCTGCCGCCTCGGCAAAATGCTTGAAGCGCTCTTCGCTTTGCTTCAGGGCGTTTCTGGCAAGCTGCCGTTTGCTGACGTCCAGGGCGTGCATCAGCACCAGGGGCTTCGGGCCGCGCCCGCGGATCACCAGATTCCGGTACTCCCACACCCGCGGTTTGCCACACTTGGTCATCAACCGGAACTGACCTTCCGCGCTGCCCTTGTCCTTTACTTGCGCGAGATAACCAACGAACTCATTTCTTTTCGACGCGGGAAAAAAGTCGCCGAAAAACTTTCCGACGATCTCTTCCTCGGAGTAGCGCAGCGATTCCGCAATCGCGGGGTTGATTGATTTCATGACCCCTTCCAGATCGTGGGTACCGATCAACGCCCAACTGCGGTCAACGAGCATGCGGTAGTGGGCGTCGAGCTCGCGCGCCTCTATCGCGCGGCGATAAGCGAACCAGATCAGTCCGAGAACGAAAGTGGGAACAACGATGAACACATCGTCCAACCGGTGAAACTGGATAAAGTCAATCAGATCCAGGGCCGCCGCACCCAGATAAACGACGCCACCAAAGGACAACACCAGAATCAGGTCGCGGATCGCGTACGTCGTGATTCGTAAATCGTTTTTGTTAATAGCCATGCCATATCGGGCCCCCGACCCCGAACAGCCTTGGTCGACCGAAATCATGTCCGGAACAGCACCAGACACCCCTGGTTACCTACATTATTCAGTATAGGCCAATTATCGGGATTAACCTGCCGTTTGTCCGGCGAACGCGCGGCTTCGTTCAGCGCGGCGCGCGCAGCCGATCCAGGCGCAGCCGCTGCCGTTCGTCGAACAGCCGCCGGGCGGCGCCCGAAATCGCCAGCAGCGCCGCGAGCCCGGTGGCCGCCGCGATCAAAAACATGATCAGGATCTGATACTTAACCGCCTCCATCGGCGGCGTACCGGACAGGATCTGACCGGTCATCATGCCCGGCAAGCTGACCACCCCGGCCGCCGCCATGGCATTAATTACCGGCACCAGGGCAATCCGCGCGCTTTCGCGCTGAAGACCACTCATCGCCTGCCGCCAGGTTTGTCCCAGGGCGAGGCGCGCCTCGATCTGACCGCGCTGCTGGAACGCCGAGCTCGTCAGCCGGTCCAGCCCCAAGGCCACCGCCGTCATCGCATTGCCGAGCACCATACCCAACAACGGGATCGCATACTGCGGCAGATACCAAGGCTGGGGGCTGATGATGACCACCAGCGCAATCGCCGTGAGCGTGAACGAAGACACGAACAACGGCACCGCGCTTACACCCAAGCCCCAGCCGCCGGCCAGCGGCCGGCTCTGGCGGGCGTAAACTTCGCGTGTCGCCACCGCCACCATTAACGCCGCCATGGCCGATATCCACAACAGGCTGGCGTGAGCGAACAGCACCTTCAGCACCAGGCCGACCAGCAACAGTTGTATGACGGTGCGCAATGCGCCGATGAGCAGGTCGCGGCTGATCCCCAAGGACAGCGCGAACGACGACCCGGCCAACAATAACACCAGGGTCGCGGCCAGCAGCAAGTCAGAATAAGTTAACGGGATGACACTCATGATCGTTCCGCTTTGTCCGCGGTTTGCACCACGCCACCGATCACGGCCAGGGCGCGGTCCGCTACACGCCGCCGTTGATTGAGATCGTGACAAACCCACAACACACCGCATTGCGACGACGCCACATAGTCTCGCACCATCACCTCCAAACGCAGCGTGGTGTCATAGTCGAGCGACGCGGTAGGTTCATCCAACAACATTACCCGCGGCTGGTTGGCCAGACTGCGCAGCAACGCCAGCCTTTGCCGTTCGCCGGTGGAAAGATCCGCGACTTCACGCCCCAGAATCGCAGTGCTCAAGGCCAGGGCCGCAATATCGCCACTACCCGGCGGCGTGGAAAAATGATCACCGACACACGTCTCCCACCATGCGCTTTCGGTGGCGACAAAGCCCACCCGGCGGCGCCATTCAGGACCGGAATATTGATCACGCTGTTTTCCATCCAACACCGCGGTCCCGGTCGCTGGATCGAGATCGGCGATGGCACGCAACAGCAGGGTCTTGCCGCAACCCGAGGGTCCACTCAGTGTCACGATTTCACCGGCGCGTATCTCTAGGGTGACGCGGGACAATGGCGCGTCGCTAAGATCGTGCCGCCGGGATGCAAACCGCTCGAGTTCAAGGATCGTGGCCACGGTTCGTATGATAGCGACTAGCCCGCATTTCTCACCAGGCGCCCAGCTACTATTCCTGGCATGCGGCTGAAACACTCGTTACGTCATTTATATGAGGAGACAGCTTAAACTCCTGATGTGGATTGCTGAGAATAGTAGCTGGACTATCCCGGCCCTGGCTGGTTCTCGCACACCTGCGCTGGGCCTTCACTCGACCCATAGCTCGCTATGGCTCTCGCTCCAGGCGCCCATTCGGGAAATCGTCTGTCCCTGCACTAGTGACGCCGGTATTATGGTGTACTTTCGTATCGCAAAGACAATTTCAACGTGACCGGACTCGCGCTGCATTAGCCCATGACCCAGGAGTTGCCACGCATTGTGTTCACGCCGGGAGAACCCGCAGGCATCGGCCCGGACCTCGCGGTGTTGCTGGCGCAGCAGGAACTGGCATGCCGCCTGGCGGTGATTGCCGATCCCGCCCTGTTGCAGGCGCGTGCCGTGATGATGAACCGCGCCCTGGAGCTGACCGACTGGCACGATCAACCGCATCGGGCCGGTACCCTGGCGCTGCTGCCGCAGACACTCGCGACGCCGGTGCACGCCGGTAAAGTCGACGCGGCTAATGCCGACTACGTGCTTGCCTGCCTCGACCGCGCCGTGGATGGTTGTGTCGCCGGACAATTCGACGCCCTGGTCACTGGCCCTGTGCACAAAGGCGTGATCAATGACGCCGGAATTCAGTTTTCGGGACACACCGAGTATCTGGCGCAGCGCACCGGCGCGGACTGTCCGGTGATGCTGCTTGCCACCGACGCGTTGCGGGTCGCCCTGGTGACAACGCATCTGCCCCTTTCCCGGGTCAGCCAACAGTTGACGGAACAACGATTGGAGCGCGTGGCCAGGGTGCTGGCGCACGATCTGGAATTCCGGCTGGGTTTGCCGCAACCGCGCATCGTTGTGTGCGGTCTCAACCCCCACGCCGGTGAGGGCGGACACCTGGGCCGCGAAGAAGTCGATGTAATCGAGCCGGTGGTGCGCAGGCTCCGGAAAACGGGTATGAGAATCACCGGCCCGTTACCGGCGGATACCGTGTTCACCCCACGCCAGCTCGAAGACTTCGATGTCGTGCTGGCGATGTACCACGATCAGGGACTGCCGGTATTGAAGTACGCGGGGTTCGGCACCGCGGTCAACATCACCCTGGGGCTGCCGATCATTCGCACCTCCGTGGACCACGGAACCGCCCTGCCGCTCGCCGGCACCGGTGACATCGAACTGGGCAGCCTGGAAGCCGCAGTGGCCGTCGCGATCGACATCGCCAAACGCCGCCCGGTCGAACCCGCGGCGCTTGCACCGATCGGCGGGCCTGTATGAGTAATCCGGCGCCGCGTAAGTCTCTGGGCCAACACTTTCTTCATCAGCGATCGGTCGTCGACCGAATCGTTGCCGCGTTCAACCCAAAACCGGACGAGACGGTCGTCGAGATCGGGCCCGGCACCGGTGCGCTCACCTTTTTGCTCGCGCCGCGGGTATCGGTTTTGCACGTCATAGAATTGGACTCCCGGCTGGTGGCGTTGTTGCGGGATCAAGTTGCGCACTACCCACAATTGGTGGTCCACCAGGCGGACGCCTTACACTTCGATTTCTGCGCGTTGGCCGCGTCTGACCGCCGCATCCGGGTAATAGGCAACCTGCCCTATAACATTTCGACGCCACTGATCTTCTGGTTACTTGCGCACAGCCGATGCATGCAGGACTTGTGTGTAATGCTGCAAAAGGAAGTGGCGCAACGCGTGTGCGCGTCACCGGGATCAAAGGATTACGGCCGCCTCAGTGTCATGGTGCAGCAACAATGTGAGACGCTACCTGTCATGACGGTGGCCCCGGGGGCGTTTTCTCCGCCGCCTAAGGTCGAGTCGGCGGTATTGATGCTGCGGCCCTATCGCGCCCCCCCGCATCCGGTGAGCAATTACCCCGCGTTTTCGCTTATCGTGCGCACCGCGTTTCAAAAACGGCGCAAGACCCTGAAGAACGCCCTTAGCGGCGTGGTCGAAGAGCAGCGGATTCGCGCCGCGGGCATCGATCCGCGGATGCGCCCCGAACAATTGAGTGTGGCCGACTACGTCCAGCTCGCCGCTGGCACCGACTGACACCGGATGGTCCCGGAAAAGACCGCTGCCACAGGCGCTCGACAATTCGCGCTGCGGTGCGGCGCCGCCGCGAATCCGTGTACGCGCCGATCGTAACCCACGTATAATGCGCGCCCGGGGTTCTGAGCGAAAAATATACGGCAATAACAATGCGCTGGTTCTATATCACGACATTCTTCATCACCGCTTTGGCTTGTCGCATCGCGGTTGCGGGGTACTTCGACTGCAGCGTCATTTACGACGAGTATGAAGACCTGATGGCCAATCAATTTCTCGTAGAACCGGACCGCTACGTCGCTACGCTAACGCAGCAGATCAGCCGCAAGGACTACGACAAACTGCAAAAGGGACTGTTTCAGGTGCACCCTGACCGCGCCGACCGGGGAATCGCCGTGTTCCGCACCAACGGCAACCTGCACGGCAAATTTCTGTTTCATTGGACGGACCCGCTGCCCGACCAGCCGCCCCATATATTATTCGAAAACGGCGTGGTATATGGGCGCGTGGCCGACGGCGGCGCGCCGGTTTTCTTCAAACCGCTGCGTCTCAAGCCCGGTACCGGGGTCGATCTGGACTTCGGCCGCGTCGTGACCCTCGATGACGATGCACCGGCGGTCGAACAGCGGGCGCAGCAGCAAGTGGACATCGTGTACCGCATCGACGAGCTCACCGGTGACCCGGTGTTGCAGGCGGTCAACGATGCCACCGTGCATTTCCCGATCGAATCTTTGTGCCATCGTCCCCAGCGCGCCAACCAGGGCGACGCCCCGGCGCAGCCTACGCGTTGATCTGATCCATCGTAGCCTCGATCCAGGACTCGGCCTGTGCGGTCACCGCACGCGCACGTGCGCCTCGCGCCGCAACCGGAGGGCCGACGACCACCTGGATGACTCCGGGCCGTTTTAGGAACCCGCGCCGCGGCCAATAGTTGCCCGCGTTGTGCGCCACCGGCACCACCGGCACCGCAGCCTTGACCGCCAACATTGCGCCGCCCGGGTTGTAGCGCCCCCGTTCGCCGGCGCGCATCCGGGTACCCTCGGGAAACACGACAACGTAACGGCCGCCACGAATCCGGTCGACCCCTTGGCTGGCCACCCGTTCGAGCGCCTTGACCCCGACGCTGCGGTCGATAGCAATCGGCCGACTGGCCGCCAATGCCCAACCAAACAGCGGAATCCACAGCAGCTCCCGTTTGAGCACCCAGGTCTGGGGCGGAAAGATGACCTGAAAGGCGATGGTTTCCCACGCCGATTGATGTTTGGACAGGATTACGCACGGCTCCGCGGGCAGGTGTTCCATGCCGCGCACGTCGTGGGTGATGCCGCAGGTGACCTTCAGCCACCAGACGATGAAATGCGCCCAGCTGCTGATGACGCGTGCGCGGGTCACCGGCGGGAGGGGGAACACCGCGATGGCCAGCAGGCTGAACGGTACCACGGTGACGATCTGCCCCAACAGGAACAACAGCGAGCGCAGAACCGGCATTGCCGCTAGACGTCTCAGTTTCCGCTACCTTGCAACAGCATGTTAACGCGTTCATCCAACTCGCCGTTGAGTAACGAGTCCACGAACGTGGACAGGTCTTCGTACACGGCCGTGTCAGCCAGATCACTGTCGCGTAAACAGTCCAGGGTGAGGCGTCCTTTTCCGGTGCGCACCAACACCGGCAACGCGTTCACCGACTGGGCGGCCTGTAGATCCCGCAGCGAATCCCCTACCGCGGGCACCGCGGTGAGATTCACCTTCAACCGTTCCGCCAGATCCAGGAACATGCCGGGCTTCGGTTTACGGCACGCACAGCCGTCCTCCGGACCGTGGGGACAGAAAAAGATCGCATCCAGCTGTCCTCCCTTTTGCCGCACCCGCTCCAACATTACGAGATTGATCTTGTTCAGTGTATCGACGCTGAATAACCCGCGCGCGACACCCGACTGGTTGGTCACCACCACCACCTTGAAATCCGCCCGGCACAATCGGGCGATGGCCTCTAGGCTGCCCGGAATCGGCACCCATTCTTCCGGCGATTTAATGTACTCATCCGAATCCCGGTTGATCACGCCGTCACGATCGAGAATTACCAGGCGCATAGGCGGTGCATCCTAATCAAATTCGGACACGCGGATGCGTCCCTCGACAAAGCGGCTGCGGCGGCGATCGAGCTGTTTCAGCTTGTCCCAGAACGCCTGTTTGAGGTCGAAACCGGCGGCAATGGCGGTGCCCAGGACGAGTATCATCAGATCGGCGCACTCCTCGGCCAACTGCTCCCGGTCCTTCCCCTTGCTGACACATGCCGAGATCTCACCCAGCTCTTCCGCCATCAGCGCAACCCGGTACACCAGCTCCTCGCCACCGGTCTCTTTGAAGCGATGCTTGTCGTGAAACGCCTGGACCGCAGCGAGCATGGCGTCGTAGGAATCCGTGTTCATATCGGTTACTGACATTACAAGGCTAAACCGTGAGAGCGCAAGTTTGCGGGTTGGTACCGATCAACCCGCATCCACCTGCAATTTTGAAATATCCGCGGTTTGCAGAAACAGGTCATGGATCTGTCGCAGCAAAGCCAGACGATTGCCTCGCAACGACTCGTCATCCGTCATCACCAGCACTTCATCGAAGAAGCGGTCCACCGGGTCGCGCAACGTGACCAGCTTTTTCAACCCTCGGTCGTATTCGCCGGCGGCGAAATAACCGCTCACCTGCGCGGTCAGTTGCTGCACCGCCCGAAAGAGCCGCTTCTCCGCCTCTTCCGTCAGCGACGCCTGAGCCACTTGGGCGGGGATGGCCTCGCTGGTCTTGCGCAGGATGTTGCGGATGCGCTTGTTGGCGGCGGCCAGGTTTTCGGCCTGAGGTAATCTGCGAAACTTGGACACCGCGCGTAGTCGGTGATCGAAATCAAGCGGACTGACCGGCCGCGTGGTAATGACTGCGTTCAACTCGTCGGGCTGAAAACCGGCGGCGCTGTAATGCGCGCGCGTACGCTCCAACACGAAGTCAAACACGCGCGCGACCACTTCATCCGTTACCGGAATCGATTGCGGCTGCGCGCCGTAGATCCGCGCACACTCGGCGATCAAATGTAATAGATCGAGGTCCAGTCGCCTCTCGATCAATATCCGCAATACACCCAGCGCGGCGCGGCGTAGACCGAACGGGTCCTTGTCACCGGTGGGCTCTTCGCCGGCGGCGAAAATGCCGACCAGGGAATCCAGCTTGTCCGCGATCGCCACCACCTGGGCGACACCGCCAACCGGAAGCGAGTCGCCGGCGAATCGCGGCCGGTAGTGCTCCTCGATCGCGGCGGCCACGGCCTTGGGCTCGCCGTCATGGCCGGCGTAATATTTTCCCATCGTCCCCTGTAACTCGGGAAATTCTCCCACCATGTCGGAAACCAGGTCGGCCTTCGCCAGCCAGGCCGCACGCTCGCTGTGACCCAGGTCCACGTTCAGCAATGCGGCGATCGATGACGACAGTGCGCGCACGCGGCTGGTTTTGTCGAACAGCGAACCGAGCTTGTTGTGAAACATCACGCTCTTCAGTGCATCCACACGCGTCTCGAGCGGCTTACTGCAGTCCGTCTCCCAAAAAAACTGCGCATCCGACAGCCGGGCGCGCAGCACCCGTTCGTTGCCCTCGCGCACCCTTTTCGGGGACTTGCTCTTGATGTTGCTCACGGTAATGAAATAGGGCAGCAAGCGGCCGCGCTGGCTCATGACCGGAAAATACTTCTGGTGATCGCGCATCGATGAGATCAATACCTCGTGCGGCACCTGTAGAAAACCCTTGTCGAACTCTCCGAGTAGCGGAATCGGCCATTCCACCAGACCGGTCACTTCGTCCAGCAACGGATCATCCATCATCGGCGTACCATCCACGCGTTTCGCCAGGGTCTGCACCTTCTGCTGAATAATTCGTCGCCGGGTTGCGAAATCGGGGATCACAAATCCGTTGTCCACCAAAGTCTTCTCATATTGGTCGGCGTTCGCCAAACGCAGTGGATGCGTGCAATGAAACCGGTGGCCGCGCGTGTGCGCACCGCTGTCCACTGACAACAACTTGGCCTTGATCAGCGCCGCGCCGTGCATAATAACCAGCCAGTGAACCGGACGCACGAACTCGGCGCTCCCTTTGCCCCAGCGCATTCGTTTGGGGATCGGCAATTGTTTGATTGCCTGTTCCACGCACTGCGGGATCAACTTGCCCGCGGTGCGGCCCCGCTGAATGCTGCGATGCACCAGCCATTCGCCTTTGGCGCCGCTGGTGCGCTGTAACTGTTCGACCTCGACACCACACGATCGCGCAAAACCACTCGCCGCCCTGGTCGGTTTGCCATCCCGGTCGAACGCGGCGGCAATCGAAGGGCCGCGGCGCTCTATTTTCTGATCCGGCTGTTTGCCGCGAACCGCCGGTATCCACACGGCCAGCCGCCGCGGCGAGGCGAACCAACGGTGCTCGGCCCCGGCATCTTCGAGCAGATTGGCCTCCGCCAATCCTTGCCGGCATCCGTCCGCGAACGCCCGGCCGAGTTGCGACAACGCCTTGGGCGGCAATTCCTCGGTGCCGATTTCCAGCAGCAGATTGGCGGGCGTCTTAGCGGTCGGCATCGGACGTCCCAGGCCGTGGATCGCCGCACACAACGGCTCGCCGACGCGAAGCGCGGCGGCACGCGATTGTCGAGCTTGTCATCTTAGTCACTTGCTTCGGTTCCCTGTTGCTGATGTGATGCGACAGATACGCCCCCGCACGCATGATCATGCCGCATGAGCCGGGCTACGCCCGCGCGGAAAACCCAGTTTGCGGCGGCTCTCAAAGTAGGCCTCCGCGACCGCGCGCGCCAAGGCACGAACGCGACCTATGTAACGAGCGCGCTCGGTCACCCCGATGGCATGACGGGCGTCGAGCAGGTTGAATACGTGGGACGCCTTCAACACCATTTCGTAGGCCGGCAGCGACAAGCCGTGCGCCATCAGCTCGTTACTCTGTTTCTCGAAAGCGTCGAACTGCACGAACAAATCCGGGACGCTGGCATGTTCAAAGTTAAACGCCGACATCTCAACTTCGTTCTGGTGATACAGATCGCGGTATCGGTAGCCGGGAGTCCATACCAGCTCGAACACGTTGTCGACTCCCTGCAGGTACATGGCGATGCGCTCCAAACCATAGGTGATTTCGCCGGTGACCGGTTGGCAATCCAGACCCCCCACCTGCTGGAAATAGGTAAACTGCGTGACCTCCATGCCATTCAGCCACACCTCCCAGCCCAGTCCCCAGGCGCCTAGGGTGGGAGACTCCCAGTCATCTTCCACGAAACGGATATCGTCGCGCAGCGGATCGACGCCCAATTCACGCAGCGAGTCCAAATAGAGCTCCTGAATCTCCAGGGGCGACGGTTTGAGTATCACCTGGTACTGAAAATAATGCTGTAGCCGGTTGGGATTTTCGCCGTAGCGACCGTCGGTCGGCCGCCGCGACGGCTGCACATAGGCGGCGCTGATCGGTTCGGGACCGATCGCCCCCAAAAAAGTAGCGGGATGAAACGTGCCGGCGCCGACCTCCATGTCGTAGGGCTGCATGATCAAGCATCCGCGATCGGCCCAGAATTTCTGCAGCGTGAGAATGACTTCTTGGAACGTCACAGCTTCCTTCTTAGTTGTTGATATATCAAAAGATTCGAGAGCGCGTCGCAGGCGCGCATTATACCCCACGGACCCGGCTTAGCGGCGTCCCAGAGTGGTGCGTAAAATGGTTAGACAATACCCCGGAATTGGTATAAGGTTTCGGGTTCGAAAGGGTCAACGCGCCCAAGTCACCGAGGAGGAGCAGGTCGCTGGCCTGTTGATAAAATCGAAGGGCCCCATTGGGGGCCCTTTCGTTTGGGGCGCCCTGGAATCACTTACGCACGTTCTACACCGTCCATATGACCACACAACGTAAAGCGGTCGCGCTCATATCCGGCGGTCTGGACTCGATGTTGGCCGCAAAAATGATTCTCGAACAGGGCGTGCACGTGGAGGGGGTCAACTTCTTCACCGGTTTCTGCGTCCAGGGGCATACCCACGCCATCCGCGCGCGCCGTGGTGACCAAGTCACACGCAACAACGCGTTGTGGGTCGCGGATCAGCTGGGAATCAAGCTGCATATCATCGACGTCATCGAAGACTATAAACACGTGGTGCTCAATCCAAAGCACGGATACGGCGCCAATCTCAATCCCTGTTTGGACTGCAAGGGCTTCATGGTACAAAAGGCCCGGGAGTGGATGGAGCGAAGCCGCTTTGATTTTATTATTACCGGGGAGGTCCTCGGACAACGCCCGAAGTCACAACTCAAGCGCGCGTTGCCGGTCATTGCCCTGGAGTCCGGGGCCGGAGACCGTCTGTTGCGTCCTTTGAGCGCGCACCTCCTGGAGCGCACTTTGCCGGAACGACTGGGCTGGGTAGACCGCGATAAGCTGGGCCGCATCACCGGACGCAGCCGAAAAACGCAAATGGCGATGGCGGAACGCTATGGATTCACCGGCTACGCCCAGCCGGCCGGGGGGTGTTGCTTTCTCACCGACAGCAATTACTCCGCCAAGCTACGCGACCTGTGGCGAGTGCGCGGCGAGCGGGGTTACGAATTCGACGACATCATGCTGCTCAAGGTGGGCCGGCACCTGCGGCCGCGGCCGAACTTCAAGCTTATCGTTGCGCGCGACGCGGGGGAAAATCAGTTCTTGCGTGGATTTCTCAAGCGCTTTACCCATCTTTACACCGACAGCCATCCAGGCCCGCTGGCGCTGATTGACGGCGAACCAAGCCGCGGCGAAATAGAGCTGGCGGCCAGAATCACGGCGCGCTTTGGACAGGGCCGTGAGGCGCGGCGGGTACGGGTCAATGTCAATCAACGCGATGGGCGGCAACAGGTGCTGTCGGTGGAGCCGCTGTCCCGGAAGCAGATTCCTCAGGAGTGGTATTTATGACCCGCTTCACACTCGACGCACGCAACTTGATCTGCCCGCTACCGGTGGTGCGCACCCAGGAAAAGGTCGAACACCTCGACAGCGGCGACGAGCTGGAGGTCTTGTGCACCGATCCGGGCGCCCTGCACGACATCCCCGCGTGGTGCCGGATCCACGGCCACCAGGTGGTGGAAACGACCGAGCGCAGCGGCGACATTGTGGTGCGACTGCGGGTGCAAAAACTGGATTGAGCACGCCCTAGCTGCACTATGATAGTGCATTTAACGCCATAGCGCACTATCATAGGGCGCTCTATTACCTCGCACGCACGGCTTCGGTTCAAAACACCATCATTTGCCATGCGTATCTAGCTGGCACGATTTCTGCTTCACGGTGGAGGTTTCAAGTTTTGGCTGCGCGGCCCCCGGCCGCGTTCAATGGCAACAAGTCTTAAATGACATTTCAAAGGAGATTTTTCATGTCTGCTTCAGACGTCCTCAAATTGATTAAGGAAGACAACGTCAGCTTTGTTGACTTCCGTTTTACCGACACCAAAGGCAAGGAGCAGCACGTTACCGTGCCCGCGCGGGTGGTCGATGAGCCGTTTCTCGAAGACGGCAAGATGTTCGACGGTTCGAGCATCGCCGGCTGGAAGGGTATCAATGAGTCCGACATGATCCTGATGCCCGATCCTGCATCGGCGGTGATGGATCCGTTTCTGCAAGACCGCACCCTGCTGTTGCGCTGCGATGTCATCGAACCGACGACGATGCAAGGATACGAGCGTGATCCGCGCTCCATCGCCAAACGCGCGGAGGCGTATTTGAAATCCACCGGCATCGCCGACGTGGCCTACTTCGGACCCGAGGCCGAGTTTTTTATCTTTGACGATGTGCGTTGGGACGTCGTGATGAGCGGCGCGTTCTACGAGATTGACTCCATTGAAGCGTCATGGAACACCGGGCGATTGTCCGAAGAGCAGAACCTCGGCCACCGTCCGGGAGTCAAGGGGGGTTACTTTCCGGTGCCCCCGGTGGATTCCCTGCAGGACATCCGCTCCGCGATGTGCCGGGCGATGGAGGAGATGGGACTGTTAGTCGAAGTCCACCATCATGAGGTCGCCACCGCGGGGCAGGGGGAGATCGGGATGCGCTTCAACAGCCTGGTGCGAAAGGCCGACGAACTGCAGATTTACAAATACTGCGTGCATAATGTCGCAGCCCAAAACGGCAAGACCGCCACGTTCATGCCCAAGCCTCTGGTCGGCGACAATGGCAACGGCATGCACGTGCACCAGTCGCTGGGTAAAAACGGGGAGAATATTTTCTCCGGCGACCAATACGGCGGCTTGAGCGAAACCGCGTTGTATTACATTGGGGGAATTTTCAAGCATGCGCGCGCCATTAACGCGTTCTCCAACGCCTCCACCAACAGCTATAAACGTCTGGTGCCGGGATTCGAGGCGCCGGTGCTGCTTGCCTATTCGGCGCGCAACCGCTCGGCCTCGTGCCGGATTCCCTACGACCCGAATCCGAAGGGACGCCGGGTTGAAGTAAGGTTTCCGGATGCCGCCGGCAACCCGTATTTCACGTTTACCGCCATGCTCATGGCCGGTCTCGATGGAATTCAAAACAAGATCCACCCCGGTGAGTCGTTTGACAAGGATCTGTACGATTTGCCTCCCGAGGAGGAGGCCAAGGTGCCGACCGTGGCCGACTCGTTAAAGAGCGCCCTGGTGGCCCTGGATCAGGACCGCGAGTTCCTCCTGGCCGGCGGGGTATTCACCGAGGATACGGTCGACGCGTACATTGACCTCAAGATGGAAGAGGTCACCGCCTTGAACATGACCACACATCCGATTGAATTTGACATGTACTACAGCGTCTGAAGCCGCGAAAACGCCTCCCTCGCGGAGGCGTTTTTTCTCTATCAAACGCCGATCATCGCGCAACATGCTCGCCTCGAGTTCGACTTCACGCCCCGGAACGCGACATGCCGGGTAACCAGCGCGCACAGCGGATTCTGGACAGCCTGAATACCGCGGTGCTGACCTGCAATCGCGATCTGGTGGTGATGTCGACGAATCCGGCGGGGGAGATGCTATTCGGCCTGAGCGCCAACCATCTGGTGAATCGCCCGCTGTTCGAGATCTGCGGCAATGAATCGGAATCTCTGGCGCCGCTGACCAAGGCGATCGAGAGCGGACAGCCGGTCACCGTGCACGGCATGCGCTTGACGCTGACGCCGGACACCGCGATTGACGTCGACTACACCGCAACACCCTTGATCCGCTGGGAGGGCGAGGAACGGCTGATTCTGGAGCTGGTGCGCGTAGATCAGTTCCTGCGGCTGGCCAGGGAGGAGACTTTGGTCGACGCCCATGCCGCAAAACGCGCGGTAATCCGGGGACTGGCCCATGAGATCAAAAATCCCCTGGGGGGGTTGCGCGGAGCCGCGCAGCTGTTGGACCGTGAACTGCCGGATCGAAGTTACCGCGAGTATACCCGCATCATCATTCACGAGGCGGATCGGCTGCGTAAGCTCGTTGACCGCATGATGGGGTCCTACCAGCCGATGCGCAGTGAACCGGTAAACATTCACGAATTGCTGGAGCATGTGCGCAAGCTGGTGCAGGCGGAAACACCCGAGGGTCTCGCAATAATGCATGACTACGACCCGAGTCTGCCGGAGCTGGACGGCGACCGCGAACAGCTGGTTCAGGCGCTTTTGAACATCGTGCGCAACGCGGTAGAGGCCATGGGCGGCCGCGGACGCATATTTTTACGCACCCGGGTCAAGCGCTTCATGAGGATCGGCGACGTGTCGCACCGACGGGCAATCCGGGTCGACATAGAGGACGACGGACCCGGCGTGCCGGATGAGTTGCGGGAGCAGATTTTCTATCCCATGGTCACCGGCCGCGCTGACGGCACCGGGCTGGGCCTATCGATCGCCCAGGATATCATCGGTAGACACGGCGGTTTGGTCGAGTTCGCCAGTGAGCCCGGCAGTACACGATTTACCGTGTACCTGCCGTTTACCAAAAGGTAACACATGCATGAACCAAGTTTGGATTGTTGACGACGACGCATCGATCCGGTGGGTCCTGGAAAAGGCGTTTCAAAACGCCGGCCTCCGGGCGCGCACGTTTGCGGACGGCAGCAACGTGCCGGAGCGGCTTGCCCGGGAACAGCCGGATGCGATTATCACCGACATCAGAATGCCCGGCTTATCCGGCCTGGAACTGATGCGCGCCATCCACAACACCGCCCCCGACGTACCCGTTATTGTAATGACGGCGCACACCGACCTGGAAAGCGCGGTCGCGTCGTATCAGGGCGGCGCATTCGAATACCTGCCGAAACCGTTTGACGTCGACGAAGCGGTGGCGCTTGCCAGACGCGCCATCGAACAGCGCGCCGGGCAGCAGGCCCAGGAGCGGGAATCGAGCGGCGAGATATCCGACATTATCGGCGAGGCGCCGGCGATGCAGGAGGTGTTCCGCGCCATCGGACGCCTGGCGAGCTCTAACGTCAATGTACTGATCTGGGGCGAGTCCGGCACCGGTAAGGAGTTGGTCGCGCGAGCCCTGCATCAGCACAGCCCGCGCTGCCAAAATCCGTTCGTCGCCATCAACACCGCGGCGATACCGGCGGAACTGCTGGAGTCGGAATTGTTCGGGCATGAAAAAGGCGCGTTCACCGGCGCGCACAGCCAACGCATCGGCCGCTTCGAGCAGGCCAGCGGCGGCACCCTGTTCCTGGACGAGATCGGGGACATGCCCCCCGAGCTGCAGACCCGGCTGCTGCGCGTGCTGTCGGACGGCCGTTTCTACCGTGTCGGCGGTCACGACCAGGTGACCGTTGACGTGCGCATACTGGCGGCCACGAATCAGGACCTCGAACAACTGGTGGCGCAGGGGAAATTCAGGGAAGACTTGTTCCACCGCCTGAATGTGATTCGCGTCGCATTGCCTGCATTGCGCGACCGCCACGAGGATATCCCGCTGTTGGCGCGCTATTTCCTCAATCAATGCGCACGCGAACTCAACGTCGACAGCAAAAACCTGACTGCGGATGCCATGCAGTACCTGGTGCAATTCGACTGGCCAGGCAACGTACGCCAACTGGAGAACATCTGCCGATGGATCACGGTGATGGCGCCGGGGCAGACGGTGTCGGTACCTGACCTTCCGAGTGAGCTTCGCGATCGCAGTAGCGAGGAGCAACGCGGCGATGATTGGGAGCGCCAGTTACGGCGGCTGGTGGAAAGCAAGCTGCGTCATGGCGAGAATGGAATCCTCGATACACTCGGCAACGCCTTCGAGCGCGTATTGCTGGAAACGGCACTCAAACACACCGGCGGTCATAAACAGGAGGCGGCAAAGCGCCTCGGGTGGGGGCGCAATACCCTGGCGCGCAAGCTGAAAGAGCTGGGAGTGAATCAGGCGTAGCCCGAATATTGCACCAAGGCGGCGAAATTCAGCGTCAACAATATGATTGGTATAGCTAATTCGTTAGAGTGCTTAAGTAACACTTTGTACCCGGGCGGTCGCCTATCGCGGCCCTGGCTCGATCGCGAACGCCTGCACTTGCGCTTCAC
>CAMYKW010000043.1 GCA_947259175.1 uncultured Gammaproteobacteria bacterium | reverse complement strand
ACACCGACCACCGAGGACGCCAAGGGCATGGGCGTGCAGCCGCATTATTCGCCCTATGCCGGCCGTGGCTTCCCGACCCAGGTCTATTGGGGCGACACCCATGTGCACACCAACAATTCGCTGGATGCGCGGGGTTTCGGCGTCACCCTCGGGCCGGAAGAGGCGTTTCGCTTCGCGCGCGGCGAGGAAGTGACCACCACCCACGGAGAGCGCTTCAAGCTATCACGCCCGTTGGACTGGCTGGTGGTGGCGGACCACTCGGACGGTATGGGCGCCATGAAGGAGATCATTGCCGGCAACCCGAATCTGTTGAAGGATCCGACGGTCAAGCAATGGTACGACGCCATGCGCAAGGGTGGTGACGCGGCCTTCGAGGCGACGATGAACGTGATCAACGCCTTCTCCCAGGGTAAGGTCCCGAAAGTAGTCTTGGATCGGACCTTCCAGCAGACGGTGTGGGACGACTACATCGACATCGCCGAGCGCTTCAACGAGCCGGGCCGGTTCACGGCCATGATCGGCTACGAGTGGACCTCGACCGAGAAAGGCAACAACCTGCACCGCAACGTCCTCTATCGCGACGGCGGCGACCGCGCCCGGCGTATGGTGCCGTACACTACCGCCGAGAGCTTCAATCCGGAAGACCTGTGGAAATGGATGGCCCGTTACGAGGAGGCGACCGGCGGGCAGGTGCTGACCCTCGCCCACAACGGCAACATGTCCAACGGCATCATGTTCCCGGTGGAGACCAATCCGGCAACCGGCAAGGCGCTGTCCGGCGACTACGTGAAACAGCGCGCCCGCTGGGAGCCGCTCTACGAGGTCACTCAAATTAAAGGCGACGGTGAAACCCACCCGTTGCTGTCGACGGACGATGAGTTTGCTGACTACGAGACGCTGGCGCTTGGCAATCTCAACCTTACGGTGCCGAAAGAGGATCGCATGCTCAAGTACGAGTACGCGCGCGAGGCGCTCAAGAACGGGCTCAAGCTGGAGGCGGACCTTGGCACCAATCCGTACAAGTTCGGTATGGTCGGCTCCAGCGACACGCACACGGCGCTGGCCGCGGTGGAGGAAGACAACTACATCGGCAAGCACGCCGGCACCGAGCCATCTGCGGACCGCTGGAACCACCCGATGGCGAAGTTCCAAGGTAGACAGTACGAGGGCTATGCGATGGCGTCGTCGGGCTACGCGGGCGTGTGGGCCACGGACAATACGCGCAAGGCCCTGTTCGACGCGATGAAGCGCAAGGAGGTCTACGCCACCACCGGGCCGCGGATGCTGGTGCGCTTCTGGGGCGGCTGGACGTTCGTCGAAGACGACGGCAACAGCCGGCTGCCGGCGGCGGTGGGCTATGCCAAGGGCGTGCCCATGGGCGGCGATCTCGCCCAGGCGCCGGCGGGCAAATCGCCGACGTTCCTGGTCGCTGCGCTCAAGGACCCCTACGGTGCCAACCTCGACCGCGTCCAGATCGTGAAGGGCTGGCTGGACAAGGGCGGCAAGACTCAGGAGAAGGTGTACGACGTGGTGTGGGGCGACGCAGAGTCACGCAAGCCCGGCGCGGACGGCAAGGTCCCGGCGGTCGGTAACACGGTGGACATCGAGAACGCGACGTGGCGCAATACAATCGGCGATCCCGAGCTCATTGCGGTGTGGACCGACCCGGACTTCGATCCGGCGCTCAAGGCGTTTTACTA
Organism: uncultured Gammaproteobacteria bacterium; assembly: GCA_947259175.1. GTDB lineage: Bacteria > Pseudomonadota > Gammaproteobacteria > Arenicellales > JAANXG01 > CALZGZ01. Next base: position 24,594 of record CAMYKW010000043.1, on the reverse strand, counting down.
CGCGCGCGTCATCGAGATCCCGACGCCACGCTGGACCGCCTACGACGCCAAGCGCTTCGGGTTGAAGATGTCCAAGGAGGTGCTCATGACCACCCAGGAGCGCGCCTACACTTCGCCCATCTGGTATACGCCTAGTGGGTGACGACGTGCAATGTTATAAATTCTCAATGTTGAGCAGAAAATAATGAGGCGACAACACGATGGAGGATCACCATGAAATCGAAATTTAAGGTCACATCACTGGTGTGGAACGGCACCGCCATGTCGTTTGCCATCATGTTCGTGTCGCCTCTGGCGGCACAGACCGAGCTGAACCCGGGCGAGGCCGACGTGCCGGCGGCACAGAAGATCTATTCGCCCTATGTCGAGCGTACGGTACGGGACAAGAACTTCGCCGAAGGCCTGTACTGGGGCGACACCCATCTGCACACGAGTTACTCCAGCGACTCCGGCATGATCGGCAACAAGCTGGGTCCGGATGAGGCCTACAAGTTTGCCAAGGGCGGGGAGGTGCTCTCCAGTACCGGGCAGCGCGCGAAACTGATCCGCCCGCTCGATTTCCTGGTTGTCTCCGACCACGCAGAGGCCCTCGGCCTCGCCCCATTTATCGCCGAAGCCAATCCCGACCTGCTCGCCACCAAGAACGGCAAACGCTGGTATGACATGGTGAACGCCGGCGAGGGATACGAGGCGTTTCGCGAATGGGGCGCCTCCATGTTCAAGGGCGATCCCATCAAGAGTCCGCAGATGCAACGAACGGTCTGGGACCGGCAGATCGAAGCCGCCGACCGGCACAATGAGCCGGGTCGCTTCACCGCTCTGATCGGCTTCGAGTGGACATCGCTCAATACCGAGCAAACACCGAGCAACTTGCACCGTGTCGTGATTTTCAAGGACGACGGCGACAAGGCGGGGGAGGTCGTGCCGTTTTCCGCCTACGACTCACAGGACCCGGAAGATCTCTGGGCGTGGATGCAAGCGTACGAGGATAAAACCAGCGGTAGGGTATTGGCGATACCGCACAACGGCAATCTCAGCAATGGGCTGATGTTTGCAGTAGAGCGTCTGAACGGCAAGCCGCTCGACAAAGACTACGCGGTCACCCGCATGCGTTGGGAGCCCTTATACGAGGTCACCCAGATCAAGGGCGACGGCGAGGCGCACCCGAAGCTCTCGCCGGAGGACGAGTGGGCCGACTATGGCACGTGGGACAAGGGGGATATCGCCGGTGTGAAGCCGAAGGAAGACGGTATGCTGCAGTACGAATACGCGCGCACGGCACTGCAGGTCGGTCTGCAGCAGGCGCAGAAACTTGGCGCCAACCCGTTCAAGTTCGGCATGATCGGCAGCACCGACGCCCACACCTCGCTGGCGTCGACGCGTGAGGAGAACTACTGGGGTAAGTTCGCCGGTACCGAACCGGCGGCGGACCGTTACAAACACTACGTGATCAAGGCGTTTTCCGGTGACGAGAGCCTGTCCACCTTCGCGTGGGAGGAAGTCTCTTCGGGCCTGGCGGCGGTATGGGCGCGGGAGAACACCCGCGAAGCGATCTTCGACGCCATGCAGAAAAAGGAGACCTATGCGACCACCGGCACGCGCATCACGGTACGCTTCTTCGGCGGCTGGGAGTACGGCAAGGATGATGTGTATCGACCCGATGCGGTGGCCATCGGCTATGCCAAGGGCGTGCCCATGGGCGGCGATATGCCGCAGGCGGCGAGCGGAAAGGCTGCGCCGGTGTTCATGGTCGGCGCACTCAAGGATCCCCAGGGCGCCAACCTGGACCGCATCCAGATCGTGAAGGGCTGGGTCGACGAAAAAGGTGAACGCCAAGAGCGGATCTACGATGTCGTATGTGCCAATCGCAAGATCACTGCAGAAGGGCGCTGCGACGGCGCGGTCGGCAATACCGTCGACGAGAAGAACGCAACCTACCTCAACAACATCGGCGCAGCGGAAATGCGCGCAGTGTGGACCGACCCGGATTTCAATCCGCAGCATCCTGCGGTCTACTACACACGCGTGCTGGAAATCCCGACGCCGACGTGGCAGGCGTTCGATGCCAAGTTCTACGATGTGAAGATGCCGAAGCAGGTACCGCTCTCGCATCAGGAGCGCGCTTACACCTCGCCCATTTGGTACACGCCTAAATCGTAACCTAGGCAAACGCCTGCACGACCAGAAAAAGGGGTCGGTGACAAATGAGTCGCATTTGCATTATTAGAAGAAAAAGAGATGTGACAAATGAGCCGCATTTGCATTACCGCTATAGGGTAAGGATTTCGTTAATAAATAAGCAGCATTGACGTTGCTACTCCAGTAAAATGGCGCTCCGTATATAAGGTCTACGTGAATATTCTGACAAGGAGTTGTCATGCCTCGAAAACCAAGGATGAACCTGCCCGGAGTGCCATGCCATATTGTTCAACGCGGTAACAACCGCCAAGCGACATTGTTCCGTAAACGGGATTACCAGTTTTACTTGGATTGTCTTCTCGACGCCACACGACGCTATAAGGTAGATGTGCATGCTTATGTATTGATGACGAATCATATACATATCCTGGCAACACCTGAGTATAAAGAATCCATCAGTTTGACTATGCAGTCGTTGGGCAGGCGTTACGTGCAATATGTAAACAAAGAGTACGTGCGAACGGGCACACTTTGGGAGAGTCGCCATAAGGCCAGCTTGGTAGATGCGGAGCACTACTTTCTGACATGCAGTCGGTATATAGAATTAAATCCGGTTGCAGCGAATATGACGCAGCATCCGGTCGAATACACGTGGTCTAGTTTCAGATCCAACGCGCTCGGTCAGCCTGATCCGCTCATCAAGATTCACGAAATGTATCGCCGCCTTGGCGCCACTCATGAGTTACGACGCCAGGCTTATGCTGCGTTGTTTGATGGAGTCATTGATCCAGATGATGTAAAGCTGATCCATAATGCGGTCATGTGTTCGATGCCAACCGGCGACAGTCGTTTCAAAGAGCAAATCGAAACGGTATTGAAACGGAAAGTAGGGTATCTGCATCGGGGTAGGCCGGGCAGGCGGAAAAATGCACAATGCAAATAGTTCTCATTTGTCACCGACCCCTTTTGAGAGGGACTTGAATGCCGCCAAGGCGCGTTCGCGCGACGCCTTGAGGGCGACGATGGGTGCGGGGTAGCGCTCATTGAGCTTGACGCCGGCGTCACGTAACACGTCAGCGGGTGCGTCCCACGGGTTGTGCAGGTATTTGTTCGGCAGTTTGGTGAGCTCCGGCACATAGCGCCGCACGTAGACGCCGTCGGGATCGAATTTTTGTCCCTGGGTGACAGGGTTGAAGATGCGGAAGTACGGCGCGGCATCGGCGCCGCAGCCTGCGATCCACTGCCAGCCGGCGCTGTTGTTCGCAAGGTCGGCATCGACCAGGGTGTCCCAGAACCAGTCCTCGCCGTGGTGCCAGTGCAGCATCAGGTTTTTTACCAGGAACGAGCCGACGATCATGCGTACCCGGTTGTGCATGTAGCCGGTGCGCCACAGCTCGCGCATGCCGGCGTCGACTATGGGATACCCGGTCTGTCCCCGCTGCCATGCCGTCAAGGCTTTTTCGTCATCGCGCCACGGAAAGCGGTCGAATTTTTTCTGCAGGTTATCCCTGGGCAACTCAGGCCAGTGGTAGAGCAGGTAATAGGAAAACTCGCGCCAGCCGATCTCGCTCAGAAAGTGATCGATGTCGTTGGCAATGGCGCTGTCTGCCGCCAGGGCCTTGGCGTCGTGCCAGACTTGGTGCGGCGAGATCTCACCGAAATGCAGATGGGGCGAAAGGCGGGATACGAACTCCTGATCGGGACGGTCGCGCCCCGACTTGTAGTTGTGCAGGCCTTGCTCGAGAAAGGTGTCCAGCCGCGCCTGCGCGCCCTGTTCACCAGGCGACCAGCTCTGTTCCATTTCGTCGTACCAGCGGATGCTTGGCAGCAGTGCGAGGGTGGCTAGCTCGGTGCCGGTTTTCAGTTTGTGAATGTGAAGTCTTTTAGGTTTGTCGATCACCTCCCGCGGCGCCGGCCCGCCCCCCAGGCAACCCTTGCGATAAAACGGCGTGAACACCTTGTAGGGTGTGCCGTCCGCTTTGCGGATAAACGGCGGTTCGAACAACAGCGAGCCATTAAAGCTCTGCGCGTCATAGCCGTCGTCGATCAATTGCTTCTTGATGATCGTGTCGCGAGCGATGCGCCACGGCTCGAAACAGCGGTTCCAGTAGATGCCGCTGGCGTTTATTTGACCGGCAAGTTTAGGAATGAGGACATCCGCTTTGCCGTGCAGCAGGTGCAAACCGCCGCGTAAGTCTTTATTGAGCGATTGTAGGCTCTGATGCAGCCACCAACGGCTCGCCGCGCCCATCGCCCACCCGCCGGCGCTGTCGTCATCCAGGACATAGACCGGCAGTACCGGCGCACCGCTATCGGCGGCCGCACGTAAGGCCGGATTGTCGAATAGGCGCAGGTCCTGGCGGAACCACACGATGATAGGTTGCGAGCCGCTCATACCGGACCTGCTCTGCGGACAACGTCTGTAGATTTCAAGCTATGCATCATGTCAATTCAGCGATTGGCGAAACTTGTCTGCTTGGTTTCTTATCGCCCGCCTCTCGGCTTCGCTCAGGCGGTCGAGATTCCGCCACTGCAGTGCAGTGCGTGGGTGGCTCCTGAATCGTCGATTGTGACGTTGCAGGAAATCCCAGTACAGGGTTGTGTATGGACACGCATCATCACCGACTGCCTGTTTCGGATCATAGCGGCAGTGGGAGCAGTAATTGCTCATTCTGTTAACATACGCGCCGCTGGCGACGTACGGCTTGGAAGCCAGCAACCCACCGTCGGCGTATTGCGACATCCCCAGGGTATTGGGCAGCTCCACCCACTCCACGGCGTCGACATAAACCGACAGATACCATTTATGTACCTGTCTCGGTTCCACCCCGTACAGCAGGGCAAACAGCCCGGTAATCATCAGGCGTTGGATGTGGTGAGCGTATCCGTATTTCAGCGTTTGACTCAGTGCCTGCCTCAGACACCGCATGTCGGTGTCACCGGTCCAATAGAACTTCGGTAGTGCGTGTTCGGCCTGCAGCGCGTTCTGATCCAGATATTCCGGCATGTATTTCCAGTAGATGCCGCGCACATATTCCCGCCAGCCGAGTATCTGGCGCACGAAGCCTTCAACGGAGGCCAGCGGCGGGTGCTTCTGTTCAAAGGCCTGCACCGCAGCGGCGATGGCTTCACGGGGATTCAGCAGCTTGACATTGAGCGCCGCAGCCAGACCGGAGTGATACAGAAACGGCTCATCGGTCCACATCGCGTCCTGGAAGGGACCAAACCCGGCGAGCCGGTGCCGCACGAAGTCCTGCAGGGCGCGGCACGCGTCGCGGCGCGTGACCGGCCAGTCGAATCCAGACAGGTCTCCCGGATGATCGGGAAAGTTTCTCTCCACTGTCTTGATCACTTCCCGGGTGACCCGGTCCGCCGGGTAGCTGGGCCACGGCGGCGTCATGCCGGGTCCCTGTTTCGGAAACGATCGGCGGTTTTCGCTGTCGTAGTTCCACTTACCGCCCGCAGGTTGTGCGCCATCCATCAGTATGCCGTGTCGTTCACGCATAAACCGATAGAAATACTCAAGGCGCAACTGTTTGCGGGTTCCCGCCCAGTCCTCGAACGTCGTCTGGTCGCACAGAAAATGATCGTCCGTGAGACACTCGAGCTCAATCCCGCAGCTGGAGACTGTCTGTTCCATTGATTGCTGCACCCGATAGTCGCCCGCCGGCACCATGCACACCACACGCGGCGCAAGGCGTTTGAGATCCGCGGCGAGGACCTCACCCAGGGTGCCGGGTCCGTACGAATCCAGGGCGTGGTAGATGACCTGGTGGCCATTGGCAATGAGTTCATCGCGAAAGTGACGCATCGCAGATAGAAAATAAGCGATGCGTATTTTCGAGGACCACACATGAGTGGCCTCTTCGTGAGCCTCGGCCATCCAGATCCGGTCTTGCGCCGGATCCAGGCTCTGTAGCACTGCGCTGTGCGGATCGAGTTGATCGCCGAGCACTACAACCAGACGCGCCGTTCTCGCCTTCATGTCCGGATTCTTGTGCGCCCTCGATCCGAATAACGGCGGCTGCGTAACCAGGTTGCCGGGCCGATAATCAGGTATCCAAGTAAAAACAGTTCGATGCCGCCGATCACGATCAGATGGATCCAGGCGATAACGCCCTCTCCGTGGATGAGATTGGCGTAGAGTTCTACGGCAAATATCGATGCCGCCAGCAGCGCGAACAGATAGCCCAGATTCACGATCCCGCGGTTACTGCCGATCATCACTCTGGCGGATGGTTTCATTGCAGCGGTTCGCGGTGAATCAAAGCAAGGTGTCGTGGGCGTGGGGACCGATGAACATTACCCAGTACGGGCCAAGGGTTCGCTTTGGGCGCCGGGAAACTCCACCGTCGCGCGGGTTCCGATTTCAGGCTGGCTTTCGATATCGACCGGCCAGTTGAAGCGATCCGACAGGCGGCGCACGATGGTGAGGCCGACACCGAATCCGCCGCGGCGCTGCGAATGTCCCTGCTGGAACGGCTTGAACACGCGTTCGACGTCCTTTTTGGGTATGCCGATGCCGCTGTCCTCGATGCGCACATAGCCGTCGCCGACATGGGCGATGACCCGGCCTTCGTCGGTGTAGGAAAACGCGTTGCGTATCAGGTTGCCGATCAGCACCGACAACACCTTCTCGGAAGTGTTCACCACCAGCCTCACATCCGCGGTGGATTGCACGTCGATGGGTTTACCGGCGAGCAGCGGCGCCGCGCGCTCGATTTCCTCCGCCACCAGGTCGTTGACGCACACCGGTTCGCGGGACAAGCCCTGCTCGGATTCGCGCGCCAACAGCAGGAACGCCCCAACCAGATCTTCCATGTCATTCGCCGATCGCTTGATGCGTTCCACGGAGTTTCGCGCCGGCGTGCTCAGCTCCTGCTCGCTGAGCAGCATGTCGGCGGCGATCTTGATCACCGTCAGCGGGCTGCGCAGCTCGTGGCTGGCATCCCGGGTGAATGAGCGCTCGCGGTCGACAAATTCGTTGATACGTTGTGCAAAGTGGTGCAGGGCGGCGGCCAGGGATGAAACTTCCTGGTTGGGGTTGTCTGTGTACACGCCGGCATCGAATACGCTCGCGTCGGGGTGTTCCAGGTCGAGTTCGTGCACCGCCCGCGCCAGCTTGATGATGGGCGACACCGCCTGCCGCGATTGACGGTAGGCGAGCCAGGCACCAACGTACAGGACGATCAGCACGATGGTCAGCGGCACCAGGCCGAAGTACAATGCCAGTTGGTTGACGCTCTCGCCGTCGAATACCAGCACCAGCCGCTGATTCTCGTGCTCCGTCACGTAGACCACGGAGTAATCCATCGCCGGTGTCAGGCCGTGAAAACCCAGTCCCAGGTCACGCAGATCGGATGGAATTCCTTCGCCGCTACTCACCGCGCCCAGATAACCGGTTAGATTGAGCGTGTCGGGACGGGGGAATTGTTTCTCTTTGTCGTAGTGCTGCCAGAAATGATCGGCCTCTTTGCGCAGCGCCTGCTTGACTAGTACTTCCTCGAGCACGAAGCCGGCGGCATACACGCTGAGCGCCGCGACCAGGCTGATCACGCCGGCCTGGAGAAGGAACGCCTTGTCCAGCTTACGGCGAAGGCCGGCCTCAGTCATCTGTTTCCGCGATGCGGTAGCCGGCACCCTGTATGGTATGCAGCAGCGGTTTGTCGAACGGCCGGTCGATCTGCTTGCGCAGGTTGTACAGATGGCTGCGCAAGGTGTCGCTGTCTGGGAGGATGTCACCCCAAACCTCGCGTTCCACCTCCCCGCGGCTCACCACCCGGGGCGCCGAGCGCATCAGCACGGTGAGGATTTTGAGGCCGATGGGTGATAACCGGATTTCCTTACCTTCTCTTTGCACCCGCAGGGTGCCGGTATCCAGCACCAGGTCGCCGACGGCGAGGGTTTCCGGGCTCACCTGGCCGCGCTTGCGGCGAATCAGCGCCTTGACTCGCGCCTCCAACTCCGCCATTTCGAATGGCTTGACCAGATAGTCGTCGGCGCCGACCTCCAGCCCCGCCACCTTGTCGTCCAGGGTGTCGCGGGCGGTGAGCATCAGCAGCGGCGTCGCTCGCCTGCCCTCCTTGCGCAGTTTTTGACATACGTCCAGGCCGTCTATACCCGGCAGCATGAGGTCAAGAATAATGACGTCGTAATCGTTGGTGACCGCCAGGTGTAGTCCGGTAACGCCATCGGCCGCGTAGTCCATGACATAGCCGCGGTGTTCAAAATAGGCGTACACCATTTCCGCAATGTCTTGATTGTCTTCGATCAGCAGCAGCGAGCCGGCGTGGTCTGTATTCATCACATACCTCTTAATATCAACGTGTTAAAGCTAGCCCTCGGACCGTGACGGTGGCGTGAAAACGGTACTCAAACCCGGTGCCGCGCGTCCCTATGGCCTGGTGAGAAATGCGGGTTGCACTCGATACGGGCACTGGCAGTGCCGATCTTCTGCCTTTGCGGCAAGCCAATCAAGTCCAGGACAATCGGATAGTAGGCAACCTCCAGTTTCTTGAAGGAGTGACGGAGTGGCCTATTGTGGCAGCGTCTTGCCGCCGTGATTCAGCAATTGCGCTTGAAAAGCGCTCCCACAGTTTGTTTCGTTGTCGGTGAAATCATTGTTGTCATGCCGAGCCAGGTGGAGCATCTCAACGGGTCAAGTGTGTCACCCGGCTTCGCGATCCTTCGGCGTAAACGCGCCTCAGGATGACGGCAGTTGTCAGGCAGTTGTGCGTTGGGCACCTCAATGGTGCTTGTCCTGGGGTCCCTCCGCAGGCGTGTCATCAATCACCCGGTATAGCGCGTTACGATCCGGGATGGTCACATTCCGACCGTCGAACATCGCCAGACCTTCGCGCTCGAGTTCGGTAATCGCCCGCGCCACGGACTCCGGCCGTGCCGACAACAGCGAGGCGATCTGGCGTCGCATAATGGGCAGCTCGACGGATAAGCTCCCGTCCTGATTGGTTATCCCATAGCGTTTGTCCATAGTGCGCAAAAAATGGATGAAGCGCAGTCTGATCGGCAGGTGCTGATCGCGAATGTAAATGCTGTTGCGTGAGCCGGCGTCGCGCGCTAATTTGCGGAACAATTGGCGCGAGAACAGGGGATAGGTATCGGTGAGCCGCTGGATGACGGTTTTTGGGAAGAAGCAGACGTGGCACGGCGTCAACGCTTCTGCAGTGGTAAGGTGGGGCTCCTCGGCGAACAAGCTACGGTAGCCCGCCAAGTCACCCGGCCCCGCGACGCGCACCGCCTTGTCGGCGCGTAACGCATCCTTGTAACTCAACAGCGCCACCCCGCTGCGCACGCAGTACAGACCGACGGGAGTTTCCCCTTCGGAAAAAATTTTTTCGCCGCGCTCGTAATTGCGCACCACCGTCGACCGGTCCAGCAACAGGGTGTCAGCGCTGCGAAAAGGTACGTCCTTAATGCAGGACTGCATGCCGCAGCCGATATGGGCGCATTTGATAATGGTGTCCACGTTCCACTCTTGATCCGAGGTCGTGGTCGCGGCATTGCTGCCTTCGCGCGCGTTTTTGAGAGCCATTTGCCGATTTCCGTTAGGTGCTGTTGAACGCATAACAGCTTACGGTGACAGCGTGAGAACTGCGTGAACAACGCGGTCAAACGGCGTGAAGACGAAAAAGATGAATGATTTGTAATCCGGACCGGTGCTAGGCCCAGAAACCGGCTACCCGTTCGATTGTCCAGTAGGCGGCGACGCCGCCGATGGCGTAGACCGGCAGCGCCTGTACCCAGCGCGTCGTACGCAAATCCAGATGAGTCCACGCACGATGCAGCGCGATCACCGCGGCGACGAACAGCAGTTGTCCGACTTCCACGCCGACATTGAAAAACAACAACGCCAAGGGAATGGCGTGTTCCGGCAGGCCGACCTCCGACAAGGCGCCGGCAAACCCGAATCCATGTAACAGGCCGAACACGAAGGCGATCAGCCACGGCCGGCGCTGGGTCAAGCCGGGCCGCCCTTCACGGTTGTGCATGATCTCGGTGGCCAGGAACAGGATGCTGAGTGCGATAACCGCCTCTACCGGCTGTTGCGGCGCGTGGACGTAGCCCAGGGTCGCCGCCGCCAGGGTGATGCTGTGCGCGACGGTGAACGCCGTGATCGTGGCCACCAGCGTTCGCCACGCCCGGACAATGATCAGCAGGGCGAGCACGAACAGCAGATGGTCAATTCCCAGCAGGATGTGCTCCACGCCCAGCCCCAGATAGGTGGTCGCGATTTGCCATAGACTCGCGGCGCCGGTAACTGCGAAAGAGGCACTGCCGGGCGTGAGTCGCTGCGTAAGCGTGCCGCCGTCGCGCCATTCGATGCGCACCAGCACGTCGGTGAGGGTGTGTGCCAAGCCGTCGATGGAGATGACGCCACCGCTCAGACCTTCGCCGCAGGCAAGGGTCCAGCGCTCGATCATTGATCCTGCCGCGTTCCGGGAAGACGGCGGCGTCTTCTGCCGGCAGCTACTCGGGAACCGCGGCGTCAGGCTCAGACGGGCTCCGCTGCGCATCGGCACCTTCCACAACACGGCGAAGGTGGCAGGCGCCACCTCCCGCAGTTGCAGGTATCCGGGTCGGACTTCGTGGGCTTGTACGGCGATCGCCGACCACAGCAGTGCGGCCGCGACGATGATACGGGTGGCACAACGTATCCTCATCGCGCGCGCCCAGTCACGTCGGCTAGGCGTTCGGCATCGGGTTTTTCGACGACGATGTCGTAGCGGTTCTTGAGTTGCTGATAAACGGCCGCATTGGCTTCACGCTGCTTTTCGGCGATGAATTCCGCATGCACGCGGTCGCGGATTTCCGCCAACGCCGGCACGCGCGGATCGATGCGTTCGTGGATGTAAACCAGGTGCAGTCCGTAGGCGGACTCGATCGGCCCTTGCCATTGCTTCACCGGCAGCGCCGTCAGTGCCGCGGTGAAGTCCTCGCCGAGCGTGCGGGCGATCTCGCGTTCGCTGCGGTCGACGAAGCGGTGGCCCAGCATCAACGGGTCGCTGACCGCCGTGGGGTCCGCGTCCGCACCTTGAATGCGCAGGTCTTCGAGCAGGAGTTGCGCGTCCTGGACTGCTTGCTCCCCGCGCCGGTCGGTGCTGAGGTAAACGTGCATGAGGCTGAAGCGCGCCGGTTCGCGAAAGCGCGCGACGTTTTGCTGCAGAAACACCTGCAGCGCTTCTTCGGTGGGCTCCGCCGGCTGCGCGATGTCCTGGAACAGGAATTCCATCTTCTGCGCCATGCGCCGGCGCACGATGGTGTCGTCCTGTTCCAGGCCCAGCGCGCGCGCCTCCCGGTACAGCACCTCCTCGCGGATGCGGCTCGCGATCAGACCATCCAACTCCGCAGGCGTCGGGGGACGTTGCCAGCGGCGTGACCAAAGGGCGGCCATGCGGTCGATGTCGTCGGCAGTGATGACGATGCGGTCATTGCGATCGCCGTCTTCGTCGCTGACCTGGTAAAACAGCACAAACAGCCCTGCGCCGATCAGCAGGAAATGCAACAAGGGTTCCTTCAGCCAGCGCAAGCCACTACCTCGGCCACATCAACGAATCACCCATTGATCAGCGGCCCTTGCCGGTCCAGCGTGCAAGATTCGCGAATTGCCAGCCCATGGCGATAGCGCCTGCCACCACCCAGACGATCAACGGTGTGTACGCACCGGCGGCAATGGTGGTGCGGTCGAGGACATCTATCGACTGAAACATGAGATGCGCGCCATCCATGGCCAATCCGGCGCCGCCCAGCGCCGAAGCCACGACGATAAAGGTATCGAACACCGCCAGCGTGATTCCGGCGCCGATGAACGCGGCAATCACCATGATGACAACGCCGAGAAAACCGGTCAAACTCAGGGCGCTGGCGATCAATCCACCGAGCAATGATCCCAGGCCGATGCCGATCAGGATCCGCCGGAACGCTTCAAAGAAATAGGCGCCCCCTGCGAACACGACAACGCCGCCCAAGGCAAACAGCAGTTTGACTACGCTCATTTGCTCCGGTGGGGTGCCGGTCACCAAGGTGCCCAACCAGAAGCCGACGCCGGCGCCGAAGAAGGCATAGAACAACGGCAGCAGGGCATAGAACAACATCAGACCGAAACCCATCACCCCGAGACCCACCACAATCAAGAAAAGTCCATTGACAAAATTCATCGGTCAGCTTTTCGGTGTGTACCAGATGGGTGAGGTATAGGCCCGATCCTGAATGGTGGTCGGCACGTTGTCCGGGCGTTTGATGCCGAAGAACGCCGCATCGTAGGTGGTCCAGCGCGGCGTCGGTATCTCCAGCACGCGCACATATTTCGCGACGGTTGGGTACGGGGAGGCGAAGCTTGGATTGACAATCATCGATAGACCGAACGTCAGGCCCCAGGCCGAGGCTTGGAATAAACGATTGAGATGCACGGATTGTCTCCCTCTTATTTACGTTTTCCTGGAAAGGATTGCGGGTCAGTGGGCATGTTTACCGCTGCTGCTCATGTGGCTGCATGCAGCGCTCGTTTTTTATCGGCGATACCGATTCTCCCGACAAGCCTTGTGAACATTGGTGAAGCCAAAAGATCTTTGTAGGCTCGAAATCTTATCATAACGCTAGAGTATTGAAGCCATGTAAAGAAAATGTGAATACATCGAAATTAGGGCTAGCTGCCGGCGCCATCCAGCCACTGAATGATGCGTGACTCGAGCAAGTCGTAAAACGGATTATAGCGCAGGCGCAGCAGCCAATCGGCGGGAAACTTCAGCAGGCCGCGCTCGCCCTGCACGTCGATTTGTCCGAGCTGCAGGGTTGTATCGGCATAAGGCGATGATCGCTGACCGTAGAGCGGATCGTCCGGCGGAATTGGTAGAGCTACATGGGACAGCGAGATCACGCCCGGCGGCCAGGACACGTCCAATGCCTTGGTGACGGCGTGGGCCGACAGCGCGGCTTTGCGGCGGCTGACCACTGTGGTGCTTTCTTCGTTCTCGTTGGCAATCAAGGTAAGCGCGAACGGCAGGCTGTCGTTGGCCATCATCCGCGCGGTTAGCGGACCGGGATCCGATACCAGAATCGTGGAGGTGACGCGGTTGCGGTTAATGTCGAACAGGACCAGTTCGTGGCGGTCCGGTGCCAGATGCTCGAGCAGATTGTCGACCACGGCGTCGGTGGATACGGTGGCGTCCACCGTCGACAGCATCACCAGGGTCGGGGGAAAATTCTCGATGGGTGCGGAGGCGGCGAGGCCCTCGATGCGCTGCGCCACATCGCGCGTCAACAGGTGCACTTGGGTGCCCGCGTTGCTGGTGAACGAGTTGTACTTGAATGGATCGAACTCCGGCAGGATCTGGGTCCAGGCGAGTTTTTCCAAACCCGGCAAAGCCGCCAGCCGATTGTTCCACTTTGCGAGTACCGCCGCCGGGGTGATGCCGATGGCGGGCGAAACCAGTACCAGGCCGGCCGGCGTCCGTAGGTCTGCGTCCCGCAGCGCGTTCAGTGTGTAGTCCAGGGCCAGCGGAGCCCCGGTGGAATAACCTATGATATGAACCGGCGCTTGACCCACCTTGGACGCTAGATGGGTCATGCTCAAGCGCACCGCGGCGGCCATGTCCTCCCAGGTTGCGGTCTTGATCCCGGACGGTATGGTGCCGTGACCGGGCAGGCGCAGGCCGATCACCCAGTATCCACGCTCGCGCAGGACCTGGCCCAAGGCGCGGAAGCTGTATGGTGAATCGGACATGCCGTGCAGCAGCACCACACCGCCGGGCGGGGTGTCCGCGGGGAATTCGAAGCTGCGATTCCAATTGGGCTTGCGATGGTGCGGATCGGCGACGCTGCCGGTGCTGTAGCGGGCAAGCGCATAGTCCGGGCCGGTCTCGGTACGCGCATAGATCTGATCTTCCAGTTCCGCGAATAACCGGTCTTCCAAGCGGCGATAATCATCGAAGCTGCGAATCTCATCGCTCCTTGCCGCGGTAAACTCTTCGGTCAGTTCAACCGTGTGCCACAATTCCAGCGGTGGGCCGCTGCGCAACCAGTAGATATACAGCGAAAATCCACCAATCACGAAGCCCAGTGTGCCGATGATCAGGTACCGGACCAGACGTTTAACGATGCGCACGATGAACCGCATATCCAGTCGCTAACGGCCGCGGGTCAGAACCCAGTAGGTGCGGTTGTCGGACAGGCGAAACAGGTACTGAAGCCGGCTTCTGGGGATATCGGTGTTAATCAAACGCAGGTACAAATCGTCAAAGAATTCCGGCGTCTCCAGACTGAAGTTGTGAAAATTACGGGTGCGGTTGATGGGTGTTACGTCCACCAGGGTGATGAGCTGTTGATCGGGTTCCATGAGCTTCAGCATCGAATGCGCCTCGTCCGTCTGATCCGGATTCGACGTGTCCACGGTACTCTCGCCCAGACGCCGGCCCAGGTTGAGCACCCGGCTCATGAGCAACGCGCGGTCATTGGAGGATACATAGACCGTCAAGTTTTTCGCCAGGGCGGTGATTTCCTTTTTGAACTGGTCATTGAAATCGTCGCGGTCGACGTCCGGAGCGGTAAGCACGACGTTCTCGATCTCGGTTTCAACATCAGCCAGATCCGCTTCCTGGTACAACTTGCTGAAGGCATCTACGATGACCTGACCGCCCATGCTGTTCGCGACCAGCCACAGTCTTTCGGGTTGCACCTCGCGGATGACGAACTCCAAGACACGGGCCAGGTCTTTCCCCGAATCCGCGGCGATCCTTTGCGCACGCCGGTAGCCGCGCAGCGTGGAGCCCTGATCACCGGGCCAGTCGAACACCAGCGTGGGGGTATCGATATCCAGTACGTGTCCAAGAAATGCGGTCTTGCGCAATGCCGACGGGAAGCGCTCTCTGAAGCCGTTCACATTGATCAGCAATGAACGATATGGTGATGCCTGGACCTGCTTGCCGAGCTGTTGAACAAACTCCGCCTGATCGAGGGTGCTTACGTTTGACAGTTGAATTTCTTCATCCTGAAACCACTCACTGGGATTAATGATCATCCCGATGCCCAGGGTCGGTTCGATGTGGGTATCAAAGAAACCGAACTTGAGTCCATCCTCTCGTTCATTGTGCAGTTGCTGTTCGAAAGGGCCGTCGTCGTCTGCGATCACCCGATTGGTGACGAAAAAGAAGCGGTAGACCTGGTTGTCGACCTGCGAGACCAGCATGCGCCGGAATTGGAATGCCTCGGCGCGAAGCAGGGCGTTGCGCGTCGGTACATAGAGCAACGCCCCAACAACGACGGCGATCAATACGATCAGCGCCGCGCCAATCACCATGCGTCGTCTAAAGCGAGTCATCCCGTGTCTCTTTGTGCTTTCCTATGCGGCGTTTACCGCGATCTTTTTGCCCAGCGAAGCAATACCAGAAACACGATCGAGCCCAGGAAGGCGGCGATGATGTCTTCCAGGCTGACGGAGATGTTGCCCAATCCGAGATCGATTCCCAGCAGCCAGAACAAAAACCCGCCGACCACCGCGCCGACGAGGCCGATGCCCAGATTGGTGAAGCGGCCGAAGCCATGTTTGCTGCGTTTGACGATCATGCCCGCGAGCGAGCCGGCAATCGCCCCGATCACTAGCCACACGATGATCTGTTGTAATGAGATATTCATGCTTAACTTAACCGTATGGAACTACGGATTGTGCGTGCATCCTTCCAAGCCGCGCCGTACACGCATTGAAATTCATTCACTGCAGGTCGAAGGCGTATTAAGGTGCATTAATGACATAGGGGTGTCAAGAGACTGGCGGGAACCGCGCAGAAATTCTTCGCTCCAGGCCGAGTAGATCACCGATTATTGGCCATGGGACGTCTGCAGCCAAAGATTTCCTCCACACCGGTTGTTGCGGCGGAAAACGCAAACTGCGCGGAAACATTCCTTATATCGACTAGCGGGGTAAGACAATCGGAAAAGTCGTCAACCGTAATGATTGGCCGGCCGTTACACACTACAATATTGGGCCGTATTGGTGATGGCGTGTCGACCCAAGAGCTAGTCTATTGCGAAGGCCACAGATAAGCTTGGCGTGGTCATCGACTTTCCATCTAGATGGAGTACATTGATGAAAATCTCAGTTTTTATAATCGCGGTCGCATTATTGTTGAGCGCCTGCGAGACGACCTATCAGGACCGGGGGGCGCTGCTCGGCGCCGCGGCCGGCGGTATTCTCGGCAATCAGATCGGCCGCGGCAGTGGGCGCGCGCTGGCGACATTCGCCGGTGCCGTTGGCGGTGCGCTGGTCGGTGCGTCGATCGGCGCCAAGATGGATGACGTCGATCGCATGAAGATGAGCCGGGCGTATCAGAATTCCCTCGAATACGGCCACGTTGGAGAGGAGACGCGTTGGGCGAATCCCGACTCGGGCAATTCCGGGAGCATCGCGCCGGTGCGCACCTATCAGAACTCCGTGGGCCAGTATTGCCGGGAGTTCCAGCAGACCATCACCGTCGGCGGCAAGACCGAGCAGGCCTACGGCACCGCGTGCCGCCAACCTGACGGTAGCTGGAAGATCATGGGAGGGTAGCAATGAGGCACACAATAAACAGAAATATTAAGGCGTTCCTGGGCGTCGCCGTGCTCGGCCTGTTCGCCACGTCCGGCGCAGTCGTCGCGGATCCGGGATTTGCGCGCGCGGATGCCAACGGCGATGGAAAAATCGATTACGAAGAGTTCCGCAGCCATATGGTGAACACCTTTTACCGCGCCGACCGCAACCGTGACGGGATGCTCAAGGGTGAAGAGCTCGGCGTGCTGAATTCCGACCGAATAACTGATGCCGATCGCAACGGCGACGGGGGTCTGAATTTGAAGGAGTTTCTCAACACGACCAGCGCCGATTTTCGCGCCGCCGATAAAAACCGCGATCACGTGCTCGGACCAGCGGAACTGAGGTCGGCGGGCCGATAACACCACCACTACGGCTTAAAATTGTCATTCTGAACGCAGTGAAGAATCTTGGTGGTGTTGACCTCGCCAGCGATCGCAAAGCCCAAGATCCTTCCGCCGCTTGCGCGGCGTCAGGACGACATTTTCAACCACTGGCAGCTCTCCTGTAGAAGCCACCACCTTGCATGTCATTCTGAACGCAGTGAAGGATCTTAAATGTGTGGGCTCGCCAGCGATCGCAAAGCCCAAGATCCTTCCGCCGCTTGCGCGGCGTCAGGACGACATTTTCAACCAGTGGCGGCTCTCCTGTAGAAGCCACCACCTTGCATGTCATTCTGAACGCGGTGAAGGATCATAAATGTGTGGGCTCGCCAGCGATCGCAAAGTCCAAGATCCTTCCGCCGCTTGCGCGGCGTCAGGATGACATTGAGGCGCGGCGTCAGGATGACAGTGAGGCGCGGCGTCAGGGCGACCTCTTCAGGGGCCGGTGACACGCTCGGTGGGAGCGGCTTTTGGCCGCGAATATCAGAACAACGACTCTCCGCGAATGAAAAACGTCACGGCGTCGGCGAGCAGCGCCACCCCCACCAGGGCCAGCAGCAGCGGCAGCACGAAACTGCTGGCGCGATCCAAGACTTCGTTGATGCGTGCCAACAACGGTCGGCTGCGTTCGCCCAGTGCCAATACCAGGCCCGGGACGATTAGGAACGGCAGGGCGTAGGCGAGGTTGTATACTGCCAGTACGCCCACTGACTGATATACGGAGAGATTTGCCTTCAAGATTTGATCGATCGCCGCGAAATAGGGCACGGCAAACGGGATCCCTATGAAATTGATCACCGCGCCGTAAGCGAACGCCTTCGGCCAAGTCAGTTCAGCGGTGGGCGCCTGCGCGCTTTCTTCGCGCGGCTTGCGGCTTTCGAGCGCGAGCCAAATGAGTATCAGGCCGAGTACCAGCTCGATTACGAAATCAAACGGTTTGGGGTTGGCCAGGCGCGCCGAGATTTTCTCCAGGCCCAATGCGAGGATGACTCCCGCACCCATATACGCCGCCGTGTGACCAAGCAGCGCGGCGCTGCTGTTGGCGACCGGGCTGCGGGTGCCCGCCGCAAACACGAGATATGCGAACAACACCGGGTTGAGCACATCGCTCAGCAGTATCGCCCCAAGCGCCAGCCACAGATCCGTCATTGCATTATGCCCGCATTGACTTGAACAACGTGTCTATTGTCAGGCACGTTTTTCTTCTTGCTTGTCCAGCGCGCCGCCTGCCGCAGCCTGCGCCTCGGCCTCCGTGAGCGTGCCGCCCGACGTACTTTCCACGATGACCCGCCGCGGTGCGAATTGGATGCCCTGCTCCTCAAACGCCTTCTGAATGCGCGTGTACGCCTCGCGGCGCACGAAGAACTGCTGCCCGGGTATGGCGGTGAACTTGCAGCGAACGATCAACGCCGAATCGTCCATGCGGTTGACCCCCTGGGACTTCAGCGGCGACAGGATCAATGGCGCCAGTTGCTCGTCCTCCATCATCTTGAGACCGGTCTTTTTGATGATCTTGCGCACCTTTTCCAGGTCGGTCTCGTAGGGAAGTCGCAGCTCGAACTTCATGATCGCCCAGTCGCGGCTGTAGTTGGTGATGTGGTTGATGGTGCCGAACGGGATCGTATGCACCGGGCCGTTGTGATGCCGCAGCTGCAGCGAGCGCGTGGAGATCTTCTGCACCGTCCCGCGGATGGCGTCGATCTCCACGTATTCGCCCATGCGGAACGCATCGTCGAGCAGAAAAAACAGGCCGGACACCACATCCCGCACCAGCGATTGCGCGCCGAATCCGATGGCGATCCCGACGACACCGGCGCCGGCGATCAACGGCCCGATCTCGACGCCCAACTCCGACAGCGTAATCAACGCCACCATTACAATCAGCGTGATCAGGATGAACTTGGCGAACAGCGGGAACAGCGTTTCCAAGCGGCTGCGGCCGGCACCGCCGATCTCGCCGCTCCCGGCCTCGTCCTCGTCCTCCTCGGGTGCAATGTGTTGCTGCAATGCCGTTTTGGCGACACTCCACACCGCATAGGCCAGCACCACGGCCAGGGTGATGTCCACCAGCGCCGCAGCCAGCTCGCCGCCTACCATGTGCGTGGCTAGTGTATCGATCTCCAGCCCCCAGACCTCGGCGAGCAGGACCACGAACACGATGCCCAGCACGATGCGTAGGTTGCGAATCACCACTTGCTCGTAGCTGGTTTTGTCGCGGCGCGTATCGTGGGTGTCATCGTGCGGCTCGTCGGCCTTGGCAGCGTGCTCGTCGTTATCGGTGTCCGCGGCGAACCGAGCGCGCACGAGCTCCCGCAGCGCGAGGTCGGCAAGCACCAACGCAAAGAGTAGGAGCAGGCTCGCTAACGCCGGATACAAGGGCCGTCCTGCGCCGCTCAAGAGATGGCCCATGGCGACAATCCATACGCCGACCACGTAGGCGATGACGAGCACGTGCCAGTTGGCCGCCAAACCTTGAACCAGGCTTCGTGATTCGCTGTCCTCATCGGCGCCCGCACCAAAGAACTCGGCGACCGGACGGCGCGCATTCCAAACCATTGCGCACAGCACGGTTACGAATATCAGGCTCGCCACGAACAGCACTATGGCGATGGTGTAATAATTGATAGCCAACTCCTCCAATAGACTGGCCGTGAGTTGGTAAGTCACGAAGATCGTAGCGAGGATCATTAATCTTGTGTAAAGCTGGCGTGCGGCGTCATCGCCAAACGGCAGCACCCGCAACCAGGACACATTGGGCACGAAGATGAAACGGGCGACAACCGCCACCAGGCGCAACACGACTACGCCCGTCACGAGGGTGATGTACAAAACGCTGCTGGTTTCACCGCCCGGCGAGACGAGAATGGATACGCCAAATGCGGTCAACGCGAACGCCGCGACACCGATCGATTCGATAAAAGCGCGCAAGATCAGCAGCCCCAGCCGCGCGAAGGGGCTCGGTATGTCGGTGTCCCGCGTGTGCCTTGCGATCGTTTTGGTCATGTGTCGATACAACCATTCGACACTCCACGCCACTCCGAAGATCAACGCTATCGGCAACAACAGCGCGCCCAAGCTCAACGTGCCTCCCTCTGTGATGGCGCCCCATACCAGACTGGGTAACTCCGGCAGGGTTTTAACGGCACGCAACGCGGCCGCCATTCCGGCTTTTAGATCCTGTGCCTCCTCATAGACTTCATCGATCGCGTCGTCTCGTTCTGCCGCGTCAAGTTCGGCGGCGTTGCGGTCGAGTTGTTGTAGCAGCAGTTCTCGCACCTGGTCGTCGGACAGACGCGACATCAGGTCACGGATCTCCTCCCGCGTGAGGTCTTCCGTCAGATCCAACCGTGGGTCAACAGGCGCGCCGGTATGTACGTCAGTGGTTTCGGCCGCCACTGCCGCACCGGTGCTTGCGGCGGTTGCGAAAAGTAGAGCCAGCGTGGCGCTAATCAATACGCGGGCAAAACGGCACCCGCGCGCCTTTGTCCGTGACCTCACACAACAAGCCTTCATAACCATGTCCGATTACAGATATTGAGTAGCAACTGGATCATACCGCACAATAACCCCGATCTAGTCAGGGGACCTTTGAAACAACGCTCCCGCACCCACGCCCCACTGCATAATCGAGTTCGCCACGGTGGATGGCGGGACGTCGAGTTTGCGCACCCGTTCCGCTTGTACATACTCAATGCGGCCGATGTTCGGTGTGGGTACCGCCGGTATGAAGATCGTGAAATCGCCGTTACTGTGTTCCTCGACGATGAACGCAAGCACCAAGGATTCCAGCGGCATGGTCACCACCGCCGGTTGCAGCAGGCTTCCCTCGCTCACATCCCCGGAGAATCCTTGCGTCAGTTCTTTCACCATCGTGTAGCCGGGGATGCGGCTGAGAACCGTATTGTTCAACCAGCAACCGACACGAACGCCTATCGGCATTTTCATCGCCAGTCCGATCAGGAAACAGATCAACAAGAGGATGAGTAATGCGACGGCGGTGGCAATCTCGATGCCGCCAATTTCATCAATGGGCAACAGCTCCGTGATCGGGCCAAATACCGCTATGACCAAATCGACCGCTTCCATGATCAGCATAATAACGATCACGATGGGCAGCACCACGAAGAATCCTCCGCGCAAGGTTGTCTTCAGGAAATCGATCGACCTGGTCAATGTATTTCTCCACGTTAGGGCGAAACATCAATTCGCGGGTAGTGCGAGTGCCTATTGAAAGACTTTTGCGCACAAACCTGAGCTGGGTGTGGACAGCGTTATCACTCATGACCCACAAGCGGCAGCATTGGTGATATTGTGACGGCGACCGTTGTTGGTTGGCAAGACGGATACCGCTGATTGACCCGTTCCGTCCGGGCGGTCGTGAGGCAACGCGTTGGTCACGCCGTCCCATGAATACACGTCAAAACTGCGATTGAATTGTGACCGCAAAAGACAATCCGAACGGTTACTGCAAACATTGTCGAGTGTACAATTCCGCCGCAGTATTTTATCGTAATGATGCGGGGTGTCGGGATACAACGGGACCGTCTGAGTTGATCGGAGAATTTGGAGTCAATCGGTAATTTAATGGAATTCACACTGACTTTTGCAACTCGATTTCTGCTGGGGCTCTATTTGAGCGCTCCGGTATTGTTACTGCTGGTAATATCCGTGATCGTGCTTGGACTGTTTGTAGGCCGTCGCGAATCGTGGGCGCCGGTCGACGCATTGTATTGGTCGTTTATTACCGCATCCACAGTCGGGTACGGCGACATTCGGCCGCGGCGCCGCCTGTCAAAGCTGCTGTCCATCGTGGTTGCGTTTGTCGGTCTGATTTTCACCGGTATCGTTGTGGCTATAGCGGTGAATGCGCTGGCATACACCTTTGACAAGCATGTGGACATGGACGAGGTCAGGGCCTTGATACGGGACCTTGAAAAATAAACACGGCGGTTCATGACGCACCGCCACCAACGGGGCGACTTATAGGTGTCGCCATGCAGAGCGCAAACGGGCGAACTCGTTCAAATCTTATGTATGGACCGTAATTTGATAGGGTAGCTCTGAATAATTCATCCATGAATTCTCAGAGCACGAAAAACGAAAAATACGATTTTCGTTTTTCTCCAAAGATCAACCACATAGGTGATTGATCTATGTCGGTACATCCCTGTACCGGCGGAACCTCTGCATTAATCAGAGGATCCATAGATTTGGAAGCTCGCGTCTAATGGCGTACGCTAGGCGCGAAAACAACCAACAGCCAGTCCATATGCATTCAACAGGCGATCTCAAGCGGACGCTGCTGTTATTGTTCGGTCTTGTTTGCGCCCTGGCGGGTTTCAACATGTCCGCCTTCGCCCAAGCTGAGCAGCGATTTCACGACGCTCTTCGAACCGTAACGCCGCAACAACCGTTTACAGTGGCGGTCGGTGTGTGGGTGGACCAGATCACACACATAGACCAAAAAGCGGAAAACTTCGGGGTGGTGGCGAATCTGCGCCTGGAATGGGAGGATCCGGAACTCGCCTTCGACGTCAAACAAAGCGGTCAGGATGTAAAGGTCTACTCTCGGGATGCATTCGCCCGGTTTGTCGACGAAAATGGACTGTTTGCCCCGGGTTTTGTGATTCACAATCAACAGGGTCGCCGTTTTGCTCAGGAAGTCGAAGTGGTCGTGTTTGCCGGTGGAAACGCCGTTTATTACGAGCGTTTCTCGGCGACGCTGCAGGCGCCGGATTTTGACTTCGTGCAGTATCCCTTCGATTCGCAGAAATTTTTCGTGCACGTTGATGCGCTGCATCCAACAGGTTTCCTGAAATTTGCGCCGGTCGATGGAGTCAGTGGGTTGGGGGACCGGCTCGGTGAAGAGGAATGGATCTTCAATGACAGTATTACCGAAGTCAGTGAGGTTAAGGGTATCAGCGGCAAACCGACCAGCCGATTTTCGTTCGGCTTCATCGCACATCGCCATCTAAACTACTACGTGTTGCGGATCTTCGTGCCTCTCATCATTATTGTTCTTGTGTCCTGGTTAACGTTCTTTTTGCAGGACTTTAGCAAGCGCGTGGATATCGCGAGCGGGAACCTGCTGATTTTCGTCGCCTTCAATTTCACCATATCCAACGATCTGCCGCGCCTGGGTTATCTCACGTTCATGGACGCGATCCTGGTGGCGTTCTTTGTGTTTACCGGTATGGTGGTGGTGGCCAACGTAATATTCCGGCGCATGGAAATCACCGGACGCGAGGCGCTGGCGCGACGAATCGACAACTACACCATCTGGATTTATCCCTTCACCCTGGCCGTGCTGGTAATCTTGTGCTGGTACTGGCTGGTGCGCGAAAGCGTTCACTTGTAACGCCAAGCGGCTTGGGGAAATGGGTCAGTGCCGTTTTCGAGTTAGCCGATTAAGAAGCAGGCCCGCAGGTCAA
The DNA here is from genome assembly GCA_947259175.1 of uncultured Gammaproteobacteria bacterium. Taxonomy (GTDB): domain Bacteria; phylum Pseudomonadota; class Gammaproteobacteria; order Arenicellales; family JAANXG01; genus CALZGZ01. The sequence continues at coordinate 1,060 of CAMYKW010000043.1, read as the reverse complement.
CGTAATTCTCAGTCTGACGACTCGTCTTCTCAGCCCTCCGGTTACCATACCGGTTGCCTGAGGCGCCAGTCGTGCGCGTCGTTGCCGTGACTCGGGTCCGTTTCTGAACTGGACACTGCAGCGCACAGCCGTGTCTTGATTATTGGTAAGTTTCAGGTACGCATCATCGCCGGCGGAGCCTGCTTCAACCGCAATATCCAGCCCCGCGAGATCGCCCGCGACTTCGATGGGAAAGTGTGCCGGCATGATGCGGGCATCCGTCAGCGGCGCCGGCCGCTGCTGCGGCGCTTGTGTTTCCTCGGATGCGGACTGTCCTACTGCATCGGTAATTGCGACCAGCAAGAGTATTACCAAGATGCGTGAACGGCGCATTGTGACACTCGGGGATTTCACGCGCATGCCGGAATCCTACATGTCGCTCAAGCCCCACTCCTGATATTCCCTCACTCCAAGGGAACCGTCGCGGTTGCGGTCGAGTTCGTCGAAGCGCCGGTCACCCCAGCCGCTCAATTCTTCGCGGGACAGGACCTGGTCCTTATTAATGTCGGCGGCGTCCAGTGTGACCCGGTCGGGTCCGCGGCATTCCGACAGCGCCCACGCGCCGTCCTTGTTCTGGTCACGGCAATCGAATCGATCGATAATGATGCGGCCGAACTCGTCGCGGTCGACGCGCGTATCGTCGTTGATATCCGCGCGATCGAAAGTCGAGGATTGCGCCCATGAGGGGCCGCTGGATAGGATGACGAACATCAGGGCGCTGAGAAAAAGTCGTAGTTTCGGCATGTCAATCTCACTCACTGTTCAATCGCTGCAGGGGCGGTCTCGTCCGCCCACCCTATCGTCGATTGAAGGTGGCGATACTATACACCAACTCGGGCTGAGCGATGTTGTCGATACCTGTCCCGCCCTGGCAATCCTTCAACGGTGCACCAGTCCATGCTAGAGTGAAAACCGGTAATGGTCTATCGACACTATCGAGCCGGCGGGTTTCCTGACCGCAAAAGACATATAGTATGGCCGTGGCAGATATTGTCATCAGGGGTCACCGCGTTATAGCGTA
>CAMYKW010000042.1 GCA_947259175.1 uncultured Gammaproteobacteria bacterium | reverse complement strand
TTGGCGGCGAGCTCGGTGATCTGGTGTTCCAGGTGTTGCAGGGGGGCCTGCGGGTGGGGGGTCGGATTCATGGCGGCGCTCCCGATACTGTATATAACCACAGTATACCCCGAATCCCTATTCGGATCAAAGGGTTATGGACCCAAGAAGCAGGAAACAGGGGCCTTTCATTGCCGCATCGTTTTATCGGCCATCGCGGCCCTTGCGTCGCCGATAAGGAGTAGTCGCAATCCACACTGACAGTTCTGCACATGCAGCCGCTGGGTCCAAGCCCTTCGCTGACTCTTCAGTGCCCTCTCCGGACCTTCCTGCTGAAGTTAAGAATGAGTTTGTGCGCTGCAACAGGACAGTCTCTCGTTTGCCCACTCCGGACTTTTTGCTGCGAATGCGTCAACGTCCGCAATAGCGGAAGTCCAGCATTCAGAATCGAATTCGAAATCTGCGAGTAGTGCGGTGGAAGAGTAAGAGATCGCTCGTATCAAAGGCTCGGTCGTGATCCGAAAGATACTCGTTCATCTCGCACAACGGGCCAATTCCACGCAACCGTTACCCTATCCATCTCAGGGACTGCCTCTGGAGCCTTCGCCGGATCGATCTTGTAGCGATGACCGCCAAGTCATCGCGCGATCGCGTTCCCATCCAACAACGACCACGCCCGCTGGAAGCGCTGTCGTATCTGTAAAAAGCGGTGTGCACTAGCCGCGCATCTCACGTTCGACTCGCCATGACCTCGTCCTCCTGGCTAGCATGCCGCCGATGAGCCTCCTTGAGCACATTGCCGACCGAACGGCATAGCGGTTATGCTTCTATCCGTAGGCAAAAATGCCTATTGGGTATCATTTTACGGTCGAGGACCACCTCGTGGGATTGTCCAAACTCTTATCGTGCGCGACCTGCTCAGTACTATGGTTATGGACAACGACATCGTTAGCGGCGAATGACAATTCACAAGCACACTTACGGCATTACCTGTTTGAAGTAGCCGGGTTTGACGGCGCGGATCTCAAAACGCTGCGATCGAAGCCGGTAGTCCGCGAGCTGGAGGTGAACGACAAATCGCGGGGTCTGGCGCTCGTTGCAGCAGTAAAAATCGATGCATCTCGGCAGGACTTCCTGGCGGCAACCGAAGAGCTCGAGGACCTATTCGGCGGCAAAGATGTCCTGCAGTTCGGTAGGTTTTCCAATCCGCCGGTGTTGGCTGATCTGGCGGCGTTGCAGATACCGCAGGAGGATATCGAGGTACTCGCCAAGTGCAAACTCGCCGAGTGCAAGTTCAAGTTGGGCAAGACCGGTCTCGAGGCGGCGTCAAAATTCGACTGGGGCAAGCCGGATGCGGGACCGCGGTTCACTGCCTTGGTGCGGGAGGGCATTATCGACTATCTGAATGCTTACCGAGCCGAAGGCAATTCAGCATTGATCGAATACGCAGATAAGTCGACGCCGTTTAAACTTGTGGACGGATTCAGGCATCTTTTGGGCGAGGCCAAATATTTCCACAAGCTTGCACCGGAGCTTGCCGATTATTTGTTGGCATTTCCGGATGAGCGTCCCGAAGGTGCGCAAGACGCGTTCTATTGGAGTGTGACGGAGACCGGGTATCGTCCCACGACGGTACTCGGTCATTTGGTTGTGTATCAGACACCCCAGTTGCCGATCGCCCCAATCTACTTAGTGATCAAGCAGATCTATGCAAGTCACTACTTTGGTGCCCGCCTAACCGGTATTGCATTCGTGGAGGAGAAAAACGACCCGCAGCTCACAGGTAACTACCTGGTTGGCGTCGACCGGGTGCTGTTTGACGACAAGCTCGGTCGCTTCAAGCGGGGCATGCTTAGCGGTTCACTGCTCAAGAGGGTGGCGAGCAGGTTAGAGGAGATACGAGGACGGATCGAGCAAGTCCGTCCGTTGGAAGTGTTCCGAGACCACCGACCTCCGCGGCCACGAATCTCACGATTGGCGCCAACCTACACACCAGGCGAACGGTCAATGCGGCCTCGATCGCAAGGTCAGAGTAAACGGGTTGGCCACCGGGCTTTTCGCCAGTCGGGGTTCGCCATGCTGCGATGGCCGCCTCGGAAAACCACAGGGCTAGGTCACCCCTGCGACGTAGTCCGTCTTTGTACCGAGGCTAATTCCGGATTGGGTTTTAATCCGCTTTTTTCGCCCAGTTTTTGCCTTGGATCATTGCTTGCGAAAGCCAACTGAATACCATTTGATACGTTGCATGAAGTCAAGTCCTCCAACAGCAGAGAGATTGACAAGAGAAAGCCATCTATCAATCCGCAGGAAATCACATGATCAAAGAAGATGTCTATTATCTTATTGCCGATGTTTTTGGCAACGAGCGCGATTGCGCAGGTTTCCGAGCTGTTAGGGGCGCCGGATGGAAAACCGCCATCGGTCGGGACGGTATGCGATAGCGAACAGGGAGCAGCATTTTACCTCTGCAATGCATACTGTCAGGCGATGGACGGCGAGCTGGCGAACGGCATAGCGGTTATACCATTTCAACCAGATGCCGCTTAACGAAAAGGCGGTTAATACTTCTTAGTACGCTTTGCTTCTTAATATGCACGAATATGCACGAAGCGCTTTCTTCAGGAGACCAACATGACAACTCGAGATGACGCACGTCGGCAGATTTCTCGCCGCGAAGTCCTTCGTGGTTCCGCCGCTATCGTTGCAGCCGGATCCGTCGGCGCAGGCCTTGCGGCCATCGCTGGCGAACCGGAGGCACCCACCAGCGCGCCCCCGCTGCCCTGGAAATGGGTCAAGCTCGATCCGCTGGAGGCAGGCAGGCGTGCCTATCATTACTACAAGGTGAAAGGCGGCTGCGGATCAGCAAGCTATCTCTCGCTGCTCAGCCTGCTGAAGGAGAAGGGAGGGCATCCGTGGACGACGATGCCGGACATGCTGATGGTGCACGCAGCCGCCGGCTTTGGCGGTCACGGCACCCTGTGCGGTGCGCTGGCCGGCGCCTCCGTGATCATCAACATGGTCACCTATGGGGAGAAACGGGACGAGTACCTGCAGAACAACGCGATAGTGGACCGGCTGTTTTGGTGGTACGCGGAGCAGGACTTCCCGAGCAAGCGTTTCGATGACATCTCGCCGATGCCGAAGCAGATTCGCGTGAAGGCCATGTCGCCGCTGTGCCACACCTCGGTGTCGAAATGGTCGCTGGCAGCTGGCGTCAAGGACCTGCATGACCAGGCGAAGATCGAGCGCTGCGCCAAGGTAGCCGGCGATGTCATCTACATCGTGACGACCGCCCTCAACGAGTTCTTCGAAGGCAAGTGGGTCGCACCCGTGTGGAGACCGTCGCTAGCGATCGAGCACTGCGTCGGCTGCCACGGACCGGGCACCCCCACGGAGAAGCCACTTAGGTGGAACCAGCAAGGGCACATGGAATGTCTGATGTGCCACGATGACCACACCTCGTTAGGGCGGTCGAGCCCGTAACGGCACCGGCTCCTGCGGGTGCGCTGCGACGGCTGTGAAGCAATATTGATTGAACACAACTGCCCCCCGTGGAGAAGCCGTTGAGACTTGGGCAGATGGCATCTCATGTGGGTATGCGAACGGTGGCGTAGGTCTTGCGCTCCAACCCAATGGAAGGAAGAACAAGCTGGGTTGTCGGCACTTCCGCTAAGTATCTTTCTGTCCGATAGACCCCGAGGGGAGCGCCTGGCCGCTCTGGCGAACAACCGCGAGCAATGCGTCGAGATTGGGCACCCGTGCTAGACACGGCTGAACTGGAGCATCGTAGTGAGTATGCGGTCGCCCCTGCGCGAGTGCGATGACTTTTTTGCGGACGACCACCTTAGCTTGCCAGGTGTTCCCAAAAGCCGCGCGGTGACACGATTGACAACTCTACCTTGTCTGCAATATTTAAAAGGTCTCTATCGCCGGTGACTAAAACGTCGACGTTGCCCGCCGCGGCAGCAGCAAGCACCCACTGATCATCTTTGTCGTTGCTTGGCAGCGTCGCGGGCTCTTCCACGGTAATCACTTCCGCCTGCTCACGCACGAAGCTGACAATCTTTTTGGCCTGAGCATCAGTTAGTTGCAGTTTGTTTACAAGTACACGCTGTATCTCGACGAGGATGGTGGCGCCGACCACTAGTTCATGATCGGCCAGCACCGTACGCAAGACGTCGGCGCAGAGCCCACGGGTGGCAAACGCTGCGATGAGAACGTTGGTGTCGAGCAGCACTCTCACGTAACGTCGCGGAACACGTCTTCATCCGTGAGCCAGCCGCGCGCCTCCGCAAAGGGTGCAACCGAATGACGTAGCTCCTCGAACTGTGCGATGGCCAACTGGCGGCGCAATGCCTCACGAATAAGTTCGCTCTTCGGACGACCCGTGCGCTTGGCGAGACGCTTCAGTTGAGCATCGAGCTTTCGGTCAAGACGTACAGTAACAGTACTCATGTATTACAATGTAATACGTGTATTCTAGCATGTCAACGGGCACATTGGTCGACTGCGTGTTTCTGTCTTGTCGGCATTAAACAATCTAAATTCAGCGCGCGAAGCGACGCGTTGTCACAGCGCGAGCCGTTGGGCGTCATCGCACGACAACCCGATAATTGACGTTTGCCATCGCCTTCGGCCCCCACGCCGGCTGCTCGGCGTACATATTCCAGCCGCTTGGCTAATTCGTTCTCGGCTTTCAGCAGATCATGGCGTGCTTGCAAGTTCAGCCAGGAACAATCTCACTAATACGGCGCTGGGGTACGCTGATGTCCTTGGCCAACCGATACTGGGAGATGCCCATAGGAACCAGAAACTCCTCTAGTAGGATCTCTCCAGGATCCCGGCTAGTTCTACTTGTCATATTTCACACGGACGCCCACGTTGAGCCGTGTAAAAAAGCATATCCTCGATCTCCCGGGCATACGCGGCGAGCGCTAGACCCAATAGCTTTTCAATTCGAAACAGTACAGATAGGTAGCGAATACGGTACGATAGGGGGTCGCCAGAGTTGATACACAACGAAACGCGTTGCGGAAGCGTAACCACCGCCGGTAATACCGCGGGTTGCGTCATAGCGGTGTCCTGACTCAAGCGCGGTCGAGCGCGTGTCATACAGATGGATTTGACCCAATCGCCATGAAAATACTTGCCGGAATAAAGCCCTCCGTGTTACTCGCCTTGGGTGTGCTGTTGGCGGTAACGCTATGGCTGATCTCCGGGCAGCTTAAGCCCAACACAACCCAGGCGCCGGACGAAGCCCGGGCAACAAAGCGGGATAAGCTCACCAAAGTGCGCGTACGTACCGCGTCACCTTCCTGGGAGCCGAGGAAGGCGCTGAGATCAAGGAAAGCGACATCGTCGCGCGCCTCGACGTGCGGGATCTGCAGGCACAACTCGAAGAAGCGCAGGCGATACTGGCGCAGCGCCGGCTCGAATACGAGGCGGCGGCGGATCTGAAGCGTAAGGACCTGCAGTCCGAGATTCAGCTGGAACGGGCGAAGGCGGCGCTGGCGGCGGCGCGGGCGGCGGTGAAACGCATTGAAGTCGCCGTCAGCAATACCATTGTGCGCGCCCCGTTCAACGGCGTTTTGGACGATCGCCCCATTGAGGTCGGCGCCTACGTGCGCGCCGGGGATATTGTGGCGCGCATACTCGAGCAGAATCCGATCCTCGCGGTGGGGTCGGTCACGCAACTGGAGCGCAGCCGGTTGGTGCTCGGCGATCAGGGCCTGGCGCGGTTGATCACCGGGCAGATCGCCGACGGTAAGATCCGTTACATCGCCTCCGAAGCGGACGAGGCGACGCGGACGTTCCGCGTGGAGCTGGAACTGGCGAACCCCGACCGGGCGCTGGTAGCCGGGGTCACCACGGAAATCAGCATCCCGGTACGCAGCGTCACCGCGTTCCGCATCTCCCCCGCCCTGTTGTCCCTGAGCAACAGCGACGAGCTCGGCATCAAGGGTGTGGACGGCGACGATGTCGTGCGTTTTTACCCGGTGCGGATCGTTCGCGCCACCGCGGACGACCTGTGGATTACCGGTCTGCCGAAGGGTGTGCGCGTTATTACCGTGGGTCAGGGCTTTGTGCGCGCCGGGGAGCAAGTCAAGGCGGTTGCCGAATCGGAGGCGTCGGGCGACGCGGTTTCCAACGCCGTCGGCACCAAGCAATGAACGCGCTGATTGACGCGGTGCTCGAGCGCACCCGGCCGGTGCTGCTGATTCTCGGCCTGCTGCTGGTGTCCGGCTCCGTGGCGTATGTGACCATCCCCAAGGAATCGGACCCCGACATCGCCATACCGATCATCTACGTCTCCATCCATCATGAGGGCATCTCTCCCGAGGACGCGGAAAGGCTGCTGGTGCGCCCGATGGAAAAGGAACTGCGCTCCATCGAGGGCCTGAAGGAGATTCGCTCCACGGCGGTGGAGGGGGACGCGTCGATCATTCTCGAATTCGAGGCCGGTTTCGACAGCGACGAGGCGCTCAACGACGTACGCGAGAAGGTGGACGTGGCCAAGGTCGAGCTGCCGGACGACAGCGACGAGCCGTCGGTGAACGAGGTCAATGTGGCTCTGTTTCCGGTGCTGGTGGTGACCCTGTATGGCGACATAGCGGAACGCGTGCTGGTATCCAAGGCGCGCGACCTGCGCGACAAGCTCGAAGCGCTGCCGGGGGTGCTGGAAGTGGACATCGCCGGTGACCGCGAGGATCTGATCGAGGTGATCGTCGACCCGGCGCGGCTCGAACATTACGATCAGACCCAGGAAGAGTTGTACCAGTTGATCTCACGCAACAACGAGCTGGTCGCCGCCGGCGCGCTGGACACCGGGCGCGGCCGTTTCTCGGTCAAGGTGCCGGGCCTGTTCGAAAGCGTTGACGACGTGCTTGGGCTGCCGATCAAGGTGAGCGGCGACACCGTGGTGACGTTCGCCGATGTGGCGACGGCGAACCGGGTGTATAAAGATCCCACCGGTTACGCGCGGGTCAACGGCCAGCCGGCGGTGGCGCTGGAGGTATCCAAACGCATCGGCGTCAACATCATCGACACCCTTGCCGAGGTGCGCCGGGTGGTCGCACAGGAAAAGGCCGGCTGGCCCAGCGGCCTCAATGTGACCTTTTCCCAGGACAAATCCGAAGACATCCGCGACATGCTGCGCGACCTGCAGAACAACGTCATCGCCGCGGTGCTGCTGGTGATGGTGGTGGTGCTGGCGGCGCTGGGGCCGCGCACCGCGGGGCTGGTGGGCATCGCCATTCCCGGCTCATTCGTAACCGGCATTCTGGTGCTGTCCGTAGCCGGCCTCACCGTGAACATCGTGGTGCTGTTCTCGTTGATCATGGCCGTGGGCATGCTGGTGGACGGCGCGATCGTGGTGGTGGAACTGGCGGACCGCAGAATGGCCGAGGGGATGAGTCCGCCGGAGGCTTATGCCGCCGCCAGCAAGCGCATGGCGTGGCCGATCATCGCCGCCACCGCAACCACGCTGGCGGTATTTATGCCGCTGTTGTTCTGGCCGGGCGTGGTCGGGGAATTCATGAAGTATCTACCGATCACGTTGATTGCCACCCTGAGCGCCTCGCTGTGCATGGCCCTGATCTTCGTGCCGGCGCTGGGCTCGCTGATCGGCCGCCGCGCACCTGCGAGCGAGGCGCGGACCGCGGCGCTGGTGGCCGCCGAATCGGGCGATCTGTCCAAGATTACCGGCTGGACCGGTGTCTATCTCAAGCTGCTGGGAAAGGCCCTGCGCCACCCCGTCAAGGTGGGCCTGGCCGCGCTGGCCCTGCTGCTGATGGTGTTCGCACTGTATGCGCAGTTCGGCCGCGGGATCGAGTTCTTCCCGGATGTCGAGCCGGAAAACGCGGTGCTCAACATCCGCGCGCGCGGCAACCTGTCGATCTCAGAGCGCGACGCACTGGTGCGCGCGGTCGAAGCGCGCATCCTCGATATGCACGAGTTCTCCACCATCTATGCGCGCAGCGGCTCCACGTTTCGCGCTGAAGTCGCGGAAGACGTCGTCGGCATCATTCAGCTCGAGCTGACCGACTGGGAACAACGGCGACCGGCCGCGGAGATCCTGGCCGAGGTGAAGCAACGCACCGCGGACCTTGCCGGCATCATCATCGAAGCGCAGAAAGAGGAATCGGGCCCGCCGGTGGGTAAACCGATTCAGTTGCAGTTGAGTTCACGATTCCCGGAGCTGTTGCCCGATGCGGTGGTTCGCATGCGGGACGGTCTCGAAGACATCGGCGGTTTCATCGATGTAACCGACAGCCGGCCGATCCCCGGCATCGAATGGCGGATCAAGGTGGACCGCGCCGAGGCCAGCCGTTTCGGCGCCGACATCCTGACCGTGGGCAGTGTGGTGCAACTGGTGACCAACGGCATCCTGGTCGGTTCCTACCGTCCCGATGACACCGATGACGAAGTGGACATTCGCATCCGCTATCCGCGCACCGAGCGCAATGTCGATCAACTCGACCGTCTCAGAATCCCGACACAGCGAGGCGCGGTGCCGATCAGCAATTTCGTCACCCACGAGGTTTCGCCGCGGGTGGGGTCGATCAAACGCAGTGACGGTCGCCGCGTGTTGACCGTCGAAGCCGATCTGCCCGAGGGCGTGCTCCCGTCGGACAAAGTGCGCGAGATCCGCGATTGGCTGAAAACCGCGACGCTGGATCCGCGCATTGAGCTGGAGTTCAAGGGCGAGGACGAGGAGCAGCGCGCGGCCGAGGCATTTCTCATCAAGGCGTTCGGCGTCGCCTTGTTCATCATGGCGATTATCCTGGTGACCCAGTTCAACAGTTTTTATCAGGCGCTGCTCATCATGAGCGCGGTGGTGTTGTCGACCATCGGGGTGCTGCTCGGGCTGCTCATCACCGATCAACCCTTTGGCATCGTGATGAGCGGCGTTGGCGTCATTGCCTTGGCCGGCATTGTCGTCAACAACAACATTGTGCTGATCGATACATTTAATATTCAGCGTAACAAAGGGGGTGATGTGACGGAGGCGATCCTGCGCACCGGCGCCCTGCGCCTGCGGCCGGTGTTGTTGACAACGGTCACCACCATACTGGGTCTGATGCCGATGGTGTTGGGCGTCAATATCGACCTCATCGGTCGTGAGATCAGCATCGGCGGTCCGTCGACACAGTGGTGGACGCAACTGGCCACCGCTATCGCGGGCGGACTGGCCTTCGCCACCCTGCTGACCCTGGTGCTGACGCCGTGCCTGTTGTCGCTGGGCGATCGCACACGCCGCGCGGTGAAACAAAACCGCCCTGCCGAAGCATTGCAGCAGTCCACATCGCCGTAGCTCGTTTCCTTGGCCCGGATGCTGACGTAACAGGCAGGTTCGAACGCTAGGCCTGTGGCTTCGATCGATCTCCGTCGGGTCCGTTTAGCTTGCCAGATAGACCACTGAGATATATCGCAGGGCCTTGCCGGTACCGACCAGCAGCAAGAACAGCCACAGCCGGACCTTCATGATTCCGGCGATCAGGGTGAGGGCGTCGCCGCCGACCGGCATCCATGCCAGGAGCAAACACCAGAACCCGTAGCGTTGAAACCAGCGTTGGGCCTTCTCGATCTGGGCGCCACTGAAATAAAACCAGCGCCGGTCGCGGAAATGCAACAGGTACCGTCCCAATAACCAGTTGACCACCGCGCCCAGCGTATTGCCCAGTGTCGCGGTCGCCACCAGGGAAACCGGGTCTCCGCCCTCGCGCAACAATGCGTACAGCACCACCTCGGAATAAAACGGCAGAATGGTCGCGGCAAGAAAGGCGGAACCGAACAGCAGTAGATATGAACTCATGAATTGGTTCCACAAAGGGCGAAGCCCCCGTTGCCGCTATAGACGTCCCGAAACGGGGACGAATTCCGGCCGGATGTCGGCCGGATCATCCACGGCCGGTCCCCGGGCTTGCTGTCGCGAGCTCGGGCATTCCCACCGGCGCCGCGATACGCGAACCGTAATTATTTCCTAGTGTAATCGTCAATTATTACACAGTTTTGGTGACGCTTGAGTCGTATCCTAAAAGTGCCTTTTCTCTATTACCACAACAGGAGTTGGCCATGAAAACCGAACCTACCCGCGACACCAAATGTTCCCCCCATCCCCGGACTTTGCGCGCGCCGGAACGCAGACGCATCGTGAAGTTCCCATCCTCAATGAATGACATTCTGGTGGTGAACTTCGTACAGGACGATGTGTGTTGGGTGCATGCCGGCACCGACGGCGACGGCAACGACCACTATAAACAGGTGCCCTGCCCCTGGGACACCATTGTGATCGAGGATGACGACTAGTCGAGCTTGTATGCTAAGAAACTCTGCAAGTCCGAGTCTTTGCCGACCATCGCTGGGCTAGAGGGTTTGCAGTAACAGGTCCGCATTGATCCCGCAGCGGTGCAGCAGTCGCCATACCAGGGGCTCGCTGCGGGGTTGATGCGAAATTTTGCTTCAATCCTCCCGCGCGGTTGCCGAGATGCGCACATCTGGATACAGTCCATCGACTCCCGCAACCATGGGATTCAGTGGTTATTTCTAGATGTTGGGCGAACCATTCGAACAATCGCGCGTGGCATGCGCGGAAGTCGAGATCAACCTGGCGCATGCCGGGTCGGGCACACCGCTACTGCTGCTGCACGGTTACCCGCAAACCCACGTGATGTGGCACCGGGTGGCGCCGGCCCTGGCGGAGCATTTCCATGTGGTGTGCGCCGATTTGCGCGGCTACGGGGACAGCTCCAAACCGGCCGGGAGCGCCGACCACAGCACTTATTCAAAACGCGTCATGGCGAGGGACATGGTGGAGGTGATGGCGCAACTCGGTTACCGCGAATTCCATATCGCCGGTCATGACCGTGGCGCACGGGTCACCCATCGCATGGCGCTCGATCACCCCGGCAAGGTGCTCAAGGTGTGCGTGATGGATATCGTGCCCACCCTGCATATGTTTCGCACCACCGATCAGGAATTCGCCACCGCTTACTATCACTGGTTCTTTCTCATCCAGCCTGACGGCTTGCCGGAGCACCTGATCGGCCTCGACCCCGATCACTATTTGCGCGCCAAGCTCGATAAGTGGAGCGGCGCCAACGCGGAGTTCGCTCCCGAGGCCCTGGCCGAGTATCTGCGTTGCTTCCGCGATCCGGAGACAATACACGCCACGTGCGAGGACTACCGCGCGGCGGCGAGCATCGATCTGGAGCACGATAAGCGCGACCTGAACAGGAAGATCGACTGCCCGTTGCTGGCGCTGTGGGGTGCCGAAGGCCTGGTGCAACGAAAGTACCGGGTGCTCGACGTGTGGCGGGAGTTTGCCCGACACGTCCAGGGGCGGGCCCTGGAGTGCGGCCATTTTCTGCCCGAGGAAGCACCGGATGCGGTGATCAAGGAATTGGTAGCGTTTTTTACGGCGCGCTGAGACGGGCGCCGAACCGGACTCTCACGGGTACTGTACTTTCAATAGCGTGCGTAGCGACCGGCGTATCGCATATTTGACAAAGGAGAACAGCATGGCGTTGCAAGCCTCGATGGCGGACAAAGTTGCCGTGGTGACCGGCGCGGGTGGCGGCATTGGTTCCGCGATCAGCGCCAGATTGGCCGCGGCGGGGGCGCGCGTTGTGCTCACCTACCGCCAAAGTCAAACCCGGACCGAGGCCGTGGCGAAGGGCCTGGCCGGAGACGATCATCTGTGTGTCCACGCTCCCGTCGATGACAGCGACGCGCTCGGAAAACTGGCGGACACGATCGCCTCACGTTACGGCACGGTGGACTTGTTGGTTAACAACGCCGGCATCACCCGCCCGGTGCCCCATGACGACCTCGACGGCTTGGACGACGATCTCATCGATTCCATTTTTCGCACCAACTGGCGGGGGTCTTTCGCCAGTATTCGTGCGTTGCAACCGCTGTTGTCGAACAACGACGGCGGGGTGGTGGTCAATATCTCCTCCATCGCCGCGGTCACGGGAATCGGCAGTAATGTCGCTTACTGCGCATCCAAGGCCGCCTTGAATTCCTTGACCGTCTCGCTGGGCCGGGCCCTGGCCCCGCAAATCCGCGTGGTGTCGGTGTCACCGGGATGGGTCATGGGAGAATACGCCAAACGGGTGGACCCGGCTTATCTGCAGGAGCAAATCGACAAGACACCGTTGAGACGCCTGGCGACGGCCGAGGACGTGGCGGAGACGGTGCTGGCGGTGGCGACTATGATGCCGTTTACTACCGGTTGTATTATCCCGGTGGACGGAGGGCGGCCGTTCATTTGACAAAGGAAATTCACTTTCCGAAAACTTACGAACTGTGTTTACGAAGGGGCGATATGGCTATCTGGTTGAAGAAGGCGAAACCACAGGCGGAACGTGACCAGGATCAGGCGAAAATCCGCAACACGGTCGAAGATCTCATCGCCGACGTGGCGGCACGCGGGGATACAGCGGTGCGTGACTTGTCGCAGCGCTTTGATCGATGGTCGCCGGAGAACTTTCAGCTTTCCGACAATGAGATACAGCAATTTCTTGATAGTTTGGATGAACAAACGCTGAAGGATATCGCATTTGCCCAGGAGCAGATTCGAAACTTCGCGCAGATCCAAAAAGACGCCTTACAGGATGTGGAGCGGGAAACGCTGCCGGGCGTCATTCTGGGGCACAAGAACATTCCCGTTAATTCGGTCGGCTGCTATGTTCCCGGGGGCAAATATCCGATGGTGGCCTCCGCCCACATGTCTGTCGTCACCGCTAACGTCGCCGGTGTCCCCAATATCGTGACCTGCGCGCCCCCCTATCAAGGCCAACCGTCTCCTGCAATTGTTGCCGCGCAGGCACTGGCCGGCGCGAACGAGATCTATGTACTCGGCGGAGTACAGGCCGTCGCGGCGATGGCCTTGGGCACGGAAACGATCCCGGCGGTCGACATGTTGGTGGGACCCGGAAACGCGTATGTCGCGGAGGCGAAACGGCAGCTGTACGGCCGTGTCGGGATAGATCTGTTCGCGGGCCCCACGGAAACACTGGTAATCGCTGACGAGACCGTTGACGGCGAGATGTGCGCGACGGATCTTCTGGGACAGGCCGAGCATGGTCCCACCTCCCCCGCTGTATTGTTGACCAATTCCGAGAAGCTGGCGCGTGACACCCTGGATGAGGTGGAACGGCAGTTGGAGTCGCTGCCGACCCGGGACACCGCCGAACCCGCGTGGCGTGACTACGGCCAGGTGATCGTGGCGGATTCCTATGAGGAGATGCGGGAAATCGCCGACGAGATCGCTTCGGAACATGTGCAGGTGATGACCGATCGCGATGATTGGTTTCTTGCGGAAATGACCAACTACGGCGCCCTGTTCCTCGGTCCGCGGACGAATGTATCTTACGGCGACAAAGTCATCGGCACCAACCACACCTTACCCACTTTGCGGTCTGCGCGTTATACCGGCGGACTTTGGGTCGGGAAATTCCTCAAGACCTGCACTTATCAAAAGGTGTTAACCGATCAAGCGTCCGTAATGGTGGGTGAATATTGTTCCAGACTCTGCGCTTTGGAAAACTTTTCCGGACACAAGGAACAGGCCGACCTGCGGGTGCGCCGCTACGGCTAACGAACTACGCGTTAAAACTCGAGCGTCAAATCCTGCGGCTTGGCTTTACACGCGGCCACGGACAGGGCCAGCTCCTCAGGCAACCGCGATTGCAGGCGCAAGCCGATGGTATCGCGGATGGCGGCCTCGTAGCGTGCGAGGGCCGGCTTCAGTGTGTCGGACGCCTTGCTTCGCCAGGTAATTTCGGCCTCCAGCGCCTGCTCGGCTTTGTCCAATGACTTCAAAGCCCGCTCCATCTTGGGCTTTGAACCACGCAACGCCTTGCGGGCGGCCGACAGCTCTTTGGTAATCGACCGGGTTCCCGGGATTTCTCTGATCCGCTGCACCAATTCCTTGAGCGCCTCGACAGCAGCCTTGGGATCCGTTTCCGCGGCGGCTCTGAGCTTGGCGATTTCTTCGGTAAAGGCGTCAAGGCTGCCACTGGCGGCGATTACCTTATTCGCCTCGTGCAAGTCTTCATAAGCGGTGTCGACATTACGCCGATACCGGCGGCGGGCATTGGTAGCGGCTTTCTTCAGCTTAACGAATGCCGCGTGCTCCTCGTTCCATTCCGCTGGAATTGATTTGCTCAATGCTTCCGCTTCCAATTTGTGCGCCGCGAGCTTCTCGGTGATCGCCTGCCGCTGGCGGTCATATTTGGCGGCCTCGGGTAACTGACGCAATCGGGTCTCCAACTCCTTACGCTCGGCGTCGATGCGGCCTAATCGTCCCTGGATACGGCGAACCTCGACATGCAGTGATAGATAGTCTTCGGTAAAGGCATTGAGCGCCTTCTCGGCAACTTTGATTTCTGCCAGCAGCTCGAAGGTCTTTTCCGCCTTGTCGAAGCTGCTCTTCAGGTCGGAGCGCATTTCGTCCGGCAGGACGAAAAGGTCAAGCTCCCGGGCCCGGGCAATCGCATTGCGGATATCGCCACCGCGTTCGTCGAACTCAGCGAACATACGCTCTTCGATGCACGCCTGCAGCGCCGGGTTGCGGGGTGGCGGTGCCGTCTCCGACAACAACGACAAGCGGTTCGGCAGGTAATTCACCAACTGCGGCGTCAGCCCGACGATCACCAACGCGAGTAATTGCAGGCTGATAAACGGCACTACGCCTTTATACATGTCGGTGGTCCTTACCGACGGCGGCGCCACACCACGCAGATAGAACAGGGCAAATCCGAACGGCGGCGTAAGAAACGAAGTCTGGATATTCAGCCCGATCATCACTCCCAGCCAAACGGCGGTGACATTCGCCGACGGATCGAGCAGCAGGATTGGCGCGACGATGGGCACGACCACCACCGAGATTTCGATGAAATCGAGAAAGAATCCGAGAACGAAGATCACCGCCATGACGATGATGAACTGCGCCCAGAAACCGCCCGGCATGGTGGTCAGGAAGTCCTTCACCAGTTCCTCGCCGCCGAAGGCGCGGAACGCGGCGGTCAACATCGCCGCACCCAGTAGAATGATAAATACCAGCGAAGTCGTTTTGGCGGTGTCGAGCATCACGCCCTTGAGGGTGTCCTCGATCTTGATTGCCCGCCATCCGCTCCAGATCAGGGCGATTATCAAGCTTGTCACCGAGGTCAATGCCATCAACACGCCGATGACATCGCGGGTGGTTTCGATCTTCTTGATGTTGGTTTGAAAGCCGGTGACGACGATCGCAATCACCACCAGCGACACCAGGGCGATGATGGCCGGGGTATAGGCGTGGCGCTTACCCTCGTAAAGACGATAGCCGGCCATGATCAGCGCGCCGGCGGCGCCGATGGCGCCGGCCTGGTTTACCGTGGCGACACCGGTGATGATCGAGCCGAGCACCAGAAAGATCAGGGTCAGGGGAGGCACCAGGGTAATCACCACCTTGACCCAGAACGCACGGTCGAACGCGCCCTCGTGGCGCACGGTGGGCGCCATGCGTGGACGCCATAGGGCGAGAACGAAGACGTAGAGCATATACAGCCCAACCAGCAGCAATCCCGGAACAAACGCGCCGAGGAACATCTCGCCGGCGCTGGTCGACGACACGTCGAAGGCGGTCGGCATCGATAATTCCCCGGTCGAGACTTTGTACAGTTCCTTACGCGCGGTGCTCGCTTGATCGACCGCGCTGGCTAATTGATCCGCCAGGATAATCAACACGATGGACGGCGGGATGATCTGTCCGAGGGTGCCCGAGGCGGCGATGGTCCCGGTGGACAGTGAATTGGCATACTTATTACGCATCATCGCCGGCAGTGAAATCAGGCCCATCGCGACAACCGTAGCGCCGACGATGCCGGTGGTCGCGGCAAGCAGCGCACCGACGAAAATCACCGAGATCCCCAGGCCGCCGGGCACCGGGCCGAACATCTGCGCCATGGTCACCAGCAGGTCTTCCGCCAGCTTCGATCGCTGCAGCATGATCCCCATGAAAATAAACAAGGGTATGGCGATGAGCGTATCGCGCTCCACCTCCCAGTAAATGCCGCGGAAATTGGTGACGCCGGCACTCAACCAGTTCCACGCGCTGCCCTGTACGAAATACGCGTCGGGATTTCCCGCAAGCAGGTATCCTGTCAGCGCCGCAAGTCCGATGGTGACAATGGCCGAACCAGGCAGCGCAAAGGCGACCGGAAACCCGGAGCCCAGGGCGGCGGCCATCAAAATGACCAACAGCGCTAGGAAGAAGAGTTCCATCGAATCGAGATCATACTCAGTTGGCGGCGGGCGCCGCAGGACTACTGTACGGCATGAACGTCATGATCATGCCCACCGGGTTCCTCCCGGACGTCAGCGACGGCGTCCATCAGATAGCTTACGAATTGGATCATCATCGAGATTGCGAAGATCGCCAGGAATCCCGCCATGAAGTATTTGACGTACATGCCGAACCCGGTCTGCGTGGTCTCGAAGGCCAACAGCGGACTGTTAATCACCGATGAGCTGCTGTTCATGCCTACGATCAAGATGATCCAACACAAGGAAACCCCCAGAAGGATGGAACCCACGGCATTGACGACGCCTTTTTGTTTGGCGTCGAACGTGGTGTAGAGCACGTCGACCCGCACATGCCCTTCTTCCAGAAGCGTGTAGGCACTGGCGAACAGGAATAAAGCGGCATACCAGAAGCGCACGAGATCGGCCATGAACGCCTGTTCATAGGAAAAGATGAAGCGGGTGATTACGATCAGCAATTCGGCGGCAACGACCAACAGGGCCAACCAGGTAAAGCCAAGGGTGCGTGAAAATATCGCGGTTACCAGAGCCAGTCCCACCAGGGGCATGTGCACGAACGTTCCCCGGTAGCTGGACTTGCCCAGTTCGGTTGCCAGCGAGTCGCCGAAAACCGCCGGCAGAAACCCCTCTACACGCAGGAACGAAATAACTGCATCGGCGATACCGACGTACAACACCATATAGAAGACAAACCGAATCAAAAATATATTGAGGTCGGAAATACGGTTGCTATCGTCCCGCAGGCTGCGGCCGGTGCTGCCAAGAACGTAGACCACCGCCGCGGTCACGGCCAAGGGATAGGCGGCGAGCTGCAGCCATGCCAGCAGCGGCGAGCCGCTGCTGGCGCCGCCGGCGGCATTGCCGATTGCAGCACCGGCGCCCGGCCACCCAAGCCAGAATGTCAAGTAGTTGTTCACCACGAACACCACCAAAGCGCCGAGGACGGCCCACCCCAAACTGCGAATCACGGTGGTCGTCACCGAACGGGACGCCGGCGCTGCGGGTTCACCGGGCCCTTGGGTCGCCGCGGGACCTTCGGCGGGCGTGGCGGAAGTCATCGACAGAGTTGTTATTATTAGCCGCGTTTGGGACGGGGCATGGCCCCGTCCCAACTCAAGCATAGAGAATATCGGCGCTTAGGCTTCGATACCGAGCACGCGGTTGCGTTGATTGAGATACCCGGCGTCCGACAACTCCATCCAGCGACCGAGGTCGGCGCGCGCCGCGGCGAAGCTGTCGTGAATTTTCTTCGCCAGCTTGCTGTGGGCCTGGACCTCTTCGAACACCTCCTCAGCGGCCTTGCCGAAACTGTCGTAGATGTCGTCGTTGAAGGCGCGGAGTTTGACGCCGTGGTCGTTGATCAGGCGGTTAAGGTAGGTGCCGTTGTTGGCATTGGTCTCCGCCATCTGCCGTGAGTTCTCCTCGTGGCACGCCGCCTCGAGGATAGCCTGGTCGGTCTTCGACAGGCCATCCCACCACTTTTTATTGAATCCCATAGTGAGCTGCGAGGCCGGTTCGTGCATGCCGGGGTAATAGTAGTACTTGGCGGCCTCGTAAAACTTCATGAAGTAGTCGTTGTAGGGCCCCACCCACTCGGTGGCGTCCACGGCGCCGGACACCAGGTTTTCATAAATCTGACTGCCCGGCAGGGAAACCGGCGATGCCCCCAGCTTGCTCAGGACGTCGCCGCCGAGACCGGGGATACGCATTTTCAAGCCCTTGAAATCGGCCGCCGAGTTCATTTCCTTGTTGAACCAGCCGCCCATCTGCACCCCGGTATTGCCGCAGGGAAAACCCTTGACGCCAAACCCGGCGCCCAGTTCGTCATGCAGCTCCTGGCCGCCGCGGTACTTCATCCACGCATCCATCTCGACATAGGTGAGACCGAAAGGCACGGCACAGTAGTAAGCCCAGCCCGGATGCTTGCCCTTCCAGTAATAGTCGGCGGCGATATAGGCCTGCGAGTTTCCGGATGCAACGTCATCGAAGGAATCGAATGCACCGACGCGCTCGCCCGAGGCGAAGTATTTAACCTGAATGCGGCCTTCGGTCAGTTCGGGTATGCGCGCGGCCAGCCGCTGTGCACTCAGGCCGAGGCCGGGGAAGTCGCGCGGCCAAGTCGATACGATGATCAACTCCTTCCTGCTTTGTGCGATCGCGGGCGCTGCCAGGGGTAACGCGGCGGCGCCGGCACCGGCGATCGTTGCGTTCTTTAAGAATTCACGTCTTTTCATATCTGCCTCGTCTGGAAATTACTGTTGTTATATCACTTAAAATCTTGTGTTATAGCTGCGTGGATCGCAGCCGTTTCACCCGGCCAAGAGACCAAGCCGCATGTAAGCGGACAAGAAGTATAAACCCCCTAACTTAGTAAAGGAAACTCAGCCGCTGACAGGCGTCGGGGGCGTTAAATAGCTCGGAAAATTCCTGGCGCAGGAATAATCTTACGTTTTATGTGGGTGCACCCGCTTTGATAATGTGAATGGTTGCGGTGTGCATCCCGGGGGCGGTGTCGCCATCGGCGTGATAAGATAGTGGTGCGAAACAAAAAACGCGCAGTATCAACCTGTTCAGCTGCAAAAATAAGCTGGCTTACCCGCGCAATCCCGGCGGTTTGCACAATCATTGAACCCACCGCGTTCCTCCAAGATTATGCTACAGACTTCAAGATCAATCCGGGGAATGGTCGTAGCGCCCCATCATCTCGCGTCCCAGGCGGGACTTCGTGTTCTGCAAGACGGCGGCAACGCCATTGAAGCCATGGTTGCGGCTGCAGCGACCATTTCCGTGGTGTATCCGCATATGAATTCCCTTGGTGGTGACAATTTCTGGCTGATCAGCGACGGAGGGGTTCCCCTGGGCATCGACGCTTGCGGTGCGGTGGCCGGCGGGGTCGACCGCGACTTTTACAAAAACAAAGGGTATAGCGCTATCCCGTCGCGGGGGCCACTGGCCGCCAATACGGTAGCGGGCGCGGTATCCGGCTGGCGATCAGCCCTCGATGTCAGCAGTGAATGGGGCGGTAAAATGTCGTTGTCACGGCTGTTCGAAGATGCGGTGTACTACGCGCGCCACGGCTTCCCGGTCACGGCAACGCAACAGCGCAGTGCAGCACAAAAGCTGCACGAACTGAAGGATGTTTCCGGTTTTGCAGAAACCTTTCTGGCGGAAGGCAACCCGCCTCCAGTGGGCACGATCTTTAAAAATTCCCGCCTCGCTGATACGTTCGAACAACTCGGCAAGCTTGGTCTCGATGCATTTTATCGTGGTGAATTGGCGCAATCGATCGCTGCTGATCTGGCGCACGCCGGGTGCCCGGTCACCCTCGACGATCTAATGCAACATAAGTCCACGCGCGTGGCGCCACTCGAGATCGCTCTGGCGCCCGGCACCGTATACAACATGCCGCCTCCAACCCAGGGTCTGGCGTCGCTGATGATTCTCGCCATTTTCGAGCAATTGAATTGTCCCTCCGCCGAGGGTTTCGAATACCTTCACGGCATGATCGAGGCTACCAAGAGCGCATTCAAAGTCCGCGACGAGCAGGTCACCGATCCCGCTCACATGGACGTGGATCCGAATCAATTTCTGGAAGCGAACGTAATCCGCTCCCTGGCGTCATCTATCGATAGCTCGCGCGCCGGCATCAGCGATGCAGATGCGACCGCCGGGGACACGGTGTGGTTGGGCGCCATTGACGGCCAGGGCCGTGCGGTCAGTTTCATTCAAAGCATCTATTGGGAGTACGGATCCGGCGTGGTGCTGCAGAACTCCGGAATCGTGTGGCAAAACCGCGGTACTTATCTTTCGCTGGACCCTGCGCATCGCAACGCCATCACCCCGCGGCGCAAACCATTTCATACTATTCAGCCGGCACTGGCGCGCCTCAACGACGGACGCATCATGGTTTACGGAGCCATGGGTGGTGAAGGACAACCGCAAACTCAAGCGGCGGTTTTTTCCCGGCACATTATATTTGGTCAGGAGTTGCAGGCTGCGGTGACTGCCCCACGTTGGGTCTGGGGCCGCACCTGGGGTGCGCCGCAAACGAATCTGAGAATCGAGAACCGATTCGATCCGGCGGTCATCGAGGCGCTCGTCGCAGCCGGTCACGATCTCGAATTAGTCGCGCCCTTCGACGAAGTCATGGGCCATGCCGGCGCCATCGTGCGCGAACCGTCGGGCCTCCTGCAGGGCGCCGCGGACCCGCGCTGTGACGGCGCTGTGGCGGCTTATTGATTGTTGACGCGGTTTCGCACCCGGACCCCCCGCCGGTATCTGTCTATTCCAGACCCAGCCGCATCTTAGGCAATATATTAAACACCAGCGGCCCGAGCGTCACCGCAAGGGTCGCCATAGCAAGGATACCAATCACGTCCAGAATCGCGCCCGCCTTCAGCATGTCCTGGACTTGAACCGCGCCGCTGCCGAAAACGATGGCATTGGGAGGCGTGGCGACCGGTAACATGAACCCGAGGGTCGCGGCCAGCGCGACAGGCATGGTGAGTGCGATCGGGTCAAGGCCCAGCGCCGCGGCGCTGGCGCCCGCCACCGGAAGAAAAATGGCTGCGACCGCCGTATTGCTGGCGAGTTCGCCCAGCAACACGATGATGAAAAAGACACCCAGCAGGAATACAAACGCGAGAAATAACACCTATGGAATGAGCGCCGTGGCCGCCAGCGGCACGGCTTCGCTTATCCACCACAAACCCATCAGCACGCAGACCGCCGCGACCGTCCACCCCTCGGCGCTCAGCCCCGAAGGCGCCGGCATCAGGAGCATGCCGACGGCGATCGCAGGCGCCGCTAGCAACATCGTTTGTGGAATCGCTCTGGTCACGGATCCCTTCCTGTCGCGAGGGTCAGAATATGGATTGACAACATGATAAACGGATTGTCCCGTTCCACTTGGACGAATTGCATTCCAAAAACCTTAGAGTACCCCTGATTAGTACAGAGGTTGCTGCGGCACAAGGACGTGCCGACATGGTGCAATCACGCAACTAATTGAACTATAGAGAAAAACGAGCACACATGTTTCGTTCGTCGAACTCTGAAGATTCCAACGATGAATAATTCAGAACTTCGTTAGACTTCAAAAATTTGAACTAAGATTAGTAATTAATGGTATCCACACCCTGCGACTACCTTAGATCTATCGCCGCGCCGGGCACATCGCGCACCGGCGCGGCGATTACTTGAGCGCTATAGTCGGTAATTGTATCCGCCATGTACGCAGCCTTAGAACTGATCGCCGAAAAAGACCATCTGTGCATTCAGAACCATGCGTCTTTGAAAGAGGTGATGGATCTGATGAACATCAACCAGAAGGGGGTGATCGTCGTTGTAGAGGACAACCGGCCGGTAGGCATCCTCACCGAACGGGACATCGTCGGCATGCTGTATCGCGGCATCGACTTGAACGCGCGTGTCGACCAACACTGCAAGAAGGTTCTCATCAGCACCCGCGGCAACCGCACCATCGGCTACGGACTGAACCTGACCATCGAGAACAACATCAGGCGAATAATCGTCACCGATGATAACGGTCTTTTCCTGGGAGTCGTAACCCAACAGGATCTCCTCAAGCATGTCGAGGAGGATTACTATCGAGCCGACGTAAAGGTCAGGGACATCCTGCACAAGCGCGGACAACTGATCAGCGTTGCACTGGACGATACGCTCAGCCAAGTATTGAAAATACTGGTGGAGAATAATATCGGCGCGGTGCCGGTAATATCCGATGGTGTGGCGGTGGGAATTATCACCGAGAAGGATATTCTCAAGCTGGCCAGCGCCGACATGTTCCTGACCGAAGCCGTTGGCGAGTATATGACGAGCAAAGTCGTCTCCTGTTCCATCGATACGAGTCTGATTGAAATTGTCAAACTGATGAATACACGCCAGATCAGACGCGTGGTTATCACCAATGGCAGTGGTCGGGCGATAAACATCGTCACGATAAGAGAT
Source organism: uncultured Gammaproteobacteria bacterium (assembly GCA_947259175.1). Lineage (GTDB taxonomy): Bacteria > Pseudomonadota > Gammaproteobacteria > Arenicellales > JAANXG01 > CALZGZ01. The sequence goes on along the minus strand of CAMYKW010000042.1, from coordinate 12,141 downwards.
GTGTTTCGTAACGTGGAGGGTGATTACGGGAAATTCCTGGAGAGGAAATTGCAAAACGCCAAGGACTTGTTGAACTTACTACCCGAGATGCTCATCGAAGTCACCGACTTGGGAACGGAACAGCTCATCATCTGGGCTAACGAGGGCGTGATCAATCGATTCGGCGACGGCATCATTGACAAGCCGGTGACGGAACTCATCCCTGAAAACAGTTGGAAAAAAATCAATGCGACATTGAAACGGGCTGGACGCATTGAAGATATCAAGATCCAAACCGATCACGGAATCTTTGAGTTGTCCGGCTACTACCTGAATACCGACAGCAACATAGAGGACGGCCGCTGTGAACTAATCATCCGCGACATCACCGAAGACGTAAAACTAACGGTGACCGATACCCTAACCTCGGTATACAACAGGCGATTCATCAATGAATTCCTGATAAAAGAGATCGCACGCAGCAAACGTCTGGAACGGGAATTCTCGGTAGTCATATGCGACATCGATGATTTCAAGAAGATCAACGATACGCGCGGGCACGTGCCGGGGGACACCGTAATCAAGCAGTTTGCCGACGTCATCAAGAACACGCTGCGAGCCGTGGACGTCATCGGCAGATACGGTGGCGATGAATTCATTGTGATCATGCCGGAGACGCCCAATAAAATAGCTGCGCACGTTCTGAACCGGTTACGGCAACATATTGCGGATATGGAAGTGTCGGTCCCCGGACAACGATCCGTCCATGTTACCGCGAGTTTTGGGGTCGCCTCCTATCCTCGGGACGGGACGTCATCGGAGAGCCTGCTGGTTACCGCCGACGAACGGATGTACGACGCAAAAAGAAAAGGAAAAAACAGTGTATCCCATCAGTGATGTTTATCACCCGGGTGATGGTCCATTGAATATTTTGCGCTAGAATCTCGATCCGTTTTTGCCGCCGCGGTCGTATTGTACATGTTGTACATGCGCACGAATTCAGCGGTTTAAACGAATTTGAATCTGGATTTACCCCGTAGCTGAATGGCGTCGCTTACACCTAATGCTTTTTGAGATCTAACCATGCTCGGCCTGTTCGAATCCATCTTCGGAAATGGCGCCGCCCACGGCGTACACTATCCCGAGCAACTTGTCGATAAAGCGATCGAACGTGCCGTGGACGGCACTGACTCGCGGCTGCGCCTGGTGCCCGGTTACCAACGCAAACTGCGCTCGCCGACATTAAAAGCCATCCATCATGTAATCAGCCTGGTCGAAGATCTTCCGCCCCCTGCGGAGATCAGCCGCCCACGCTACGGAACGGATTCCGAGCTGTCCGCGTTTTTCGTCTCCTACAATCATATAAAGGAAGTCATCGGATCCGACCGCGCACTATCCGAGGTGTTGCGCAGCACCCCAGGCGCCACGCCGGATCAGTTTGTCGCACTGCTGTTGATGCAAAAAAGGGAGCGCAATGTGGCGGGCATGGCGCTCGATGGCGATATCTTGCGACGGGATGTGCCCCAGGTAACAGTCAGCTTCAGTGCTCACCGCTTGCTGGACGCGACGGCCGAGGAAGAACACACTCGCCGCCTTCTGCGGCGAAGAGCTTTCGATCATCTGCTCGAACTTGCCCTGGCGCGTATTACATCCGCGCGCGTGGAACGGACCGGACTCGAACAACGGCGCAAGCTGCTGCGACACAAACTCGCGGCGTTTCGAGCCGGTCGCTGGGGTTTCGGACAAGCGACTCACGAGCCGGCCCTGGACCCCGGTGCACTGGAGGCGCAAATCGAGTCGATTGAGGAGCAACTGCGCGGCCTGGGGGCCGGACCACGGTTGTTGGAGACACACTTGGAGATCTTGAGTGAAGTACTCGATCAGGCGGAGCAAAATCTTTGGTCGACCCCCACCCCGCTCATCGTGGACCGGATGGGGATCAGGTATGAACATCCCACGGAAGGCGCCCGGGAACTCAACCTCAATGTGTTGCACAGCGCCAACGGAAGCAACGACGTCATGCGCCTGGTGAGCATTGCGCGCGAAGAGCTGCCGCCGCGACGCGACTTCCTGCAAGAGGCGCGGCGTTACCTCGGCTGATACAGTTGCGGCGCCCAACTTACCCAGGCGGCGTCATCAAAGCCGCGCGACAGAAGAATCAGGCGTGTGCCCGATCCAATAATCGGAACACCTCGATCTCGGCGGTCTTGCCTTTAACCGCGTAGGCGCCGACGGGCGCCACATCGAATGATTCACTCAGCCCATCGACGACCTCGCCGCTGATCAACACAACGACGTCTTCACCCGTATCCAGATCTTTGCCCAACGATTCTATGCGCTGGCAGGCATTCACGGTATCGCCGACGATGGTATAGTTGATGCGCCCCGGCCAACCGATATTGCCCACGACGACTTCACCCCGGTGAATTCCGATGCGGACTCGTATCGGCGCGTTCCCTTTCGCCCGGCGGGCATCGTTATCCGCTGTAACGCTATCCCGGATTGCGAGTGCGGCTCGGCACGCCCGATCGGCGACATCCGCCTGGGTTTCCGGCGCACCCCAGAATGCCATCAACGCGTCACCGATGAATTTATCCACCGTGCCGCCTTCGACCTCGATACAGCGCCCGATTAGAGCAAAATGCGCGTTGAGCAGACCCGCCACGTCCTGCGCCGACATCACTTCCGACATTTGGGTGAAACCGGTGATGTCGGTGAACAACACCGCCAGATTGCGCGACTCCGATGCCACTTCCTGCTGTTCCCCCTTACGCATCAAACGCCTCACCAGGGTGCGGGGAACGTAAGTTTCAAACGAGCGCAGGCTCGCCAACATGGTGTTGAAGGCGTCGGCCTGTTCATTCAGCTCCTTTATCCGGCTCGGCGCCAGGCGACCTACCTTGCTGAGATCGAGCCGGCCCACCAGAGACGCCCCCTCGGCCACGCGCTTCACCGGCCGCGACACCAGACGGCTGACCAGCACGGCGCCGATGATGCTGAGCAGTAAAACTACGATACTCACTGCGCCGGCCAGCCTGACACGCGACAACTCCTTGTTGATGCGTTGATGACGAAACCAGCCGCCGATAATCCACGGCTGCTCCCCATACGCCGTCAACCGTCTGGAAATCACGACATAATCGATGCCCGCAAGCGTCACTTTCACCCGCCGCGTGTCGTCCGCCGATTTTTCAAATCCGCGCATCGGCTTGCCGTCCCAGATTTCCGCGAGCACGACATCGCCGACCTCGTGAAGCGCCGGCAGCAGGTCGCGGGTCACGAACCCGCCCTCGGTGATGGCCATGTTGGGGTGGGCCAGGACGCGATCACGACCATGGAGGATGAACGCGGTGGTATCAAAGTATTCGCTCAATTCGGTGGTAAGGCGGGACAGCTCATCCACGGTGATTCCCGAGGCCATGAAACCCAAATGCTCGCCCTTGCGCCTAATCGGCCAACGCAGATTAACGAACACCTCCGGTGGCCGGGCAACAAGATCGCCCCATATGGGTCCCGCTGCATTCCTCATTTGCGGCGCTATGCGCGCGGCAAAGGAACCGTCGTCGCGGTGGTCTGCTTCCGTCACCGTCAGTTCGCCCCCTCTGCTCCGCAGCACGCTCATGTAGGACAGATTGTTGTCCCACGCGCTGATGGTGGTTACTTGCGGGGCGGCAGCCAAGGCGCCGGTAAGAACATCCCGTAATCGCCCGCGATCCTCGAGGTCAAAGGTTCCGTCCTCCAGGCTGCGCGTAATCGATGCAGCCTGGTCCAACGCGGGCTGCATATGAGCATGCACCGCAAGCTCCAGATACTCGAGAAACAGCCCCGTCAAACCTTCCATCAATTCGAGGGTGCCGCGTTGGCTCACGCTCCATTGCAGTGCGATCACGGTGACGAGTGAGGTCAGCACCAAGGCCGCGACGCTGCCGGTGATCAACCCGTTAATGGTCGGGCGAAACCCGGCGTTATCCGGAAGCGGATCCGGCATACAACGTCTCCAAGTGTTGGTGAATCAGATTCGTAAGCGGCAAGGCGCAAAACCGGGGTACGCATTGCAACCACGACCTCTACATATTCGGATAGTTCGGCCCGCCGCCGCCCTCCGGTGTCACCCAGGTAATGTTCTGGGTCGGATCCTTGATGTCGCAGGTTTTGCAATGCACGCAGTTCTGCGCATTGATCTGCAGGCGCGGGGCGCCTTGATCGTCTGCCACGATTTCGTACACCGCGGCCGGACAATAGCGCTGCTCCGGGGCGTCATAGTCCTTGAGATTGGTGTCGATGGCAACGCGCGCGTCTTTGAGCTGCAAATGACAGGGTTGGTCTTCTTCGTGGTTGGTGCTGGATAAAAACACCGATGACAGCTTGTCAAAGCTGATCTCGCCGTCCGGTTTGGGGTAGTCGATCGGTGTGCAGGCACCGGCGGGCTTGAGCTGCTGATGATCCCGGGTGGAGTCCTTAATCGTGACCGGCAGCTTGCCGCCCAACCAGTTCTGGTCGAGATAGTTGAATGCCCCGCCGCCGTACGGGCCCCATTTGTGCAGCGCCGGGCCGAAATTGCGGCTGCGGTACAGCTCGTCGTACAGCCAGGAAGCCTGGAACCGCTCGGCGTATCCGGTGAGTTCGCTGCCTCCCGTATCGCCTTGTTGCAACGCGTCGAACACCGTCTGCGCGGCGAGCATGCCGGATTTCATCGCCGTGTGGCTGCCCTTGATCTTGGAGAAATTCAAGGTCCCCGCGTCACAACCGATCAGCAGCCCGCCGGGGAAGGTCATCTTAGGCAACGCATACCAACCACCCTTGGTGATCGCACGCGCGCCATAGGCGACCCGCCGCCCGCCGCCGAGATAGCGCTTGATCACCGGGTGGTGCTTGAACCGCTGGAACTCGTCGAACGGGCTCACATGGGGGTTGCTGTAGCTCAAGTCCACAATCAGCCCGACGCTCACCTGCTGATTCTCCAGGTGATATAAAAAGAACCCTCCGGAACTACCGCTCTCGGTCAACGGCCAGCCGGCGCCGTGGATCACCAGGCCGGGCTCGTGCTGGTCCGCCTCGATGTCCCACAGCTCCTTGATCCCCAGCCCGTAGTGCTGCGGGGTGGCGTTTGCATCCAGGGCGAATTGCTCGATCAACTGCTTGCCCAGATGACCGCGGCAGCCTTCGGCAAACAGGGTGTATTTCCCCAGCAGCTCCATGCCCGGCTCGAACCCGTCTTTCTCACCGCCATCGGCGCCGCGGCCCATGTCGCCGGTCGCCACCCCGGCCACCGCACCGGCCTCGGTGTAGACCACCTCGGCCGCCGCAAACCCGGGAAAGATCTCCACCTCCAGCGCCTCGGCCTGTTCCGCCAGCCAGCGGCACACATTGCCGAGGCTGACGTTGTAGTTGCCGGTGTTGCGCATCGGCTTAGGAACAAAGGCCTTGGGCATACGCACACCCTTGTCCGGACCGCGGAACAGATACACCTCGTCGCGGGTAACCGGGGTGTTGAGCGGTGCGCCTTTCTCCCCCCAATCGGGAATCAGCTCGTTCAGGGCGCGCGGCTCCAGCACCGCCCCGGAGAGAATATGCGCGCCGATCTCGGAGCCCTTCTCCAGCACACACACCGACAACTCAGTGTCGTTCTCCTCCGCGAGCTGGCGCAGGCGGATCGCCGCCGTCAACCCCGCCGGGCCCCCGCCCACGATCACCACATCGTATTCCATACTCTCGCGCTGCATCGGCACCTCGTTACATTGGTCGTGAATTTGCCGCTATCTAGCGGGATTGGTACCGGACGACTCGGTTGCTTACTATAAATCAGACATACATACCCGAGTCAAAAGCGAGTGCCGTCAGACGACCTCACCGGGGACGCCGGCGTCGGTGGTGGGGACCATAACCCAGCGGGCGCGCAGTGAAAACGCGCTGTGCGCTCGTGGTTCCGAGAGCCGGCAAGCAGACACTGAACGCGTTGGTCAGCAGATCGTCAAAGCGCGTGGTCGAAACCGGTCAATTGGCGTATCGTAACTCAAAAAAGGCCTCTTTCTGCCGCGAAACCGGAGTCCCGACCCTGTTCCTGCCAGGATATTCCGGGACATCCATGTCGACATTTCCCGCAATACAAACTAAAGGCCTCACCCAATTTGGGCAGAAACAGAGGCGGAAGGCCGTTCGCGGTTACGCCATCCTCGCAAGCTAGGGTGTGATATAGCCGTCGCTCAGGGTCTTGAGACAAGCGACGATGGCATCTTCCTGCGTGCCCGTGACATTCAGCTTACCCAGCTCCTTGGTGTTGACGGACGATGCAAGCGTGATCGATCGCGGTCGTTTGATGGTCACGGTCGAACTGAGATATATCGTTGTTCGATAAACCTTAGAACTTCACCAGGGCGACTGGAATCCAGACACGGCAAGCTGGTGTCGATCTCATCCGGATAGTCCGAGACCACCGCAATGATGGTATCGTCTTCGGGAAATAGAAACGGGCCGTGCAGACTGGCTCGATGCACCTCGATCTTCGGAATCGGCTCGTGGCGCAGACCCTCGACCAGCACGAGATCGACCTGCGTCATGTCCAGGCGGTTGAGCAATTCGCTCAGTGACGGGTCGTCTTCATTGTCCGGGGTTTCCGCCATCAGCGCCCAGCGTTTACGCGATGCGACCAGCACCTGTACGGCTCCGCTGCGGCGCATTTCATAACTGTCTTTCCCGGCATGGTCGATTTCGAAGCTATGGTGCGCGTGCTTGATCACCGCCACCTGCAGGCCGCGTTCCCGCGCTAGTTGAACCAGACTCTTGACTAATGTGGTCTTACCCGCGTTTTTCTGATAGGCGACGATCCCGATCACGGGCGGGTCGAGCGTGCCGAGGTTATGCATGGCTCGATTATAGGTCCCCGATACTCGCCGCGGAAACTCACCGATCCTATTGGCGAAAGCCACGTACCTGGACGCGGCATTCCGGGTGCCGCCCGGCGGCGCGGCGCGAGTCCGCCATTGGAAAGCGCAGTTCCTGCGGCGCCGTCGTGGCGGCTGTCGTCGACAGCCGCCCCCTAGAAAGAATCGGTTTATTTACAGAAGCTTATGGCCTCAATCTGAGCAAATTCCTTGCCAGGCTCTATACTATTAAGTTACGGGCACTGAGGTGGGAAATGGGTGACTGATACGCATGACAATACGGCGATCGGTGCGTCGCCGGAAAACAACACGAAGTCGCAATCCGCAACGGATCGTCGCGTAAGACCGCGCAGACCGAAGGCGCTCGGCAGCCTGCGCAGCAAATTCAGCCTGTTCGTGCTCGCGGCGACTTTGATTACCACGCTGGTGGTATCCTTGATATCCACTCATGCCACCCGGGAATTTCTGCACTCGCGGGTCGAACAAAAATTACCGTCACTGCTTAAGCAGACGGCGGAAAAGGTCACCCTCTGGTACGACCAGCGTTTGCACGAGATTTCCGTGTTCGCCAGCGCCACCACCCTGATCGGTGCGATTACCGAGTACATCGCTAGCGGCCAACAGCGGAGCCGAGAGGAGGCGGAGCGGTTTCTGGGATACCTGCTGGAGAACTCACCACAATTCTCCGCCCTTTTTGTATTGGGGAACGATCAGCAACCCATCGTCTGGGTGGGACCAAAACTGACGCTGCCCAAGGAATTCCTGGGCGACGATTCAATGACAAACAGCGCCACGTTGAGCAAAGCCACTAAAATTGGGGACCGCACCGTACAGATTGCGGCATCGCCCCTGCTTCAGTTTCAGGATAAGAAATTGGGTACGTTGAACGCGGTACTTACCATGGACTCTCTTGAGCAACATCTCAATTCAAGCGAATTGTCAGACTCGGCATTGATGTTTCTGGTCGACGGCAATGGCGCCTACATCGCGGCGAACGCACCTCTGCCCACAGGTTATGTCAGCGCATTGGCCTTGCCCGCCAAGCCCCAAGAGCCGGTGTTGACGGATTATAAGAGCGGTGACCAACACTTGGTGGGAAGTGCGTTGTTTGTACCCGGAATCAACAGCGTCCTGGTGGTTGAGGAGTCTTATACGAAAAACTTCGCCCCAGTCGTAAACATTTTTTGGCGGACGTTGGCGATTAACCTCGGCATTGCCTTGCTGTTTTCGATAGGCGCGTACCGTATCGCCATGTCGATCAGCCGTCCCATCGAAGCGTTGTCAAAAGGCGTGCAGCAGATAGCCGCCGGTAAGACCGATGTGCTAATCACGGAAACATCGTCCAACGACGAAATCAATTTGCTGACGCGGGCATTTAACACCATGACGGCACGTTTGCATGAAAAGACCAAAGCCCTGAAAAAATTGTCGGTCACCGACGGGCTTACCGGACTTTATAACCATCGGTTTTTTCAATTACATTTATCGCGTCAAGAAGAAATCGCAAAAGAGGATTGCCGCGAGCTGGCGCTGATACTTTGCGATATCGACAACTTCAAGAAATGGAACGACCGGCTTGGTCATGGGGAGGGAGACAAGATCCTGGAAAACGTGGCTGAGGTATTGAAGCGCCACTCGAGAAAATCAGACATAGTGGCCAGGTACGGGGGAGACGAATTCGTTATCCTGGCGCCAAACACAAAGCTGGAGATGGCGCTGGAATTGGCGGAACAACTCCGGCGGGATGTGGCCAACAAGGTGTCTGTTTCCGGGGAAGGCGGTGCAACGACCAGCATCTCTATTTCGGTCGGCGTCGCCACGTTCACTAAAGACAGCAAGACGCTGTTTAACGACGCGGACCGGGCTTTGTATCTTGCCAAGAAGGCCGGAAGAAACTGTGTTCGCGCTACCGGCATCAAATACATGGAAAACGTGGCGGGGCCGGTTTAACCGCCCTTAGCTTCATCGATGTTCCGGCTGACCAGGCCGGCGTGCATCCATCCCACCGTGCCGGACAACGTTCTGACGAGCACCCACTTGCCGCTTCGATTTTCCAAGAATAACGGCGTCTCCTGTGTCAGTGTGGTAACGATCTTGTGATTCGTGGATGGCCCGGTTCTGAGGTTAGCGCGCGGTTTGTTGACAAACAACAAGTTGGGCGATGTCCGAATTGCATCGGCCTCATCGTTAACATTCCTGACAATACTGTTGACCCGGTAGACAAAGAACAGTCCGGCGCCGAACCGTCCGGCATCAATGTGGGATCGTGCAGTTTTTAGCTTTTCCTGAGCTTGGACGATTTTCTCGTCATGCCACGGGCTGAAGCCCATGGTTTTTTCAAGATTGATCTGCGCTTCCGCCAGCGACTTGACGGCATCGGCGCGCGTGTATCCACTTTGCAGACCGGATTCCACGGCGATGAGCGTTTGCTCTGCACGGGCCAACTCAGCCTTCAGCCGCTCGATCTCCCGCTCCAATCGGTCAATGCGTTCGTTATCCGCCTTCAGAATCACCTTGGTCACAATTTTAGACCGGGCTTCCTCGGCAATCTGTTTTTTGTTGACGGGTTCCGGCTGACTCGGCGCCGGTTTTTGCGCCAAGGTGGCACAACCTGTGGCGCCGACAACAAGCATCGCTAACGGCACACAGATGAAGATCGCCCTGATGGCGGCAACGCGTCTTGCCAGGTTCATCCGGTAGCGAAATCCGCGCGACAGTATATTGACTATTCGATTGGTCATGTTCGTCTATGAGGCGCAGTGTTGATGCACACTAATGAGTGTAGACAAGCAGGCAAGGCCTCGCCACACAAGCGCCGGTGACCGGCTGCTTCACGTCAGCCTCCTTCCCAGCCATCGTCTGTCCGATTCAGGACCAATAGAAACATGACCCCGGTTCGATCCGCGGCGCATTGAAACCTGATCGATTGCATTGTGCCCAAAGTTGCCGCCGGCATTAACAAATCGGCTCCGACCACTGGTATCCCCGGGAAAAACGGGCGTCATTGCCCTGCGTTGCATTAACAAATCGGCTCCGACCACTGGTATCCCCGGGAAAAACGGGCGTCATTGCCCTGCGTTTCCGCAATTGAGCGAGTATCATTACGACGACCGGCGTCACAGTTAACCGATGCAATTGGCTGACTTGATTCGAAGACGTTTCTTGAAAACCTACTCCCTCGCGACTCTGGGCGTGTGGGCGAGCGGCAAAGCGGCCCCACCCAGCGCCGAACGAACCACGCCCGGTGCCCACCGCAGCGCAACGGTATCACCCGGCGATTCCACGCAAGTCACGTTATTCTTGACTGGTGACGTGATGACCGGCCGGGGTATCGACCAGATGTGGTTGCCTCGATCCATTGGGGCCGGAATTGGGGCTACCACATCCCCCGGGGAACAAACGACATTTGCGCATCGACTCATCGATGAAGCAGCCGTGGACGTGATCCACGGTCACTCCTCTCACCACGAGAAAGGCATCGAGGTGTACCAATCACGGCCGATCATCTACGGTTGCGGTGATTTCATCAATGACTACGAAGGCATCGGCGGCTACAAAAAATTCAGATCCGAACTGGGCCTGATGTATTTCGTGACCTTAAGCGCCGGGACCGGGGAGTTGGTCGATTTGCGCATGACACCAACGCGTATCAAACGCTTCCGGGTGCACCGGGCCGATCACTCGGAAAGCCAGTGGTTGACTGATGTATTGAACAGAGAAGGCGGGCGGCTGGGGACCGCGGTGCGACTCGGTGCAGGCGGAACACTCAGTTTAACTTGGATGGACTGAGCCGAGGCATTGATCTTGAAGGCCGAATTACCGCCTGGAAGACCGGGCACACGTAATGCCCGGCCGAGGCGCTTTGTAATCACGAACAACAACTTGCGGGAGTGGTTGCCCCGCCCCAGGTCTTCAGTAGTCCGGTGAAGACCTTACAGCGCGCGATACAAAACCGTCCCCCGAAATTAACGAAAGTCCGTAGGCACTTTTTGAGTAAACTATTTCTTCCAACGATCGTGTCGGTAGACGAAATCCCCACCCGGAGCGGCAACATGACAGCCGATGCAACCCGGTCCTCCGAATTTCCCAATTCGGCCCGCCAATTTGACGCCGGCGGGGTTCGTATGAAGTCTGCCGTCGCGTTCGTACGCAGTTAGCGGAAGATCGATGACAGTAAGCTCCCCGCATGCAGCGGATGAGCTGTGAAATCGCTTGCTGCAGGGTCTTAAGCCGAGAGGCTGTCTCCGAACAAAGCTAGCGATTTACTGCGGCGCAGCTAATCACCGTTCACGGCCAACAAGACACAGTCGCGTGTTGAATAAGCATCGTTTTGACAGCCCGGTGTAGACGTTCTTGCCGTCATCCATCAACTTCGAGTGTGGGTGCAATTAAGCCTTGAACTGTTCGTCTCAAATGTGCCCGTTGCCGCCATTCGGGCCAGCTCAGGCGCTGACAGCACCCGGCCAAGAGACCGGGCATTCGGTCCACAAAGGAATCTAACGCTTGAACGTTCGCTTTTCGATTATGTCTAATACACCACCGCCGCACTGCTTGAAGGTTTAGATACAGATCTTGACTACGAGTTTAGGGTATTGCGCCCAGGTTATTGTCATCGATGGCATGTATGCCGGTTTTGCAGGAGAAAAAACCGCTCATGGTGGTATGGCGCGCTGGGCGGGGGATTTGGATTCAGTTTCTGCCGCGCCGCGCCGATGTCAGCTGGAATCGTAGGCGGCTGTTAGGAGCAAGGACGCCATGGTAGCGGGTGAGATTGACCCCCGGTTTCGGTGCCAGGACGGCCAGGCGGGCGATTTAGTGTTAATAGAATTGGGCCGTATGGTCAGACAAACGGAACAACGTGGTTCGTTTTGTAAATCCCTCCGCGCTACTTTTGCAGCCGGTTACCGTCTATGTTCTCAGCCATGACGGCAGTGGCCTGATCGTATCAGGTTGACCGGCGAACTTCACTGCGCTTCTCGATGTTCTGCTCGACCTGGGGTCGCACTGTCCCGGCAGCCGCCACCACCGCACCGGAGAAATGCGTCCTCATCCTCTGCCGGTGCTCTCTCTTGCGCACATACATTGCCTTATCCGCCAGGGCGATCAGTTCGTCGATGGAACAAATATTCTCGGTATTGTGAACGGAATAACCAATGCTGATTGAAAGCGAGTACGCTTCTGTCCCTGGTTCGTTGAAATCTGCAATATGATCCTCGATATTCCGTAGCACCCGTTGCTTGATGTCCGCTTCACTTATTCCCACTAACAACGCCACGAATTC
>CAMYKW010000041.1 GCA_947259175.1 uncultured Gammaproteobacteria bacterium | reverse complement strand
ATAAAACCCCAGATTCCCCAACTCCGTCGCCGTGCTCCAGTCAAACAACACCACACCCTCTGAACCCAATACCGCTTCAAACGAACGTAAGGTCACCGGATTGGTCACCGAACCGCTGTCGTAAAAGCCGAAATCATTGTCCACCGAATCGGCGCCGGCCAAGGTCACCGCCTGCACGCCGCCGGTTCCGCCCTGGGTGGTCTGTTGGAATTTTTCCGCCACGGTGCCGGCGACATCCACCTCGATCTCGTAGTCGCCGTCGGCGAGATTGGTGAACGCATAGTCGCCGTTGACATCCGCGGTGGTGGTGCCAATCAAGAACCGCTGACCATTCACAATGCGGTACAGAGACACCGTGGCACCAGAGATCCCGGGTTCGCCGCCTTCCTGGGTCGGCACCGTGTCGCCGTTGTTGTTCTGGTCGTCGAACACGGTACCGCGGATGGCGCTGCCGCCGCCTAGCGTAAAGGCGAAGTCCTGGCCATAGTCTGTGCCACCGGCTGCCAAGGCCACGGCCGACGTGGTTACACACACGGCACAAGGCCCGGTCGGATCCGCGCTCTGGGTAAACCCAGTGGTGACGCCGTTGTCGTCGCTGAGCACCACCAGGTAATTGCCCGCAGGCAGCGCGTTGAACTGGTAGTCGCCGTTGGTGTCGGTCACCTCGGTGCGGATCAAGTTGTCGACACTCGGTTCAAACACCCCGATAACGCCGGCGTCCAGCCACAACTCCACGGTGACCCCTTCGAAACCGGGCTCGCCGGCGTCCAGCAGGCCGTTGTTGTTGACGTCCCGCCACACCTTATCGCCGATCACGCCGCTGCCGGCGCTGGTCGTGTCGCTGGCGCTGTAACCGAAATCGGCATCGTTATAATCCTGTCCGGCGGCCAGCGAAATGGTCGCCGTCGGATCGCTGCCCACCACCAGATTCAAGCCGGCGAGCACACTGTTGAGATCGGTGACATCGACCTGATAGTCACCGGCCGGCAGGCCGGTGAAGTCATAGCCCCCGTCCGCGTCGGTGGTCATCGTGGCGATGATATTGCCGCCCGCGTCCAGCAGGTTCACCGTCACCCCGCCGATGCCCTCCCCGGCATCGAACAGCCCGTCGCCGTCGGCATCCAGGAATACTTTGTCGCCGATGCTGCCCTGCGCATCCGGGACGGCGGGATCGATGTTGAATCCGAAATCGAGATGGGTCACCACGTCACCGGCCGCCACCGTGACCGTGTAGCGGTAATGGCCCGCCGGCATATTGGTGGGCTGGGTCTCGTCATAGCCCAGCGCCTGTACGTCACTCTGATCATAGGTGACGAAATACTTTGCGGCATCCAGATTGGTCACCAGCCACGAGCCGTCGGCGGCGGTCGCCACCCGCGCCACCTCGGACTGGGTCGCGTAGTCGATGACGATCACATCGATGCCGCCAATACCGGCTTCGCCGGGATCTTCCACACCGTCGCCATCCGCGTCATACCACACCCGGTCGCCGAGCGTCGCGGTGCCGTCGCCGGCGGGGTCGGGCACGTAGCCGAAGTCGGCGCTGTCGTGTTTCTTGCCTTTACTCAGTGGGATCACTGCGGATGGATTGACCCCGGGATAAGTCGTCTCGATCAGGTCGGCCGGCAAGGTCGCTTCGTCCACATCGACCAGATAGTTGCCTGCCGCGAGTCCCGGGAAGTTGTAACGGCCGTTGGGGTTGGTGACCGTAGTCGCAATCAACGTGTCGTTGACCGGATTCAACAGCCCGTCGCCATCGGTATCCTCGTACAGCCTGACCGTCACCCCCGGCAGACCCGCCTCCGCCGGTCCGCGCAGGCCGTCGCCATTGTTGTCCAACCACACCGAATCGCCAATGGACCCGCTCTGTGGGCTGCGCGCGTAACCGAAGTCGTTGCCGCTGACCACGCCGTCGGCGGCGCCGTCCCCGGCGTCGGCGGCCGCGTTGACGGTCACCGGCAGTTGATCCAGTCCGCTGGTGAGCTGATACGCGTCGAGCACGTTATTTTCGTCGGTCACCGCGACTACATAGAGCCCGTCGGGCATGTCGGCGAACAGGTAGTCACCGTTGGCGTCGGTGGTGGTGGTGGCGAGCACGTTGCCGCTGGTGTCGCGCAGTTCCACCGTCACCCCGGCAAGACCCGGTTCCCCGGCGCCGTCATCGACGCCGTCCTTGTCGAGGTCATTGAACACGTTACCGGCAATATCGAGCAGCGCCGTGTTCTGGTAACCGAAGTCCATATCGAACACATTGTTGCGCGCGGTGGTGACGTTAGCGGTGCCGGCGTTGTCACACACCGCACAGGTGCCGGCCTCGTCGGGATCACCGGTCTGCGTGTAGCCATCCAGCACTGCGCCGACGAGGAAATTGGACGCGTCCATCTCCACCCGGTAGCTGTCGGGGTCAAAACCCACGAACAGGTAACTGCCGTCCGCGGCGGTGGTGGCGGTGTCCAGCACCGCGGTGGTCACCGGATCGACCAGGTTCACCAGCACCCCGCCGATGCCGAGCTCACCGGCATCCTGCGCACCGTCGCCGTCGGCGTCGCTCCACACCCGGTCGCCGATGGCGCCGGGGGCGTAATAACCGAAATTCACGCCCGTCTCGTCGGCGCCGGATACGGTGACCGCCAACTGGCGGTTCTGCGCCGCCGTGGTGGTGCCGCCCACCCGGTGCAACACCGCGTTGATATCCGTGATCTGTACCGTGTAGTTGCCGTTGGCGATACCGGTGAAGCTGAAGCTGCCGTCCGCGCCGCTCACGGTGGTGGCGACGGTGTTGCCGGACGCGTCGAGCAGGCTCACCGTCACCCCGGACAACCCCACCTCACCGGTGTCCAGCACGCCGTCGGCGTCGAGGTCGTACCACACCTGGTCGCTGATCGTGTACAGGGCGGCGTTGGCGAATCCGAAGTCCACGTCCACCAGCAGCGCATCCGGCGTTGCCGTCACCGGCCGACTCACAAAGCCCCCTTCGCTCTGCGGACCGCTGGTGGCGGCATACCCCGCCGCAGTCAACGCCTCGTCGCCGTTGCCGGGGATGCCATCCGCACCGACGTCGGCAATCACCACGTAATCGCCGGCCGCCACATTGGTAAACAGGTAACTGCCGTCGCTGCCGGTGGTGGTGGTCGCCACCACGTTATCATCGCTGGTGCCATAAATGCCGTCGACCCCCGGATCGTCAACCAGGGCCATGACAATGCTTCCGATACCCGCTTCGCCTGGGTCCTGTATCCCGTCGCTGTCGTCGTCCGACCACAGCCGGTCGCCGATCGCCGCGGTGCCGGCATCCGGCACGTAGCCGAAGTCGTTGTCCCGGTACTCCTCCATGCTGGTGACCAGCATCGGTCCGCTGCTGCCGCCGTTGCCGGGCGACCCGGTGAGTCCCGCCGGCACGCCGGAAATAACGAACACCGTGTACGTACCCGGGCTCACATGGTCAAACAGGTAATCGCCGTTGACGTCCGTCGTTGCCGTCGCGCAGTCGACACTCGGCGTGCACGTCCCATCGCGCAGCTCGAGGGTCACGCCCTCGAGACCGGGCTCGCCGACGTCCTGCACGCCGTCGCCGTCGACATCCAACCACACCCGGTCACCGATGATGCCGCCGGTGTTTACCGCGTCGACGGCCGAGTCCTTGACCGCGCCGGACTGGTCACTGGACGCCGAGGCAACGTTGTCGATTGCCGCAAGAAATGGATCCAGGGGATCGTCGACGCGCACCTGGAACCACACCGTCATGCTGTCATTGCCCGATCCGCTGGCTTCGAGGACGAAACCGTCGCCTGCTTCCACCAGATTAGGCGGTGTACCATCCGCCAGAGGCGGATTCGCGCTCACCGGATCGTTATCCAAAGTCTGGGTGCCCGCGTTTTCGACACCGCTGAAATCGATACCCTGCACCCAGGCGGCAAAGTTGTCGCGGGTACGCTGGGTTTCCAGGCGCACGGTAGTGTTGTTGAGATAGCGTGCCGAATACATGCTCACCGGCCACCGGTCACTGCTGTCGGTCGAATTGCCGTTGTAGGACAGGGCCATGCGGTCACTAGTCGCCGCATCGACGGTAATGTCTCTGACGGAGGTCTCGGAAATATTGGATCGAAACCGGTAGTCCACCGCCAGGCCGGCGTGGGTCATGACATAGACGTCGAAGCTGATGCCGCTGTCGTTGCGGTACAGACCGACCGCCACCTGGCTCTCGTTGGCGTTCTGGTTGACGCCGTTGCCCAGGGTGATGGCCGCCGCTTCCGCAGACTGTCTGATCTGCTCATTGGTGCCGTAGCCGGTGCCCCACACCCAGGTGTTGTCGCGGGTGACCGACGAGATGGCCGCGGTATTGTACTCGGTCGTGGAGTTGATCCCGTCGCCGCCATTGTTACCGGTGACGTTGACCCGCTGCACGGTCCAATCCGAGTCCCACTCCACCACCATCACCGTGCTGGTTGCGGTGGTCAGGCTGTTTCTCACACTGTTGGCGTGGCGTCGCCATTCGATGGTGTTGCTTCCCGACGGGAACAAGCGCGTGTGGCAGTTGGCCTGATCGTCCTGGTCGGACTCGGCGGTTTGACAGCCGGCGCCGTTGAAGCCGCCGATCAGCGCCACCTGGTTGATGTCGGTCCAGTTGGTCCCCGAGGTGTCGCTGCCGCTGGTACCGGAACCGGAGTGGGTTACGCTCTGCACGTCCAGCAACTCGAAGCCGCTGGTGTTCGACGCCGCCAGCGGCAGCGACTCGACCACCGTCACCACGCCCACCCACGAACCGCTGCTGGCGCTGCGCTGGAGGCGGATCACGTTATTGCCGGCCGAGACACCCAGATCGCCGGTGCCAAACGGATCCTGCGTGAGCCGCGCATAGTTGTCGTTCGGTCCCTGATCGTCGGTGGTGGAGGCGCCTTGCATAATTACGAAGTAATCACTCGCCAGGTTCTGAGCGAGGGTCAAATCGTAGCTCGTGCCGGTGAATTGACCGGAGGCGATGTAGTACTCGGTCACGCGCAGCGGATCCTCGTTAAACGGTCCGGTGGCACGTGTGCTCTCGGGCTCGTAGCTCGTGCCGTCGGGTACCAGGTCTTGCACCACGATGCCGGTCTGACGCACGGCGGTGGTATTGGTGACGGTGATCGTGTATTCGATGAGGTCGTCCGGCGACACCTCACCGCTCGCGCTCGCCGGCGGATTATCGGTGACGATGGCCGAGGTCTTGCTGATCGCCAGCGGCAGCGAGAAACCGAAGTCGTTACCGGAGTCGGTGTTGCCGCCGCTGGCGAAATTCGCGCTCTCGGTGTTGTCGGTGGTGAGCGTGGCGCCGGTGGGATAACTGCCCGGGAAGTCGGTGACGATGGTGAAGTTCTGCGGCACGCCGGTATAAATCTCTTCGAAGCGGTATTCGCCGTTGGCATCGGTGGTGGTGGTGGCGCAATCGACGCCCGGTGTACAGGTACCGTCCTGCAGCTCCACCGTGACGCCGGACTGGCCAAACTCAGCGGCATCGAAAACACCGTCCCCGTCGGTGTCGATATACACCGTGCCTTCGACGACGTTCACCGGGCCATCGACATCCTGGGCGCTGGCCTCCAGCAGGTTGCCGAACAGGTCCTGGTACTTGACGGTGGCGGTGTTGGTGACCACACCCGGTGGGTCGGCGGTGACCTGCACCGTCAGGGTCACCGAACCGCTGACACCGGCGTTCACCTGGCTCGAATCCAGCACATAGGTCACCGTGCCGCCGCTCTCGGAGCACGACGAGGCCGGTCCGTTGAACGGCGGATCGATGGCGCAGCCGATGTAGGCGGTGCCGGCCGGGACGCTGTCCTCGATGGTGACGTTGAGCGCCGCGCCGGGATTCGGTTCGCTGTCCGACGTGTTGTCGAACGTTATCGTGTAGGTCAGGATGTCGTCGGTGTCGATGGCGGTGCGCCCGTCGTCCTTGGTGGCGGCAATGATCGGAAATGGCGGCGGTTCGTTGAACAACGCCTCGGATAACCCGCCCTCCTGGATGTATTGGTTGTTCGAATTGACGCAGGTGACAATGGCCCACAAACCCTGGGCCGGGTTGTTGATGGTGTCGCCGACCCGGTTGGTGTCGGGACTGCCGTTCCACGTGGTGGCGCCGGACACCGTGCCGACGATGCCGCCGCTCAGCGCCGCGTGATCGATGGTGCTGCCGGGCGGGTAGTAGCGCACCCGCTGATTGCCGTCCATGTCGAAGTTGTGGTAGGTCTCCGAGACCTCGTTGGCGGCGGCGATGTCGTACAGGGTCAGGCACTCGTTCTCCGGCGGCGGCGCGCTGGTGTTGTGCTGGTAACTGGCGTGGGGAATGCCGATGACGAGCTCGTCGTTGGTGCCGGACAGGCCGTCGAAATTGTCGCTGTTGGCCGGCGGCGCGTTGTTGGGGTCCGCATCGTTGTCCCAACCGACCCGCAGCCGCCAGGAATTCTGGTCGTCGTCTTCGGGAAAATCGGCGTCGCCGATGGTGTCCACCCGCAGGATATACGTGCCGCAGTCCAGCGCCGGGTTCGACAGGTCCAGGGTATAGAAACGCGTCCAGGACTCGGGGGTGGCATCGAGCACCGGATCGTAAATCGTGCTCTGCAGGCTACCTGCCCCACCGGGCGGCGGCAGGGCGCCGAGGTAATCGATGCTCGGCACCTGGCTCGCGTCGTAAAGTTCGAAGCGCGTATCGTCGCGCTGCGCGCCCGCCACCTCATCCAGCGCCGGGTTGTTGATGTTCATCTCCGGGCTGAACAGATCGATGTAGATCGGCTGCGCCGTCGGCCAGCCGCAGGGGATATACATCTCGAAGTAATGATGCGTGCTGCCGCCGCCAACCGCCGTCGACGTGTACCAGTCTCCGTTGTTGATGGGATTATTCGGCCCGTTGGTCTGCAGGAACGTGAGGTTGCCGGGAGGCGGGATTTCCACCGCCCGCGCCGGGGATAACACCAGCGCGGTCAGCGCGAGGGCGACCCCAAGGCCGGCTACAGCCGAAGCTTGCGCCTTACGCAACCGTCGCATTGGATGTAGACGTTTGTGCATGTTCACTCCGCGTTTCAAATGATTATCGGCATCGACTGATCAAAACCTGAGTAACAAATTGGATAAAAGCGAGGTCCGCGCGGCACGGGTGCCGCGACCACCGCGGAAATCGACATCACTCAAGCCGTATCGACAAGAAAGACACCGGCGCGCGGCACTGCGTCTTTTTGCCGGTCACGAAACTGAATCGTTTTGTGTTCGATGCATTCACCCCAAACATCAAACAGCCGGGCCGCCACGCGAGCCGTGTTTCTCACTTGGCGACCCGGCTGTCTTAAACCATAAATTTCAAGACCCGTGGTTTTCCGTCCCTACCTCACGATAGGTTTGGCTTGTTTCAAGCGACTCCGAACTGCTCGAGAGCCGAAGATGCCTACTCTCGTCTTGCGAGTACTCCCACCTGAAAATCACTGCTTTCTATCTAAAGCTTAGACCAACCCAAACGCTTTACAAGGGCGTAAAAGCTTTGGTTTTACATTGTGTTACAAACGTTTTTTGATTGTTTCTTGTGTGCTTTTCTGCGCCTCATTCCGCCGTGGGAGCGGCGCTATCACTAGCCGGTGGGAGCGCTTTTCCGTGGGAGATTTTTAACCGCGACAATCCAAATCGCGCTTGCTTGTGCCGTGCTCTGTTTACGGTGCAAAGCGCTCCCACAAACAGAGCCAGCGGAGATGGCCGCTCAAAAAAACCTGTCTATACTCAAAGGACGATCCCCACCAACATTGCCTGGAATAACAATGAGATCCTGGTTTTTTATCATCAATTACTTCGCCCACGATTTTTTCAGTGCGTTCTGGCTGGCGTGCTTTATCGTGCTCATCATCCTCCACCAGAGCGTCGGTATCCCCGCCCCTGCAGCGGGCGACGGCATGCCGGCGAGCGAATTGTTCGGTCTGTTTTTCTGGCTGCAGACCGTCTCGCTGGGCTTGATCGCCCTCACCGGCTATCTCCGCTCCAAGGATACCGGTGGGCGCGCGGCGCAGGATCCGGACAAAGCCAGGCGGTTCCTGATTGTCAAGCACGCGGTGCTGGGATCGTTTTTCCTCGCGGCCACCGCACTCAGCGTCGTGTGGTACATGCGCTAACACGAGCCAACGTAGGCGCGACGCCGGCGTCTCATGTCTTTCTAATGGTGCAGGTCAGCTGTTCGCAGTCTTCGCGCGCGCCCGGCTGAACGGGCACACCAGCGCGTCCTCGGTGAGCGGATCGCTCTCGATAATGCGCCGGATTTCGTCGGGCATCTTGCCGCCGTCCATGCCCATCTTCTTGCGGATGAAGGAGTGGTTCATCATGCGGTTGATGGCGTTGAACATGTACGTGCGTTTGAAGTCATCCCGTTCCTCCAGCATCTCCTTGAACTTGGACATATAGAAGCGGCGATAGCCATCGAGGATCGCCTGATCGACCTCCTCGAGGCTCATGTTCTGCGGTTTAATCACCGGATCGACCAGGTTGTATTTGCGGTAATCGTGCTCCACGATATGCGGCTCGAGTTGTTTATAAATGTCCGCGTAGGGCCACGGTGTGATCGCCAGGAAATGCGCGAAATCGGGGTTGTACACCTGTGCCTGCTCGATGGTGCGGTCGATGGACTCGCGGGTTTCGTCGGGAAAGCCGAGGATCATCGACGTCTCGGTGATGATGCCGTGTTCGCGGCACAGGCGCAGCGCCTCGGTGGACTCATCCACGGTAAGTTCCTTGCGAATCAGGTCCAGGGTCGTCTGGCTGGCGGCCTCGGTGCCCACGTAGATGTGGATGATCCCCGCCTTGCGGTATTTCCATAATATATCCTTGTCGCGGATGATATCGGCGGCGCGGGTCTCCATCAGGATCTTGACGTCGAGGTCCTTCGCGATCAAGCGGTCCAGGATCTCCTCCCAACGCGGCCGGTCGGGCGTCGGGTAGTCGTCGGTGAACAGCACCACGTCCACGTCATAATCGCGGTGCAATTCCTCCACTTCCCGCACCACGCTCGCCGCGGACTGCGCCCGCCAGGTGCGCCGCCAGAATTTCTGCTGCGAACAGAAGGTGCAGCCGAACGGACATCCCCGCGAGGTCGCGACGGCGCCGAGACGCGACCCGGGAAGAATAAAGTACGTATAGTCCTCCCAGTCGAGTAGATCCCAGGCCATGGGCCGATTGTCCAGGTCGGTGAGATAAGGGCGCGGCAGCGTGCGCACCACCTGTTCGTTTTCCCGGTAAGCCAGCCCCTTGACTGCGCCGAGATCGATGCCCACCGACAACGCGTCGAGCAGCTCCACCAGAGTCTGCTCGCCCTCGCCGATCACCACCATATCCAGCTCCGGCACCCGGCTCAGCAGATCCTGGTACATGAAGCTTGCGTGGATGCCACCGGCGACGGTGACGATGCGGGGGTCGATGGACTTGGCCAACTCCACGATCTTGATGCCGTCCGGCGTGGTCGCGGTAATCATCGACACGGCGACCACGTCCGGCTGAACCTCGCGGATGCGCGCCTCGATCTCGTCCAGGCCCACCCCCTTGGTCATCGCATCGTAGATTACCGATGGATAGCCGGCCGCCTGGGTCGCGCCGGCCAGCGCCACCAGGTACAGCGGCACCCACTTGCCGGCCACCTCGACGACGCCGGCGTGGTAGGAGGGGGTAATGTAAAGTATTCCGGGCATTATCGATGCAGCCTCACTGGAAGTAAGTCGAGTGCAGCGACGGAATCAGGAACGGCAGCACCAGCACCGTCATGATCGACATGGCGAAACACCCGGTGGTGCTCCACGCGGTGGCGCGCGGCGTGAAGTGGAAAAACAGCCGCGAGTGCAGCAGCAGCCCGTAGCACAGCCAGGTGACCAGCGACCACACCTCGATCGGGTCCCAGCCCCAGTAACGGCCCCAGGACTGGTTGGCCCAGATGGCGCCGGCGATGATAGTCGTGGACCAGAAAACGAAACCGAAGCCGACCAGGCGCACGGTATACGCCTCCATGCCATCGGGCCCGGGGAGGCGATCCAGCAGCCGGCCGGAGGCGCCTTTGAGCTTACGCAGCAGGGTTACGGCAGCAGCGAACGAGAGGATGAACGCCCCCATCGCCAGCTTATTGAAGGTGACGTGAAACACCAGCCACATGGAATGGAAACTCGGCGGTAGGGCCTTCGCCGCCGGGTTGGAGAACACCGCGAATCCCATGAGCAATATCGACACCGGCAGCACCACCAGCGCCATCGGCGCCCAGTTGGGCCGGCGCCACACAAACAACAGCATCATGACCACCGCCACCCAGGCGTCGGACGACAACACCTCGTACTTGAGCATGTACGGCCCGTGGCCGACGCTGATCCAGCGAATCAACAGCGCCGCGGAGTGCGGCACCCATCCCGCCACGGCCGCCCACATCCCCCAGCGGATCTTGTCCGGATGTTCGAACAAAGTGGCGTAGGTGAATAGCACCAAGCCGACGATGTACAGGGCAACGGCGACCCAGTGTAAACTAATCTCTAAGACTAACGATTCCATCTATGGTCATCTCCATCATGGCGTTGTGGGCGCGGCAACGCCGTGCAACACCTTGGCTGTGGTTCCCCAGGGCGCGGTCTTGCGGCCGACCTTTGGCGGCGCGGTAAAGCGGATCTCGTCGACCTGCCACGCGCCATCGATCTTTTTAAAGATATACGCCATCTCGTAGGAGTCCAGGGATTCTTCGCCGACCGGCTCGCCGCTGCCGATCTTGAGATCGCGGTAACGCCAGCGCTCACGGGTACGCACACGCAACTCCTGCTCGGACTGCTCGACCCCGGTAACCTCCAAGGCGAGCAGATGCGAATCGAGGGTGAGGCCCATGTCGAAGCGCACGCCGATCAGCCCGGTCAGCTTCTTGCCCTCGTTCGGGCCGACAACATCGTCTACCAGCTTCACGTCGCCGCGCCGGTAGGCCTCAGAGACCGCCTCGTTGTACCGTTCGACCAACCGCGTGGCTTCTTCGAGGGATACCTGCTGACAACCTGTCAGCAGCGCGACAGCCAGCCATGGCAGCAAGTGTTGCCTCATACCGTTCCCCCCTGCGCGCGCACCAGGCGCTCGAAGCGTTCGCGGTACATCGGCGCAAACCGCTGGGCGCGCAGCGCCACGAACACCTGTTCGCGGTCTCCCTTGGGGGTGACGACCACACAGGTGTCGACCTTGATCACGGCGTACAGGATAGCGATGCCGATCAGTGCCATAGCGAAACCCAGGTACGCCGGCCACAACGACGGATCGCGGCTGGCGCGCAATCGAGTCCAGAACGGCACGCCGTGCAGCGTCAATGTGCGGCCGTTTTCCAAAGTCACGCGGTCGCCAGGGCGCATCTGCCCGCCGAACAACAGCGCGCCCCGCTCGTTATCGACGATACGTACGTCGAGTAATTCGGGATGGTTGCCGTCGGGGTCGACATCGGCGCGCACGAAGACCTTGATATACCCTTCCAGGTAGAAAGCCTTTTGGTAGGTGCCGTTGCCCAGGCTGCGCAGCATCACCGCATCGCGCAGCGGCTCGGCGCCGGTCTGCGTCCATTCGACGAGCGCCGTCGGACCGACGTCCGCGCCGAGAAACAGCCGGCCACCGGGGGCCTGGACCTCATGATTGATCGCAACGGTTTTTCGCACCGCTCTGTCTTCGGTATCCAGCGACAGTACCGCGCGCACGTCCCGCAACGCCCCGGTCGCGTAGCGCTTCACGGTGACCGATTCGAGAGTCAGTGGCACGTCGAGGCGCAGCGGCTCGGCCGCTGCGGCAGGCCACTGTGCCCCCCAGGCCTCCGCGGTGGGGGGCAGGGACTCGCCCTCCAACAGGTCCACGGTCGCGTTCACCGCGAACAGCGCCCGCAGCCCCCCGGCCACTATGATCAACAACAGACCGGCATGAAACAGCGGTGACCCGGCGAGCCCGAGCCGACCCGTAGTCCGCATCGCAATACGTTGCGCCGGTCCGTCCGCCACGGCGGCGCGGTGATCCCGGGCGGCACGTTCGAACTCGATTTGATACGGCGCATCCTGCATGTCTTCGCGGCTCATCGGCCGGCGCCAGGCCTTGGGCAACCGTCGCAGCTGTTGGCACACAACGATCGACAGCGATGCCGCGGTGAGCACGGTCAGGCCAAGGAACCACGCACTACCAAACACGTTATCGAGGGAGAAGAATTCGACCAGCGCCGAGAACACCGGCCCGCTCTGGTACAGGCGCACGACATCCTCGCCGCGGGCGATGCCGAGCTGCGGCAGGCTGGCGCCGACAATCGCGGCCAGGGTCAGACCGACGATTTCGACGGTGATCACGGACGGGCGCAGCAGAAAGCGCTTGGTCGCGCCCGGCGCGGCGCCTACTACACCCCGGTGGTCAACAGACTGGCGTTCCGCCAACTCCCGCATACGTCCTCCAACCCCACCACTCACCAGTTCTCCATCGAAGCGTTGTTACCACTGTCGTGGCTACCGCAATTGACCGTGCAATCGTCCTTGTTGTAGCTGTTGACCGGACGTTTGCGATAGCTGTAGACCCAAATCGTGTTCTTGTCATTGTTGTAGGCATAGCGCGACGGCATCGAGCCGCTGCGGTCGCCGATCAACCGCGACATCTGGCCGCCGTGCGGAATCACGATATGGCATCGATAGCAGGCTACATCCTGGTGATCGCCCTTATCATGGGCCTCCGTATTACCGCTGCCGTCGACCTTGTTGTGACAGTTTGCGCACCAACTCGAGTTGAAGTTCTGTAACTGCACATTGGGCCAGTTGTTGGCGTTGTTGCCACGCAACATGAACTGTGCCGCCGAGCCGTGCGGGCCCTGGGCGGCGGGCGAGGCGGCATCGGTGGTGTGGCAGTCCGAGCACATCATGGTCTGCGAGCCCTCGTTGGTGTTCCACGGCGCCTTCAAGAACGCGCTAGGCAGGCCCTTGTATCCGCCGACAGAGATCGAGTTCGGGTAATTGTTCAGACCAGTCACCACCGGATGGCCGGAGCGGTTCTCGGGGCTGAATTCCTGCGCCACGTCGGTCAACGCCGGATTGGCCACCGAGCCGTTGGCCGACAGCCCGTTGGGCGGCGTGCCGAAGGACCACGACTTGGCCGAATGGCACTTGTAACAGATCTGATATTCCTTGATGGCCGGGTCGATGTCGGCGTAGTTGCCGGCGCCGGGGGCGACGAAGTTGCCCAGCCCGGTGTAATCCACCGACCAGCCCAGCACTCCCGCCAGCGCGCCGCTGACGTTGTTGCGGCTGGCATTGGCGGTGGTGTTGTAGGTGTGCGCCGGGCCGTTGGCCTGGTGCGGATTGTGGCAGTCCACGCACTCCACCGAGCGCCCCGCGGCCTGCTCGGAATCGGCGACCGGGTGGCGTATCGCGCCCGCGAACGAGGTCTTGACGTCGGTGCCCGCCGGGTTGCCGTCGTGGCAGGTGAAGCACAGATCTTCGGCATCGTCGGGGTCGGAGCCGTCGCTCGCCCTATCGTAGCGCTCGACGAATAACCGCGGATAATCCTGGGCCATGTTGGCGTCGTCCGGCCAGCCGTGGGGCCAGTGGCAGTTCACGCACGCACCCTGCTTGTCGGCGCTGTGCGCGGGGAAGCTCGAGCCGTACTGCCCGCCCGGCCACAACGCACCGCTGGCGGCGTCGTAGTGCGAGCCGGCTCCACTGGCGCCGGGGATCTCATATTGAATCTGCACGTTGTCGGCGTAGAAGTATTCGTTGCTGCCGGCGTACAGGTTGGTAATGCGGAAACGAATCCGGGTATTCACCGCAATCCAGCCGAAAATGTCGTAACTGCGCGAACCCGAGCTGGAGCCGCTGATGCCGGTGATGGTCGCGAGCGGGAAGTAGCTCCCGCCACCGTTGTTGGAGACTTCGATCGTGACTTCATCGCTGGAATCCACGCCACTAGTGGTGCGGTAATTGAAGCTGAACGTCGCGCTGACGACCCCGCCGGACAGATCCGCCTCGCGGGCCGCGCTGACGCCGTAACCCGATTCGCCCTGCTGGTCGAGCCGCAGCTCACTGCTGGTGACCCGCACCTTGCCGCCCGACGCCCCGCCGCCCTGGGGATCGTCTTCGATCCAGTTGCCGGCCCAATTGACGCTGCCGTTGTTGTTCCCATAGGACACCGAGTTGAACTCATCGCGCATCGTCTCGATGCTGGTGCCGGTGCCGGCGTCGGCATGCACGTGGCAGTCCATACACAGCTCGGTCATGCCCTGGCGCAGCAGATAGCCGTCCCCGGCGCCGCCGTTGGCGCCGCCGGAATCGGTCATATGCAGCTGGTGGCAGCTCATGCACTGAACTTCGTTGGCGGAGTCCAGGGGCAGGGCCGCGGGCGCCTGGTACTCGCCGGCCGGTATCGGCACCCCCACGGGGTGCGAACCGAGATCGCTGTTCTGCACATCGCGCGGCGCATGACAGTCGACGCACATCTGATTGACGTCGTTGTTGAGGCGCTGGAAGTGGCGCCCGTTGCCGGTGCCGCGTCCGCCATATGCCGGGGCCGCGGGATCGAACGGTTGATTCGCCTGGCTGTGCTGATCGTGGCAGGTGGAGCACATGATCTTGCCGTCCTTGATGCGCATCGACATGGCCAAAGAGGTCGGTAACTGCAGGTCGGTGAGCACCGACAGCGTCCACACATCGCCGAGCTCGAACGACGGCGAGACGCCGCCGTCGAGGAAGCTCACCGTGAGTCCGTCGGCCAGGGGCACATCGGTTCCGGTGAGGACATTGGACGCGCCGGTGGCGGGGCTGGGTGTGGTGTACTCGATCTGTGCGTTGTCGACATAGAAGTACTCGTTGGTGCCGGCGTAGGAATTGGTGATGCGAAAACGCACGCGGGTGTTCACGGCCCGGTAGTCCCAGATATCGTAGCTGCGCGAACCGGAGTTGGCGCCGGAAATGCCGGTGATGGTCTCGCGCACGAAATAGCTGCTACCGCCGTTATTGGAGATCTCGATGGCCACCGCGTCGGTGGTGTCCACGCCGCTGGTGGTGCGGAAGTCGAAGCTGAAGGTGGCGCTGGTCACCCCGCCGGACAGATCCACCTCGCGCGCCGCGCTGACGCCGAATCCGGAGAAGCCCTGCTGATCCAGGCGCAGCTCGCCGCCGGTCACTTGCGCCTTGCCGGATGACGCGCCGCCGCCCTGGGGATCGTTTTCGATCCAGTTGCCCGCCCAGTTGGCGCTGCCGTGGTTGTTGGCATAGGACGGGGGGTCTGTAAACTCGTCACGCACGGTGTCGGTCTCACTGCCGCCGCTGCCGTTCTTGACCCAGTCGAAGCGCGCCACACCGGTGTCCCCGGCGGTGCTGATGGTGATGGTGTAGCTGGTGTTGATGCGGCCGGTGTAGGCGCCGCCGGAGATCACCGTGCCGGTGGAGGTGTTGGCCAGATCCGCCTCGGTGTGGCCGGAGGGCCCCGAGTCCCAGCGGTGCGAGGTGCCGATTGTGCCCGGCACCGCCTGATCGGTGTCCGCAAACGCATAGGTCGCCGCCGGGCCGCCGGAGGTGTGACACACGATGCACAGGTTGGCATTGCCATCGACAATGGTGATCGCCCCGCCGGGCGCATTGTGCGGAATATGGCAGGCCATGCAATCGTTGGTGTGCGGTGGATCGATAGCCGCGGCATCGTCGATCACTACCCCTTGCAGCATGCCCAGCAGCATTAGAGCCAACAGCCAGCGCCACACCCAATCAGTCGGCGTGGTTCGTGCGAAGACGGCAGCGCGCATCTCGCTTCTTCGTCTCATTTCGCGCCTCCCTCGGTGTAGCCGGTCCAGGATGGCGATTCGCCGCGCCGCATCGCCAGCCGACGTTGTCGCTCCCGGTCACGCGTGTCGTCGCTCGCGGTCTCGCCGCCCGGCGCGCCGCACGACGCTGCAGCCGCGCTATCGACCAGGTCGGAGCGGTGCCGCTCACTCAGCAATCCCGCCGCGACGAATACGTCGGCGTTTTGGCTCACGCACGCGACATACCGCCGATGGGTGTCGCGCGGCGTGCCCGTGGACTGGCTGTCGCAGGCACACAGTTGCACGACGCTGCAGCCGTTGGTATCGATGGCGTCCTGGGCGTCGCTTCCAGGGCACATGTCGGTGTAATCGGACACCCCATCGCCGTCGGCATCGGCTACGGGTTCCGCCGCCTGGTCGGACTGCGCCGTATCCGTGTCGCCCTGATCCTCCGGTAGGTCCTCCGCGGTCTTTACCGGCTCGGAGGCCTGGGTTTCGGATGTCTGTGCATCATTGCTCGCCGGGGGTTGGCCGGCGCCGCCCTCGGTGTGCGGAACCGCGGACACATCGACCGCGGCATCGGTCACCGTGTCCGATGCCGGCGCGTCGAATCGAAAACCGAGGTATCCGAGAATGTTCTGCAGCACCCCACCGGTGGCAACGGCTTCGCCGCCGCCAGCCACCGCCGTCGCGCTCGGCACTGCAGCTAACGAGGCCGACGCCGCGGCGCCGGCAACGGCACCCGCCCGTTGGGCGCGCCTCAGGGCCACTCTCGCACCGCGGCCGCCGGATCCCCGGGCGGCAACCACCAGCGCCCGGCCCTCTCTGGCGCTCAGCACACCGGCGTCGACGAACTGCCGCACGTAGCGGCGCACACAGGTCACGTACTGGCCGTGATTTTCCCACGCGCCGCCCGCGGCCGGGCAATACTGCGCAATACTGCAGCCGCTGCCGTCGACCGCCTGCGACCCACCGCTGCCCGCGCACAGGTCTTGACCGTTGACGACGCCGTCCGCGTCGTCATCGGCAGCGGCGACATCGCTTCCGTCCGCGGCGGCGTCAATATCGTCGTTGCCCACCGTGTATGCGACGGCAACCGTCGCCGTCGCTTCGAACAGCATGGCTCCCACACCGCCGCGCACCGTCACCGGGGCGTAGTCGGACGTGGGCAGGGTGGCCAATAGCGCGTCACCGCTGAAATTGACCAGCACGTCGAGGGTGCCGTTGCGATTGTTGTCGCCAATCAACCACGAACCCGATACC
The DNA here is from genome assembly GCA_947259175.1 of uncultured Gammaproteobacteria bacterium. Taxonomy (GTDB): domain Bacteria; phylum Pseudomonadota; class Gammaproteobacteria; order Arenicellales; family JAANXG01; genus CALZGZ01. The sequence goes on along the minus strand of CAMYKW010000041.1, from coordinate 10,323 downwards.
GCCGGCACGCCGTTGGCGGTGACCGATCCGGTGACCATGGACGACAGGGGATAACCCGGCATCTCGATCAAACCGGTCACCGTGCCGCCGGTCTGGGCGCGATCCAGCTGCCCCGGCAGGATCTGCACCGTGGCGGGCACATAGCGCTCGGGATCGGAGTACGGAGAGATGCCGAATATATCGACCCGGGCGCCATTGGCGGAAGTCACGAACAGGCGCCCGTAACTATCCATGACCACGTCCTGCGGCGTGCGCAGTTTTCCCTGCGCATCGCCGAATTCACCGATGACGCCCAGTTTGTTTCCGTTGTCGTCGAGCACCACGACGTGGCCCTGAAATGCGTCGGCCACCAGGATCCTGCCGCTGTTGTCCACCCAGATGCCCTGCGGATAGTTCACCGACCGCCGGCCGAGGACGGCGCAGAAGTTGCCGTCCAGATCGAAGCGCTGGATGCGCCCGTTGCGCTGATCCGCCACCAGCACCGCATCGGCGGTGACGAACACGCCGCTGGGATGATTGAATTGACCGTCGCGCCTGCCCTCCTCACCGAAGCTCCGCAGCCACTTGCCGTCGCCGCCGTAGACGTTGACGCGGTGTGCCTTGGTGTCGGTGACGTAAACGTTGCCGGTCGCATTGTCCACGGCGATGTCGCCAGGTTGCGTGAACTCGCCGTCGCCTTGCCCGAGCAGAAACAGCGGCGCCCAGTCACGCGAGTACACCGTTACCTTGCCGGCAGTGCCGTCGCCGACGTAGATGCGGTCCTGGCCGTCGACGGCCACACTGGAGGGAGCACCGAGATCGGTTTGCGCGTGCACCACACGGCCTTCGGCGTCGCGCACCACGATGCGGCCGGTTTTCGGGTCGGCGATGTAGACGCGGTCGGCGGCATCCACCGCCAGGCGCGCCGGCGCATTGAACGCAACACGGTAGCTGTACAGAAATGTCGCCTGCGGCGCCGCTGGGTTGGTGGCGCCGCCCGCCGGACATACGGCGGCCCGGGCGGTGGCGGTCAATGACATCAGCAGCGCGAAACAGACAAGAAAAAACAGGCAGGCGATCAGTAAACGTGGGCTACGACCTTCGCAGTCACGATGATGGCGGGCGAGCGCGGACGCGCGGGCGCGACCCAACGAACCCCCGGTATCGGGAGCGTGGGCCGCGAACCGCAACACTGCCGGCAGTGTTTTTGGGACACCTTCACGATAGCACGACATGACCCCACCTTCACTTGTTTTTGTGCTAATCCCTAAGTACTTCAAGTATGGTCCACAGATCGCGTATCTCAAGTTGGGCACTATGATTTATGTCATTTTTTCAACCGGCGTTGCCCCCCGTGCCGGCGCCCCTGGGTACGGCGATGCGCGGGTTTTGGGAAATATTTCTCAGAAAAGTCAGTAACAAAGTTACAATCGTTCGCGTCAAGGTTTAACCACGATTGGCGCGCAAAAATACCCCCACACTTGTACGGCACGAATTGAATGGCGGCTACGAACCCACCGACCAAGACAAAATCGTTACCGCTGAAAAGAAAACTGCTTTTCTACGCCATTCCGTATCTGGCGTTACTGGTCATCCTGGCGGCCATCGAGGGTTTTGCGCGCGCTTCGCTGCCCTACGTGCCGAGTATCCAGGCCTATGTCGGCGGCCGTACCCACGGCGACAGCCCCGAGGGTGCACAGACCTTCGAGGGCGATCCCCTGCTGGGTTGGCGGTTGCGGGCCAATCTCGACAATCAATGGTGGGACTACACCACTTTCTCCACCAACAGCCGGCACCTTCGCCACCCGTTAGACATTGATGCCAAGGCCCCCGGTAAGCTGCGCATCGTCTGCCTGGGCGACTCGGTGACCTTCGGTTACCGCGTGCCGGTCACGTGGAAACACAATCCGTTGCAATTCAACCCCGACGACCTGCCCTTCCCGCGTTTACTCGAACAGAGAATTAACGCCCGCACAGATACCCAAGCCGAGGTCATCGCCATGGCGGTGCCGGGCTACAGCAGTCATCAGGGGCTGGCGTGGCTGAAACGCGATATCGGCTGGCTGCAACCGGATATCCTCGTCGCCAACTTCGGCTGGAACGACAGTGATTATCGCCGGACGGCAGATAAAGACACCCTCACAACGGGACCGGTGCAGGTGTTTCTGCGCTGGCTGGGCGCGCAGAGCCAGGCGCTGATCCACGCATCGCGCTGGTTACGCAAACTGCGGGATGAGCGCAGCAGCTTGGCGCCCACCGCTGCGACGCATCGTGTATCGCGGGCTGATTATGTCGCCAATATGTTGGCGATTGCGCGCGTCGCGGAGACCCACGGCGCGCAACCCGTGATCATCGCCCAGGTCTATCAAAATGCCACGGCTCATCCTGCCCAGGCGCGGGCCATCGGCGAGTACCGAACACGACTCGCGCAGGCCGCGCAACACGTTGGCATCCCGTTTTTGCATATCGAACTGCTCACCGAGGCCGCACATGCGGAAAACCAACGCCTGTTCGGGGAGACCATTCACCCCAACAATCAAGGACACCGGCTGCTGGCTGATGAACTGTTCGAATTTCTGGTCGCGCGTAAAATGCTCACGCATTGACGGTTTCGATAACAAACCGTGGCGGGTTGTTACGGCGCGTTGCGCGCCGGCATGTTCCCGGACTGTTCGCCGTATTTTTCACTGGAGTTGCGCGCCGGGAGGTAGCGGTTCAGGAAATACAGGGGGCGCCGTTTGGTTTCGTCAAACATGCGGCCCAAATACTCGCCGATGATGCCCAGACTCATGAGTTGCACCCCGCCCAGGAACAGTATCACCACCATCAAAGTGGGAAACCCCTGCACCGGGTCGCCGTAGACCAGCGTCTTATAGATAACTAAAAACGCATAGATGAAGGCGATCACCGCAGTGGTTAGACCCACGTAGGTGGCAATCTTCAGCGGCAGAATCGAAAACGATGTAATCCCCTCTATGGCGAAGTTCCATAGGCGCCAGTAGTTCCATTTGCTGTGGCCGGCGCCCCGCGGTTCCCTGCGGTAAGGCACCGCCTTGCTGGGATAACCGATCCAGGAAAACAAGCCCTTCATGAACCGGTGGTGCTCGCGCAACGCGTTGATGGAATCCACCGCGCGCCGGCTCAGTAGCCGGAAATCACCGGTATCCTCGGGGATGCGCACGTTGCTCACCCGCTGAATCAGCCGATAAAACCAATGGGCCGTTGTCTTTTTGACGACGGTGTCGCCGTCCCTTTCGGTGCGTTGCGCGTAGACATTGTCGTATCCCGCCTCCCACTGTTCGATCAATGCCGGGATCAGTTCAGGCGGATCCTGCAAGTCGGCGTCGATGACGATCACCGCGTTGCCGTTGGCGTAGTCCAGTCCGGCCGACATCGCGATCTCCTTACCGTAATTGCGGCTGAGGTCGATGACCGCCACCCGGGGATCCGTCTCGCGCCATTGAAACATCGCCGCGAGGGTATTGTCGGTGCTGCCGTCATTGACGAACACGATCTCGCTGGAATAGTTGAGACCATCGAGCACCGCTACCAGACGTCGAAAAAACTCCGGCAACACTTCCTGTTCGTTATAGGACGGCACGACAACCGATATCAACGAACCCTCTGCCGGGTGACGAACCACGCGGTTGCGCTCGGCATTCAACCTGCAACACCCCGCACAAGAGATTCCAGATATGGATGCCGATCGGAAGCGGCCGGCATATCTTGATAGTAGTCGTTGGACAACAATTGAATCACCGGGCTATCCTAAAGTTGCGCGTCTCGTGCTGTTTCGTGTATTCGACCGCGGCGTCCCTTACCCGGGAGTAAAGCTGATGCACGGCCCGCTTGCCACATTATGTCGTATCTATCCATTGTTCAACAGGGTTTTAGGTTCGGGATTGTAGGCATTGTCGCCACGCTCACCCACGTGGCGATCTATGTCGCCGTGGTGGCCGCCGCTGGCCTGCACCCCGGGTTTGCCAACTTCATTGCGTTTGTGGTCGCGTTTGGCGTGTCCTTTTTCGGACATTTCCGCTGGACCTTCGCGGCGCCGGACGGCGGGCGGCGCCCATCGTGGCGCAAACCGCTGTTGAAATTTATCCTCGTTGCGTTGTTTGGTTTTTCGCTCAACGCATTCGCGGTTTACTTCGTGACCGACGTTGCGCAGCTGTCCTACCTCTACGCCACCCTGTTTATGCTGACCGTGACTCCGGCCGCGGTTTTTGTGCTCAGCAGATTGTGGGCATTCGCCTAGCCCAGCTACTATTCTCAGCAAGCAGTATGAATGGTCTGGGTCGTGGTTTCATTGAACTGAAATTGCGGGTGTCTCAACTACGTGCCATGAATAGTAGCTGGGTTAGCGCCAACCGGGAATCATTGCGAACAAGTAATCGACCACCCAGGCCCCGGTGTCGAACGCGTAGGTCACCGGGCTGATGCTGACGAATCCCAACACCACCAGGACCAGATAGGCGTACACGCTGGGCCGCTGCTCGGTCGGCCCCGCGTCACGCAACCAGGCCACCCGATCGAGCCACAACACCACGAACAATATGGAAAAAACAAAAGCCGTCAGATAATGGTACAAGAACAATATCCGGTTCACTTGCGACAGCGGCGCGTAGGCGCCGACGAAACCCAGCAGTGGCAACCAAAGCACCGGCGTCCGCTTCCGCGCGGCGTCAATCTTCGGTTCACCGGCCCTGACCAGGACCAGATGGACGCACGCCACGAGCAGCATCACAGCGGCGCTCCACCAGATGACCGGGTTGCCGATGAAGTACAAACGCGCCGGTTGGTGAACCCAGTAGAATATGGGCTCGTGCATCAAAGGCCATCCCCACCAGGAACTGCTGTCCGGATGCGCCGCCGCCAGCCCGATGTTGGCGGTGAGCATTTTTCCGTGGATGCTGATTACATCCAACAAGAAATCGCCGCTGGGCAAGCCCCACGCGTCACCGGGACCGGGCATGGTGAGCAGCATGAAATGAAGTTTCCAACCCAGGCCGTAGGTCATCACGAATCCGGCCATTATCCACAGGGACTTGCGCAGCCAGTATATGAGTACGCGCGGCTCCCCGCGATGCCGGTACATCTCGACCACGACGCAGGTGCCCACGAGACCGGCGGCCACCAAACCGGTGAACTTGGCTCCGACAGCCAATGCCGCCATGACGCCGGCGATAAAACAGTAGGCCGACCGGCCCAGGTAAGATCGCGCCCGCAGCGCGGCCAGAATAGCCACCAGAGACAACAACGTCGCAACGAGCAGTATGCTGTCCAAGGCAATGATGCGTGTTTGCACAATCAAAGCGTTGTCCAACAACAACAGCAAGGCGGCGAACAGCGCCCCAGACCTTGAACCGCCGAGTTGCAGCACCAGGACATAAGCGATCAACGGCAGCAACGTGCCGGCCAGCGCGGGGACGAAACGTACCGGGAACGGGGACACGTCCCCAAAGGGCGCATCGATGGCGCGGTAATCCATCTCGCCCCGGTATCCCAGCGCCCGCGCCCCGGAGGCGATCAATAGTTTAGCGTGCGGCGGATGAACATCGAATATGCGCTCATGGCTGCAGCAGTAGGCATTGACGAATCTGCCGAAATGAAATTCGTCAAAGATCACTTTCGAGGGATACGACAACCAGAAAAAATGCAATACCGCGCTCAACAACAGGATCACAACCACCGCCCCGGTCCCCGGTCGCCCAATCCGGTCACGTGAGACTGTCTGCAGGCGGCCAATCATATCCGCGGCGATGAGGTGGAGAACGAGCCGCTTGTAAGTGCGACATGCATCAGCGATTTGCTCATTGTTTTGGCGTCGGTTACATTGCCGTGCACCGCATGGCGGCGATGTCGTTAGATCATGGCAGCGGGCTTCGCGAATTGCAATTTGCGCTGCCGGTCGTGCAACCGTCAGCCTCGCGACACGTCCAACAGGTGCGGTTGGTTTGATTCGGCGCCGAGCGCGAATGTGCAGTGCGAGCAGTCGGTGCGGAATGCGCACGTTGGGGCGACCAGCCCGGCTGTTTACTAACCAATGACATAAATCGCACACTTACGGCGCTAGCGCGATGGATACAAAAGAACCAGCGGCAATATATCTGATCGAGGTTGTCTTCCTGATCTTTCTACTGATCGTAGTCGCCGCCGTTTCTTATTATCTCCTGACCAGCCCGAATCCCGCCTGGAAGCAAGAACCGATAATCATCGAAGGCTTTATCGAGGCACAACAGCTGAAGCTCAACCCATCCTCCGACGCCGTCGGCATTACCGTCCAGAACACCGAGAAATTCGAAAACGGCGTCTGGTCAAATAACGATCTGTTGCTCGCCTACAACGTCTCGGCAAACGATACGCTGTCGTTTTCATTACCCATCACCGAAGAATCCCAATATCAAATCACGATATATCTCAGCAAGTCCTACGACTATGGTATCTGGTCGATCACGGTCAACGGCTCGCGAGTGGCAAAAGCCGACTTGTACAGCGCGATGGTGGAGCCCGCGGATCCGGTCGATCTCGGGGTGCATCGTCTCACCCCGTCGAGAAACAGCCTGTCGTTCGAAGTTGTCGGTAACAACGCCAAGGCAATATCACCGTTTTTCCAGTTCGGCATGGACGGCGTCGCGTTGAAACGGGTGAATGAAACTCCGTAGCCCAAACGCCACGTTCGTTGTCGTCGTGGTGTGGAGCATGTTGTTTATATTTCTTTGGCAAATTGTCTTTGTCGCCGACGACCAGGGAACGCGCACCACATCCAGCAAGCTGTGGGCCGATTGGGTCGTTCATCTGACTTTCACGCGCATCTTCGCCGAGTGGCCGGTTCACGACTGGTTCGACATCAACCCGCTGTATGCCCTCGAGATGATCCGCTATCCCATGATGGCCAATCTGACCAGCGGCCTGCTGCTTCGCAGCGGCTTGTCGCTGGAATCCGCGATGCTGGTTCCCTCGATGGTCGCGTCGGTATTGATGGTCGCCGGCCTGGTCTTGTTTTATCGCGTCGCCGGATTCAGTGCTGGATGGGCCGGCGTGGGAACCGGAATATTCTTGTTCAACGGCGGCATGGGTTTCATCGCCTGGGCGCTGGGTGACGCGGCGACGCCGACACACATACCCGAACTTGGCATCATCGTGCAGAACTTTGTAACCGCGGAGTTCATCCCGCAAAGATCCATGTTGTTCGGGGCATTCCTGTTCCTGCTGCTGGTGTCTGCGGTGGTGGTGGTGTGCAAATCACCGCACCCCGGATCGCGGCGTGACCACATGATCATGGCCTCGGCGGGCGTCGGCGCCGCGGTGCTGATGTTGTCGCATCCGCACTCGTGGCTGACATTGGTAATGGTGTGCGCGGTATTGACGGCGGTGTATCGGCGCGCCTGGCGGGTGTGGCTGACCCTGCTAATCTCCGCGAGCATCGCCTGCGGTCTGGTTTACGCGCTCTACTACGCCTCTGGCGATGGCGCCGGATTCCTGGCTTGGGAGCCGGGCGGGCTGGTGTCATTCAGCGGCGCCGGGTTGTTGTCCTATCTTCTGCTCAATTACGGATTGTTCCTGCCGCTGGTGCTGGTCGCCCTCATACGCACCGCGATCATAAAAAATCCGCTGTTCCTTGCCGGGGCTGCGATCTTCATCCTCGCGCACCTGGTCAGGTTCCAGCCTTGGATCTGGGACAACACCAAGATCCTGACCTGGAGTTACTTGTTGTTGAGCGTGGCGGTTGTGCGATACCTGGCGCAACTTTGGGACACGAGCGCAATCCACCGGGTCCTGGTCGGCGCGACGGTGCTTATGCTGTGTCTGTCCGGCGCTATCGAGGTGGCGCGCATCGCGGCGCCGCGGGCAACGACGTATACCCTGTTCTCCGCAGAAGACCTGGATATCGCGAAGAAATTCAGGGCGATCTCTTCACACCGCGACCGGGTGCTCACCACCCTGCCGCATAACAACTGGGTGCATGGCGTGGCGGCGAGGCCGGTGTTCAAGGCCTACTCGGGCTGGCTGTGGAGCTATGGCCTGGATGTGAGCAAGGGCGAGCAGCTCGCGCGACGGATGTTGAACGGCGACTACGATCTGATACGAGACAGCGGAATCCGCTTCGTGGTGATCGACCGGCGCCGGTCCGCCGAGACCGTTGCCGCGGATCTGGTCCGCAAGCTCGAACTGGTGTTGCAAAGCGATCGCTACCGCGTCTATGCGGTTCCAGGCTGAGTGGGCCGAGGGACCGGATCAGTGCGGCAGGATAGAACGCAACATGCGCTCGCGATCGGTAAACTCGATGCGCACCTCAAACCAATCGAACGCCCGGGTAGACATGATCAATCGGTTGACGGTGACCGTCTGTTCACCGTCCTCAAACCGCACCGAGAATACGCGGTTGGGATGGTACAGGCCGGCTGGAATAATAATCATCGGATCCTTCGCCTCGCTGCCGGGCAGAAACAAACCCAGGGTATAGCCCCGGCTCGCTTCGTGGGACAGGGTGAACACGCTTACCGACACCGGGCGCGCCTCGGTACTGAGCGTCCGCGCGCCGATTTCCAGCGTTCCATCCTCGTTGTAACGCGCCCACTGGATCAACCCGGTCAGCCAGCCCATGGACAGATCCCGCGGCCGCGCGGCGATCAACTCGTTCATCTGAACCTGAGATTGCCCGGCTTCCGGCAGCATCAACCGAAACCCGCTCTGGCTGATATCGGCGATCTGCCAGGACTCCGATAACCGCACATCCGTGCGCTGCTTCGCCTGCTGCCCGCCGAAACTGCCCCTGATCACATTGTCACCGACGTTGATCTGCGCCGGTTCGTTATATACCTCGTACGACTTGAGGCCGTTGACGACGTAACTGACCGAATTCATACCGATGGCGAGATCACAATAACCACTGAGCTTTTTGCGTTCCGCGGCGCGCACCCGGTGGGAACTCCAGCGGCCAATTAGCGCTCGCAGCATCTCGAGCTTGGCAAAGTTGTTGAATGAGTCCAACCGCTTCTTGGGCTGGGCGAATTTCTCGATCAGCAGCTTCATTTCATCCTTGAGCGAGTTCGCCACCTCGGTCGTATCCAGGATCCAATGTTCCGACGATCCATCCATGCCGCGGCGGGACAACAGCGGAATTCCGGGCCGATCGATGTTGGGATCGATCAGGAACCGGCAGCGATTGCTCCCGGAAAGGGGCGACACGGAGATCTGCGCCTTATCGACCCACTGACGCAACGCCTCATCGACGGTGTGGATGACGCGAAACGGGAGCTGATAAGGATTGCACAGCCCCAACAGCAAGGCGTGCCGGTAGCTGCGGCTGATATTGAGGTCTTTAACACCGTGCTCGTCCGCTTGGGATGCACAGACGTCCTGGAGGTCCAGCTGGCAGGCGCGGGCAAAAATACGATGAATCGCGTTCCAGATCCCTTGCGGCTCAACGCGATAACCTTCGTACGCGCTCAACAGCGCGAGTTTCAAGTGCGAGATGGCGCCGCAGGCGGCGCGCAGGAACTGGTCCGTCGCACCCCGCAGGTGCTCGCCGTTTCCCAAGTTGGGTATCGCCGACTTATAAGCATTGGCCATGTGCGTGTGCAGTTCGATGTACAGCCCGCTCAGCTTCATGTCCTCAGGCGTCGGCGGCAGAGACAAACCGAGGCGCCGCTCCTGCACCCGCTTACTCAATACACCGCTGATCACGCGGTCGTGTTCGTCCAGCACGTCGAGAAACACCAGCGGATCCGTGTGCGCGTTCTGCAGCTCGTAAACGGCATCACACATACTCGTCAAGGCGTCCAACAGCGCAAGCGACGATACGTCCGGCGGCGTCACCGGAGGATCGGCATCTACCGGTTGCAGCGGCTCCTGCAGCCGCTCGACCGCTTGATGGTATTTTTGTCTGACCATAGTCTTCCCCGAGGCCCTTATTGCTGCTTGTTATCGGCCCAGCTTTACCCCCACTACACGATATGTTAAGTCTAGGTCAGCACACAGCACGCGCAAGCACTCGCAGTCCTCCACCGTCGTTTTGTTGACAAAATTCGTCTCCCACGATCGACTGTCGCCGTCGCCCCACCTGCGAATCCGGTTCAAAAACTCAGTGTATCTTAATGTTTTTATGAGAAGATCACCGGGAAGGGGGCGACTGATGGGAGCCGCTCGGCGCATGGGGTAGCGCGAACGAGCGCGCCTGCAGCCGCGATGCAATCGATCGCGCTCGCAGATCGCTCCCACAAGTTCAAGTTCAATGGCGCCCCGTTGTTGTGCCCCGGGGTGTGCGGACTATTTGTTTTTCTTTTTCTTACCCTTGCCCTTGCCCTTACCGGGGTGTCCGCCGCCGTCGCCCGGATTACG
>CAMYKW010000040.1 GCA_947259175.1 uncultured Gammaproteobacteria bacterium | reverse complement strand
CGTGCCTGGACCAGCCAGAGCCCGGATAGGACACCGGCCGTTTGCAAAACGTAACCCGGGCGAGAAGGGCAAGATTCGATTTATGCCATTGATTTTACGCTCAGTTCCCTTAAGGCCGGTGGCCGACTGGTGCAATATGCGGGCTAACGGTTCACCCGCGTTTCAGGGCGCTGATGCCGTCTTCGAGGCCGCGCAAAGTCAACGGGAACATGCGCTCTTTCATCAACGTGCGGATCAATTGTATGGACTGGGTGTAGGGCCAGCTGGATTCAGGCACCGGGTTCAACCACGCCGCGTAGGGAAAAGCCGCCAACAACCGGCCTGCCCACACCGCCCCGGCCTCTTCGTTCCAATACTCGATGCCGCCGCCGGGCATGGTGATCTCGTAGGGACTCATCGACGCGTCACCGACCACAATCACTTTGTGGTCCCGCCCGTAGGTATTGACGATCTCCGCCAGGGTGATCTGCTCACTGCGCCGCCGCCGGTTGTCTTTCCACACGAAATCGTACAGGAAATTGTGAAAATAGAAATACTCCAGATGCTTGAACTCCGAGCGCGCAGCGGAGAACAGTTCCTCGCAGGTGCGCACGTGGATGTCCATGGAGCCGCCGACATCCAGGAACAACAGCACCTTCACCGCGTTGTGGCGTTCCGGCACCATCTTGAGATCGAGCAGTCCGGCGTTGCGCGCGGTGACTGACGTTGTCGTCCAGGTTGCGGTATTCGCGTCGGTCCCACAGCTTCACCGCGCGGCGATTGCGTGACCGGTCCTGACCGATGCGCACGCCCTCGGGATTGAAGCCGTAGGCGCCGTACGGTGAGGTGCCGGCGGTGCCGATCCATTTGCTGCCGCCCTGATGGCGGCCCGTCTGTTCCTGCAACCGGTCTCCCAGGGCGTCCATCAACGTCTCCCAATCGCCCAGGGCCGTAAGCTTTTCTTTTTCCGCATCGCTCAACAACAACTCCACCTGTTTCGCCAGCCACTCCGCGGGGATCTCACCGTGCAGCGTCTCAAACCAATCCTCGAGGCCTTTGAAGTAGGCGCCGAACGCGCGATCGAATCGATCGAAATGTTTTTCGTCCTTGACCAGAGTTACCCGGGTCAGGTAATAAAAATCTTTCGTGGAAAATCCCGCGACGTGTTGCTTGAGACCTGCCAGCATCGCCAGGTATTCGGTGACCGATACCGGTATGCCCGCGTTGCGCAAACCATGGAAAAAATCAACGAGCATCGCGCCGATTCATGAATATCAGGCGTTCGAACAAATGTACGTCCTGCTCGTTCTTGAGTAGCGCACCGTACAGGGGCGGGATCGCGGAGCGTGGCGCGTCGCCGCGCAAGGCCTCGCGGGGGATGTCCTCCGCCATGAGCAGCTTGAACCAGTCCAGCAGCTCCGAGGTCGACGGCTTCTTTTTCAGTCCCGGCACCTCCCGCAGATCGAAGAACACCTCCAGGGCATCGCGGAGCAGGTCCTTTTTCAACCGCGGGAAGTGTACGTCCACGATCCTCTCCATGGTGGGCCTGTCCGGGAATCGGATGTAATGAAAAAAACAACGCCGTAGGAAGGCGTCGGGGAGTTCTTTCTCGTTGTTGCTGGTAATGACGATGATGGGGCGATGCCTGGCCAGCACTCGCCGCCGGGTTTCGTAGACAAAAAACTCCATGCGGTCGAGCTCCAGCAGCAGGTCGTTGGGAAATTCGATGTCCGCCTTGTCGATCTCGTCGATCAGCAGCACCGGTTGCACGTCGCTTTCGAAAGCCTCCCACAGCTTTCCTTTGACGATGTAGTTGGCGATGTCGTGGACCCGTTCATCGCCCAGTTGGGAGTCCCGCAGTCTGGCCACGGCATCGTATTCATACAGCCCTTGCTGCGCCTTGCTGGTGGATTTTATGTGCCAACAAATCAGCGGCCGGTCCAGCGCCTTGGCGACTTCCTCGGCAAGCTGTGTCTTGCCGGTACCCGGCTCACCCTTGACCAGCAACGGCCGCGCGAGGTTGACCGCGGCGTTGACGGCCATCATCAGATCTTCAGTGGCGACATAGGTATCGGTGCCGGTGAATCGCGTCTCCATAGTATCTCCCTTGGCCCGGAGTCTGGTGCATTAGCGCTGGCAGCGCCCATCTTCGTATACAATGCGGCGTTTCGCAAACCGCTGGACGCGTCCACCATGCGCATACGCTTACCGATGATGATTTTGCTCCCGGTGCTTGCCGCCATGGGTCTGAATGGCTGCGCATGGCTGGCGCCGCCCCCTGGCATCGGCGGCGCGGTGGCTTGGCGCGACCTGCCGGCGTGGGAGCGGGACCATCACGCCGAAAGCTGGCCGGCGCTGCTGCGCAGCTGCGAGCGGTTGGCGAATCGAGACCAGAGCTGGGCGCGGATATGCGCCGCGGCGCACGATTTGTCCGCCCCCGACGACACCCAGGCGCGAAAGTTCTTCGAGACCTGGTTCACGCCGCACAAAGTGCGTGGCGCCGGTTGGCGCAACCGCGGAATGATCACCGGGTACTACGAACCGCTGCTGCGCGGCCGCTTTACGCCGTCGCCACGATTCCGCTATCCGATCTACGGCCGCCCCAAGGATCTGGTAACCGTCGATTTGTCGCAGTTGTACCCGGATCTCAAGGATAAACGCGTTCGCGGCATACTGAAAGGCAGCAAAGTGGTGCCCTACTACGACAGACGGCAGATCGACACCCAGCAGGAACTGCTGGCGGGTGAAGAACTACTGTGGGTGGACGATCCGGTGGCGTTGTTTTTTCTTCACATCCAGGGATCGGGACGGGTGGAGCTCCCCGATGGCAGTATGGTCGCCGTTGGGTACGCGGATCAGAATGGACATCCCTACCGCTCCATCGGGCGGGAGCTGATCAACATGGGGGAACTGGCGCGCGAGGACGTCACCATGTTCACCATACGCGACTGGTTGCGCGACAACGCACACCGCGCCGATGCGCTGTTGCATCGCAATCCCAGCTACGTATTTTTTGCCATGCGGCCGGCGCACCAGGACGGCCCAGTGGGATCCCTGAATGTGCCGCTCACCGCGCAACGCAGTGTGGCGGTGGATCGCGGCGTGATACCGCTGGGCGTGCCGGTGTGGCTCGACACCACGCGGCCGGGCGCCGACTCGGAGCCCTACCGGCGGCTGGTGCTCGCCCAAGACACCGGCGGCGCCATCAAGGGCGCGGTGCGCGCCGATCTGTTCTGGGGTCACGGCGCCGCCGCCGAACGCATGGCGGGGCTGATGAAGCAGCCCGGGCGCCTGTTCGTATTACTGCCCAGGCAGACAAACGGCAAGTAAGAGTCTACGGGTCCCGGTACAGGGACGTACCGACATAGTTCAAACACGCAAGTGATTGGACTATGGAGAAAAACGAAAATCGCACTTTTCGTTTTTCGAGCTCTGATAATCCAGGGATGGATTATTCAGAACATATTTAATTTATCAAATCGATGAGCTGGGGATGCTTGTGCGGGGTGACCAGGCGCAGTTTGGCGCGCTTGGCGACGCGCAGACCGGTTTCCAGATCAACCTTGAGATTGTCGGCGGCGAATACCAGGTCGTCCTTGCCGTCCAGGCAGGTGGTCAGCTTAACTTCCGTTAAATGCATCACATCGGTGCCTTCGAACACCACCTGGTCGGCGGTGCCGTGGGCGGTGACCGACGCGCCAGTGGCGCCCACCAGCTTCGCCGCGCGGCTCGCGATCACGATCTGCGCAGGGCCGGATTCCATATGATTGCGGGTGACGTCGTAATGCAACACCGAGGTTTTCACCACATCGCCCCGCGGCGTTTTGAGGGTTACCAGACCGCGGGCTTCGATCTCCTGTTTTTCTTTATCGAAGATCAATTCGTCGGCATACACCCGGTGGCCACCACGGATTAATTGCGTGTATCCACGAAGGTGGACCACGTTACGGCGCGGGAATTCGATCTCGTCGGCCTGGATCTTCACCGGCGCGTCGACTGGAACCTGCTCGGCGTCCGCTGCCGGCGTCTGTGCGGCGGCGGCGGGCAGCTCGCTGATCTGTGCGCAGTCATCCTGCGCAAACACCGCCGCCGGCGCCCCGAATACGGCGGCCGTGCAAACCATTGCGAGTATTTTCAGATAATCCGGCATAGCGATAAAAGGCCCCGCCCGGGCAAACGGATGCGCGCTCGCGGTGGCGGAGTTTCCAAAATTACAGGCGGAGCAGACTGACGTTCCGTTACGTTCTGAAGGCCGGGACCGGTTGCGCGACATTGTTCTTTCAATAACTTAAGGATGCTCCGATTAATTCATCCATGAATTCTCAGAGCACGAAAAACGAAAACTGCGGTTTTCGTTTTTCTCCATAGATCAATCACGCAGGTGATCGATCTATGTCAGTACATCCCTGTACCGGCGGAACCTCTGACAATCAGAGGTTCCTTAACTTATAACTGATAAACCTACAAAACCCAAGTTTTTACCCCGCAGCGGCGTAAAACCGGCAATTGTGCTTGATGGCGACCGCCCCGTCATCAATAATCCCCCGCTCACCGCGGGCCTGCCGCGCCGTAAACAGCGCTTTAAACCATGCAACGCGAACAAACCGCCGACAAACTGCCGCCGCAACCGCACGCCATTCAGCGTAACGGCGGGTACCGCTGGGCGGCGTCCAAATTCCTGTGGAAGGCGGTGTCGTCGCGATACCACCCGCTGCTCGCGCAACTGGTGGTCACCCGGCGCTGCAACCTGAGTTGCGGATACTGCAACGAATACGACGATCACTCGCCGCCGGTGCCGCTGGATCGGCTGCGCGAGCGGGTCGCCGCGCTGGCCCGTTTATCCACTGCGGCGGTCACCTGCACCGGCGGTGAACCGCTGATGCACCCGCAACTCGAACACGTGATTCGCGCCATCCGGGATCACGGCATGATCGCCACCATGATCACCAACGGGTTCCGCCTCAACCGCTCGCGCATCGAGATGCTGAACGATTGCGGCCTGCAGGAGATGCAGATCAGCATCGACAACCTGGAAGCCGATGAAGTGTCGATGAAGAGCCTCAATTCCGTCGACAGCAAATTGGCGCTGCTGGCCCGCTATGCGCGTTTCAAGGTCAACATCAACTCAGTGCTCGGCATCAGCGATGAGCGCACCGAAGAGGCATTGATCGTTGCACAGCGCGCCAGACACTACGGTTTTTATCATTCCGTGGGCGTGCTGCACGACGAAAACGGCACCCTGAAACCACTTACCCCCAAACAGTTCGCGGTGTATCGACAGATCGGCGCACAGTCCGGTTCGCTCACCCACAAATTGAATTACCACTTGTTTCAGAAGAATCTGATTTTCGGCGAGCCCACCAACTGGAAATGCCGCGCCGGTGCGCGCTATCTGTACATCTGCGAAGACGGCAAGGTGCACTGGTGTTCACAAAGACGGGGTTATCCGAACAAGGCGATCGTGGATTACGCGCGGGAGGACGTTCGCCGGGAATTCCACACCCGCAAGGGCTGCAGCGCGACGTGCACCTTGACTTGCGTCCATCAGATGAGCGCCTTTGATGAATGGCGCCGGCCGCAACAGCTGCCGGACCCCGGCTAGCCCGCTAGCGTACTACAAACTCGAATTCCGCCGGTGTGCCGCGGTCGCGCAGATGCATGAGTGTCCGGCCGCCCCGCACCACCACGGTCACCACGCCCCACGCCACCGCCGTCCACAGCCCCAGCTCGACGCTGCTCAGCAGCGCGGTGAGCAGGATGATCCACACATAGATGTTGCGCCGGCCGGATACCTTGCGCACCATCAGGTCGAACGGCGTGTAGCTGTCCAGCCGTCGCCCGTGCTGCCGGCCCTTGTAAAACCAGAATATTCCGGCCGTTACCGTGTCCGCGAAGTTGCACGCTATCAGCGCCAGCCCGGCCAGGAATATCGCGGCGCCGGTGTCGCCGTGGGACAACGCCCAGCCCAGGGCAAACCACCAGGAATATTCGAAAATCATATCGAACAGGTGCTCGAGCTTCCCGATCTTTGATGTCATCAACTTCAACCGCGCGAGTTTTCCGTCGACGCCGTCCATGATCCCCACGACGGCGGCCAGCGCCAACGCGCTCACGAAATGCCCGGCAAGAATCAGCGCGGTCACCCCCCAGGCGGCGATGTTGGTGATCAGCGTCAACTGATTCGGTGTAATCGCCCTGCGGCACAGCCGGGCGATGGCCCAGTTTTCAATCGGCGCATGCAACGCCTGGGCGGGCCAATCCAGGGATCCTTTCTGCACCCCGGCGATCAAGCGCGCCTCGGCGACCGGCACGTCATCCGCGCCGGTCAACCGCATCCATGTGCGCCGCCGGTCGCGACGCAGCGCCGGATCAAAGCTCGGCAACGCGTTGACGTCGATCTGTCTCACCTCGCGCAAGGTTTCCAGTGTTGCAGTCAGCGAGCGGTCGCGGGTGGGGAGCTCGGCAATTTTTTCACCACTGATCACTGCCACGCCGGCGTACACCGGACCGTGTCCCGGTTGCGGCTCATCGGTGCCGTCGACCGGAGGATGCGAATCCACCAACACGCAATCACCCTCGGCTTGGAGCACCGCATCGATGAGCGCTTTTTCGACGATATAGTCGCCACAAACGATCAGCGCGGATTCAGCGTCGGCCACCACCTGGCGGCCGTGCAACTCGTCGAGGGTGCGCAAACGGATCGACATGCCGCGCCGGGTCAGACCCGTAATCTGCTCGATCGCGAATACACCTTCGTGGTCGGCCACCACGTCGACGCTATTCAATCCACAGGCCTTGAGCGTGCGCAGGTGCCGCTCCAGCAGGCTTACCCCGCACAGCTCGGTGAACGCGAGGGGTTCGGATGACGAAAGACCCTGTTGGGTCGTGGCGAGTATGACCGCTTTCATTAAGGAATTATCGCTCGTGTAAATGTATACGAATTATTCTTGTTGTTATCCAGCTAGTGCCTTTGCACGGAGGGTTCTGCTTGCAGATTATAGTCGCTCAAGTTCTTGCGTGCATTCTGCACGAAAGGCGACCAGCGTATCAGGTTGATCACCAGTTTGTTCATTACCGACGCCGGAAACGGCAGCGAGCGCAGGACGTCGACAAACAACACGACCCGGGTCCCCGCGGTTTCGTTCCACACCTCGTGTTCGAAGGTGTCATCGAACAACAAACTCTTTCCCGGCTGCCAACAACGGATCTCATCACCAACCCGGATGCGGCACTGCTCGGCGGGTTGCGGGACAATCAGGCCGAGGTGATAACGAAGCATGCCCTTGTAGGGACCGCGGTGCGGGGGGATGTGTTTTCCCGGGGCAAGTATCGAAAAAAACGCGGTCAGCATGCCGGGCACCGATTCCACCAACTCCGTTGTGCGCGGACAAATCCGGCAGTTGTGTTCCACCTTATAGCCATAGCCGTACAGGAAGAACGTCTTCCATCGATGATCCCGGGTAATGCTGATCTGATCCTGAGAAATGTCTTGAAAATTGGGCAGGCGATCGTGATGCGCCATCACTTGACGCAGTTCGCCCAGGACGGTTTCCCAGTCGCTTTCCAACCGCGCGATCCAGGGATAATCATCGCATTCGTAAAACGGCTGGTCCGCATTCGGATCCGCCTTCACGATCGAGTGTTCCAGTTTTTTTATGACATGATGACCGGCCCGCATCAGCGGTCGTTTTTGCCAGTCGGGTACCAATTCATCCATTTTTGGATCAAGCCTGGGGGGATTATTCGGTTTATCCGGTCACACCGGCAACGCAGAGTAACGTTTCACCCGGCGAAGATCAATCGTCGCCGATGATACATTAAGCAACCATTAAGGCAGTATTCGCCTGCGCGCGCCCGGCGGTCTGTTACGAGCCCTTGCAATCGTTGCACAACAATCCATCCAACTCCTTGGTGCGCCAGCGGCGGCGCAAATCCTGATATTCAGGATCATTCCAAATCTGTCTGATCGGCCGGTCGCGGCAATTGCCGAGGATGTTCGATCGCTCCTGGTCCACGCAGCACATGATCATATCGCCGTTCCACATGATCCAGGCGCGCCAGAACGGAATCGGGCAGATCTGCACCAAGTCCATGGGACGGTTGCCGAGCCCGGCGGCTTCGATATCGACGCTGGCGCGGTTGTCGAGTTTACGCGCCTTGAAGCTCACCCCGACCTTCTTCCAATATGATTTTTCGTTGCTCAGGTTGGACTCCACGTCCCTGGTAAGCACCGTCCAGACATTGATCCGCGGCCGGCTGACACCCAACTGTTGTTTCAACCGCACCAGTTCGAGGATGTTTGCCATCACCTTGTCGTATTTCAACGGCGGCATCGCCTTTTCATAGACCTCGGGAACGATCGAGTTGAAGCTGATATTGATCTCATCGAGACCGGACTGCAGCAGCCGGTAGGCGCGCTCCTCGGTCATCAGCGCGGCGTTGGTGATGATGCGCACCGCCGGCCGGCGTCGCTTGCCGCGCTTGCGCACAATGTATTCGATGCGCTGCTCGATCGTCTTGTCCACCAGCGGATCGTTGAGCAGATACGGATTGATCTGTACCAGGTTGGGAAACGTCAGCGCCTCGTCGATGATCTGCTCGTACAGTTCATCGCTCATGCGGCCGGTGATCCGGTTCTGCTCGCGGCCCACGCCGCAGAAGGTACAGCGCGCGTTGCAGCCGCTGCGGGTTTGAATGTCGATGGAATAAGGATATTCCGGCGTAAAACGCGTGTAGCGAAACCATTTCAGGTATTCCACGAAGGGAATCGACGACGCCGACGGCGAGTTGGGCATCACCACCTTGCTCACCTTGTAGCTGAGCTGATACTTGAAGTGCGCCCACCGGGCGGCGGCGGTATTGCTCGTCATGAACGATGGCGAAACAGTAGGTGGTATGAGCGGCCGCAGTTTAGCGCCGCATCGGTGCGTTGCCAACCGTCACCGCCGCCTCCGCCTGGCGCGGGCGCAGGCCGAAGAGCCCGGCCACGAACAACACATCGGCGCGTTGCACGATGCCGGTGACCGCACAAAGCCCGCTAAACGACGCAAGATAAACCACGGTTTTCCATAGCAATCCGAAGCCGTGGGAGGACTCCAGATACATCGCGAGGCCCACCACGGGGACGGCGGCGGCGAACGCGACAACGAGCACGCGGGTGTAATAGGCGAACGGAAACACGCGCTGCAGCGGCACCTCCAGGACATCCCCGATGCGACGCAACACATAGACCCAGGTGACGCCCACCGCCACCAGGGTGGCGACCGCGGCGCCGATCATCCCCAACCACAGCACCAGAGGCACGCTCAGACACAAATTGAGCAACACCGTGTAGATCGACCAGCGCGTCACCACCCCGGTCTGATTGACCGCCTTCAACACCGCCGCATAGGCGCCCACACGGTGAAACAAAACCAGGGTGTACACCATGAACACCCATGCCGCATTCACGTAGTCTGCCGAGAACAACACCACGATGAGGTCTTGCGCGATGGTCACCAGCAGCACCATCAGCGGCAACACGATCAACGACACCTTCTTGATCGACTCGTTCCACAGCGCCAGCAGCGACTCGGTTTCGCGCTGCATGTGCAGGGAGACCAGCTGCGGCATCATCACCGACGCCACGGTAAACGCGATGGTGGGCACCATCGGAATCTCCCAGGAGCCCACCGTATATTCGGCAAATACCGCCACCGGGAGAAAAAACATCACCACGTACTTGTCGACGAACTCATTGAGCTTCCACATGATCGACGCGATGCTCAACGGCACCGAGTAGGCGAGCACTTCACGCATCAGGCGCGGCGGCAACTCCCCGCTGTCCGGCGCAAAGTGGCGTTGAAACAGCACCGCGCTGACCACCAGCCGGAACACGCCATAGCCGATCAGGCAATAGGTGATGAGCTGAATGGATTGACCGGCGAACGCCGGCGTCGTGACCACCAGCAGAAAAACCAGACTGAACAAAATATTCGCCAGCGCCGCATGCTTGGTGCGATCAATCGCGATCAACGCGTTCTGGATCGGCAGGGTCGGTAATTCGATGAGCGCCAGGATCGTCAACGGCACAAACAAGTCGAGGGTCGAGTAGCCGTTGGCGCCGGTCACCGCGCCGATGAACAACAACAATCCCCCGCCGGCGATGGCCAGCAAAAACAGCGTGCGCGCGACCTTCAGCGCATAGCCCCGGCGGGCGTTGGAATACTTGCCGAAAAAATAAAAGATGCTGTCCGACAGCCCCAGTTCCGACAACTTGGTGACGGTGAGGTAAGTCACCAGGGCGAAGCTCAACAGCCCGAAATCCTCCTTATCGAGCAACCGCACCAGGATGACGATCGCCACGATCTTGCTGAACGCGCCGGCGATCTTGCTCGCCACCATGATGCTCGCCTTGGAGGCGAGCTCGGCGCCGTTCACCGGCGCGGTCGGTTGGGACGTATGGGGATCAGCCGCCATCGATCACTCCGGTGTCAACGCGGACGCGCGGCGCTGTCGTTGTTTTTTCAAGATCAGCGCCGACAGGATGCGTCCTGCGTAAGCGGCCACCGTGACCAGCGCCCAAATCAAGGTCACGTAAAAGGCCGCATGAAGATTTCCCATCACGGCGCCGGCCAGCCACACCAGCACGTAGATGTTGCGCCGCCCGGCCACCAACCGCACCGCGCGGTCGTATGCAGTGTGGTCATGGATCTGGTGTCCGGTGATGACGCGATACACGCCGCTCAGGGCACGGGCGACGACCATCAGCAGCAGGATCGCCATACCCACCCACACGGCGTCGCTATCACCGGTGGCCCGGCTCAGGCCCCAACCGAGGGCGAGATACCAGCTGAACTCGAAACTCACGTCCAGGCTATGGTCGAGGCGGTCGCCGAAAGGACTGCTCAACAGCTTGATGCGCGCCAGCTTGCCGTCCACCCCGTCGAGGATCCCGGCGGCCACCGCGATCAACAAACCAGGCAGAAAATATTGCGCGGCAAATAAATAAGTGCCGAAAAACGCCAGCAACGCCGAATACACGGTGATCTGGTTGGGGGTGATGCGGGTGCCGGCCGCCGCCCTGGCCAACAGATTCTCGGGCCAGGGGTGTAAATAGCGGGCGGGAAAATCGAGCACCCCTTTCTGCGCAGCGTCGATGAGCAGCCGCGCGGCCCGCTCGCGGTCCGCTGCCGTCACCGCGGGGCTCCACCCGGGCCGCAGATCGCGGCGCAGCGCCGGCAGGTAACGCGGCAAGGCGTCCACGTCGAGCGTGCGCCCCCCACCCGACGGCGGCGCTTCGCCGGCGGCCAGGTCGGCCAGCGCGTCCGCGGATACGCGCGCCAGACCGGTATCATCGCCGCCGTCGATCAAGCTCACCGCGGTTGGCGACCCATGCACCGCCTGATACAGGCGCGCATCGTAAATCGCGGCCGCGGGCATCACCATGAGCGGCTGCACCCAATCGGTCTGCGGCGGCGCGCCGATCACCGCGACCGTCGGTGGCGACCCACCGAGGGATTCCCGCTGCGCGGCGATCAGCCGGACGAGATCCGCTGTGGCGCCGCCCGCGCCGGCAGTCAGCGGCATCACCGCGACCCGCTTGATACCCAGCGCGCCGAGGTGGTGGAGGTGGCGCTGGAACGGCGAGCGCCCCAGGATCGGCTGGAATTCCGGCCACTGCTCGGGGCGTGCAGGCGCACGGGCGGCAACGGTGATCACCGCGTCGTAGTCGGATCGGCGCTCCGGCGTTGTGGCGGCGCGCTCAGTCAAACCAGCCCGCGGGTCCCGCTGGGGGGGCAAAGGGAGCAGTGAACATGTCGTCGCAGCAAGGAATCTGATCGATGCCCGGGGTGACGCCCGGCGTCCGGCGCCCGGCAGTGGCGTTGGTGGAAACGGCCGAGCATCCTAAACTGGGACAGGCAACGGCGCAACCGGCCATCCGGCTACTATTCTTGGCAGGTAGTTGAGGCATCCGTAGTTTTGGTTCAATGAAAATACGACTTAAGACCACTGCTGTCCCATGAAACACGGATAGAGACGTCGAAATGCATTGTTTTATGGGGCGTTGGTTGAGCCCTGCACCGTAAGGGGCATGAATGGGTGGATATATTCAGCGACCGTATGCCGCACGGATGCGGCATCCGAGCCTCCATGGATGGATTCACGGCGGGTCGCGGAATATATCCACCCATTCATGTCGACGCATGGGTTCGAGATTATGTGGGACAGCGTTGGACTTGAGACCATTACTACTGCTTGCTGAGAATAGTAGCTGGGCGCCTGGTGAGAAATTCGGACTAGACCGCCTGCCGCTGCGCGATGTGATTGGCGCGCCATTGCAAGATGGCGGGAAACACCGTCAGTGAGCTGAGCATGCACGCGCCGAGGCCGATACACGCCACCAGGCCGAGCGACTGCAGGCCGAGATTGGATGCGGTCAAGGTCCCGGCGAAGCCGAGCATGGTGGTCAAAGTAGTCAGGAACGCCGCCGCGCCGGTGGTCTTGATGACATGGCGCAATCCGCCGGCCCCGCGCTCCCGATACCGGTGGTAGATGTGGATACCGTTGTCCAGGCCGATACCGAGCACCGTCGGCAGCACCACCATATTGAATACGTTCAGCCGCACATCGAACGCCGCCATCACCCCCAGCATCCAAAGGGTGCCGACCAGCACCGGTATCAACACCACGATGGTCTGCGTGACGCTGCGCAGCGCGATCAACAGGATTAGCGCAACGGTCGCCAGTACCGCGGTGACCGCGAGGGTGGCGTCCTTTTTCATCAGATTCAGCATGTCCACGAAGATCATCGCTTCGGTGGCGGGATAATAGGTTTTGTCGTTGATGGTGATCTCCCGAATGTCGTCGACAAACGCCTGCGCTTCTTCCAGTTTCGAGGTGCCCTTGCGGTTGTAGATGTACACCAGATAGCCGCCGGAGTCGGGCACTCCGGTGTAGATGCGCTGCAGGGGCAGCGGCAAATCACCGGGTTTCATCTCCGACACACCGAGATACGTCATCAGCTTTTGCATCTCGGCGCGCCGTTCATCGTCTTCTTTGAAATCCTCCAGCAGCGTCGTCGCCTCGTCCAACTGTGTGTGGATGCGATCGATGATCTCGATGCGCTCCTTCTGCTCCTCCGATTCCGGCACCAGGTTGTAGATGGATTTTACTTTTTCAATGGTCGGGTCCCCCGCCTCCTCACCCAGATCCTTGATCGACTCAACGGCGTCCACCAGCGCTTTGACGTCCTCCAGGTTTTCAACGAATACCACCGCCTTGTCCGATCGCAGCGGGAACACATCCCGGATCTTGCGTTTCACCTCATCCAGGCTCGGTACCTGGGTCTTGAGCTTGCCGAAATCGTTTTCGAACGCGAGCTGGTTCAAAGCCACGAGGCTGAATACGCACAGCATGGCGCCGATCACCAAGATCGGGTTGGTGAACGGAAACACCCCACCTTCTACCACCTTCTCGGCCCTCTCCGGCGGTGCACGATACAACTTGATCCGCTCGGCGAGGACCATCAATGCGGGAAACACCAGGTACATCGCCAACAACGTAAACGCGACGCCGGTGCCGGCAATGAATCCGAACTCATAGAACGCACGGAAATCAGTGATCATCAACGAGAAGAATCCAGCCATGGTGGTTACGGCGGCCAACAAAGAGGCTTGCCCGGTGCGCCGGTACACGGTGCTCAAGGCCTGCTCCAGGGTGCCGCCGTGCTGCCGCACCTCATTGAAACGCGACAGGTTGTGGATGCCGAAGTCGATCCCCAGGCCAAACAGAATCAGCACCAGAAAGATGGTGATCAGATTCAGGCCGCCGAGCACCACCTGGGTGATCGCAAACGTCCACAAGAAGCCGACTACCAGCGGCACACCGATGTAGAACAAGGCGGACAAGCGCCGGTAGAACAACACCACCACCAGAAAAATCGCCGACAATGACCACACCGCGCTGCCCTTGATGTCGCTCATGATCGCGTCGAATTTGGCGACCAGATTGGTCACCCTGCCGCCGAGCTGCACCCGCATCTCGGGGTGGTATTTGCCGGGATCGACCAGGGCGATCTTGTCCTGAAGCTCCGATATGATGCGCTTCGAGTAGGAGACGTTGGTGGTGCCCCCCTTGGGCATCACCACCAGGATGATGAGATCTCCGGCATCGTTTTGGAACAGGTTTCGTTTTTCCGTTCGGTCTTTCTTGCCCTGGTATTTCTCCTCGATATCGTCAAAGTTCAGCGACGGCGGTCGCTTTCTGGTGCCGCGAATGTCGATTTCCACCGGGGTGTCCTGGACTTTGAATTTCAGGTGTTTCTTTTCGTAGTCGAGCCGCGCCGCCAGCCTGCGATCGATTTCCTGCAAATCGTTGGTCTCGACGAACAACAGCTTGTTTCTTTCAAAGATCGCGGTGTCTTCGCTGTATTCGGCGCTGCCGACCCAATCGGACTTGAGGATTTCAACCCTCAGATCCGACAGGAACCGCAGGCTCGCCTCCTGATCCGGCGATTCCACCAGGATCATGGCATTGCTGTAACCGCCGGTCTTCTTGATCACCCGGCGCAGATTCTCGACGCTGCGCACGCCTTCGGGCATCAGGGAAATGACATTTGCATCCAGCTTGAGCTCCTTGGCGATAAAAAAGCAGTAATAAGCGGACGCGAACGCGGCGATCAACACCAGCCAATAAAAGCGCGCGAGGAACGCCACCACCCAGCGTATGGGTTTGGGGGTCATGCTGGTTTGGTCGGCGGTCATTTGTGGTCTGCCATGCTCAGGAATCCTTGGGTCCAAGGACGCGCATACGGGTAATATGGGGGCGGACCCCGCGAAATTACAGACCGGACCCCACTTTACCCACCGGCGTCATTGTGGCGGTGACGCAACCGGCTCAGCGCTTGAGCGCCATGATCTCGGCCAATGCGGTTCCGGTCAACTTCCGCGGGCCTTTTTCCCCCGGATAAGTCAGTTCATACTCCGCCAGATAGCGGTAATGCCGCGGCGTGTTGAGAAATTGAACGATAAACCGTTCGATGCGTTTGAGTTCCCGTACGAAATCGAAACGCTGCAGCAGTCGCGTCATGGTGATTTTACCCATCACCGCGCCGTCGGTTCCCGCAACGCGGAACTCGATCGCCTGCGGGGGCCGCGTATCGTCCGTGAACACGTCTTCGGTTTCGTCCGCGGCGTCTATTTCCGGCCTGATCAAGCGCACCGGGAATTCCGACCACTGCCGGCGGATCCTGCCATCCTCGGCGATGGCAAGAAAGCTGGATTGTTCCTCGCCCGGGCGTTGCACCAGATAGAAGATCGGCGACGGCGCGTCTTTGCCGTCGATGGACGCCACGCGTATCCACGTGCGCGCGACCCTGGATAATGAGCTGCTGTTCAGGTAACGGATCGCGAAGCCCCGCCCGTTGCGCAACGTCTGCCAGGGGCCCGCGGTACCCGCGCTCTCCGAACCGCGCCGGTAACGGCCCCGGGCCTGGGCGAGGGGCAGCGTATAGGAGGCGTATTGGAACTTCTCGACTTCGCGGTCGGGAATGCGGCCCAGCCGCCAGGGTTCGGCGCGTGCTTCCACGGTAAGCTCCACCTCGCCGCGGCTATTGCGCAGATACAATTGATAATCCGGGTGCGATCCCTGGAAACGATGATTGGCCAGCTTGAGATCCAACCGGCGCTCATCAAAACTCCAGTCCTTTGGGCCGCGGCCGTTCTTGATTACCATCGGCTCACCGCCGTCGGCGGGCAGCAGTGAACCGATCACCAGCGCGCGATGATCCGTGGGTCCGTAA
The DNA here is from genome assembly GCA_947259175.1 of uncultured Gammaproteobacteria bacterium. GTDB lineage: Bacteria > Pseudomonadota > Gammaproteobacteria > Arenicellales > JAANXG01 > CALZGZ01. The sequence goes on along the minus strand of CAMYKW010000040.1, from coordinate 30,999 downwards.
TTGCTGATCAGGAATTGCACGGCGAGAAACGCGCCGTCTTCAAAATAGAAGTATTGATCCCAGCCCTCGGTGTAGGATTCCGCGCCGAGCAGCAGCGGCCGGTGATCCTCGATTACGGTGTCTGCAGCGAGCGCCGATCCGCAGCCGAGTACCGATACAGCCAGCAACACCAACCAACGGCGCATGAGAGCGGGATACGACAGTTAGTCGATGAGCCCCATCTCACGTCCGACTCGCCCGAACACATCCAGCACCAAGTCGAGTTGTTCGATGGTGTGGGTTGCCATGCAGCTGGTGCGAATCAAGGCCATACCCGGCGGCACTGCGGGGTACAGCACCGGGCTCGCGAACACGCCCTGGTCGAACAGGCGCCGCCAGGTGATCAGCACCTTTTCTTCGTCGCCGACCACCACCGGCACGATCGGGGTTTCGCTCACCCCAATGTCGAAGCCGAGGCTCAGGAAACCCTCGCGCAGGTACGACGCATTGCGCCACAGCCGCTCGCGGCGCTCCGGCTCCTCCTCGATAATCTTCAGCGAGGCCAGGGCCGCGGCGACCGGCGCCGGGGGCAGGCTGGCGGAGAAGATCAACGAGCGCGCATGGTGCTTGAGATAATCGATCACGTCGGCGTCCGCGGCCAGACACCCGCCGATGGTCGCCAGGGACTTGCTGTAGGTGCCCATGATCAGATCCACATCCGCCTCGAGGGCAAAATGTTCCGCGGTGCCGCGGCCGTTGTCTCCGAGTACGCCGATACCGTGCGCATCGTCCACCATCAAACCGGCGTTGTACTGCTGACACAATTCGACGATCCCCGGCAGTCTGGCGATATCGCCCTCCATGCTGAACACGCCGTCGACCACCACCAGCGCCGCCTTGCCCGCGTTGTCGCGCAGTATGCGTTCCAGGTCTTCCATGTCGTTGTGCTTGAACTTGCGAATCTGCCCGAATGAAAGCCGGCAGCCGTCAAAGATGCTGGCGTGATTCATCTTGTCGATCACGATCAAGTCATGTTTACCCACCAGCGCGGAAATCGCCCCGAGGTTCGCTTGAAAACCCGTGGGGAATACGATCGCAGCTTCTTTGCGCAGGAAATGGGCCAGGCGGGTTTCGAGTTCTTCGTGTATCGCCAGCGTGCCGTTTAGAAATCGGGAGCCCGCGCAACCGGTGCCGTAACGCCGCACCGCGTCGATCGCAGCCTCCTTCACCTTGGGGTGGCTCGTCAGACCGAGATAATTGTTGGAACTCATCATTATCATCGGCCGCCCGTCGCACACCACCTCGGGCTCCTGGGCCGATTCCACCGTGTGGAAGTAGGGATAAATACCCGCCTCGATGAGCTCCTGGGCACGAGTAAACTGATGGCACTTGTCGAAGATCCCTGCTCGCGCGCGTCCGGGAGCCTGTTGTTTGGCGAGGATTCGGTTTGTCATAACCAGTATTGTTCTTGGTACCAGCGAACCAGCTGTTGTAATCCCCGGGTTAGATCCGTACTGGATGTGCACCCGAGTTCTTTAGTCATTTTAGTAACGTCACAGATCCAGCGTTTCTCCAGCAGTTCCGCCGCCCGTGCGGTGTTAATCCTAACCGGTCGATCTGTAACAAGTCCATATAATTGCCCGATCGCGCCCATCACCCGCAGGCTCCATGCCGGCACCGTGATGCGCCGCGGGTCGACACCCAATGCAGTGCAAATTCCCCGCTCCACGTCCCCCCAGGGGTACGGATCGGCGTCGGCGACGAAATATACAGACCCCGAGGGCACGTGGCTATTGGCCGCGGCCAACGTACAGGTTACCAGATCTTTAACGTGGCACAGACTCACCGTGCGCCGTCCGGAACCCAATTCTAGCAGGAAACCGCGCTTAACCATGCGCACATAGGACAAAAAATTCCGGTCGCGGGGGCCATAAACCGCGCTGGGGCGTAGGATTATGCAGGGAAAACACCGGCTGAATGCCGTGACATGGCGCTCGGCGAGCAGCTTGCTCTCGCCGTAGGGGGTGATTGGCCGCGGTATGTCCAGCTCGCTAAGCGCTTCCCGGCCGCGCGCCGGGCCGGCCGCCGCCTGGCTGGAGATATGCACGAACCGGGTCAGCGCCGGGGCATGGCCGGCGCACGCCGTGAGTAGATTGTGCGTGCCTTCGGCATTGACCTGAAAATATTTGGATCGCCTCGCGCTCCAGGTGACTCCCGCGGCGTGAACGACGCAATCCACGCCGCGCACCGCTCCGGCCAGGGTTGCCGGACGGGTGCAATCGCCTTCCACCCGCTCCACCGGTTTATCCGCCAGCCACCCGGGACGCGCCGGCGAACGCAGCAGACAACGCACCTCATGTCCGGCGCGCAAGAAACCGTCGACGAGATGACTGCCGACAAAACCGCTGGCGCCTGTCACCAGGGTGATCAAGGTGCGATTATCCGATTAGCAGCGGGAAGACGGGGGTTATAATCTTCCGTGATCGGTTGCGAGAGCGTAGCGATGAAGACCGCGATATCCAAGATTGATTCCTTTGTCACCAAAGACGGCTCAATGATCCAGGAACTGATGCATCCCGGCGTGCACGGCAATGCCAACCAAAGTCTGGCGCGGGCGATTATTGAACAGAACGCCACCACCGCCCTGCACAAACACCTCGACAGCGAGGAACTCTACCACATTACCTCCGGTGCCGGGCGCATGACCCTGGGCGGCGACGTATTTACGGTGCAAGCCGGCGACACGATATTGATTCCACCGGGTACACCGCACCGCATCACCAACACCGGCGCCGAACCGCTCACCATCCTTTGTGCCTGCGCGCCGCCCTACTCCCACGCCGACACGGTATTGCTGTAACACCAACCCGTGCGAGCGACTCACCCCTGTGGGAGCGGTTTGTAACCGCGAACAATCGCGCTTGCAAAGCGCTCCCACAATGTTGAATCTTGTCCGGCTCCGATCGGCTTCAAACAGATAAGATCCTTCGGCCCTACGCGCCTCAGGATGACAATGGGCACTGCGGACCTCGGATAACACCTGTGGGTTTATAACTGCGAAGTTTTCAACCGCGCTCGCAAAGCACTCCCACAAAAACAAATTCAACAGCTGCAATCCTCCAACACATCGAAGCCGGATGTTGTGGCAGCGGTCTATTGACCGACTACTCCCCAGCTACGCTCTCCAGCTCCTGCAACAAGCCGCGGCCGACCAGTTCGAAGCGCCACCCATTGGCCAGCGGATGATCATGGGGCTTGCGCACGAACCGGTTCACTTCCTTGCGCGAAGCGATCAGGGTCGACGAAACCCCCGCCGCCGCCGCCTCCGCTTTGATGATCTCCAACAGCCGGTCCACCAACCACTTCTCGCGGTCGCTGAGCCGGGTGGGCGAGCGCCACACGATATCCTCCCCGTCCCCGCGGCGCGCATCGTCGATCACCGACAACACCGCGTTCGCATGCCGGCTCGCGAACTTCGCCGAAACGCCTTTGACCGACTGGAGCCGTTGCCGATCCGGCGGGCGCGCCGCCGCAATGTCGAACAGCAGGTTGTCGTCGGCCACCCAGTTGCGGGGCAGGTCCTTGCGTTGCGCAGTGCGCTCCCGCCATATTGCAAGATGCTTGAGCACATGTTGCGAGGGAGCGTCCAGGGAGTGGCCGCGGCGTAAACGCCGGTAGGCCTTCTTCGGCTCGACGGCATATAACGCCGGATCCGCCAGCAGGCGGCATTCCTCCTCCAGCCACCCGAGGCGGCCCAGTTGGTCCAGTTCAGCCTGCAGATACTGATACAGCTCACCCAGGTAGCGCACGTCCTGGTAAGCGTAGTCCAGTTGTCCCGCCGTCAACGGCCGCGAACACCAGTTGGTTCGCGTCTCATTTTTCTCCAGCGTCTTCCCGGCGATCTTTGCCACCAGCGCCGCATAACTGACTTGATCGCCGATACCGAGCAAGGCCGCGGCGAGCTGGGTGTCGAACACCGGATGGGGCACGCAACCGCAAATATGGTATAAAACCTCCAAATCCTGCCGCGCTGCATGAATCACCTTCGTCTGGGCGGTATCCGCGAGCACCTGAAACAATGGGTCGAGGGTCGCGCACTTTACCGGGTCGATGCCGATCACTCCATGGGGGCTGGAAATCTGCACCAGACACAAGCGCGGGTAGTAAGTGCGAACGCGCAGGAACTCGGTGTCGATCCCGATCCAAGAACAGGACTCCAACTCCCGGCATCGCTCGGCGAGTAGTCGGGCATCTTGAATGACGAGTAAACTCACCCTTGGCGCGCAACTAGTTTAGTATCATGGTATGAATATTCTGAAGACTCTGCTCGATCTTTGCCTGTTCCAGGCGAAACCACAAGACCTGCCGGCCGACGGCAGGCTCGTGGTGGCGACTACCGTCGCCGCAATCGTCACCAACATTCTCACCCACCGCGCCGCAGGTCAAATCCCAATGGTGATCGCGATGTCCGCCGCGCAGGTGCTGGTGTTCGGATTTGCAATCTGGGTGGCGCTGCGTTGGAAATCCCACAGCGAGCGGTATCAACAGACAATCGCCGCGATTTTCGGCACCAGCGCATTGCTGCAGCTGGCGGCGTGGCCGGTCGTCGGCTGGCTGCACCAGGTGAAGGACTCTCCCGACGTGTCGATGCCCATGACCTTGCTGTTTGCACTCAGCATCTGGGTGCTGGCCATTGCCGTGTTCGTTATGAAAAACGCGTTGGATCTAGGCACCGGCTTGAGTTTTCTGATCACCATCGGCTGCCAGGTGTTTACCTTGATCGTGGTGTTCATGTTGTTCGGTCAAATCGGCTGATATGCACGTACACATCCTCGGCATCTGCGGCACCTTTATGGGCGGGATCGCGAGGTTGGCGCTGGAGATGGGACATCGCGTCACCGGCGCGGACGACGGCGTTTACCCGCCGATGAGCGACCAACTCGCGGCGCTCGGCATCGACATCGTCTCCGGATATGACGCGGCACAGCTGGAACCCGCCCCGGACATCACCATCATCGGCAACGCGCTGTCCCGCGGCAATCCGGCGGTGGAAGCGATTCTCAGCCGCGGCCTGGCATATAACTCGGGTCCGCAGTGGCTGCGCGAAAACGTTCTCAACCGGCGCCACGTGGTGGCGGTGGCGGGCACCCACGGCAAGACCACCGTCGCCGGCATGACCGCCTGGATCCTCGACCAGGCGCAATTGAATCCGGGATTTCTCGTCGGCGGCATTCCCAACAACTTCGGCGTCTCCGCGCGGCTCGGCGACACACCGTTTTTTGTCGTCGAGGCCGACGAATACGATACCGCCTTCTTCGACAAGCGCGCGAAATTTGTTCACTACCAACCGCGAACCCTGGTGCTGAACAACCTGGAGTTCGACCACGCGGACATCTTTCGCGACTTGGACGACATCAAGCGTCAATTCCATCACCTGGTGCGCACCGTGCCGGGCAACGGCCGGCTGATCGTCAATGGCGAGGATCAGCCGCTGCGCGACGTTGTGGACCAAGGCTGCTGGTCAACCCTCGCGTTCTTCAACGCCAGGCCCGCCGGGTCCCGCGGCGAGGCCGCGCGGGAGCTGTGGACCGCGCGTCCGCTGAACGACGATTGCACCGCCTTTGAGGTCGAGCACAATGGCGCATCCGCGGGACACGTCGTCTGGCCGCTGCTTGGCCGCCACAACATGTCCAATGCCCTGGCGGCGGTCGCCGCCGCCGCGCATGCCGGCGTGCCGGCGGCCGACGCCTGCACCAGTCTGGCCGGATTTCGATCGGTAAAAAGGCGGCTGGAAGTCATCGGCGAGCGCGACGGGATACGCGTGTACGACGATTTTGCGCACCACCCCACCGAGATCGAAGCGACACTCGCCGCGCTGCGTCGCCACGTCGGCCGCGACCGGATCATCGCCGTCGTCGAACCGCGATCGAACACCATGCGCATGGGGCGGCACCGGGACGCTTTACCCGGGTCTTTGATCCGGGCCGATTTAGCGCTGCTGTACCAACCGCCGGACCTTGGCTGGGACATGGCATCATTATCGGGCGATGGCGTTGAAGTGCTCGCCTCGGTGTCCGCGATCATCGAGCGGGTCGCGGCGGAAATAGCGCCCGGCGATCATGTGGTGATCATGAGCAACGGCGGCTTCGACGGCCTGGCCCGGCGCCTGCTCGAGCGCGTCGACATGGCGCCGCCGCCGATTCATTAAATAGTTTTAATCATTTACCCCAGGCTTGCTTTCTCGGAATGGTTTAAATAGTCTGACCTCGAACAAGACTTGGAGTCACATCGCATGCGAAAACCCCTTTTAATCTCGTGCATCGCGCTGCTTTGGTTCACGGTTGCGTCTAGCGCATCCCATGCCGCCAATTACACCGCCGAAATTCATTACTTCAAGCTGCCTGCGCCCCAGCCGGTGCAGACCGGAGATCAAATCGAGGTACTGGAACTGTTCTGGTACGGCTGTCCGCACTGCTACCAACTCGAACCGATCATCGACAAATGGCTGACGAAGAAACCGAAGAACGCCGCGCACGTGCGCCTGCCGGCGATACTGCGCGATACCTGGGCATTCCATGCGCGCGTGTACTTCACCTTCGAGGCCATGGGCCTGGTGGACAAACTGCATCCGAAATTCTTCGACGAGCTGCATAAAAAGCGCAACCGCATTCGCAACAAAGAGCAGTTGATCCCGTTCCTCGACGCCAACGGCGTGTCGGCGGACCAATTCTTCGATACCTACAATTCGTTCGCCGTCGACAGCAAGGTGCGTCACTCGCAACTGATGTCGCGCAACTATGCCCTGACCGGCGTGCCGACGATGATCGTGGACGGCAAGTATCGCGCCACCGCCTCCAGCGCCGGGGGCCACCAGCAACTGATGGACCTGGTCAACTTCCTGATCGCCAAGGCGGCGAAAGAGCGGCAATAAATCAACCGCAGGATCGGTGCCTTTGCGGGACCGGCGCGCTGTCGGTGGGAGCGCTTTGCAAGCGCGATTTTCCTGTTCGCGGTTGCTTGTGCCGTGCTCCTTTTACGGTACTTGTGCCGTGCACTTTTTACGGCAAAAACCGCACACACAAAAACACGCCCACGATGTCTTTGCTGTCATCCTGAGCGCAGCGAAGGATCTAACCCGCACCAGTTCCCAAAGCAATAAGATCCTTCAGCCCCGCGGCTTTCGCATGGCCAGACCCAATAACCAGAGCGCAACCAGTGGGGAAGCCACTCAAATCATAGGCTGCGGGCCAGCGTTTGTGCCAGCGCACTCACACATGCCGCGACCCGCTCCTGCCACGCGGCATCCACCGGAGCCGGCTGCCGCAAATGACCCTCCAGGTCGCGCGCCAGTTGCGCCGCTTGTGCATAACCATACATGGCGGTTGAACCCGCCAACTGGTGTACGTAGAGCATCATTTCGCTCAACGCGGAGGGGGAGAATTCACTGGCCGCAAGCGCGCGCCATTTTTCTTCGAGTTCCCCCGCTTTGGTCGACAGCGAACCGTGGTAGCGCCGCTTCAGCTGCGCAAGACGATCGGTATCGGCCATCTAGCCCGCATTTCTCGCCGGGATCCCGGATGCTGGCGCAGGACTCGTGCAGATGCGCGCCGCGCCTGGAGCGAGACCCATAGCGAGCTATGGGTCGAGTGAAGGCCCAGCGCAGGTGTGCGAGGACCAGCCAGGGCCGGGATAGTCCAGCTACTATTCTCAGCAATCCACATCAGGAATTTAAGCTGTCTCTTCATAGAATTAACGTAACGAGTCTTTCCGGTGCATGACAGGAATAGTAGCTGGGCGCCTGGTGAGCAATGCGGGCTAACTACGTCAATTTTTCCAATCGATAGCCATGTTGATAAATGGAACTCAATCGCCATCCTTTCTCCGGATCGATTCCCAACTTGCTGCGAATGCGGCTCATATGGGTGTCGATAGTGCGGGTATTGATATCGGGATTGGTGCCCCACACGCTCTCCAACAGATGGCTGCGGGAGACGACCCGGCCGATGTTCTTGAACAAGAATACGATCAGCTCGTATTCCTTTTGTGTGAGCTTAACCGGTTCGCCGTCCACGGCAACGCTGTGGTTGCTCAAATCGATCCGGTATGGATCGAACTCCAGCACCGTCTGTTCATCGCCCAGCATGCCCGCACGCCGCGCCAGTGCGTTCACTCGCGCCGCCATCTCCATTTGCTTGACCGGCTTGGCCATGTAGTCGTCGGCACCGGCTTCGAGGGCCGCAACGATGTTTTTTTCGTCTTGTTTCTGCGTGATGAATAACACCGGGACCGGCCAGTCGAGATTGGCGCGCACCCACTGCAACACCTCCAATCCGCTCATTTCCGGAATCATCCAGTCGAGAATCAGCAGATCGAAGCTATCACGGGACAAGGAACGAACGAATGGCTTGCCCTGCGTGTAATGGGAGCACTGATGGCCCGCTTCCTCGAGCCAGTGGATCAGCAGAGCGGCCTGGTCAGCGTCGTCCTCCAGCAGTGCGATGCGCATAAGCTACCCTTCTAGTCGGAGTTTCGGGATCCGCAACAGCTGGCGGGCGGCGGCAAACCTTACCGCCGCGATCCAGCATGCCGGCACAAGGTGCCATGTAGTATATATCAAATCCCGCGCCTGCCGTTGAGTTAAGGATCCTCCGACTGTCAGAGGTTCCGCCGGGACATGGACGTACCGAGCTTTAATAATACCTGAGAATGGATTATGCCGAGCTTGCTCAAATCAATGCCGCAAATTCAGCCGGAGATCAAGCCCAGGAACTCGGCGCGGGTACGCTCATTGTCGCGGAACGAACCCAGCATCATCGATGTTTTCATCACCGAGTTTTGTTTCTCCACACCGCGCATCATCATGCACAGATGCTTGGCCTCGATGACCACGCCGACCCCCGCCGCGTCAATCATGCTCATGACGCCGTTCGCGATCTGGTGGGTCAGGGATTCCTGGATCTGCAGCCTGCGGGCGAACATATCCACGATTCGCGCGATCTTCGACAACCCGATCACCTTGCCGGTAGGCACATAGCCCACATGACATTTACCGACAAACGGCAGCAGGTGATGCTCGCACAGCGAGTACAGCTCGATGTCCTTGACCACGACCATTTCGTCGTTATCGGATTCGAACACGGCGTTGTTGACGACTTCATCCAACGACTGACGATAACCGCGGGTCAGATACCGGATCGCGGACGCGGCGCGCAGCGGGGTATTCTTCAGCCCGTCGCGGTCCAGGTCCTCGCCGATCTCGGCGATGATTTTGGCGTAGCACCGGGCCAGTTTATCGGGATCCATGAGTATCGATCGTCGAGGAAACGATGCATCCGGCGCCTGCGGGACAGGCGCCGCTGCTCATAAAATGCATTAATCGGTCAACACAAAAGTGACCTTGAGCTTGACGCGATATTCGGTAATTTTTCCCTTGGCGTCCACCACCACGCTCTGGTCTTTAATCCATGCCCCTTTCACTTTTTTCAAGGTCTTGGTCGCGCGGCGCATGCCGACACGCACTGCGTCATCAAAACCCTTGGCGGAAGATGCGATGATCTCGGTTACTCGTGCTACTGCCATGATTAGCTCCTTTGGTTGTGGTTAATACTTGTGTTACGCGCATTCGCGCCGCAATGAACTTTTTATTCACCGCGGCTACTTTAAAGGTTCACAACTGAAATTGAAAACACAATCGCCGCGGTGCGCCGCCGGCATGCTTGCTCAAACCGCTTTCATCACCCACACGGTCAATATCACCCCGATGATCACCAGCGCCACCACCGCCCGAAACGCGTGGTAACGTATGCGCCTGTTCACACCAAGCTCGCGCGCGACCCCGGGAGCCAGAGAAACCTCCGCTTCATCCCGTGCCGGTCGACCAGGACCCAGAAACCAGGCGGCGATCCAACCAATCAATACGCCGATCGAAAGCCACAACACATCCATGACCGTACTGTACCGTTTTCAAGCTCCCGCCCCAATGCCGCCCATGACCATCGCAGCGCCGAACTGCAAAGTTTTGCAAACGAACACCGAAAGGAGCCTCACACACGCTGTTGCCGGTTCCTTGCGCCGACGCAATCGGAGTAGTATCGCCGCCGGCGACAAACAACCACCATTCACTCCACAGGAGATCACCAGACAATGGCGAAATCCATTGAATCACTCGAAGGCATCGGACCGGCGTACGGTGCAAAACTGCGCGCGGTTGGATGCGCCTCACCGGACAAGCTGCTCCGCGACGGCGGAACCCGCAAAGGCAGAAAAGAAATCGCCGCCAAAACCGGAATCCGCGAGGCGGTCATACTGCGCTGCGTGAACATGGCCGATCTGTTTCGCATCAAAGGCGTGGCGACGCAGTACGCCGAATTGCTCGAGGCCGCCGGAGTAGACACGGTCAAAGAACTCAAGAACCGCAATCCCGGGAACCTCGCCCGGGCGATGGCGGAGATTAACGCCAACAAGAAAATGGTGCGCCAGGCACCCAACGAGAAGATGGTCGCCGCCTGGGTGGCGAACGCGAAGAAGTTGAAACCCGCGGTCACTTACTGACCCGCGCGACGTGCGGGAGGTATTTACGATCTTTAACTTGGTCCGCGCGTCCAATTCATCGACAATGGCGGCCAATCAACAATCAGCAGTTTTTCCGACGGAGTAAACAGATGAACATCTTGAGCGAAATTCTCGGCGCCGGAAACGGCCAGGTGCTGGACCGCCTGGGCGGACAGCTCGGACTCGACCGTGATCAGACTCAGGGCGCACTGGGCAGCCTGCTGCCGGCATTGACCGGCAGTATCAAAAACAATATGTCCAACGAAGAGGGCCTGGGATCACTGCTCTCGGCGTTGAGCAGTGGCAACCACCAGCGTTATTTGGACGAGCCCGAGCGCCTCGGCGACCAAACCGCGATCGACGACGGCAACGGCATACTCGGCCATCTCCTCGGCGGCAAGGAGCAAAGCCGTCAGGTCGCGGCGCAAGCCGCCCAATCCACCGGCCTGGATATCGGCATCCTGAAGAAGATGCTGCCGATGGTCGCCGGTCTGACGATGGGCTCGGTGAGCAAGCAGGCGTCCTCGTCCGGCATCCTCAATCAGATGCAGGGCGGTGGCGGCATCGGCGACGTGTTGAGCCAGCTGGGCGGCAGCGGCGGTTCGCAACTCGGTGGCTTGGCTTCGTTCCTGGACATGGACGGCGACGGCTCGATTGCCGACGACGTACTGGGACTGGCGAAAAAACTTTTCTAGCCAATCGATTTCCCCGCTCCCGCAGTTCATACATCGCTGCGGGAGCGGTTTCCCATTTGTGGCAGCGGTTTGCAACCGCGAATCAATCAATACCAACCACTCCCCCCACCTGTCATCCCAAGGCCCGCAGGGCTCTTTGTCATCCTGAGGCCCGCAGGGCTCTTTGTCATCCTGAGGCCCGCAGGGCCGAAGGATCTTTAAAACCAGATTAGATTCTTCGCTGCGCTCAGAATGACATGAAAGTCCGTCGCAGCGACTTTTCTAGAAGCAACCACTGTGGGAGCGGTTTGCAACCGCGAATCAATGCGCAGTTTTACGACGCCGGCACTTTGTCCTGCAAATACTCCGCAAGCCGCTCTACCGCCTCGCGCAGATTATCCACAGTGTTGGCGTAGGAAAACCTTACATGCTCGCGCTGGCGATGACGGCCGAAGTCCTTGCCCGGCGTGATTGCCACTCCCGTCGATTGCAGCACGTCAATAGCGAAGGCATAACTGTCGTCGGTAAACGCGCTGCAGTCGGCATACACGTAAAACGCGCCTTGCGGCGTCACCGGCACCTTGAATCCCAGCTCGCGCAGCGCCGGCAGCAGAAAATCACGTCGTTGCCGGAACACCTCGCGGCGGCGCTCAAACTCGGCGATCACGTCGTCCTGCAACGCACGAAGCGCCGCATACTGCGCCGGCGTGCTGGTGGAAATAAACAGGTTCTGCGCCAGCTTGGTGATGCCGTCGATGAACGCCGGCGGCATCACCATCCAACCCACGCGCCAACCGGTCATCCCGAAGTACTTGGAGAAGCTGTTGACGATGAACGCACGGTCGGTGTCGTGCAGCGCGGTGCGCACGTCCGAACCATAGGTGAGGCCGTGATAAATCTCATCGACGATCAACACGCCACCCAGACGCTCCACAGCCGCCACGATGCGCGTCATCTCGTCCGGCGGCACCGCGGTGCCGGTGGGATTCGACGGGGTGCCGATCAATACCGCCTTGGTGCGTTCAGTCCACGCCGCTTCGATCGCCGCAGCGGTGAATTGATACCCCGCATCGGCGTCGCACGCAATCAGCTTCGGCACCCCCTCGTAGAGGCGCACGAAGTTGGCGTTGCATGGGTACCCGGGATCAGTCAACAGCACTTCATCTCCGGCGTTGAGCAACGATCCGAAGATTAACTGGAACGCCCCGGACGATCCGGGGGTAACCGCCACCCGCTCCGCCGGCGGCCGACATACCGGCGGATAACGATTTGCTATACCCTCGCGCAGCGCGTCAATGCCGAGCGCCTGCACATAGCGCGTCTTGCCTTCCCGCAACGCCTGGATTCCCGCCTCCACGACCGGCGCCGGGGTCGGGAAGTCGGGTTCCCCCACCTCCAGATGTATCACCGACCGCCCGGCGCGCTCGAGGGCGAACGCCCGTTCCAGGATCTCCATGACATAAAACGGCTCGATGTCACGTAGCCGCGCCGCCTGGTGCGGATCATTGCGCCCCGCTGATGTGCCGCGCGTGTGCTTGTCGTCCATCGATTCCGCCTGGTAGTCACATAGGGTTTAAAGGAAGATTCAAGGCGCCAGACTCGCGAAAAACCAGGGTCGGCGTCAAGCACTGTGATCAGTTTTGCGTAAGCTTGCTGGGGCAGCGGCTTTCTTTTGTGGGCACCTCTTACAGCCGCAATTCATTACAGACACACCCACCTTGTCATCGTGAGGCCCACAGGACTCTTTGTCATCCTGAGGCCCGCAGGGTTCATTGTCATCCTGAGGCCCGCAGGGTTCATTGTCATCCTGAGGTCCGCAGGGCCGAAGGATCTTTAAAACCAGATAAGACTCTTCGCTGCGTTCAGAATGACATGCGTGTCCGTGAAAGCGGTGTTTTTACCGCAAACTACACGCGGCACACGAGCAGCCGCGATTATTTGCACCCCCGCTGTTGCAGTCACGCCACAATACACCGTACCGCGCAACGCATCCCCACCCTGACCAACGGAGCGAAAACTCATGACTCACGTGGGGTTATTTCATGGGTATCGTATGGTTTTGTAACCCCAGCAGATCATGGACCGTTAGGCGCGTGAGTGGTAAGTTTAGAGGGCAGAATTAATTATCTTTATCTACGCATCACCTGGAGGAGCGTTATGTCGTACAAAAACAAGTTCACCTTGTCATTCCTGGCCGCTCTGGTAACCGCGATGTCTTTTTTCGCGGCGCCGGTGGTCCGCGCCGACACCTTTATTACCATCGGCACCGGCGGTGTCACCGGCGTGTATTACCCCACCGGGGGCGCGATTTGCCGGCTGGTCAACAAACGCCGTAAGGACCACGGCATCCGCTGCTCGGTCGAAAGCACCGGCGGCTCGGTGTATAACCTGAACACCATCCGCGCCGGCGAGCTGGACATGGGCGTCGCCCAGTCCGACTGGCAGTTCCATGCCTTCAACGGCACCAGTAAATTCAAGGACAAGGGTGCGAACAAGGATCTGCGCGCGGTGTTTTCCGTGCATCCCGAGCCGTTCACCGTAGTCGCGCGCACCGATTCCGGGATCAAGAAATTCGCCGACCTCAAGGGCAAACGGGTCAACGTCGGCAACCCCGGCTCCGGTCAGCGCGGCACCATGGAAGTGGTCATGGGCGCGCTGGGCTGGAAAATGTCCGACTTTTCGCTGGCCTCGGAATTGAAATCCGCCGAGCAGGCCTCTGCTTTATGCGACAACAAGATCGACGCCATGGTGTTCACCGTCGGCCACCCCAGCGGCTCCATCAAAGAGGCGACGACCTCATGCGACGCAGTCATCGTCGAAGTGTCAGGAGCCGCGATCGACAAGCTGGTCAACGACAACTCCTACTACCGCCATGCCACCATACCCGGCGGCATGTATCGCGGCACCGACAACGACACAAAGACCTTTGGCGTCGGCGCGACCTTCGTCTCGTCCACCAACACCTCCGCCGATGTCGTCTACCAGGTGGTCAAGGCGGTGTTCGAGAACTTCGATCAGTTCCAGAAACTGCATCCCGCGTTCGCCGTACTGAAAAAGAAAGCGATGGTGAAAGACGGCCTGTCCGCGCCGTTGCATGACGGCGCCGCCAAGTACTACAAGGAAGCCGGTCTGCTGTAACGGGTAACCCCGACCGGGGGGCGTAACTGCGTCCCCCGGTCCGTTGCCGGCGCTCCGCGGCTTGAACAGGCACCGGATAAGCGCTCAATCCGCCGGGCGCAACGATGCCGCGAAGCGAGGACCCATGACACCATTCCAAACACCATGGACGCCGCTGCTGCTGGCGTTGCTGCTCAACTCGTTCACCGCGGCGGCGGAGCAGCAGATCATCATCGGCACCGGGAGCACCGCCGGCGTCTACTATCACGCCGGACGCGGAATCTGCCGGTTGATCAACACCAAAGTCGAAGGCCTGACCTGCAAGGCGGCCCCCACGCCCGGCTCGCTGCACAACCTCACCAATGTGCGCAACGGCGCGCTGGACATCGGCATCGCGCAATCGGACTGGCAATTTCACGCCGTCAAGGGCAGCGGTCCGGTGGAATTCATGGATGGATCGTTCGACAATCTGCGCGCCTTGTTTTCGCTGCACGGCGAACCGTTCACCCTGGTGGTGGGACGCGATTCCGGCATCCGCCGCCTGGAGGACCTCAAGGGCCGGCGGGTCAACATCGGCAATCCCGGCTCCGGCCAGCGCGCCACCATGGAGGTGGTGATGCGGGCGCTGGGCTGGAACAAGCAAGACTTCTTACCGGCGAGTGAACTCAACGCCGCGGAACAATCGCTGGCGCTGTGTCTCGGCCGCATCGAAGCCATGGTGTACACCGTCGGCCACCCCAACGCCTCGGTATCCAAGGCCGCGGGCCTGTGCGACGCCACCATCGCCGCGGTCGACGGGCCGGTGATCGATAAGCTGGTCGCGGATCATCCTTATTACGCCTACACCATCATTCCCGGCGGCATGTACCCGGGCACGGCCGAAGCGGTGCGCACGTTCGGTGTCAAGGCCACGGTGGTGAGTTCCGCGGACGTGCCGGCGGAGACGATCTACCGCATCGTGGCGGTGGTGTTCGATAACCTGGACCAGTTTCGCAAGCTGCATCCCGCCTGGGCCACACTGACGCCGCAAGCGATGATCCACGACGGCCGCACCGCGCCGCTGCACGCAGGCGCGCAAAAGTACTTCCGCGAAAAATGGGGTCTGAAATAACCGCTGGGGGTCAGACCCCGGTCTCAATCACCAGGGAGCGTCTGTAATGAGCGAACAACCGAAAGAGAACCAGGTCGCCGACAACAGCGAACTGCAGGAGATGATTGCCGAGGCGGATACCGGGGCGCGCACGCCGACCGGTATTCCCGCCAAAATGTTGATCATCGTCCCCCTGGTGTGGTCCCTGTTCCAGTTGTGGTACGCGTCGCCGCTGCCGTTCATGTTCGGCATCGGCGTGCTCAATGATACCGAGGCGCGCTCGATCCATCTGGCGTTCGCCATCTTTCTCGCCTACACCGCTTATCCTACGTTCAGCTCCTCACCGCGCCACTACATACCGATCCAGGACTGGATCATGGCGCTGGTCGGCGCATTCTGCGCCGCTTACCTGTTTCTATTTTACGTACAGTTGTCCGATCGTCCCGGGGACCCCACCAGCTACGACCTGGTGGTCGCGGTGATCGGCCTGATTCTGCTGCTGGAAGCCACCCGGCGCGCGCTGGGCCCGCCGTTGATGGTGGTCGCCAGCGTGTTCATCCTGTATACGTTCGCCGGGCCGTACATGCCGGACGTGATCGCCCACAAGGGCGCCAGCCTGAATAAGGGCATGTCGCATTACTGGCTGTCCACCGAGGGCGTGTTCGGCGTGGCCCTGGGCGTATCCACCTCGATGGTGTTCATGTTCGTGCTGTTCGGCTCGCTGCTGGAGAAGGCCGGCGCCGGCAACTATTTCATCCGCGTCGCGTTCGCGGCGCTGGGCCACATGCGCGGCGGCCCGGCCAAGGCCGCGGTGGTGTCCTCGGGCCTCACCGGGCTGGTGTCCGGGTCCTCCATCGCCAACGTGGTCACCACCGGCACCTTCACCATCCCGCTGATGAAGCGCGTCGGGTTCCCGGCGGAAAAGGCCGGCGCGGTGGAAGTCGCCTCGTCCACCAACGGCCAGCTCACGCCGCCGATCATGGGCGCGGCGGCGTTTCTAATGGTCGAGTACGTCGGCATCTCCTACGTTGACGTCATCAAACACGCGTTTCTACCGGCGATCATTTCCTACATCGCGCTGGTGTACATCGTGCATCTCGAGGCGTGCAAGCTGGACTTGAAAGGCCTGCCGCGACGCACTCAACGCACGCTGCAACAGTCACTGTTATCGTTTCTGCTGACGGTGATCTCGTTGATCGTGCTCTCCGGCATCATCTATTACGGCCTCGGCTGGATCAAAGTCGTGGCCGGCGACGCCACCCCTTGGATCGCCACCGCGCTGCTGGTGGTCGCCTACGTGGGCCTCGTCAAGTACGCGTGCACCGTGCCGGAGCTCGACACCAGCCACCAGATCGACGAGCTGCCGGAGCTCGGCCCCACCGCCAAGTCGGGCTACTACTTCTTGCTGCCGATCGTGGTGCTGATCTGGTGTCTGACCATCGAGCGCCTGTCCCCCGGCCTGTCGGCATACTGGGCCACGGTGTTCATGCTGTTCATTGTCGTCACCCAGCGGCCGCTGAAAGGCCTGTTCCGGCGCCTGCACGGCGACCAGTTCTCGCTGGGCCACGGAATCCGCGATCTTTTCGACGGCCTGGTGGCCGGCGCGCGCAACATGATCGGCATCGGCGTCGCCACCGCGGCGGCGGGCATCGTGGTCGGCACCGTGACCCTCACCGGAATCGGCCTGGTGATGACCGAGTTCGTCGAGTTCATCTCCGGCGGCAACCTGTTCCTGATCCTGATCTTCACCGCCATCATCAGCCTGATCCTCGGCATGGGGCTGCCGACCACCGCCAACTACATCGTGGTCTCCACCCTGATGGCGCCGGTGATCGTCACCCTGGGCGCCGAGACCGGTTTGATCGTGCCGTTGATCGCGGTGCACCTGTTCGTGTTCTATTTCGGCATCCTCGCCGACGACACCCCGCCGGTGGGGCTCGCGGCGTTCGCCGCCGCCGCCATCTCCGGCGGCGATCCGATCCGCACCGGCATCCAGGGCTTCACCTACGACATCCGCACCGCGATCCTGCCGTTCCTGTTCATCTTCAACACCGAGATATTGATGATCGGGGTGCAGAATGCGTTCCATCTGGTGGTGGTGGTCGCCGCCGCGGTGGTGGCGATGCTCACCTTCGCCGCCGCCACCCAGGGATTCTTCCTGGTCAGGAACCGCATCTGGGAAACCCTGGCGATGCTGCTGGTGGCGTTTGCGCTGTTCCGGCCGGGTTTCTTCTGGGACATGGTGTTCCCGCCGCTGCTGGAACGACCCGCCGGCGAATTGCACCAGCTCGCGGAGCAGGCCGCGCCCGACACCCAGCTGCGCATCACCCTGGCCGGGGAGAAAGATGACGGTACGCCGTTTCAAAAGACCGTGATGCTGCCGATGGGCAAGGCCGCCCCGGGGGCCGAGCGGATCGCCGAGGCGGGACTGGAGCTGCGCGATGAAGAAGGGAAGTTGCTGGTCGACAACATCGTGTTCGCCAGTCCCGCGGAGAAAGCCGGCGTCGACTTCGACCAGGAGGTTCTCAGCGTGCAGGTGCCGGCGGATCGGCCGCCCAAGCAACTGGTGTTTATTCCGGCGCTGGCATTGCTGGCGCTGATCTGGTTCATGCAGCGCGGTCGCCGCGCGAAGCCGGCGCCGGCCACGGCGGCGGCGCCCTAGTACTGACACTGAAGGAAAACGACATGTTCAAGACCGTACTCGTCCCAGTGAATATCGATGACACCCGCCACGCCGAACACGCGATGCAAATGGCAATCGCCATCGCGCAACGCGACGGCGCCGCGCTGCACGTGCTCACCGTGGTGCCGGGCTTCGGCATGCCGCTGGTGGCGTCGTTCTTCCCCGCGGACGCGATGCGCGAAGCCAAAAAAGAAATCGCGAAGCGGTTGCACGATTACGTCGAGCAGAAGGTCCCCGATTCCGTAAACGCCAAAGCCCATGTCATGGAAGGCAACCCGCCGGAACGGGTGGTCGAATACGCCGATGAAATCGGCGCCGATCTGATCGTGCTGCCGCCCCACGACCGCGGCGCCGTCGATCAGGCGCTGCTGGGATCGTGCACCACCAAAGTCGCGCAACACGCCCACTGCTCGGTGATGGTGGTTCGCGGCTGACGCGACATACCGTTGAGCGCGTTATTCTGAGGCAAATGTCATCCTGAGGCCCGCGGGACCTGATGTCATCCTGAGGCCCGCAGGGCCTGATGTCATCCTGAGGCCCGCAGGACCTGATGTCATCCTGAGGCCCGCAGGACCTGATGTCATCCTGAGGCCCGCAGGACCTGATGTCATCCTGAGGCCCACAGGGCCGAAGGATCTTACCCCCCAAAATCCGGTTGCCCGATTCGACCAGGCAAGATTCTTCGTTGCACTCAGAATGACATAGAAAAACAATGTGACAAGGGGGCAGTACCCTTTTCATTGATGTCATCCTGAGGCCCGCAGGGCCCCGATGTCATCCTGAGGCCCGCAGGGCCGAAGGATCTTACCCCCCAAAATCCGGTTGCCCGAATCGACCGGGTAAAGATTCTTCGTTGCACTCAGAATGACCTTTTCGGGCCGTTTCAACAAGAAGAATGCACCCGGTGCGGCACCGGCGCACC
The DNA here is from genome assembly GCA_947259175.1 of uncultured Gammaproteobacteria bacterium. Taxonomy (GTDB): domain Bacteria; phylum Pseudomonadota; class Gammaproteobacteria; order Arenicellales; family JAANXG01; genus CALZGZ01. The sequence goes on along the minus strand of CAMYKW010000040.1, from coordinate 11,983 downwards.
GTTCTTCCGACCGTTTGTCTCCTTTTTGCAACATTCTAGCAATGTGTTGTGTTTACAACACAAATTTAGTTGCGAAAACGCAACCGGCGTGCTATATATCCGCAAGTTCGTAGCGACAAGCAGTCCATGCGGACACTCAAATATCAGGTATTGATATGGAAATGTACGTTCAAGCTTGAAACAAGTTCCAATAATCAGGAGGCAATACACAATGAAATTCCCTGCAAAATCCCTCGTCGCTCTGGCGGTAGCAGGCGTGATCGCTCCGGGCGCGGCTATGGCCATGAAGACCGAAGCCGCACTCGGCGGGCAGATCAGCCGTATGATCAGCTATGCCGATAACGGGATCGATAGCGACGTCTTACACGTCGACAACAACAACAGCGGTACGCGGGTTCGCCTACGTGGCGCGACGGATCTCGGTAACGGCACCAAGGCCGGCATCAACTGGGAAACCGACTGGCAGTTCAACGACTCGGCGTCCATGGACATCGGCGATGCCGACGACGACAACACCCCGGAAAACCGTCTTCGTGATCTGTTCTTCGAAGGCGCTTTCGGTAAGTTGTCCATGGGTCGCGGCAACGGCGCCGCCAACGGCACCTCGGAAATCGACTACTCCGGCACCTGGATCGCCAGCAACTCCGGCGACTTCCATCTGTCCGGGCTACAGTTCCGGGTAAAGGACCGCACCGAGTTCGGCCGAACGGTCGGCTCGTACGGTTCCCTGATAGGCCAGAACTTCGACGGCCTGAGCCGGAACAACCGGCTGCGTTATGACACCCCGGCCCTCGGCCCGGTGGTTTTGTCCGTCGACGCGGGCCAGGAGAAGTGGGAAGGGGCCGCGCGCTTGAGTCAGAAGATGGCCGGTGGCGGCAAGGTCGGCGCAGCCCTGGGCTACGTCCAGTGCAAGATTGGAAACGAGGCTCAGCGGTGCTCCGGCGGCCCTGCTGGCCTGAAGTACAACCAATTCGGCATGTCGGCGTCCCTGCTGTTGGCTAACGGTTTCAATATCACCGGCGCCTACGGCAAGCGCGATATTAAACAGTTTGCAGGTGAAGACCTTCGGCAAGGGCGGTCAGATCCGAAGATGTGGTATATCAAGGTGGGCTGGGCGTCAGGTCCGCACCATATTTCGGGCGCTTACAAAAAAACCGAGAACCTCGGCACCATCGGCACGTTTGAAGGCAAGAAACTCGGCATCGAGTACGTGCACAACATGAAGGACCACGGCGTCGAGTTGTATGCCGGGCTTTGGAAGGCTGAGATCGATGACGATTCAGGCGCCGGCGCGGACCAAATCGAAGACATCAATGGATTGTTCGTCGGATCACGTGTAAAATTCTAAACCATCGAGTTTAGTGATCTGATTCGGAGGTAAGGGTGACAAAAAAGGTTTCGCGCGAGCGAGCGATCCTGGTCGCCCTTACCTCCGTTTTGCTTTTTTCCACCGGCTGTTCCAGCAGCTTCAAGGATGCGCCACGGGAAAGGCGGGACGTCACCGGCACCAACGAAGACATCAAGCAAGGTCCCGGCCTGTTCACCGGGGAAGAGGGGGAACTGGTGATGCGGCGCAATACCGGCAAGGACAAGCAACCCGCCGCACCCCCTGCGGCCGCGCAGCCCACCCAGGCCCAGGCGCGCCAGCTCGAGGAACAATCCAAGCAGTTCGATCAACAGATCGAAGAACTGGAACGCCAGCGCCGCGAGCTCGAGGCGCTCAAGGAAGAACTGAAACAAATCCTCAGAACCCAGCCCCGCCCGCAATAAACCCGCTTCCCCCGCGGGGAGGTCCAATTCTGCGTACCCACTCGCTAACGACTCTTTGTCGTCTCTCCCACCCACCCTGTCATCCTGAGGCCCGCAGGGCCCAATGTCATCCTGAGGCCCGCACGGCCCGATGTCATCCTGAGGCCCGCACGGCCGAAGGATCTTACCCCTCCAAAGGCGGTTGCCCGACGCAACCCAGGTAAGATTCTTCGTTGCACTCAGAATGACATAGAAAAACAATGTGGCAAGGGGTGTGGCAAGCGGTCAGTACCCTTTTCATTGATGTCATCCTGAGGCCCGCAGGGCCGAAGGATCTTAATAGGCGTAAGGACTTCGCACGGCCAAAAACATAAGATCCTTCGGCGCAAAGCGCCTCAGGATGGCAGAATGAGGATTTGACGACGATGTCCGAGGGGTTGGCATGTTTCCGTGAGAGCGGCTTTCTATTGCAATGGACGCGCAGCACGAGCGGGCACGAACATTGAAACCTTCAAACAGGCCTCGCCCCCCGAAAAATCCCCTACCCGCTTGTTTCGCCCCGCCTCCCATATTACATTCCCCCACCGGCATTCATACGCCTCCACGGAGAACCGATTGACACATCAGCCCCAACTCCGGCTCACCACCCCGCTCGCTCTGTGCCTGGCCATGCTCGCCTACGGCTGCAGCACCGTGGGGTCGGCGCCCGATGAACCGCTCGCCGAGACCATCCCCCTGACCCAGGGCGTTGTCCTCACCGGGGACTGGGCCAAGCACCAGCAGGCCAATCAAATACAGACCGCCGGGGTCGTCGGCGTTCGGACCCAGTTGTCGGCATTCGAGGCGCAGTCGCAGGAGCTCGACCGCCGCATCAAGGCGCTGCGCCGCCAAAGCCGCGAGCTGGAAAGGCTGAAAAAAGAGATCAAGGACATACTGAGATCCGCGCCCCAGGCGCCGTGAACGATTTCGCGCCGGGCGCCGTATGAGCGCGCGCCGGCATGGCACCGACCGATTCGGCCGTAAACACGAAAGCCGCACCGAAGACACTGCTTAGCCCGCGACCAAACAATCATCATCAATAAACGCAGGAGTCCAGCATGATCCGAGCGACCGACATCCATTTCGACCTCGCGGCGATGCGCACGGTGTTGCAATCCGTCGAACCGTTGTTCGACCGGCACAACCAGATCGGCGTCACCTCGCGCCCCGGCGCCGCCGAGCCGCTGCGCGACGCCGTGGGCTGGCTGCCCGAAGACGTCACCGAGGCGGACTACAGCGTGATCAACGAAGAGTTTCGCGGCACCCACATCGAAAAATTCCTCCAGTCGCTGCCGTTTCAGTGGGGCCGCACGCGCCTGATGCGCCTGCCGGCCAAATCCTGCCTGTCCATCCATGCCGACCCATCGCGACGTTACCACTACGCGATCATCACCAATCCCGATGCCTACATTGTGGCGGTACACGACAACACCGGGACCTTCCATCACATTCCCGCCGACGGATACCTATATCAGATGGACGCCCACAAGACCCATACCGCGATCAACGCCGGCAAGGAGGACCGCTTTCATCTGGTGCTATGCAACGCCGAACCCGAAGACCTGAGCGACGCCGATCCCGTGGGGCGCGTCTCGCTGGCACCCCGATAGTCACGGCCAGCGTCGAGAAAAATATTAAGACTGACCTCGATTTTGTCTCACGCCGTCATCGCGTCGCGCTTTTATATATTGTCATGACGAGGCGTTATCGTCGGTAGTCGTCCTGATGTTGAAAACCTGTCGTTCCCGCGCAACTGGGGAACAAATCTTTTGATGCGAGAGTCGCCACCAGCGTCCAACACAACAAGATTCTTCACTACGTTCAGAATGACAGCGTCGCGAGACGCCTTTCTTTCTCGTTATCCCGGCACACTTTCTTTCTTGCCATCCCCGCACACTTTATTTCTCGTCATCCTGAGGCGCGAAGCGCAGAAGGATCTTAACCTTTCTAAAGTCCACGCCGCGATCCAACACAGCGGCATGCCTGGCGATACCCAGCGCAACCGACAACGGGCCGGATTCTTCACGGCGTTCACAACGACAGAGTGGCGAGACGCCTTTCTTTCTACGATCCCGAAATTAATAGGGGACATACTTAACTGTGTAAATCTCTCAGACGACATACACAATTGAGTGACGTTTGATTCGGGATTAAACACGATTCGAACGCATGCACGAGCGGGTCGACCGATCGAAGACCATGGTTTGTTATTGGAACTGGAAAATATTCGTGGGGGATGCTTACGCATAGGTAAAGCCGGGCCCCGGAATCGATAATTAAGTAAAATGTCCCCGGAATCCGGCAATGTGGCCAACTCGATTATGCAGTGGGTGTGGGTTCGGGGGCGTTGTTTCGCGGTCCCTAGATTAAGCCTGCCTCGCTCTTAAGCATAGAAAAACGTTCCTTTAGGTCGTGGGCGTTGATTCGCGCTACAAATTCGACAATCCGGACTTTCACCTTCTGTCAGAAAGTGCTAAGAACCGAAAGACAAAGCGGCCACGAAATACATTGTGACATCCTACCTGATTGTTAACGCCGATGATTTCGGTTATGCGCCGGGCATCAACCAGGGCATTATTGAATCCGCCTCGAGGGGTATCTTGACCGCCACTGGTGTACTCGCGAACTGTGCCGACTTTGAGCGGCAACTAAACGTCCTTCAAGCCTCAGATCAATTGGATATCGGCGTGCATCTCAATCTGACCCACGGTGACCCGCTCACATCGGAAATGCGAGCATTAATGCGGAAATGGAAGGGCCAGTTTCCAGATATATTGATACTCATACGTCAATTGGCGTTGAAAAGAATAAACCTGGCCACGGTAGAAAGAGAGTGGCGTGCGCAGATTGAGCGCTGTATAGCGAACGGCAGCAAAGTACGTTTCTTGAATTCGCACCAGCACATACACATGCTCCCGGGGCTGTTTCCAATGGTCGTACGTCTGGCTCGTGATTACTCGATTCCTCACATCCGGGTTGTGGTCGGCGAGTGGCAAATCCGGATCAAGATCGGTCCCGTGCTCAAGAACTTAGTTATGGAAATAATGGGTCGCTGCGCACCGTCTGAGTATCGAACAAAGTCACCGGTGATGTTGGGGCTGGCACAAAGCGGGCAACTTGATCAATCTTACCTGGAGAAAACCCTGCCATCCTTAAAACCGAACAAGGTGTATGAACTAATGTGCCATCCCGGCCATTACCGGCCGGGGGAAATTGTCGATCCGGCGCTACTGCGCTACCACAACTGGGATCAGGAACGAGAACTCCTGTGCAGTGAAGACATAAAGCGCCTATGCCAAATGCACTCGGTACAACTCATCGGTTACCGCCATCTCGAGATTCTTGATGATAGACTCACGGTAGCGCCACCCGCGACATTTGATTGAGTCTCTTACCGTGCCAACCGGAACTGGCCTATGACCCATTGTTTTCATCAAACCCGCATGTCGCCTCAACGATATAAGACGGCCTGTCTTTGACCTCCGCGTATATCTTGGCGATGTATTCGCCGATGATGCCCAGGCTAATCATAATAAAACTGCCGATCAGCAGGAGCGTGATGATAATGGTGACGAAACCGGAAACCGCGTCACCGCGAAACCATGACCATAACGCTTCAACTGAGACGATAATCCCAAATACCAGAGTCACCGCACCCAATATGGTAATCACGCGAAGCGGCGCGGAAGTGAACGAGGTGATAGCGGTCAAGGCCAAGTCGAACAAGGCAAAGCTCGACCACTTCCTGCTCCCGGCATCACGTTCAAGGACGTCGAACGGGATGCTCGACTGCTCAAACCCGGCCCAGCCCGCCAAGCCACGGTAAAATCGGCCACGCTCAGGCAAGTCATGTACCAACAGGTCGATCACGGCACGATCCAGCAACTTGAAATCGGATGCGCCACGCATGTTGAGGCCACTGGTCAAGGAGAGCAGCTTATTGAACAGTGCAGCACTTGATCGCGTAAGCCAGCCATCGATCTGGCGGTCTCGTTTTACGGCATGAACCACCCTGGCACCGTCGCGCCACTCCTGTAACATTTGTGGTATCAGGTCGGGTGGGTGCTGCAGATCAGCGTCCATGGTAATGGCCACAGTCCCATCGGCAGCCCCTAGCCCGGCCAGAAGGGCCGACTCTTTACCGAACTTACGGCTCAGGCGGATACCCTTGATATTTCCGTCAATGACATTTTGACGCTCAATTTCTTTAAAAGTCTCATCGCTACTGCCGTCATCCACCACGATGATTTCGTAAGCCACATCTGATGAATGCATCACCTTGCGAATGCTCTCTACGGCGGCGCCCAGTCCCAACGCTTCGTTGTGCGCGGGCAGCACGATGCTGACCGCGAAGGATGGACCAACCGTTGTGTCCTTAGCGCCAGAATGCTCAGCGCTCACCGAATTCATCTCCCCGTTCACGATTGATTCTGCCCCATTCACCAAAGGAGCGGTGAATGGCTGCCGCAAGCAGCACGGCACCCAGCGGAATCAACCCGATGGATTGAAACGTTTGCACCCACGTGCGCGGCCAGAACATTGGACTGGTCCCGGCCAATAGGACCAAGGAGGCAACGAGCAACCCTCGGAACAGGGCGTCTTTGTACTGCCGCACAGTCCAGGTGTACAGCACATACACGAGTGCCGGCAAGATGACCACGAAGTAGTGTTTCTGCGCGGTGGTCGTCGTTGCCGCGATCAGGGCGAAAATGAATGACGCTACGGCAGGTTGCATCCAAGCTTGCGACGATCGTCCATACTTGTAACCCACATAAACAATCCATAGCAACATGACCACAAACACCATCCAGGCCATGATTTGCACCATAGAATCCGGCAGCGATAACAGCGAGACACTACCGCGAGTGCCGCCGAGGTGATGGACCTCCATATCGGTCAGCACCCGGCGCAGACTGACATACAGCGATACATTATTCGAGGCGGACCATACGCCTTGTGGCGTAGCCTGCTCCATCATATGCGCTACCCAACTGTGCAAGTAGAGCCAATTTTTGTTCACACCAACCAGTGTCATCGGTATCGCCGCGCCCGCAACCACTCCAATCGCCGCCGCGGCGATCACCTTCAGACGCGCGGATACCGCATACCACACCAAAAAGGGGATAGCGAACGGTTTCAGCAACAGCGAACACCCCATGATCACACCGCCCAGAATTAAGCGGTGATTCGCAACCAGCAGGTAACCGGCAACCAATACAGCCAGTAACAATAGGTTGGCCTGCCCATAGTACAAATGCGACAACAGATAACGTAGCAACACGAGCAAACTGATCCCCGCCACAATTAACTGGGTCGCCGGTGGTTCATCAAGAAACTTGCGATCTGCGACCACGTGATACCAAGTCAAAAAGACGATACACACCAACGCAATACTGAATATTGACCAAATCAGAACTGCCCAGTTGAAGGGCAGATTCGCCAACGGCGTGCATATGAATGCGAACAGCGGTGGGTATCGGTAGAACTTTCCAGCGTCGTTAGCGATGGTATATAGATTTTCCGCCGCCAGCATGGTTCGTGCCGCATGCAGATAAACACCGAGGTCACTACCCAATGGATTGTTAACTTGTTTGCGGTAAGCAAGCGCAATAAGTACCACGCCGCAAAGCGCAAAAAGCGCCCACATGACTCGGTTGAGCGAACACCATGATTTACCCATATTCATTGCGAACAATCCAAATCAACCCGATACCCGAGCTTCATCATATCCGTATCATGATGTGAGAACGGTTGTCATTGACGGTTAGACGCCGATTGATTATTTCGCTCTCAAGATCTTCTTCCCGCGCCATTTTGCGTAACTCCTCACCGCTGAAGCTGAGCAAGCCTAATTCGCGTCTGAAACGTGCGTATTGTCCAAATTGGGCACGCCATAAAAGCTTAAACGTTCGCAGCAACGCTTTCTCTCGTAGCGCCGAGCGGACAACGTAGAAGACATCCTCCAGCAATCCGGTATCGACCAGAATATCGGCTATCAAGAAGCGTGCCTCAGGTACCGCGACGCGTTTGACGGCTGCCATCAAACGCCGCACATCGTTTTTGTCTCGGTAATATTGAATCACGCTCAAACAGATTATCTTGTTGAATCTTTGTTCGCCAAGAACGGATAGGTCGGTGTAGTCCTCGCCAAGCTGCTCGACTTGCGCGTTCCGAAAGGGGGCTAATCGTGAGCGACACTGCCGAACGTACTTGGAAGACACATCCACACCGCACACTTTGTCCACCCTGGGGGCCAACGCCTCCAGCAAGTGCCCCGGCCCGCAACCGATATCTAAAACTCTATCCTGTGCGGAATAGTCCATGAGTTCCTCACTGTTTTCGAGAAATACGTTGACATGGTAGGCAAACCACTCATCGTCAAACGTAGATTGATCTGACCAATAACGGGTCCATACGGAGTTATTCGATAAGTTGCCGGACTTCGTATACACGATCGATATGCTGCGTGTGGTTGGTCAGTCAAACAAGCGACCGAGTTCTATTGTCCCGGGCCACTGAATTATGGCAGTCGAGTTTAAACACTGTGGCTCGCTTGGGTTACCGTCACTGCACAAGTCCGGTGGTAGACTCCGTTTCACACTGGTGTTTTTCATGAGCATACGTGAAAAATCGGAGTGAAGAGGTTTGCATCGGAGTATGGCTTCGCCGGTCCCTCTCAATTCGTCTCAATTCGGGGGACAGTATACTTAAGTCTGTGGACATGTTGGATGCGAGTCTACTTTTGCCGATTATTTTCGAGCTCGTCGGGTAACGGTGCCCAAACCACCGCCTGTGGGAGCGGTGTGCAACCGCGATTCAACAACACCCCCGGCTCCACGATAACCAGAATCTCCAACTCACATATCGATAAATTTTCAGGTGTTCCCCCCAAGATGCCGCGGGCGCGCTACAATTACCCCATGTAGATAGCAAATCCGAGCACACATCGTGAGCCATATCTTCCACCGCGACACCCAAGCCACCTTGCCCGAAGCTTCCCAGGGCGACGGGGTGTACGTCATCGACGCCGAGGGTAAACGGTATCTCGACGCCTGTGGCGGCGCCGCAGTGTCGTGCCTGGGCCACAACCACCCGGCAGTGATCGGCGCCATCAAGGTGCAGCTCGACACCATCCCCTACGCGCACAGCGCATTCTTCACCACCCGTCCGGCGGAGGCGCTGGCCGACTTTCTCGTCGATCGCAGCCCGGGGCTGGACCGGGTGTACTTCGTCTCCGGCGGCTCCGAGGCCATGGAGGCGGGGCTCAAGCTGGCGCGCCAGTATTTCCTGGAGCGCGGCGAACCGCAGCGCCGCCACTTCATCGCCCGCCGCCAGAGCTACCACGGCAACACCCTCGGCGCGTTGGCGATCGGCGGCAACGCCTGGCGGCGCGCGCAGTTCGAACCATTGCTGATCCCCTCGCATCACATCGCGCCGTGTTACGCCTACCGCGACCAGAGACCGGACGAGAGCGAACAGGAGTATGGACTGCGGGTCGCCAACGAGCTCGAGCAGAAGATCCAGGAACTGGGCGCCGAGTCGGTCATCGCGTTCGTCGCCGAGACCGTGGTCGGCGCCACCGCCGGCGCCCTGCCGCCGGTACCGGGGTACTTCCAACGCATCCGCGAGATCTGCAATCAATACGGCGTGCTGCTGATCCTCGACGAGGTGATGTGCGGCATGGGCCGCACCGGCACGCTGTTCGCCTGTGAGCAGGACGGCGTCGAGCCCGACCTGGTGTCCGTCGCCAAGGGCCTGGGCGGCGGCTATCAACCCATCGGCGCGCTGATGGCGAGCCGGGAGATCTACGACGCCGTCGCCCAGGGCAGCGGCTTTTTCCAGCACGGCCACACCTACATGGGCCACCCCACCGCCTGCGCCGCGAGCCTCGCGGTGATGCAGGTGATCGAGCGCGAGGACCTGCTCGCCAACGTGCGCCGTCAGGGCGACGCGTTGCGCAGTGCGCTGGCCGAGCGCTTCGGCGGCCACCCGCACGTCGGAGACATCCGCGGCCGCGGCCTGTTCATCGGCCTGGAGCTGGTCGCCGACCGCGAGTCCAAGGCGCCGTTCGATCCCACGTTGCAGCTCGCCCAAGTCGTCAAACGCGAGGCGATGAACGCCGGGCTGATGTGTTACCCCATGGGCGGCACCATCGACGGGCGCAGCGGCAACCACGTGCTGCTGGCGCCGCCGTTCCTCATCAACGACCGGCAGGTGAACGAGATCGTCGATAAGCTCACCGTGGCGTTCGCCAACACCTTCGCCCAAACCTCCACGGCATGAACGACGCGTGCAAGACCCCACAAAATCACACCGCCCCACCGCTCACGCCCGCCGAACTCGCCACCCCATTCACCAACGCGCTCGCCCGAGTCGTCGCGGCATGAACGACGCGTACAAGACCCAACAAAACCACACCGCCCTACCGCTCACGCCCGCCATGCTCGCGGCCCCACTCACCAACTCGTTCGCCCGAGTCGTCGCGGCATGAATGACGCCTGGCCGCCGCTGGTCCTGGCCGTCGCGCCGAACGGCGCATACAAGACAAAGCAGGACCACCCGGCCCTGCCGATGTCACCCGCTGAGCTCGCCGACACCGCGGTGCGCTGCCTCGACGCCGGCGCGGCGATGATTCATCTGCACGTGCGCGATGCCGACGGCGGCCACTCGCTGGATCCCGACGCCTACCGGGCGGCCATCGCCGCCATCCATGCGCAAGTGGGCGACCAACTGGTGATCCAGATCACCAGCGAGGCCGGTAAGCGCTTCGCGCCGCCCGCGCAGATGGCCGCGGTACGCGCCGTCAAGCCGGAGGCGGTGTCGCTGGCGGTGAGCGAACTGGTCCCCGACGCGCCTTCTGAAACCGAGGCCGGCGCGTTCTTCCACTGGCTGGCCCAGGAACACATCGTGCCGCAATACATCCTGTACTCGGACCAGGACCTGCTCCGCTACCAGGACCTCATCCGGCGCGACGTGATCCCCGGCACCCCCCACTGGCTGCTGTTCGTGCTCGGCCGCTACACCGCCGGTCAGGTCTCCGATCCCAAGGCCCTGCTGCCGTTCCTCACCCACCACGACGATACCGTGCCCTGGGCGATGTGCGCCTTCGGCCACCTGGAACACGCCTGCGGGGTGTGCGCCGCAACCTTAGGCGGCCACGTGCGCCTCGGCTTCGAAAACAACCTGTTGCTCCCCGACCACAGCACCGCCCCCGACAACGCCGCCCTCATCCATCACATGCGTGACGCCGCCACCACCCTCGGCCGCCCCCTGGCCGACGCCGACACCCTGCGCGCGATGTTTTGAAGCGCATTTTGTGGGAGCCACCTGGTCCTGTGGGTTTTCAACCGCGAATCAATTCATCGTGCTTGCAAAGCGCTCCCACAGCCCTTCTTGTCATTCTGAGCGTTAATGTCATCCTGAGCGGCAGCGAAGAATCCAGCCAGCACCAACTCGCAAGACAACAAGATCCTTCAGCCCTGCGGGCTTCAGGATGACAAGAAAGGTAGTACGTGGGAGCGGTTTCCAACCGCGAATTAAATCAATCGTGATTAGAATGCCCCCCCCACAATGCTTTGATGTCATTCTGAGCGCAGCGAAGAATCTAGCCAGCACCAACCCGCAAGACAAACAAGATCCTTCAGCCCTGCGGGCTTCAGGATGACAAGAAAGGTAGTATGTGGGGGTTTGAAACCGCGGATTAAATCAAACTTGATTAGAATGCGCTCCCCCACAATGCTTTGATGTCATTCTGAGCGCAGCGAAGAATCTAGCCAGCATCAACTCGCAAGACAACAAGATCCTTCAGCCCTGCAGGCTTCAGGATGACAAGAAAGGCAGTATGCGGGAGCGGTTTTCAACCGCGAACAATCCAAACCCTCTGCGACAATATATAATACCCTTGCTGTCATCCTGAGGCCCGCAGGGCCCTTGCTGTCATCCTGAGGCCCGCAGGGCCGAAGGATCTTTACCGACTGCGGATTGGCACACTCCGGAAACGCAAGACCCCTCGGCTCAAAGCGCCTCAGGATGACAAAATCCCGATCAACTCCAATAGCAGATCCGACCCCCGCTCTACCCTCAGCCCAACAAACGTCGCAACAACCCCCGCTTCACCGGCGCCGGCTCAATCGACACCAGCGCTTCACCTTCAACCAACTTCTTCGGGTTGGTGATGCTCAAAATTTCCACCGCC
>CAMYKW010000039.1 GCA_947259175.1 uncultured Gammaproteobacteria bacterium | reverse complement strand
AAGCCATAGCTACGGCTATGACTTTCGTTCCAGTCCGGCGTTCAGCCGCCCCTGTCCTGCGCCAGCTTCCCAGATACTGATGCAATATGCGGGCTAGGGGCTCGGGAAACCGGTAAAAACGGACAAATGTTGTTGACAAACCGCAAGATATTGAGATAATCGGAATAAGAATCGCCTCAAAACCACTAGATGTAGGCTTCATTCGAGCGCAAGGGGAACGAGTCATGGTGGTGCGATGTGTCAGCCGCTGGTGCGATTGGTTGCTGCCGACCCTGTGCCTGTGGGCGTGGGGCGGGGCGGTGTTGGTGCTGGTGTCGCCGGGTGCGCAGGACCTGGGCTTTTTTAAACGCGGCGCCGGACTGGCCGCGAATCCGCCGACCGCAAGCGGGGCTGCGATGCCGCCCGCCAAGCCGCGTGTGCCGTACTACAACGGCCGGCTGTTCACCGTGAATTCCCGCTACCATCCGTTGATCGAACAAGTATCCGCCATCCACGACGTCGACGAGGCCCTGGTCAAGGCGGTGGTGCAGGCCGAGTCCGCCTTTGACTCCGAAGCGGTTTCCGCTCAGGGCGCGTTGGGCTTGATGCAGGTGTTGCCCACGACCGCGGCGCGTTACTCGATCGAGAATCTCTCCGACCCGCGCGAAAACCTGCAAGCCGGCGTGCGGCATTTGAAGCGGCTGCTGAACATGTTTCAACACAACGTGCCCCTGGCGCTGGCCGCCTACAACGCCGGTGAAAATGCGGTAAAACGCTTCGAAGGCATCCCGCCCTACCAGGAGACCTTGTCGTATGTCGGCAAGGTGTTGGGATTGTGGAATTTGTATGCGCGGGAGGTGTCCCTGTATCCACCGCTGACCTTGTTGTCGCAAACGCGAGCCGGTATCTCCGGATAGACGGCCAGTCCGCGTCACGCGTTATTCCGCACGCAACTGTCCGCTGATCAATCCGTGGAACGCGGCGCTGCCCGCTTTCTGGTACAGCCACCCCAAGTGCGCGCCGCAGCGGGCGCACAAGGCGATGCGCCATGCATAGCCGGGAAACCAGGTGAATTCATCGGTGGCCGCACCCACGTAAGCACAGCCCGGCGCGTCGCGGAAACAAGCGATCCGGTAGGTGACTCGATGGGGATTGGTGAAGGTGTGCTGATGCGCCCCGCCCATGGTGATGCGTTCGCTCTCCGCGGTGATGGCGTGACCGCATTCGCCGCATACCAGGCGCGGCGCGTCCGCCGCTTGCACGGAATGCCGCGTTTGTTTCAGCTTCGCCGCTTCGAACTGTTCCGACCCCTTGAACATCCCGCCGTCCAGCGACTGTTCGTGTCCTGCATTATCGGCTATATCGCGCGTAATTTCACAGAAATCAGACCAGCCCGACTATTGCAGCAAGTCGCCCAGCTACTATTCCTGGCATGCGCCGGAAAGACTTGCGATGCTTGTTCTGCGAATAGACGGGGCAGATTGGCGATAGGGCGTGCCGAGAATAGTAGCCCAGCTACTATTCCTGACATGCACCGGAAAGACTTGCGATGCTTGTTCTGCGAATAGACGGGGCAGATTGGCGATAGGGCGTGCCGAGAATAGTAGCTGGGTTTACGCGGTGCCTGATCGGGATAAAGGCGTTAGCGCTTGGAATCCTTCTCCGCGTGCGCGAGGTCGATGACCCGGGCCGACATCTCCTCGTATTTATCCTTGTACTGGTACAGCGGGTGCCCTTCCTGGCTCATCCAATACTCCTGGGGCTGGACACCGTTCTTGTGTTCGAACTCAATGAACTTCTTTTGCATCTCGAGCATCTGCTCGATCAGTTTGCGTTTTTCACTGGCTGCGTCGCTCATCTCAAAAAATCCTCAACTTACAAAAATAAGGCCTGAAAACAGACTAACACAGGCAAAACCCGAAACGGCATACGCCTTTATGGATAGTGGACCGGGGTTCGCGGTGCGTAGAGCGCTGATCGTACCCGGGATTCGCGCACACCGCGGCAATCCTGTAGACGCCGCCGCAGGCAGCGGTCCCCGCGCTCCCCAACCCCGAGCCCCGAACCCCGCTCCCCGCATCAATATCCTCCCTTGCGGCGCGACTCCGGGAGGCCGGCGATTTTGCCGCCTTGCTTGCTCGGCATCTTGGGGAACAGGGTGTACATCTCCTGACTGCTGAGTTTCTTGCCCCATTGCTTGCCTACGGCCTTCAAGATCGTGCGCTCGTTGGGTTGATTGCCGCCGTCGTTGAAATATTGGTCGCGCAGATATTTGATCACGTCCCAGTGTTGATCGGTGAGTTCGATCCCCTCGTCGGAGGCGAGCTGGCGGGCGAGGTCTTCGCTCCAGTCTTCGGCATTGACGAGATAACCGCTGTCGGTGGTTTCTATGGTTTTGCCTTGGAACTCTATGGGCATAGTCAATCTCCTTCGTTTCTCGAGGTGTTCATGTTGTGACTCCGGGTCATTCTTCATTGTCGCGGTTTACCGCCTTGATACCCTTGTGCGGTAGGAACAGTCCGCAGCCGATATGGCGGCCGGGCCCCAGGCCGTGTTGTTGCAGGCGCACCGACTCTTCGGCTTGCAGCTCCGCCAGCATAACGCTGCGCACCGCGATGCGGCGCCCGGGAAATGCGAACGCGGTTTCCCGGCCGCACAGCAGTTTGCGCACCCGGATGTCGAGGTCGCGCAGCCGCGCCACGCAGTGCTCGACGAATTCGTTCTCATTTTGCGCTTCCTCGACCATTACATAACGGGCGAAGATGGTGGTGTGCGCGCTCAGTGGCCGCGCGGTCGCCTCGCCCACGACCAGCTCGTTACCGCCGATATCGAGACGTCGGCCGGTCAGGGTGCGGGCATCGTCGAGGCGCGCCTTGGGCAACCGCAGGCGCAAGCGGGTGCGCCGCGACACCTGCAGCAGCTCGTGCGCGGAGTCGTCGGGCCGGAACCAGCCGTTGCCGGATTCGGCGACGTGGATCAGATGAATACCGGCATCGGCTTCGGATTCCAGCCACGGCAGCTCGGCGGCGAGGGCGTGGGACAAGGCATAGGCGTGATCGATGGGCAGACAGCGCACTTGCATGTGGAATGCCAGGTCCTGGATGTCGTCGGGAACGACAAATTGCTCGGTATCGGTTTCTTCTTGCCAGTACATGGGTTAATTCACCGGCAGCGAGGCCTGGATGTGATCGCGATCGAACCACCCGTCGTCCTGCACCATGACGTCGATGACGTTGCGCAGCCGCACCAGGAACTTGGCCGGGTCGGTGAGTTCCAGGCGTTGCATCCAGCGGTCGAAATCCGCCTGGTTTCCGACCTCGGCGTGGCGGCGCGCGACGCTGCCCAGCAGCTGCATGGCGAAGAAACGCAGGTTGTCGTGCTGCTCGTCGGTGGCGCGCAGATCCACCACATACACCGCGGCGGCGGCGGCGACCGCCGCGCCATCCGCGTCATCCGGGGTTTCGTCGACGATGTGCTGCAGCATGGCGACGGTCAATTCCGGATCCACCGGGAAGGTGACCGCCAACCATACCCCCTGACCGAGGGCGCTCAGCGAACCGGGCTGATCGGCGCGGAACAGCAGATCGCAGGCCTCCGCCGCCCGTTCCCACCGCCGGGCATGCAGGTACACATCGACCGTCGGCCGCGCGCTGGTCCACGCCTCGTCGCCTCTGTCCAGCGCGATCAGCAACGCCGCCTGCTCGAGCGCCAGATCGGCGCGTTGCAGCGCGTCGCCGTGTTCGCCGAGTTCCCGCAGCCGCTCTTCAACTGCGGCTAGATGCGCCTCGGCGGCGGCGGTGGATGCCAGCGCTTCTTCGCCGCTTTCGGCGCCGAGGTCAAATTGATTTACGTCCAGGTGTTTCATGGTTATTCCTCGTCTAAAGCCGCAGTGAACGCCGCCTCCAGGCGGTCTTCCCAGTTCTCCGGCGTATCCTTGAACGGCGGCTTGATGTCCATGCGGAAAAACCGCTCGCCGCGGCGCGCGCCGGCTTTGACCAGCGCGATCAACTCGTCGAAAGAATCGATGTCCTGATTCTGTAACAGGATTTCACTCAGCCACAGCATGATCGGGTTCGCTCATAAAACGCCGCGTTTCGGTTTGCACAATGCGGTCATAGCAGCGGGCGCGGTAGAGCAAGCGTCCCCCCGCCGCGCCGTCGGTAAACGCGGACCGGTTATGCAGCACGTTATTGCACACCAGCCCCTGCCCGGGTTCAAGGCGGTGCTGGATTAGATATGGGGACGCACTGGACAGGATCTCAACCAGGCAAGCCAGCGCGCCGCGGGTGAGGGAGTCATCGCGCCACCGTATCGAGCGGGTGCGAGCGGTATAGCGCATGTGCAAGGCGCCGGTGGCCTGATCCACCGAAAACACCGGGCCGCTCTGGGCCGGGCGCGTGGCGCCGCCGTCGTCATTGGCGGGGATGGTCATCGCCTCGGGGTGCATCAGCGCGCCGACATATTCGGGGTCCCGGTCGCGCAGCAGGATGTACGCCAGCTCCGGATCCAGCAGTTGGTTGACGCCGCCCTCGGATGCGTTCCGCGCGCAGTGTAGAATAAACGCGCGGATGCGTTGGTCGCCGGGGTTGTAATAACCGTCGGTGTGCCAGTTCAGGCCGCGGTCGGTGTACGGGATGTATCCGGCGTGAATGCCGCCGGGTCGCACCTCGAGGGAACTGATGCTGTCGTCATCCGCGCACAGGTTGTTGTCCAGGCGCGACAGTCCGAGTTGCGCGCCGAGCCGGCGCACGGCGGATTTGTCCACCGGCACGGCGCTGCGGTAAACCGCCATATTGGCGCTGCGGCAGCGGCTGAGCAGGGCCTCGCGCTCGGCGCCGGTCAGCGCCCGGGGATCATCGATCTCGACCAGCAAGTCCTGCGCCCGCTGTGGGCGCCGCGCCAGCTTCCTGCGGCGCCACGCCGCATAGGCGGCGGTGTCGCCGAGGGCGAACGGATTCCCCGGCGCCGGCCGCCGGTCGTGGTGTGTGGCTGGGTGTGTCATGTGCTCATGCATGGTTGAAGGGCGCGGATTGTAATGAAGCCGATGGCGGCCGTTAACCCGACAAACGGGGTAGGGCGCCGGCCGCGCGGGCGCCGCGCGGGCGTCGTCGACGGCGCGCCCGCCACGGCTGACCCCGGGGCCTAATGTCTTTGCTTTTCAGGCACTTTGAGCGGACCGACGCGGGTTGCGCCGCGCCGGCGGCGGGCTGCCAAAAATACAGCCTATCTCTTAAGGGATAGCAGGTAAACCCGATTTCCTCCCATCAGGAGGGTGCGTCCGGTGGGCGAAGCAAAATACAATCCGGCCGTGCTTTTTTCCGGTGTTGGCGCGGAACCCACAACGGGCGCCGCGAAGCCGCTGACAACGCCGCGTTTTCGTACACATTCACTCGCTGACCAGCAGGCACGAAGAACGAGGAGAGCAACACCATGGCGAAATCGACCCACGACACGCCGATGCTCGATGAACTGGAGAACGGCCCCTGGCCGAGCTTCATTTCCGGCATCAAGCGACTGCGCGACAAGCATTCCGATCAACGCATCAACGGGATCGCAAACGACCTGTTGGGTCAGTTGGAGCATTCCTACGAAACCCGCAAGGGTTACTGGAAGGGCGGCACGGTCAGCGTGTACGGATACGGCGGCGGCATCATCCCGCGGTTCTCCGAGGTCGGCGCGCAATTCCCGGAGTCCAGGGAATTTCATACCCTGCGCGTACAGCCGCCGGCGGGCAATTTCTACACCACCGACATGCTGCGCCAGCTGGGAGACAGCTGGGAGAAGTGGGGCTCGGGCCTGGTGACCTTCCACGGCCAGACCGGGAACATCATGTTCATCGGCACCAGCACCGACAACACCCAGCACTTCTTCGACGAGATCAACGAGTACGGTTGGGATCTGGGCGGCGCCGGCCCGTGTGTGCGCACCGCGATGTCGTGTGTCGGATCGGCGCGCTGCGAGCAGTCCTGCGCCAACGAGCACAAGACTCACCGTACGCTGGTGAACAATTTCACCGACGACGTGCATCGCCCCGCGCTGCCGTACAAATTCAAGTTCAAGGTGTCGGGTTGTCCCAACGACTGTGTGAATTCCATCGAGCGTGCCGACTTCGCGGTGATCGGCACCTGGCGTGACGAGATCAAGGTCGACCAGGAAGAAGTCAAGGCCTACGTCGGCAAGAAGGGCCGCCAGTACGTGATCGACAACGTCATCACCCGCTGCCCGACCAACTGTATGTCGCTGAAAGACGACGACACCATCGACATCCAGGACCGCAACTGCGTCAAGTGCATGCACTGCCTGAACGTGATGCCCAAGGCCCTGTCCCCGGGCGACGACAAGGGGGTCTCGGTGCTGATCGGCGGCAAGCGCACGCTGAAGATCGGCGATCTCATGGGCACCGTGATCGTGCCGTTCATGAAGCTGGATACCGAGGAAGACTACGAGCGCATCACCGAGCTCGCCGAAGAGACCATCGACTTCTGGGCGGAAAACGGCCTCGAGCACGAGCGCTGCGGCGAGATGATCGAGCGCATCGGCCTGGTGAATTTCCTCGAAGGCATCGGCGTCGACGTCGATCCCAACATGGTTTCCCACCCCCGCGAATCGTCCTACGTGCGTATGGACGGCTGGGACGAGGAAGCGGAGAAATGGTTCAGCCGTAAAGCGGAGGAGAAGGCCGTCGCCGGTTGAGGCGCGCGCGCTCCCAACGACAACGAACACGCGGGGCGGCGCCACCGCCCCGGAAACAGAACCTAAACGTCAAGCAGGGTTTTTCGGAGGTCCACATGGCGCAGAAAAAAGAGATGCGCAGTCCGATCGAGTCCGGGTGTCCGGACGGCTTTCAGTACATGCATCCGGTGATGCTCAAGAATTTCGGTCGGTGGAAATACCACGAGCATCCGCGACCGGGCGTGCTCCGCCACATCGCCCACAGCGGCGACGAGATCTGGACCGTCAAGGCCGGCACGCAGCGCATTCTGGATGTGTTTACCCTGCGCAAGCTGTGCGAGATCGGCGACGAGTTCGCCGACGGCTATGTGCGCTTCACCATCCGCAGCAACATCGAATACATGATCGAGGACGAGGGCAAGGTCGAACCGCTGATCGACGCCCTGGAAGGCGCCGGCTTCGTGGTCGGCGGCACCGCCAACTCGGTGGCGATGATCTCCCACACCCAGGGGTGGCTGCACTGTGACATTCCGGGCACCGACGCCTCCGGCGTGGTCAAGGCGATGATGGATGAGCTCATCGAAGAGTTCAAAAACTGCGACATGCCCAATCGCGTGCACATCACCACCTCCTGCTGCCAGATCAACTGCGGCGGGCAGGGCGACATCGCCATCAACGTGCAACACACCAAGCCACCGAAGATCAACCACGACCTGGTCGCGAATGTCTGCGAGCGCCCGTCGGTGGTGGCGCGCTGCCCGGTGGCCGCGATCCGCCCCGCCCAGGTGAACGGCAAGCCGACCCTGGAGGTGGACGAGAAAAAATGCATCTGCTGCGGCGCCTGTTATCCGCCCTGTCCGCCGATGCAGATCAACGATCCCGAACACAGCAAGCTGGCGGTCTGGGTGGGCGGCAACCACTCCAACGCGCGCAGCAAGCCGAGCTTCCAGAAACTGGTCGCCGCGGGCGTGCCCAACAATCCGCCGCGCTGGCCGGAGGCCACCGCGATCGTGAAGAAGATCCTGCTCGCCTACAAGGAAGACGCCAAGGATTGGGAACGCGTCAACGATTGGATCGACCGCATCGGCTGGCCGCGGTTTTTCGAATTGACCGGCCTGCCGTTCACCAAGTACCACATCGACAACTGGCGCGGCTCCCGCAAGAGCCTCAATTCGTCTACCTACATTCGACTGTAATCGGATTTGGCCATGAAATTCGCTATCCTCGTCAACGAAGGCCCTTATCAGCATCAGGCCGCCGACACCGCGTTCAATTTCACCAAGGCGGCGTTGGAAAAGGGCCACGAAATCGTGCGTGTGTTCTTCTATCACGACGGCGTCAATAACGGCACGCGGCTGACCACCCCGCCCCAGGACGACCGCAATATCGTCAACCTGTGGAGCGAGTTGGCCAAGGAGCATGACCTGGACCTGGTGGTGTGCGTCGCCGCCGCCCAGCGCCGCGGGATCGTCGATGAAGACGAAGCCAAGCGCCACGGTAAAGACGCGAACAACATCGCCGAGGGTTTTCGCATCTCCGGCCTCGGGCAGTTGATCGAGATGGGGATCAAGGCCGACCGTCTGATGGCGTTTGGTGATTAGATAAGGAGCGGGATATGTCAGACGCTGCGAAAAAATTCATGTATGTGAACCGGCGCGCGCCCTACGGGACGGTCTATGCGCTGGAAGGCCTCGAGGTGGTGCTGATCGGCGCCGCGTTCGACCAGGATGTGTGCATGGCCTTTATCGACGACGGGGTGTTTCAGCTGAAGAAGGGCCAGGACACCAAGGACTCGAATATGAAGAACTTCTCCCCCACGTATCGCGCGCTGGGCGACTACGAGGTGACCAAGCTGTACGTGGACAAGGAATCCCTGGAGCAGCGGGGCCTGGGCGAAGACGATCTGATGGATCTGACCTACGAGGACGAGGACGACGACTATAATGAGAAACCGTCGATTCGCATCGTGAGCCGGGACGAGCTGGCGGATCTCATGGAACAACAAGACGTAATCCTGAACTACTAGGAATCTGACGATGTTGCATACAATCAATAAGTCGCCTTTCGAGAAGAACAGTCTGGATACCTGCCTGCGCCTGGCGAAGCCGGGGAGCGAGATCCTGCTGCTCGAGGACGGTGTGTATGCGGCGGTCAAAGGCACCGCCGTCGAGCAGAAGATGGTACAGGCGCTTGGCGACTATACCGTGTACGCTCTGGGCCCGGATCTCAAGGCCCGGGGGATCGAGGAAGATCGATTGATTGACGGGGTCGAGGTGGTCGGATACGACGGTTTCGTCGATCTCGCCGCCAACAGCGATCGCGTTCAATCCTGGTT
Source organism: uncultured Gammaproteobacteria bacterium (assembly GCA_947259175.1). Taxonomy (GTDB): domain Bacteria; phylum Pseudomonadota; class Gammaproteobacteria; order Arenicellales; family JAANXG01; genus CALZGZ01. The sequence continues at coordinate 29,233 of CAMYKW010000039.1, read as the reverse complement.
ATAACTGTCTACCCCTATCTATCAGGAGACCAAGACAATGGCATTCGAAATTGCTGGCAAGACCTACGAAACCGACGAAGAAGGTTATCTGGCTAATCTGGCCGACTGGAACCCCGAGGTCGCCGACTTCATGGCGAAAGAGGACGATTGCGACCTCACCGAAAACCACTGGGAAGTGATCAACTTCCTGCGTGAGTACTACGAAGAGTATCAGATCGCTCCGGCGGTGCGCGTGCTGACCAAGGCGATCGGCAAGCGGCTCGGCAAGGAGAAGGGCAACAGCAAATACCTCTACGAGCTGTTCCCGTACGGCCCGGCCAAGCAGGCCTGTAAGTACGCCGGATTGCCCAAGCCGACCGGCTGCGTCTAAGGCGCTTCCGCAAACCGGGGGCGCCGCCCCCGCGTGCGCAACAATCCTGTAGGGGAAGGCTTCGCCCATGTCGGTGTTGACTGCGATTTTCGCTCTGTTGTTCTACGCTGCGACCGTGATCCTGGTGGCGGGTCTGGCAGTGAAGATCCGCCAGTATGCGCGCACCCCGGCGCCGCTGAAGATCCCCACCACCCCCGCGCCGACCACCCGCGGCGGGGTGGTGGCGCGCCTGTTTCGCGAGGTGGTGTTCTTCGAGAGCCTTTTTAAAGGCAGCAAATGGAGCTGGCTGTTCGGCTGGCTGTTTCACTTCGGTCTGTTCATTGTCTTGGTTCGCCATTTGCGCTACTTCACCGAACCGATCTGGTTCGTCGCCGCCCTGGTATGGTGTTGGGCCTGCTGGGGCTGCTGGCGCGGCGTTCGCTGGTGGACCGCCTGCGCTACATCTCGGCGCCGTCGGATTATCTGATGCTGGTGCTGTTGATCGCCATCGGCGGCAGCGGCCTGTTGATGAAATTCGTCGCGCGCACCGACATCGTCGCGGTGAAGGCGTTTTTCTTAGGATTGATGCGCTTTGACTGGCAGCCGCTGCCGGCGGATCCGTTCTTGCTGATCCACCTGCTGTTGGTGTTGGCGCTGATGATCATCTTCCCGTTCAGCAAACTGCTGCACGTGCCCGGGCTGTTCTTCAGCCCGACGCGCAATCAGCCCGACGATCCGCGCGAGCGCCGGCATCTGGCGCCGTGGGCGGCGAAGCTCGACGCGACGCGCACAGCGGGTAACTAAATAAAGGTTCAAGTATCACGGGCACACACATGGCTAAGGCTAAGGAAGAATTCGCAACTCCGACGCTCCAGGATATCCCGATCATCCCGGCGATCGATCCCGGCGCCATGGCCCACAGCAAGCCGTTCGTGGCCAAGCCGGAGCACCAGGAACCGCTGGGATTTCCCGGCGAGCTGGTGGACGACTGGAAGGACAAGGCCATCGACAAGATGGGCGAGATGCTCGGCAAATACCGCTCGCTGCAGGTGTTCCTCGATTCTTGCGTGAAATGCGGCGCGTGCACCGACAAGTGCCACTATTACCTGGGCACCGCGGACCCGAAAAACATGCCGGTGGCGCGCCAGGACCTGCTGCGCAAGGTGTACCGCCGCCACTTCACCCTGGCGGGCAAATACTTTCCCAAGCTGGTGGGGGCGGTGGAGCTGACCGAGGAGGTCATCGACGACTGGTACAAGTATTACCACCAGTGTTCCGAATGCCGCCGCTGCTCGGTGTACTGCCCGTACGGCATCGACACCGCCGAGATCACCATGGCCGGGCGCGAGATCCTCGCCCACATCGGCGTCGGCCAGAAATACTCCAACGAGATCATCGCCAAGGTTCACAAGATCGGCAACAACCTGGGTCTGCCCGAGCCGGCGCTGGCCGACACCCTCGAAGGCCTGGAGGAAGAAGTCCAGGAAGACCTCGAAATCGACGTCAAGTATCCGCTGGACCAGGAAGGCGCCGACGTGCTGCTGGTCACCCCGTCGGCGGACTTTTTCGCCGAGCCCCATGTGGACGGCCTGATCGGCTACGGCAAGGTGTTCCACCAGGCCGGCATCAGTTGGACCCTGAGCTCCTACGCATCGGAGGCGGCCAATTTCGGCATCTTCATCGGCAACTACGAAAACATGCAGAAGGTGGCGATGCGCATCCGCCAGGCGGCCCTGGATCTGGGCGTCAAGCGCATCGTGGTCGGCGAATGCGGCCACGCGTGGCGCGTCGCCTACAGCTTCTGGAACACCCTGATCGGTCCGTTCGATTTTCTCGATCCCAGCTATCCGGTGCCGCAGCACATCTGCGAGTTCACCTACGACCTGATCCACAAAGGCGCGCTGAAGTTCGACAAGGAGGCCAACGACGACAAGGTGGTGACCTTCCACGATTCGTGCAACGTGTCCCGCGCCTCGCGCATGGGATCGATGCCCGGCGGGCAGTTCGTCATTCCCCGCGAGCTGATCAAGGCCTCGTGCAATCACTACGTGGACATGGCCCCGGAGACCATCCACGAGAACACCTTCTGCTGCGGCGGCGGCGGCGGTTTGTTGACCGACGACCTGCTGGAGCTGCGCGTCAAGGGCGCGGTGCCGCGCATGGAGGCGTTGAAAAAGGTCATCGACGAGGACGGCGTCACCCACATGGCGGCGATCTGCGCGATCTGCAAGAGCCAGTTCACCAAGGTGCTGCCGTACTACGGCATGGGCATGGACATGATCATCAGCGTGCACCAGCTGGTGGGCGATGCGCTGGTGATGGGCAGCGAACACTGAGTACACCCTGACTTACGAGTAGAGTTAAAGACTTAATTCTGGATTTGGAGACGTACATATGGCGACCGCTGAGGACGAGATCAAAAAAGGCTTAACGTTTCGCACGTTCAAAGATGGTGACTACATACGCACCCGGTGGCAGGAGGCGATCTTCGAGGCCGATCACTCCCACAAGTGCCCGACCTACGTGCACCGCACCCCGCCGTGCCAGGGCAGCTGCCCGTCCGGCGAGGACATCCGCGGTTGGCTGCAGATCGTGCGCGGCATTGAGAAGCCCCCCGCGGACGTCAGTTGGCAGGAATACGCGTTCCGGCGCTCCACCGACGCCAACCCGTTTCCGTCGATGATGGGGCGGGTGTGCCCGGCCCCGTGCGAGGACGGCTGCAACCGCAACAACGTCGAGGACTTCGTCGGCATCAACGCGGTGGAGCAGTTCATCGGCGACACCGCGTTCAAGGAAGGCTTCAAGTTCGAGGCGCCACCGCCGTTGTCCGGCAAGCGCATCGGCATCATCGGCGGTGGCCCCGCCGGTCTTGCGGCGGCCTATCAACTGCGCCGCCTCGGTCACGCCTCGACCATCATCGAGATGCAGCCGGAGCTCGGCGGCATGTTCCGTTACGGCATCCCCGGCTACCGCACGCCGCGCAACTACCTCGACTGCGAGATACAACGCATCATCGAGCTCGGCGACATCGAGGTACGCACCAACACCCGGGTCGGCGAGGACATCACCATCGAGGAGCTGGAGAAGGAATTCGACGCGGTGCTGTGGGCGATCGGCTGCCAGACCGGCCGCCCGCTGCCGGTGCCCGGCAACGACGCGCCCAACTGCGTCAACGGCGTAAAATTTCTCGAGGCGTTCAATAAGGGCACGCTGCAGACCACCGCGGAAAAGGTGGTGTGCGTCGGCGGCGGCGACACCTCCATCGACGTGGTGTCGGTGGCGCGGCGCCTGGGCAAGATCGACCAGGTGCACGCCAAGGACCGTCCCGAGGAAGTGATCGGCGGCTACGTCGCCCACGACGCCGCGGTGGCCGCGGCCCGCGAGGGCGCCCACGTGACCCTCACCGCGCTGTTCGAGCGCGAGCAAATGACCGCCACGGAGCACGAGGTCGAGGACGCCCTGCAGGAGGGGGTGACGATCTTGAACGGGGTGATGCCGCTGGAGGTGATCCTCGGTGAGGACGGCCGCGCCATCGGTATGAAGATGGCCAAGTGCAAGGTGGACGACCGCGGCGTTCCGAGCCCGGTCGAAGGCAGCGAATTCGAACTCGAGGCCGACCTGGTCGTGTCCGCCATCGGCCAGGGCGGCGATCTCACCGGCATCGAGGAGCTGGGCAACGAGCGTCACTTCATCGACGCCGACAAGCACTACCAGGTGCCGGACCGGCCCGGCCATTTCGTCGCCGGCGACATCATCCGCCCGCACCTGTTGACCACCGCCATCGGCCAGGCGTCGATCGCCGCGGAGAGCATCGATCACTACGTCATGGACAAGGAGCTCAGCAAGCGGCCGAAGGTCGATGTGCACCGGTTCAACCTGCTGTCCAAATTGAACGAGAGCGGCCTGTCGCCCCGCGAGTACGACCACACCCAGTCCTGGGGTACGTCCGACGCGGACTTCGCGGTGCACAACTACGAGGACCGCTCGGCCCACGAGATCGTGTCCTCGGACAAGCTGTTCCTCGCCCACTTCGAGTACACCCCGCGGCACAAGCGCGAGGCCAAGGTGCCCGGACCCGAGGAGGTGCTGGGCCACTTCGAGGAGCGCCACTACGGCCTCACCGACGAGCAGGCGCAGCAGGAAGCCGATCGCTGCATGAGCTGCGGCATGTGCTTCGAGTGCGACAACTGCATGATCTTCTGCCCCCAGGACGCGGTGTTCCGGGTTAAGAAGGACAAATCCACCACCGGTCGCTACGTGGACACCGACTACGCCAAGTGCGTGGGCTGTCACATCTGTGCCGAGGTGTGCCCCTCCGGGTACATCGACATGGGCATGGGCGAATAACCCGATGCGCGCCGCCGCCGTCATAAGCGGGCTGTTGATGGTCGCCGTGGCGTGGACCGCGGTTGCCGGCCCGCCCACACCGCCGCGCGGCAAGGGCGAGCAATGCGTCGAACCCACCGAGGTGATGCGCCGCGACCACATGCAGTTTCTCAAGCACCAGCGCGACGAGACCATGCACCGCGGCATCCGCACCACCAAGCACAGCCTGATAGAGTGCCTGGAGTGCCACACGCGCAAGGACGAGATGGGGCAGTTCCGTCCGGTGAATGCCGAGGGCGAGTTCTGCCAGGTGTGCCACGACTATTCCGGGGTGAAGATGGACTGTTTCGAATGCCACGCCACCACGCCCCGCCAGCCGAAGAATTTGCCGCCGCGCGCCGCGGTCGAACCCGGCAGCGACATCAGCTTGCGCCTGCACATCGCGCCTTGAAGGGGACCCGATCGATGCCAGCGAACAACCATGAGCCGAAGATGAACAGCGAACGCCGCCAATTCATCGGCCGGGCCGGCGCCGCGGCGGCGATGCTGAGCCTGGCCCCCGGCGTGCGCCTGGTGGACCTGGCGCTGGCGCGCCCGGCGGACGAACCGGCTTCGGACCAGGTGCGCTGGGGCATGCTGGTCGACGCGACGAAATGCGCTGAAGGCTGCAGCGACTGCGTCGACGCCTGCAACGAGGAGTTCGGCCTGGAGGGCATGGGGCGGCCGAAGACCGACGCCCAGTACATCCGCAAGATCGACCTGAAGGACAAGACCACCGGCAAGCAGTACTCGCTGCCGGTGATGTGCCAGCACTGCGAGACCGCGCCGTGCGTGGACGTGTGTCCCACCGGCGCGTCGTTCCGCCGCGTGGACGGCATCGTGCTGGTGGACAAGCACATCTGCATCGGCTGCCGCTACTGCATGATGGCGTGCCCGTACAAGGCGCGCTCGTTCGTGCACGAGGTGCTCAGCAACCAGGTGCCCGAGGCGCCGCGCGGCAAGGGTACCGTGGAAAGCTGCACCTTCTGCGTGCACCGCGTGGACCGCGACCGCGAGCCGGCTTGCGTCGAGGCCTGCGGCCGCGAGGGCCACGAGGCGCTGACCTTCGGCGACATGAACGACCCCGACAGCCCGCTGTCGCAGCGGCTGCGCGAGCTGCCCAACCGGCAGATCCGCGCCGACCTGGGCCTCAACACCGGGGTGCGCTACCACGGCGTTTAACGACAACTGAGCAAACGGGAAACGACAATGAAGCCGGTACGTTATCAAACCCTGGCAGGCCAAAGCGGCGGTTACTGGTTGTTGCTCGCGGTGCTGGCGGCGCTGGTCGCCATCGGCTACGCCGCGGCGCACTACATGGAGGTCAACGGCCACTGGGTCACCGGCATGAGCAACCAGATCGTGTGGGGCACGCCCCACGTGTTCGCGGTGTTCCTGATCGTCGCCGCATCCGGCGCGTTGAACACCGCGTCGATCTCGTCGGTGTTCGGCAAGGACGACTACAAACCGCTGGCGCGGCTGTCGGCGCTGCTGTCGGTGTCGCTGCTGGTGGGCGGCCTGATCGTGCTGGTGTTGGACCTCGGCCGGCCGGAGCGGCTGATCGTGGCCATGACCTATTACAACTTCAAGTCGATCTTCGCCTGGAATATCTTCCTGTATGTCGGCTTTCTGCTGGTGGTGGCGATTTATCTGTGGATGATGTTCGAGCCGCGCATGAACAAGTTCGGCAAGACCGCCGGCACCGTGGCGTTCATCTGGCGCTTCGTGCTCACCACCGGTACCGGATCGATCTTCGGTTTCCTGGTGGCGCGCCAGGCCTATGACGCGGCGATCATGGCGCCGCTCTTTATTATCATGTCGTTGTCCTTCGGCACCGCGATCTTCATCATGGTGCTGGTCGCCGCCTTCGAGTGGACCGGCCGCCATCTGGACGACGACGTGCTGCGCCGCCTGAAAAACCTGCTGGCGATTTTTGTGTCCGCGGTGCTGTACATGACCCTGGCGTACCACATCACCAACCTGTACGCCACCGAGCACCACGGCGTGGAGCGCTTCATCCTCCTCGAGGGCGGGGTGTATACCACGGTGTTCTGGCTGTTCCAGATCATCCTCGGCAGCATCGTGCCGCTGACCATCTTCTTCTCGCCCGGCTTGAGCCGCTCGCGGCGCGCGCTGCTGGCCGGGTGCGCCCTGGTGGTCATCGGCGGCCTGGCGCAGGTCTACGTGATCATCATCGGCGCCCAGGCCTATCCGCTGGTGCTGTTCCCGGGCATGGAGGAGAGCAGTGCGTTCTTCGACGGCACGGTCAACGACTACGCACCGAGCGCCGCAGAGGTGCTGCTGGGCATCGGCGGCATCGCCCTGGCGCTGCTGATCGCGGTGGCGGCGATGCGGGTGCTGCCGTTCCTCCCGGAGCGGCTCGGCGAGCCGCCCGCCGAAGAAGCCGAAGAGGCGGCGCCGGAAGGCGCGGAAGTGGCGCAAGCCGCGGCGAGTTAGCCGGGCAGTTCGCCGTTGACGCTCCGGGGCCTCCCGGAGAACAATCCCCCTTATGGCCTGCATCTACATCGCGGCGGCGCATAAATCGTCCGGCAAGACCACCGTCTCCCTCGGCCTGTGCGCCGCGCTAAGCGCGCGCGGCCTGCGCGTGCAGCCGTTCAAGAAGGGCCCGGACTACATCGATCCGATCTGGCTGTCCCGGGCCGCCGGCCGCGACTGCTACAACCTCGATTTCAACACCATGAGCGAGGCGCAACTGCGCGCCACGTTTGCGGCCCGCGCAGCGGATGCGGACATCGCCGTCATCGAGGGCAACAAGGGGCTGCACGACGGCGTCGATGTGCGCGGCGCGGACAGCAACGCCGCGCTGGCGGTGCTGCTGCAGGCGCCGGTGGTGCTGGTCATCGACACCCGCGGCATCACCCGCGGCATCGCGCCGCTGGTGCGCGGCTACCGCGATTTCGACCTGCGGGTGAACATCGCCGGCGTGATCCTCAACCAGGTCGGCGGGCCGCGCCACGAGGCCAAGCTGCGCGCCGCGCTGGAGGAATACACCGACGTGCCGGTGGTCGGCGCGCTGGGCAAGGACGCGGATCTGATCATCGAGGAGCGCCACCTGGGCCTGGTGCCCGGCAACGAGGCCGGCCACGCGGCGCGCACCATCGAACGCATCGGCGCGGCGGTCGCCGCCGGCGTCGAACTCGACCGGGTCATGACAATCGCCGGCCAGGCCCCGGCGCCGGCGCCGCCGGAACCAGCCGCCGGCGAACAACCGGCCACGGTGCGCATCGGCATCCCCCGCGACGCCGCGTTCGGCTTCTACTATGCCGATGACCTCGACGCGCTGCGCCAGGCCGGTGCGGAGCTGGTGTTCTTCGACGCGCTCAACGACGCCGCGCTGCCCCAGGTGGACGGCCTGTTCATCGGCGGCGGATTTCCCGAGACCCAGATGAACGCGCTGGCGGCCAATGCGTCGCTGCGCCATGACGTGCTACGTTTCGTCGAAGACGACGGGCCGGTGTACGCCGAGTGCGGCGGGCTGATGTATCTCGCGCGGCGCCTCACCTGGCGCGGCCGGGCCCACGAGATGGCCGGCGCGCTGCCGCTGGACGTGGTGATGCAGGAGCGGCCGGTGGGGCGCGGCTATGTTACCCTGACCGAAACCGGCAACTCGCCGTGGGGGTCGATCCTCGCCGACGGCGCCGAGGCGATCCGCGCCCACGAGTTTCATTACTCGCGCATCGAGCACCTGCAGGGACCGGCCAGGTTCGCCTACCGGGTGCGGCGCGGCTACGGCATCGACGGCGAACACGACGGGCTGATCCACCGCAACGTGGTCGCCAACTACGCGCACCTGCGCGACATGAACCCGGTGTGCTGGGCGCGGCGTTTCGTGGAGTTCGTGCAACGCTGCGCGCAATCAACCAAAAGCCAAGCAGGATAGATAATGAAAATTACCGTTACCGAGGCGGCGGCCAAACAGATCGACGAGTGCGCCAAACACGGCGAGATGCAGGGCATGGGGCTGCGCATCGCCGCCAAACGCAAACAGGACGGCTCCATCGACTACGCCATGGGCTTCGACAACGCCAAGGGCGACGACGCGCGCATTGAAACCACCGGTGTCGCCATTCTCGTCGCCCCCACCAGCTCCGAGCTATTGGACGGCATGACCCTGGACTACGTCGAACTCGAACCCGGCAGCCGCGAATTCATCTTCATGAACCCCAACGACCCGCACTACATCCCGCCGGAAGCGTAACTCCCTGGAGTGGGAACGGCTTTCCACCCTGCTGCGCGGGCACGAGAGCTGCGACTAATTAATTACCGGAACCTGTCCCCAAGAGAAAGCGGTAAGAGCTCCTCCACAAGCGAATTTGTCTTGCAGCGATTGTCGGGGCACCAGCATCCCGCTGTGTCGGCACCAGGGGCCTATTCCTCAAATCGAGATAGCTTGCTCCCACCCTGCAGAGCAAAAGGCTATCCCAAAAGTTTAACTAAATCATTGGCATGCAACACAGACACATACTTCAACTTCGCTCGGCGCGGCCCAAGCCAGGCCAGATGTTCCACTGAATTCAGAATGATAAAGTAATAGAAGGAGTGTCTCCTCGTCTACGCGCAGGGGAGTTTCCTTACTGCCACAGGTGTCTCGGCGCTTGTTCCGACATGAGATTACACGTTTGCGACTAATTTGATTTAAGTCAAATTTTGACCAAAGGCTCGACTGTTAGTATCGGCCGTCTCGATTCAAACAGTTGAAAAAAGTCGAGAGCGGGGTACCGCCACCCTGACACCAAAGAGACAAGAACAGAAACAAAGAAGAAGATAGGCATGAGTACCAGATGGTGCCGTAAAATCCCTCAATTCTCACTAATCCTGGTTTGTTTTTTCTTAGGTTTAGCGGTGCTCCCCGCACCGTCCTTAGCCAACGCGGTGGGCGCCGTCAACGGCGCGTTCGAGGTCACCGGCGATGGGCAGGCGTCGTTCTCGGTCAAGATTGAGGTCCCACCGGGGATCAACGGCCTGGCCCCGCAACTGTCGATTGGGTATCTCAGCGGCGGAGGCAACGGCCTGTTGGGATTCGGCGGGCACCTTAATGGCCTGTCGTCCATCACCCGCTGCGGACGCACAGTCGACCAGGATGGGGTAGCGGGCGGTGTGCGCCACAATGCGGATGACCGTTTCTGTCTGAATGACCAGCGGTTGATCCTGGTCAGCGGCGCCCATGGCGCGCCCGGTTCCGAGTACCGCACCGAGATCGATACTTTTCAAAGGGTCATTGCCAATGGCGCGGTGCCATATCCCGCTGGCGGCACCGGCCCCGAGTCATTCACCGTCATCACCAAAGCAGGCGGTCATATCTCTTTCGGCATCACCGAGGATTCGCAGATAAAACATCCGCAGACAGGCGTAGTGCACCGCTGGTGGGTGAGCCAACTGCAGGATGCGCACGGCAATACCGTCGATTATGAATATGCGGACTACACCGACGCCGCGGATATCGGCGTCCAGGAAACCGAACGGGTGCCGGCGGCGATCCATTACGGGCGCAACGACGGCCAGGGTGTCGCCCCCAGCCTGAAGGTCGAGTTCGAATACGAAGCCCGGCCCGACGTGACCCGCGCCTTTGCCAACGGCATCGCGTTTCGGGTCGCCAGACGCCTAAGCCATATCAAGACTTACGGCGGCGCAAACTTGGTGCGGGACTACCGCGTTGGCTACGGCATATCTCCGACAAACGGATTGTCGCGCGTGACTTCGGTCACCGAGTGTGCGGGGGAGGGGGCGATTTGCCTGCCGCCTACGACTTTCACATGGCAGGACGCGGACACCCAATGGAGCAACGGCGCCCACCTGCCGCCCGACGATCTGGTGGACGAAGCCGGACGGCCGCGCGGATTACTCATCGACTTCAACAATGACGGCCGCGCCGATTGGGTCACCGCGGTGAGAGACGAGACCGGTGCTGAGGTGTTGAGCACGTGGCTGAACTCAGCAAACGGCTGGACCCCGAGCGCGGCCTACGCGCCGCCTTCGGCACTGACCAGCTACGAGACAACTCCCGACGGTCTGTCCCTCGGGGAGGTGGCGGACCTCAACGGCGACGGCTTGCCGGACTGGATCCGTTCGTACCGGGAGAACGGAACCGCGACTCAACAGGTGTGGATCAACACCGGCGACGGTTGGAGCAGCGACGCGGGTTTCCTGTTGCCTGAGGTGCTGACGGAGATCGACAGTGTCCCGCACGGGGTGCGTCTTGCGCAATTGATCGACGTGGATGGCGACGCGCTGGCCGACGTGGTGGCGGCCACGCGCACGCCCGATGGGCAGGTGATTCTCGGCGCGTGGCTCAACACCGGCAGCGGTTGGAGTCCCGCCCCCGGGTTCACCCCGCCTGATATCGAGTACGACTACGCGGCGGGGGTCCCGAGCGGCGTCGTAAACGGCCGCTTTGCCGATATCACTGGCGACGGGCTGCCCGATTGGGTGACCTCGGTGGAGACCACCGACGGCGATGTTGCTGCCGCCACTTGGGTCAATACCGGATCCGGCTGGCAGCAGGACCCCAACTACGCTTTGCCGACGGCGCTGCTGTCCTATGTCGATGACACAAAGGGCCGCGCGCTCGCCGATCTGGTCGACGTCAACGGCGACGGGCTGCCGGATCTGGTCAATGCCTATACGAGCGACGGCGTGCAGATCCGCAATGCTTGGCTGAACACGGGCTCCGGCTGGATCTACAGCGTTGCCTATGCGCCCAACAAGATCGCGGTCGATTACAGCGGCGGCCACGCGAACGCCTACGGCAGCTTTGTCGACGTCACCGGCGACGGAGTCGCCGACATGGTGTATTCGTACCAGGCCACCGACGGTACGCCGGTCAGCGCGGTGTGGAAGAACACCAATCCGGGCTGGACGCGCGACGATAGTTTCGCCTTGCCCGCGGCGTTGATCAGACAGCGCGTCGACGCCGAAAGCACCGCGCGCGGCACGCTCGCCGACGCCAACGGCGACGGCGCTGCGGACTTGGTGCTTGCAGCGGCAGGCGATTCCTCGCAAGTCTTCTTGAGCGGCGTCGGCGGTGGGGACACCGCGATCCCTGAGGCCGTGGTCGAGATCGTCAACGGCTTGGGTTTCGTCACTCAAATCGAATACGCCTCCAGCGCCCAAGGCGAGGTGTACATCCCGGGGGCGGCCACTGCCGGCGTGTACCCCGACATTGATCGACATGGGCCTTTCTTTCTGGTGTCCGCGGTGCAGGCCAGCGACGGCATCGGCGGCTGGGCGTGGGCGGAACATCGCTACGGCGGCGCCAAGGTCAACGCCACCGGCCGCGGCTCGTTGGGGTTTGCCTGGCACGAGGTCTACGACACGCGCACCGGGATCACCGTCCACTCGCAATTCGAGCAGCCGTTTCCACACACGGGCCGCTTGCTCTCGACCACCAAGACGCTCAACGGCGTCACCTTGTTTCACAGTGATCAAGTCAACGAACATTTGGTGCTCAACGGCGGCAAAACCTTCTTCCCGTACACCGCCAACAAGACGACCGACACCTATGAGCTCGACGGCAGCCACGTGTCCACGATCAGCAGCGATGCGACATACGACGCCTACGGCAACAACACCCGCACCGTCACTTCGTCTTCCGATGTCACCGGCACCTATACCCAGACGGTCGACAACACCTTCGCCGACGATACCGCCAACTGGATCCTGGGCAAGCTGACCCGCACTGAGACCGCCGCCTCCGCGCCCGGCCAGCCGACAATCACCCGGATCACGGAATACAGCTACGACAGCGACGGCTTGGTGACGCGACAGGTGGTGGAGCCGAGCCATGCGCAGGCGCTGACCACCGACTATAGCTACGACGGATTCGGCAATCAGGTCGCCACCACCGTCAGCGCCGCCGGGATCGCCAGCCGCAGCAGCTCCGTGAGCTTCGGCGCCGACGGCCGGTTTCCGATCCAGGCCGGCAACGCCCTCGGCCACACCGCCACCAAGGCATACGACGGCCGCTTAGGGGTCGTCACCCGCGCGGTGGATGCCAACGGTCAGGAGACGATCTACGACTACGATGGCTTCGGGCGCAAGATCATGCAGACCCAGGTGCGCACCGACGGCGAAGAGAATGGACAAGATGTCCTCGTCTACGAATGGTGTGACGCCACGTGCCCGACGAACGCCACGTTTTTCGTCGGCGCCGTCGACAACCAGGGGGAATCCCCGGAGACCGTGTACCACGACAGGCTCGGCCGGGTGGTGCGCAAACAGACCTTCGGCTTCGACGGCACGCCGGTGTACCAGGACACCGAATACGACGCCTTCGGGCGCAAGGCCCGCGAGTCCCGGCCTTACTTCAAGGACACCGAGGCCAAATGGACCACATACGGCTATGACGTGCTCGGCCGCATGACCCGCCGCACCGCGCCGAGCGGCGCGCTGACGAACATCGACCACGACGGGCGCACCACGCGGATCACCAACGCCTTGGGCCAGACCTCGACGCGTACCGTGAACACCCAGGGCAAACCGGTGGCCACCGTCGACGCCGCCGGCAACCAGACCCAGTACCAATACGATGCCGTGGGCAACCTGCTGCGTACCACCGACGCCCACGGCAACGTCATCGAAACCACCTATGATCTGTTGGGCCGCAAGATCGGCATGAACGACCCGGACATGGGGGTGTGGGCGTATCAATACGATGCGCTCGGGAATCTGTCCTGGCAGCAGGACGCCAAGGGCCAGCAGGTCACGCTCGAGTACGATCTTCTCAACCGCCTGGTGCGCCGCGTCGAGGCCGAGGGTGAGACCCTGTGGACCTACGACACCGCGGACAACGGCGTTGGAAGGCTGGCGCAGGTATCCGGTCCCAACGGTTACGTGCGCGGCCACGGCTACGATCAGTTCGGCCGCCTCATCCGTGTCGAGGAGACCATCGACAACGAGCTGTATGTGACCGAGACCGCGTATCAGGGCACCACCGATCGCGTGGACTACGTGGTCTACCCGTCCCAGCTCGTCGTGCGCACGACCTACAACGAATATGGATTCCCCACCGAGGTGCGCAGCGCCGGTCTGGTTGCTTATCAGGACTATCTGGATCAATACGACCTCGCGCAGCAGTTGGTGCAGGACGCCATCGATCTGGAGGCGAGCCTTGCCGACCAGCGCCAGGCGCACATCGCCAGCATGCAGTACTACAACGACCTGGCCGAGCCCTATGCGAACGACGCCCGGCACTACAGCGATCTCGCCAATAACGCCATCGATGCCTATCACTACGCGGTGAACCAAGCCAACTACTACGCTGCGGTCGCCAATCAACATTACCGCATCGCCGATGAAAAGCAGCGCGAGGCGGACAAACATTTGTACTGGTACAACTACCACAAGGATCGCGCCGACAGTGCCGCCAGTGAATTTGTCTTTGACTTTCATGCCCAGTGGGCCACCACCCATGCGAATGCCTATGAGTTGTGGACAGACGACGCAATCAGATATGCCAACGCCGCCGCCGGATTTGCCAATCATGCCAACGGGTGGGCGGACAGGGCGAACGCCCACGCCAGCGAGGCCAACCAGCACAGCCAGATCGCCAACGACAAGGCGAATCAGGCTAACGCCTATTACGCGCAGGCGCAGCAGGAGGCGGATGCCGTCAACGCCATCGATAAACAGGTGCGGAATGCGGTAAACGCCGCCAATCTCGCGGTGGAGCGCGCCAATCAATTGTATGCGCAGTACGAAGGCGACTCGATACTGCACTGGAGCGCCAACGGCGTCGGCGCCGACGGTCAGATCACGAAATTCACCCAGGGTAACGCCGTGGTCTCCGAACTGGAGTACAGCAGCAATACCGGCCGGTTGATTCGCCAGCGCGCGCAGAGCAACAACGGCGGCGCGATACCGCTCGCACCGGAAGCGATCCAGGACTTTCTCGATAAGCTGCAGCAGTTGGTCGCCGAGTTCAGTCAGCAATCGGCGGGGTACCAGGCGAAGCAAGCCGCCGCCTTGGCGGACCAGGATCGTGCCACGCAGGATGCGGCGGCCGCGCGCCAGCGGGCGGATACGCTGCGAGCTGTCGATGATGCAGCGCGGGCGATGGTTGCCGAGGCCGAAGCCCAACAGCACGACAAACAAGCCGACATCCACGGGATCAATGCCGAGCTCAACAACGGATTGGCGGATATCCACGACGCTTCAGCGCAGGCCGCCCAGGCGCTGCTCGCGCAGTTTGGCGGCCTGGTGGACGACCCGGTGCAGGGACGCGCGCTGGAGGCGGCCTACCATGATCTGCTCACCGCCCATTACCGCGCCGTCGAGGCCTTGTACGACCGGTTGGCCGGCGACCACGCGCAACTGGCGACCCATTATCAGTCTCTCGTGGTCCCGGCGCAGGCGGACCGCAACAGCCTCGGCGAGCTGTCCGGGCAACTCGGCCAGATCGCGCAATACAACCAGACCCGCGCCGAGTCGTTTGCCGCCTCGTTGACGGAAGCACAAGATGCCGAACCGGCACCCGACGCGGCCGCGCTGCTGCGCCCGTTCGAGGACAATGGCGCGATACTTTACGGCACCGCGAATGTCCTCGATCGCTTGGGCGACGTGCTCGCCCTGGTCTATCAGGGGCCGCAGGCGTTGAACACCCAGCTCGCCGACCAATATCTCCAACAAGGCGATACGCAGACCGCAGCCCACTTCGACAGCCGCGCTGAGCTCGGAAACGACCGCGTCGCGTTATTCCGCACGCTCGCGTCCTGGTACCGCCAGCGCACCCAGGGCGAACTCACCGCAGCGCCCGATGGGGCCGGCGAGGAAGGCGAGGGGGGACTCGCGGTGTCTGTCGACCTGTTTGCGGTGGCGGCGCACAATCAAACCCTATCCGAGCAATACGCGGAGATGGCGACCGCCGCCTATTGGGAGGCGTTGTATCAGGAGTACGGGGAGGAACTCACCGACGCTTCGCTGCTGCACAGCGGCATCGCCGATGACAACGCCGCGCTCGCCGCCGACCACGAAGGCAAGGCGCAGCTCGCGCGCAGTGCCTTCGAGAAACAAGTGCTGACCGCCGGCGGCGTGGTGCAGGACAACCTCTACGTTTACGATCAGGTGGGCAATCTGATCGAGCGCCAGGATCAGGCCGTCGATCTCATCGAGACCTTCGACTACGACAGTCTCAACCGCGTGGTCCAATCGACTCTGACCGGGACGGGCGCCGACCTCTACGAGTTGGCGGGCCTGACCACCACCCAGTTCGAATACGACGCCCTCGGCAACATCACCTACCGCTCCGACGTCGGCAATTACACTTACGGCGACAACGCCGGGCCCCATGCGGTCACCGCCGTCAGCGGCGTCAAGAACGCCAGTTACGTCTACGACGCCAACGGTAACCAAGTATCAGGCGATGGCCGTGTCCTGAATTGGACTTCTTACAACAAGCCGTCGCGCATCTCGAAGGGCGGCAACGTGGCTAACCTTCATTACGGTCCGGAGCGGCAACTCGTCAAACAGGTGGAGACCAACGGCGGCGAACAGACGGTCACCATCCGCGCCGGCGCGCTCTACGAGAAGGTCACCAAGGGGACCTCGGTCAGCCATCGCTTCCATGTCACCGTCGGCGGCGAGGCGGTGGCGGTGATCATCGAAAAAAGCGGCGATGCGCCCAAGACCCATTACCTGCACCGCGACCATCTGGATTCGATCACCGCGATCACCGACGAGAACGGGTTCGTGGTCGAACGCTTTCACTATGACGTATTCGGTCAACGACGCTTGGCGGTGGTCGGGGACGATCCGGTCGAGAATCTGCTCAATGTCTCCACCGACCGCGGCTACACCGGGCACAAGCACCTCGCGGGGGTCGAGCTGATCCACATGGATGGGCGGGTGTACGACCCGTCCGTCGGCAGATTCGTGTCCGCCGATCCGTACATCCAGTTCCCGATGTTCAGCCAGAGCCTGAACCGCTACAGCTATGTGCTCAACAACCCGCTGAACGCGATCGATCCGAGCGGATACTTCTCGTTCAATCCGTTCAAGGCCGTCAAGAAGTTCTTCAAAAAGGCCTTCAAGATAATCAAGAAGGCCGCCATCAAAGTAGTCAGTTTCGTCAAGAAGTACTGGCGGCCGATCGCGGCGATCACTATTGCGGTAGTGGTGCCGAAGTTTGCCCCGATTGTTTTGAATTCGCTTGCCGGATCAGTGGGCAGCATTACGATTGCACAATTGGCTACCAGTAAGCTAGCCATTGCCTCGATAGCGGGTGGTTTGTCCGGGTTTGTAGCGACCGGGAGTATGAAAGGTATGTTCGTCGGCGCGTTATCTGGTATGGCATTCGCCGGTGTCGGAAATATCGCTGAAAAGTACCAGTGGGCAACGGGGAGTCTAAAGAAAGTAGCACTCCACGGTGTCGCAGGAGGCCTTTCCGGAAAATTGAGCGGCGCGAGCTTCTCCAAGTCGTTTCTATCCACCGGCTTTACACAAGCCTTTGCGCCCGGCATCGGAAGTATCGGAGGTTTCCAAGGCGCGCAATTTGCCCGCGTGGGCGCGGCGGCCATGGTTGGCGGCGTGGCGTCGGAGCTTGCCGGAGGGAGTTTCTCGGCGGGTGCAAGATTAGGCGCGTTTTCGCGGTGGTTCAATGAAGAAGCTCATTCGATAGAAGAGGGCAAACTAATCGATGGCATCAAGGTGTATCGTAAAGATATCGATCTTATGGGAGATGATAAATACGGTCATTGGTGGATTGAAATTGATGGGAAAGAAAGTTACGGATGGTGGCCAAAAGAGCCAGTGGTATTAATAGACACGTTGTTCGGCGTTGATGGTGAACTAAACGGTCAGAGTTATTGGGGTGGCACGTCAACGCTTGACCCTCATCACGGTGACAGGAGCGCAGGCGTCAATGCGTTTGATGTATATGGTACGGTATCTAAAGATGCGGCCGCTACCGCGATTCGAAATTTTGCCACGTCGTATAGTGGAAGTTGGCGTTGGCCCGTAGGGCAAAATTGCCATTCTTTCCAGGAGCAGCTTCTTGGGGAAATTGAGCTAACAATACGGAGAGCGCCGTGAATAAGAGACAATTTATTTGTGCCATCTCTTTGGTTTATTTAAATACCTTCTTTATGAATGGTTGTAAGGCAGAAATGACAAACGTTAAGAAGAGAGATGTTGTTGCATATTATGCAAGCTTTGCTGGTTACAGTATTCCGCTGAAGCCGGTGGAGGAATTATCTAGAGAAGAGGCTATTGCACGTAATACCTACTGCATAGGCTTTTACGATAGTGCGGGAAATTTATATCGTTTTGAAAAATATTTAGATGGTCAACTCTTTTTTAGACATGATTATCAATACCACGATAATGGACACGTTAAGGAAAGTAGAACTCTCAACGCCGAGGGCAAGTCAATCGTTCACTATTTTGATAAAGCTGGTAAACCGATTAAGAATAACTAAGCAATTGAATATTTTTCAGCAATTCTAAGAATTCTAAGGGGTCAGTACGCAATTAACTGTAATGTGAACTATTTGAGTGTAGAGACAAAAGGGGCAGACCTCAATTAACCAAATGAGACCACCAATCTATATCTATCCAGTCGCAGGCATTGTCGTTTTTGCCATCGCCTCCGGCGTGATGTGGTGGCACACCGACGTGTCCGATGAAGCGCGCGTCACACTGCCGCCCGTGGCGTCGGAAGCGGCGGTGGAACAGGCGCGAATAAGGGTAGAAAAGGTCAGTGTAGAGGTCGGCAAGATGGCGCAGGCGCAACAGGAGATGGAATCTGCGCTCGCGAATCTCAAGCAATCGGAAGCCTTGATGGATGATATGAAGAAATTATCACAACGATCTTCAGAGCTAGCGCATCCCAAGCTGTTGCGAGACCCGGGGCCGCAGCCGCCCAGCGGCGCGCGCGCCGGCGACGTACCAACCCAGGTGTTGGAGGCCTATCACAGCGAGACCGGTATCAGCCCGGAACGGATTGACGAAATGATGAAGGGCACGCAGTAAAGGATCCGGAATAGGAGCATGCCGAGATGAAAAGATGCCTTGAATGTCTATTGGTCGTCTCGTTAACGGTTGGTAACGCCGCCGCGCAACCGGTCGACGAAATCGACGTCGATGCGCTGGCGGCATTGGTGCAATCTGCCTGCCCCGCGCACTGGGAATCGCTGACTTCGGAATTTGCGCCCGCCGCCATGCAGGGCGATCCGTGGCGGGGCGACGGCGCCGACCGCGCTGCGTTTGTGGCCTATCTCCAGCAGGTCGCAATCGACAATGCGGCCAATGCCAGTGATGTCGCCGGCATGGCCGACGACATGATGACGGTGATCACCGAGTGCGGCGCGCAGCGCCTGCGCTTGTTGGGTGTTTTACGGGCGAAGCTGCCGCAGGGGATTGCCGCCTCGCTGGTGGCCGGCAGCCAGACTGGGTTGACGCAATCCCCGGATGGTTTGAGCCGGCAGACCGCGGGGTTGTCATGCAATGCGATCAAGGTGGGCCATCCGAATTCGGTCAATAACCTGTATTGGATCGATGTGAACACGGGGGATACGGCTGATGCCTTTCAAGTGTACTGCGATATGACCAGCGAGGGTGGGGGATGGACCCTGGTTGCGGCGCAATACGAGAACGATCCGGTGAGCGACTGGAACGAAGGCATTCAGGCCGATTACGATCCGTCATTGGCGACGCAAACAGGATTCGCGCTCAGTACGGATCAGTTGCCCGCCCACGCCGAGACCGCTTTCGGGAAGGACCTGGCGGCAACGCATGTGGACTACGTCGATTTCGTCTACGGGACCGGCAATATTCCAAAGACCGTCGTCGCGGGCAAGCGGCAGGATCTAAACCGGACCTACCACGTCCATAGAAGCACCGATGGGTATTTCAGTTCGCACGATCCGGATGTCGCGGCAACCAGCGGCGCCAGTCAATGGTCGAATACGCTCACCCTGGACCAGACCCCGGACTCGGGATTCAACTGGGCGTTCAGCCCGCTCGCTACCGGTGCGGAGAACACCGGGTACGCAATGAATGGAACACCGAGCCAGGGCATCGCCAACGCTTATGCCTGGACCGTATGGGTTCGATAAATTTGAGAGGGTCTCACCCCGCAGGAAAACAAGGGAAATCATCATGAACGCAAAGCAAATTCTGTTTGGTATCTGTGCCTACTGTCTCACCGCGATGAGCCAGCTCCAGGCGCAAACCCCGGTCGATATCGACGCGATGGCGCAGGACGTTACCGCGGTATGCCCCAGCGTTTGGGAGGACCTCAAGTCCGATCTGGATCCCGGCGCCATCGCCGGCGACGTGTGGCAGGGTAATACCCCTGATAAAGACGCTTTCAAGGCGTTTATTCAACAGGCCATGGGGACCAATGCACCTAATGATAGTGGGCTTGAAGCGATGGCCGGTGATGTCTCGACAGTGGCCACCGAATGCGCCACCCACCGGTTGCGGCTGCTCGATGCCTTGATCGCCAAAGTGCCGAAGGACGTGTTGACGGCGCTCGATGCGGTGAGCGGTGCATTGAGCGGCGGGGGACTGGGGTCTTTTGCAGCGGTAGGCGGCGGGCGTCCCTACGGGTTGGTGGTCAAGAACCTGGACGATCATAGGATCCAGGTCACGGCCAAGCGCATCGGTTTGGATCAAGGGGCGTTTCCAGTCGGCGTGAGCGATGTCGATGTCATGCTTGATCTTACCGTGGTCGGCAAACTGGGTCTCGATACCGGCGCGGAGGCCGCCGACACCTGGTATTACCTCTTTGTAGCCAAAGATGCGTCTGATCAATCCATCGGTGGCTTTCTATCTGCGTCATTTGATGCGCCGGTCGTGCCCAACGATTACAGCGCCTTCGCGTTTGTGGGCGCCGTGCGCAACGATGCCACGGGCAATTTCTTGAACTTCGTGCAGCATGGCGATCGCGTGCGTTATACGGAGCGCTACGAATTACCCCAAACCGTAGACAGCACCAATTTTGTACCGGTTCAAGTCAGCGCGCTTGTCCCGACCACCACTGGGATGATCGCCGAAGTGGGTGTCGGTCAAAGGGCACTGGCTGACCAGAATCGTATCGCCTATTCTTACGATGGGGTGAATACGATAGAGCATAACACAGCACAACACGCACCTAGGTCTGATGCTAAGACAGGAGTCTTCACATACTCCGCTTACAGCACTGGAGCGGCAATGGTGAGCGTGAATGAAGGGGCGATATATTGCAAAGGACTACATAGTGGTCGTCCGATGAAAATAAGCGTCATGGCCTACTACTGGAACTGGTAATTCATGATGAAGATCAGAATCCACACTGGGTGTTCAGGTCAAATTTAATCGCAAACAGGACGGCTCCATCGACTACGCCATGGGCTTCGACAACGCCAAGGGCGACGACGCGCGCATTGAAACCACCGGCGTCGCCATTCTCGTAGCCCCCACCAGCTCCGAGCTGCTCGACGGCATGACCCTGGACTACGTCGAGCTCGAACCCGGAAGCCGCGAATTCATCTTCATGAATCCCAACGACCCGCACTATATCCCGCCGAAACCCTAACCCTCTTGTTCTGGGAGCAGTTTGTTGTGGGCGGTTTTTAACCGCGAACAACGCACGGCACAAGTACCGTAAACAGAGCACGGCACATGCAACCGCGAATAGAGAAAAACACACTCCCTTGTCCCCGCACCGCAGGGGAACAGCGCTACCACCATAGCTGATTGTTATCGAGACGAAGTCCTACAGCGTCTGAATCTTAAAATCGGTCACTACAGTGATTTAGTCACAACAATTTCGCCTATCTCCCCAATATTTCACCCAAACGGGTGAAGAATATTCTCCTGCAAGAACGTAGGCTCTCGAAAAACCGGGCCGGAACGCCGCGTTACGGGTGGAACCCGGTCCAGACGAGCAAGCGGTACAAAAAGATTCACAGGGATCCCAAGGGGAGGAGCACCACCATGCGGTTTGAAGATTGGCTGCAACAACGTCGCCTGCTGTTGTCCGCCCTGTTTTTTATCTTTGCCGGTCTCGCCTCGCTGCCCACACCATCGTTCGCGTACGCCGTCGGCGCCGTCAATGGCGCCTTCGAAGTCACCGCCGACGGCCAGGCTGCGTTCTCGGTCAAGATCGAGGTTCCGCCGGGCGTTAACGGATTGACTCCGCAGTTGTCGATTGGCTACCTCAGCAGCGGCGGCAACGGTTTGCTGGGTGTGGGCGGACAACTCCATGGGCTGTCGTCGATAACACGTTGCAGTCGAACCATCGCGCAAGATGGGGTGGCAGGTGGTGTGCGCCACAATGCCGATGATCGGTTTTGCCTCGATGGTCAACGGCTGATGCTGGTCAGCGGCATCCAAGGCGCCCATGGCTCCGAATACCGCACCGAGATCGAGTCATTTCAGAAAATCATCGCCTACGGCTCGGTGGCTTACCCAAGCGGCGGCACCGGTCCCGAGTCATTCACGGTCATCACCAAAGCGGGTGATCGCATCTATTACGGCGCCACCGCCGACTCTCAGATCAAACATCCGGAGACCGGCGTTGTACACCGCTGGTGGATCAGCCAAACCCGGGATGTGCACGGTAACAGCATCGATTATCAGTACGCGGACTACACCGACGCGGCTGATATCGGGGTGGCGGAAACCGAGCGGGTGCCGGCAACAATTCTTTATGGGCGTAATGACACGCAGGGTATTGGCCACAGCTTGGCAGTTGAATTCGAATACGAGGCCCGACCGGACCCAATTCGCGCATTCGCCAACGGCATTGCGCTTCGCGTCGCCAAGCGACTCACCAATATCAGGACCTATGCCGGTACGTCTTTGGTGCGGGATTACCGGATTGGCTATGACGAATCATCCGCAACCGGGTTGTCGCGCATGGTCTCGCTGACTGAGTGCACGGGAGACGGTGCTACCTGCCTGCCGCCGACAACATTCGCCTGGCTGGATGCGGCCGTGCAATGGAACCAGGGTTCGCACCCGCTGCCCGACAATCTGACCGACGATAGTGGACGCCCGCGCGGAATGCTCACAGACATCAACAATGACGGGTACGTCGATTGGGTTACGGCGGTTCGCGACGAAGACGGCATGGACGCATTGCGTGCGTGGCTGAACTCAGAAACCGGCTGGAACCGCAGCGCTGCGTACGCTCCGCCATCTCCACTTACCGGTTACGACTTGAGTCGCGATGGGTTATCTCTGGGGGACATGGCGGACCTCAATGGCGATGGACTGCCGGACTGGATACTTTCGTATTCCGAAAACGGTGTTCGCACGCAAAGTGTATGGCTAAACACCGGAGACGGTTGGGCCCACAACCCCGGATTTGTCCTGCCGCTGCCCCTGACCGAAATCGACCCCACGTCCCAGGGTGTGCCTCTCGCGCAACTGATCGATGTGGATGGAGATGCCTTGGTCGACGTGGTGGCTGCAACGCGCATGCCGGACGGCCGGGTCATACTCGGCGCGTGGCGCAACACAGGAAACGGTTGGATCGCCGCTCCAGGGTTCAGTCCACCTGACGTCCAGTACGATTATGCGGCGGGCATCGCAAGCGGCACCGTTAACGGCCGCTCTGCCGATGTAAACGGCGACGGGCTTCCCGATTGGGTGACCTCGGTTCAGTTCGCCGACGGCAGCGAGGCGGCCAATACCTGGATCAACACCGGTTCGGGCTGGCGGCAGGATGTTGACTACGCGTTACCCACCGCGTTGCTCTCATACGTAGACGACGCAGACGGCCGGGCGCTCGCCGATCTGGTCGACGTTAACGGGGACGGCCTGCCGGACCTTATCAGCGCTTATCAAATTGGGGCGGCACAAACGCGTCATGCTTGGCTGAACACCGGTGCCGGTTGGCTGTACAGCGCCGACTATCGGCCTGCCACTATCGGTGTCGATTACAGCAATGGATACACGAACGTATACGGGAGTTTCATTGATGTTACCGGAGACGGCGTCGTCGATATGGTGCGTTCGTATCAAGCTACCAGCGGGACTCACGTCAACTCGGTTTGGAGAAATACCAACCCGGGCTGGGTGCGCGATG
Organism: uncultured Gammaproteobacteria bacterium; assembly: GCA_947259175.1. Lineage (GTDB taxonomy): Bacteria > Pseudomonadota > Gammaproteobacteria > Arenicellales > JAANXG01 > CALZGZ01. The sequence goes on along the minus strand of CAMYKW010000039.1, from coordinate 5,489 downwards.
ATGACTTTGTATTGCCGGCGGCGCTGATTGAACAGCGTATACATGCCGACAGCGTGGCCCGCGGCACGCTCGCTGATACGAATGCAGACGGCGCTATCGATCTTGTGATCGCGGTGCAAGGTGATTCGCAGCAGGTGTTCTTGAGCGGCGCCGGCGAAATTGCGGCCCAGGAAGTCATCACAGAAATTACCAATGGTTTGGGTTTCATTACCCAGATCGAATATGCGACCGGCTCCGACGGCGATGTCTACACGCCGGCGCCGGTCTTGTCTGGATCGTACCCGGACATTACTCAAGCCGGCCCGTTTTTTCTCGTGTCCGCGGTGCGCGCCAGCGATGGGATTGGGGGTTGGGCGCGGGCGGAACATCGCTACGGCGGCGCCAAGACCAACGTCGCCGGCCGCGGCGCGTTGGGATTTGCCTGGCATCAGGTCCACGACACGCGCAGCGGGATCACCGTTCACTCGCGATTCGAGCAACAATTTCCGCACACGGGCCGGTTGATCGCGACCACCAAGACGCGCAATGTCGTTACTCTGTTTCGCAGCGATCAGGACAATGATCACCTGGTCCTGAACGGGGGTAAGACGTTCTTTCCGTACACCGCCAACAAGACGACCGACGCCTATGAGCTGGACGGCAGCCACGTGTCTACGATCAGCAGCGACGCGGCGTACGACGACTACGGCAACAACATACGTACCGAGACTGAATCTTCCGATGTCACCGGCACCTACACGAAGACGGTTAACAACACCTTCAATGACGATACCGCTAACTGGATCCTGGGCAGGCTGACCCGCTCTGAGACCACCGCCACCGCGCCCGGCCAACCGACCATCACCCGGATCACGGAGTACGGTTACAACAGCGACGGGTTGCCGACCCGACAGGTGGTGGAGCCGGGTCATGCGCAGGCGGTGACGACCGACTATGGCTACGACGGATTCGGCAATCGGGTCACGACCACCGTCAGCGCCGCCGGGATCGCCAGCCGCAGCAGCTCCGTGGCGTTCAGCACAGATGGCCGTTTTCCAATCCAGGCCGGCAACGCCCTGGGCCACGCGGCGACCAAGGAATATGACGGCCGCTTCGGGGTGGTCATCCGCGCCGTGGACGCCAATGGTCAGGAGACGATCTATGACTACGATGGCTTCGGGCGCAAGATCAGGGAGACCCAGGTGCGCACGGACAGCGAAGAGAATGGACAAGATGTCCTCGTCTACGAATGGTGCGATACGACCTGTCCGGCGAACGCGGCGTTTTTCGTCGGCGCCATCGACAATCAGGGGGAATCGCCGGAGACCGTGTACCACGACATGCTCGGCCGCGTTGTGCGCAAACAGACCTTCGGGTTCGACGGCACGCCGGTGTACCAGGATACCGAATTTGACGCCTTTGGACGCAAAGCCCGCGAGTCCCGCCCTTACTTCAAGGACACCGAGCCCAGGTGGACTGTTTACGGCTATGACATTCTTGGACGTATGAACAGCCGCACCGGGCCCGACGGTGCTCGGACACTGATTGACCATGGCGGTCGCACCCAACGTGTGACCAACGCCTTGGGTCAGGTTTCGACACGCACTGTAAACGCCCAGGGCAAACCGGTGGAAGCCTTGGACGCTGGCGGTAACCGTACACAGTACGAATACGATGCGGTGGGCAACCTGATCCGCACCACCGATGCCCACGGCAACAGCATTGAGTCTCGCTACGATTTGTTCGGCCGCAAAACGTTAATGAACGACCCGGACATGGGGGAGTGGCATTATGAATACGATGCACTCGGCAATCTCATCCGGCAACGCGACGCGAAAAACCAGGAGGTGATGCTCGAATATGACGTGCTCAACCGACTGGTGCGCCGTGTAGAGACTGAGGGTGAGACTCTGTGGGCTTACGACACCGCCGCCAACGGCGTTGGTCGGCTGGCGCAGGTGACCAGTCCCGGAGGGTACGAGCGCACTCATGGTTACGATCAGTTCGGTCGCCTAACCCGGGTCGAGGAGCTTATCGACAACCAACGCTATGTGACCGAAACCGCGTATCAGGGCACCACCGACCGGATTGACTATGTGGTCTACCCCTCGCAGCTCGTTGTGCGCACCACCTACAACGAGTACGGTTTTCCCACCGAAGTGCGCAGCGCCGGCCTGGCTGAGTACCGGGAGTATCTGGATCAATTCGATCGCGCCCGGCAGTTGGCGCAGGATGCCATCGATCTGGAAGCGAGTTTCGCGGATCAGCGCCAGTTACACATCAATAAAATGCAGTACTACAACGATCTGGCCGAACCGTATGCGCATGAAGCCCAGCGCTATGCCGGGCTCGCCGATGACGCTGTAGGTGCGTACAACCACGCGGTGGGGCAGGCAAACTACTTCGCGTCAGCGGCCAACCAACATTACAGCATTGCCCGGGAAAAGCAGAAGGAAGCGGACGACCACTGGTACTGGTACAACTACCACAAAACGGCAGCGGCGAACGCCGCCAGCCAACACGCCCACGATTTTCATGCCGAGTGGGCCAACACCCATGCGCATGCCTACGATCTGTGGCAGGCAGATGCGGACGCCTACGCTAGCGCCGCCAGCGGTTTCGCCAATCACGCTAACTCGTGGGCGGACAAGGCGAACGATCACGCCAGACAAGCCAACCAATACAGCCAGACCGCCAATGCCAACGCGGAGCAGGCAAACGCCTACTACACGCAAGCACAGCAGGAGGCCAATGCGGTTAATGCCATCGATGATCAGGTGCGTGATGCGGTAGACGCCGCCAATTTAGCGGTGGACCACGCCAATCAAATGTATGCGCAGTACCAAGGCAACTCGGTGCTGCACTGGAGCGCCAAACAAGTTGGCGCCGACGGTCAGATCACTAAATATACCCAGGGCAACGACGTAGTCACCGAGCTGCAATACAGCAGTAGCAGTGGCCGCCTGATTCGTTCGCTTGCACAAAACAGCGGTAACGCCGCAGCGCCGCTTACCGCGGAGTCGATCCAGGGGATCCTCGACGAACTGCGCCGGTTGGTCGACGATTCCAGCCGCCAGTCCGTGGCTCATCAGGCCCAACACACCGACGCCCTATCGGCGCGAGAGCTTGCCATGCGGAATGGTGCCGCCGCACGCCAACAGGCGGACGTTCTGCGCGCCGCAAGCGATCATGCACTCGCGATGCTTGCTGAGGCCGAAGTCCGGCAATACGAATTTGAGGCGGATACCCACCGGATTAATGCCGAACTTCAGGACGCCTTGGCAATTCGCCACGACAACTCGATGCAAAGCGCCCAGGCCTTGCTCACCCAGTACGCCGGCTTGGTGGACGACCCGGTCCAGGGACGCGCCCTGGAGGCCGACTACCATGAACTGCTTGCCGCTCATTACCACGGGATTGAGGATTCATACCGGCGCCTGGCCGGAGACCACGCGCAGCTGGCGAGCCAGTACCAGTCGCTGGCGATTCCATCGCCGGAGGACCGCGCCGGCGTCGCCGATCTGACCAGTCACCTCGCCAAAATCGCCGCAACCTATGAGAAGCTCGCCGATTCATTTTCCGAACCCTTAAACGAACTGCAGGATAGACAAGCCCAGCCTGAGCAGCGTGAGAGAACGCCTGGGCAGTTTGGCCCAAAGACTCGCACGCAATCGGCGGCGGACAGGCGTGCTGCACGGCAAGACCGTAGAAACCCGGACTCTGCTGCTGCGACGCTCGCCTCGTCGGAAAGTTTTCAAGCGGCGATGGCGCACCAGACGACGCTGTCCGATCTATACGCGGAGATGGCGACCGACGCCTATTGGCAGACCTTATATGATGAGTGTGGTCCCGTAATCGGCGGCACCGCGAGCAACGACAATGAGCCCAAGAACAATCCCGATGCGGACCCGGAAGCCGCGCCGGCGCCTGTTGATTCAGTCGCGGTGGAAGTGGATGACCAAATCCTGTTCCGACAACAGGCGCAGATGGCTTCGGAAATGTTGGAAGACGAGTGCGAAGATAAAATCCGACGCATATTGCGTGACGGCGCTGAAAGTGCGGATGGCGGTGGCGGGGGAATGGAAACGCTGTTACGCACCATGTCCGAAGACCTGCTGGCGGTGGCGGCTCACAACCTGGCGCTGTCCGAGCTGTACGCGCCGATGGCCAACATTTCTTTCTGGGAGGCGTTGTATACGGTCTACGGGACCGAGTTCGCCGATGCCGCGGCATCGCAACGCGCTATCGCCGATGACAACGCAGCGCTTGCCGCCGATCACGACGACAATGCGCGGCTCGCGCGCATATCGCTAGAGCAACAGATTTTTACGCCTCACGGCGTCGTGCAGGATAACTTCTACGTCTACGACCGGGTCGGCAATCTCATCGAGCGCCAGGACCGTGCAGTCGACCTGACAGAGGCCTTTGGCTACGACAGCCTCAACCGCGTGACCGACGCAAACCTGTCAGGGGCGGGGGCCGAACTCTACGCGTGGGCGGGCTTGACCGCCACCCAGTTCGAATATGACGCCGTTGGCAACATCACCTACCGCTCGGACGTGGGCAACTACAGCTATGGCGAGGCTGCCGGGCCCCATGCGCTGACCGCAATCAGCGGCAACAAAAATGCGAGCTACGTCTATGACGGTAACGGCAACCAGTTGTCCGGCGATGGCCGGGTATTGACCTGGGCCTCATACAACAAACCGTCGCGCATTGTGAAGGGCGGCAACGTAACCGACATGATTTATGGGCCGGAACGGCAACTGGTCAAACAGGTAGAGACCCGCTCTGGTGAAGACACGGTGACTATTCGAGTCGGTGCGCTGTATGAACGGGTCACCACAGCCACATCGGTCACGCAGCGCTTCCATGTCGTCGTCGGTGGCAAGGCGGTGGCGGTGATCACTGAAAAGAGTGGCGACGCACCCAAGACCCACTACCTGCATCGCGATCATCTGGACTCGATCACTGCGATCACCGACGAGAATGGCTTCGTGGTCGAGCGCTTCCATTACGACGCATTCGGGAAACGGCGTCTTGCGGTGGCTGACAACAATCCCATCGGTAATCTGCTCAACGCAACCACGGATCGCGGCTTCACCGGTCACAAACACCTTGCCGGCGTGGAATTGATCCACATGGGCGGACGAGTGTATGACCCGACTGTGGGCCGATTCGTTTCCGCTGATCCGCATATCCAGTTCCCGTTGTTCAGCCAAAGCCTCAACCGCTACAGCTACGTACTCAACAATCCGCTGAACACCATCGACCCGAGCGGATACTTCTCACTCAATCCGTTCAAGGCGCTGAAGAAGATCTTCAAGAAGGCCATTAAGGTCGTCAAGACGGTCGTCACCAAAGTGGTCAGCTATGTCAAGAAGTACTGGAAACCGATCGCGGCGATTACCGTCGCGGTGGTGGTGCCGCACATCGCAGTGGCTATGGTGCCGGGGGTAACATCCGTGGCCGCGTTGTCGCCGATAGCAAAATTGGCCGTCGGCGGGATC
>CAMYKW010000038.1 GCA_947259175.1 uncultured Gammaproteobacteria bacterium | reverse complement strand
GCGCCGGTAGGTGTCCCATCATGGGAAGAAACCCTTTGAAACTCGGAGCTACAATTATCTCATGGCGAGCATTCAATCATCGAGTTTTTCAACAGAATCTGCCCTATCCGGACATACGCCTATTTGACTATATTTTGCGGAAACGGCAGGAACTTCTGATCATCAATCTCAATTTAAGCGTCCGCTTTTGCGGGATGAACGTAACGTCTAGGCTCAGCTGCGTGACGGGTAGGCACATCGGCTGCAGCGCTTTAGGTGTTATTTGCGTCTCTGCCACCGTTTTGAATGCCTCCGGCCGTGCATACACGCAACGATAAGAATGCGGTCCCGATAAACGCGGTAATACAAAGCATATGGAAATCGCCTCAAAAGAGCTCGCCGGGTGTCCCGCTTGACCACTGGGAATCTTTGAGGCGCCTCAACTATCGATTGCCGCGCGAAGGCAAGCTCGTCCAAGAATTCCACACCTAGACCCGGTCGCTGGGAGTTATACCAAAGAGCCGCTTCTTCGATATCAGCGGCGGCCGCAGGACGAATCTCGACGGGAATCAACCCAACCGGGCCCGTATCCTCTTCATGACTTCTTCCCATGGTATCCCTTCCGCATCTTCAGCTTCCATTTCATCCAAGCGCCGATCAAGTTCGGCTTCTTGCCCAGCCGTCAATGGAAAGGCTTGCAGATCTCCGCTAAGGCTGTCCCACAGACGCTCGATGAGACGCAAGCGTTGCTCGATGTCCAGTTTCTCAATGTCGATTTGAGGTTCATTCATAATGCAATTATAGCGCACTGAGGGAGCCACGAATGAGAAAAATTATGGCGCCTAACGGTCTCATTGAAGCGCGCGATTCAGAGCGTCGCACTCGAATGAATAGGTATCAGTTTACGTGTATTTCATATACGAATTTCCAGCCCCCGACTAATTTAACAAACAATACCTCTAAAGCCGGTGGTCCTGAATCCGTGTCCTTCTTTCTCGACAATTCTAGTATTCCAATCATGCAATTCCGAGACAGAAAAACATTTGCCACTTCGTAATTCTTATACATCTCGAGGTTGTAATTCCATTGGTCAATTGTTCTCTGCCTTAGCCCAGGATCCTTTTTGAGCCCTCCCTCCATAAGCAGTTTGCCTGTCGAATGAAAGAACTCCAGAAACGCATCTACATCTCCTCTTCCTTTTATATCCAATAACTTCGAAAACAGACTTTCTAAGCTCACGTCACAGTCATCAGCCAGTACTGCGGATCCTTGGGCCATCATTATCGCTACAACAAGGAACCATCGTCTCAAAAGTTCTTTCATTGATACCTAACTATTTATGAACCCAAATGTGTCCGATAATCCCGCTGCTGATTTGTCGTTTATCTCGGCCTGATTCATTGTGCCCCATTGAATTGGCATGACCATACCTTGAGATAAATTAAGATATATCAATAAAGAAAAGCGGACATAGGGTCGTGTCAATAGAACTCCTGCTTCCTCCGCGTCGTGAATGCGAAGATACTAAAATTGCGAAGGCACGCAACGAGTATTCTTCAGCCTATCGCGCTGCAACATTGTTGCATCACACAGAATCAGCGTCAGATGCCCGCACCGTGCACCGAACTCTCTTTAAATAAGCGACCCTGCCGCGTCCCGCAACGAGTGTGTCTTACCGATCATAAGGGCGGATGTTAGTCCGGCAGGGGAATAAACTCCTTATCGTCGCCGGGCACTTTCGGAAAGCGGCCCGCCCTCCAATCTTCCTTCGCCGCTTCGATCCGCGACTTGCGGCTGGAAACGAAATTCCACTCGATATAGCGCCGGCCCAGTTTGGCGCCGCCGATCACCGCGATGCGCGCCTCCTCCTCCGCCTCCAAGCTGATTCCTGTTTCGTCGGAAAACAAGGCCATCGAATGCTCGGGGATTGGCGTGCCCCGCGCCGACAGGCTGCCACTGGCCACGTACACCGCGCGTTCCTCGGCATCCGGAAGAGCAATGGATTGGCCTGCATGAAGATGCGCCTCGACGTAGAGCGTCTCGGCGAACACCCTGACCGGCGATGTCGCGCCGTAAGCTGAACCCATCATTACGCGCAGGGACACGCCCGCCACCGTGACCGAGGGTATTTCTGCGGCCGGGTAATGGTGGAAAGCCGATTCGACTTCTTCATCCGCGTCGGGCAGGGCGAGCCACAGTTGCAGACCGTGGAGTCGATGCGGTTCCGCGGTGACCGCCGGCGTTTCGCGCTCTGAATGTACGATTCCCCGGCCCGCGACCATCAGGTTGATATCGCCTGGCCGAATGCTCTGGAGGCTACCGAGCGAATCGCGGTGCAGGATTTCTCCTTCGAACAGATAAGTCACGGTTGCGAGATTGATATGCGGGTGCGGCCTTACGTTGATACCTTGTCCGGCCTCGAAGTCCGCCGGGCCCATATGGTCAAAAAAAATCCAAGGGCCGACCATCTTTCGTTCCTTTGTCGGCAACACCCGTCGCACCGAGAAGCCGCCCAGATCCCGGTCGCGTGGTCTGATCAGTAGTTCTATCGCACTGCAGGACTGAACGGCATCGCACCGTTGTTCGAAAACTGATCCCAAGTTAGTCATCTTAGTCTCCTGTGTCTGGTGCTCGCAAAGCGGCAGTTGTCGATGCGGTCGGTGCCAAGCGCTTGCTGACGCCAGGACCATGCCTCATCATCAGCGACCCGACCGGCGCACCGATCCCCGCATCAATATCCTTTCGGTTATCAATCCGGCCTATGACAACAGGGATAAAGCGTAGGCCGAGAGCAAGTGTACCGCGGCGCCGACCAGGGCGGTGAAAGTCATTGCCATGCCAAATACCCTGTAGTGGTAATTCTCCGAAATCTTGCTGACCCCGACTGCATGGGAAAGCCTGCCGAGCATCAGGCAAATACAAAGCCCGTGCACAAGCCAGCCATGGCCTCCGCCCAACTCAACCATGAATATCAACAGTAGCGCGTAGGGTGTGTACTCGGCGAAGTTTGAGTGCACCCGCATGGCTCGCATCATGCGCGGGTCATTGGCGTCGCCGATGGGAATTTTCAGAACTCGACGTAAGCGGAATGTCCGCACGCTCAAAGCGAAAAAGTATAAAGCCAAGAGTGCGGCGTAGAGGGGCGTGATTGTAGCTAACAACGTTTTTCGTGATGATAGACAGCGTTAAACACGCGCCTATGTTGCCCTCATTGCCGTGATAGTTCCGTGAACAACAATGCGCTTTTGATCGTAGTGGGTCGAGAGCGGCCGAGAAATAATTCCTCGTGGAGGGCAGAGCCGGCTGCGGCGGCAATGTCCGGAATGCGATCTATACTAAGTGGACTATAACCAGGAAGAGGGATGCCATGTTCGTCGCCATCGTTTCGGTATTACTGCTGCTGCTCGGCATTTGGCTGGTCCGCAAACATACGTTCATCGTCAGACTGTACGCCGATAGCGATAAGAACATCAAACTCAACCGCTATATCGGCTTGGCCGCAGTCCTGTTGGGCATCGTCGGGTTCATCTCCCGATCCTTCGTCATCATCGGCGCCGACAGCGTAGGCCACATGAATCGGGTGTACACCGGCCCCGGGATGAAGCCCGGCCAGATTGTCGCCATGCCCGGAGAAAAGGGGCCGCAGGCGAAGACGCTGCCGCCGGGATTTCACTTCATACCCCTGGTGAACGTGTTGTACCGTATCGAGGAAAAACCCGTGATCGATATCCCCCAGGGCGAGTACGGCCTGCTGGTCTCCAAGGACGGAAGGCCGCTGCGCGACGGTCAGTTCCTCGCCGACCCCTGGCCGGAGAACGAATTCACCAACATGCTGGATGCGGTCCATTTCCTCTCCGGGGGCGGCGGCCAGAAAGGCCCACAACTCACGGTGCTCAGGCCGGGCCGCTACCGTCTTAATCAGTATCTGTTCGACGTCAAGCGGATGAAGGCGCTGGACGTGGCCACCGGTCACGTGGCGGTGATCCGCTCCAATGTGCAAACCGTGAACACGTGCCCCGATCCCCTGGTGCGCTTCAAGGGTGAAGGCGGCAAGGAGTTGTCCATGCCGCTGGTGCCGCAGGGCTGCGTGGGCGTTTGGGAAAAGCCATTGCCGTCGGGCCGCTACTATCTGAACGCCAACGCTTACGTCGCGACCATCATACCCACCCGGGTGCAGACCTGGGCCTACAAAGGCGGCTACGCGACGCGCAAGATCAACCTGGTGCTGGAGGACGACGGCTCCATCAAGCAGGAAGTACAGAACACCAACGAAGCAATACCCGAGGATGCCGCGGACCGCGCCATCAACGTGCGCGTCGAGGGTTGGACGATCCCCGTGGACATGCGCGTGGTGGTGCAGGTGCATCCGGACGACGCGCCGAAGGTGGTGGCCTCGGTCGGCGATCTGCAAAAGGTCGAAGACAATATCATCACCCCCGCGATCCGCGACATACTGCGCACCATAGGCGGGCATCCCGATCGCCGCGTGCTCGACTTCATCGAAAACCGCGACACCATCACCGCGCTCGTCGAAGAGGCGATCATCGAGGAGGGAAAGAAGGCGGGGGTCACCATCCAGGAGGTGCGCATGGGCGAACCGGCGATCCCCCCGGAGATGCTGGTCGCGCGCCTGCGCGAACAGCTCGCCACCCAGTTGCAGACCACCTATGCCGAGGAGCAGAAGGCACAGCAACAGCGGATCAAGGTCGAGCGCGAGCGGGCCACCGCGGACCAGCAGTCGACTCTGGTGCGGGCAGAGATCGCCAAGGCCGCCGCCGAGCACCGCAAACAGCAACTCCAGCTCGAAGGCGAGGGCGAGAAACTGAAGTTGATCGAAATCGCGCAGGGCCAGGAGGCGCAGGTCAATGTGCTGGGCGAAGACCGGGTCATGCAGTTACAGTTGTTGAAACAGGTACTCGCGGTGGCGGGGTCGAACCCGGACATCATCAAGGTGCCCACGGTCCAGGTCGGCACCCAGGGCTCCAGCCTGGAGGGCGCCGCGGCGGTGCTTGGCGCATCCAATCTCGTGCGCATGCTCAACGCAACCCAGCCGCCGCCGGCCGCGCCCCAGGACGGGCAGAAATAGCGCACATCGCGACCGTGCGCCGCGCAGGTCTTTCCGGCTGCGAATTAAATCGGGCCGGCTCATCCTCCGTGTCCGCCCGTTACGCCGCCACGGCGATAGTCCAGCCGCCCGCCGATGACTCACAGCGGCGATTTGCGGTCGACGCACACCATGCACCCAAGCGGTGCGTGACGGTTATCCGTGGAATTGATTCCACCGCCTTTATTGTCGAATGAAAAGGAAATGAATATGATGCGCACTGCCCGGTTCGAATCGAACTGCCGCGATCAGAAGTATCGCGGGCACAACGCCCCGTCTCGGCGTGTTTTGCATGCGGCTCCCAGCGTCGCCGCCCGGGGCGATGCGCCGAGTCACTCAACCCGAGTCTATACATAAAGTCCTAAGGAAATGGACAAGAATTCATTGACCGCCCAACGCCGGCTACGGTGTATCGTATCCACGTGCCTGATGTTTACCTTGAGCGTTCCGCTGGCACACTCACAGAACAACAAGCGTCATCCGATATTTACCGATGAAGGCACCCAGGGGTGCCTGGTGTGCCACTCCGGCGAGAAGATCAACACGATCCAGACCGGCGTGCACGGCGCCGATAATCCGATGACCCGGCGCGGCTGCGAGGACTGCCACGGTCCCGGCAGCTTTCACGTCTCACGGGCGCATGGCGGCAAGGGCTTCCCTTCCATGGTTCGGTTCGGCGAAGGGCCCGAAGCCTCACCGCGGGACGATCAGGTACGCGCCTGCCTCGCCTGCCACGCGCCGGATGCAGAGGGCGAGCGGGCGGTGGTGTTCGCCAGCAGCGCACACGATTGGGCGTTACTGAGCTGCACCACCTGTCATTCGTTGCACACAGAGACCGACCGCATGATGGACAAGGAAGGACAAAACGCGACGTGCTACCGCTGCCATGACGAGAGAAAAGTCGAACACCCCCGTTTCAAGGACACGACCATCACCTTCGAAGATCTCAAATGCTCAACTTGTCACAATGTGCACAGGCTGGCGGCAAGATCGCGATAATCTACACCAGTCGACGGCGGCGCTCAGATCGATGACACGTACAATACGCATCCGCAGGGGACTGGATATCCCGATCGCCGGAGCCCCGGAGCAGTCCATCGTAGACGGCCCCAAAATTGCCCGCGTGGCGCTGGATGGCCGGGATTACCCGGGGCTGAAGCCGAGGATGCTGGTCAAGCCCGGTGATAAGGTAGACCTGGGTCAACCGCTGTTCATCGACAAACGCGATCTCAGCGTGCCGTACACCGCCCCGGGCAAGGGCACCGTAGTGGCGGTGAACCGCGGCGCGCGGCGCGCGCTGGAGTGCATCGAAATCGAACTCGCGGAAGGCGGCGATACGCCGCCGATGTTCGACCCGCTGGGCGACGATGACATCGCACACGCGGACCGCGCCGAACTCGCGGAGCGCCTGCGGCAGTCGGGACTGTGGACCGCGTTGCGCACCCGGCCGTACAGCCGGGTGCCGCACTCAGACGGCGTGCCATGCTCGATTTTCGTCACTGCCATCGACACCGTGCCGCTGTGCGCCGATCCGCGCGTAATCGTCGCCCCCCAAGCCGATGCCTTCGCCACCGGCCTGCGCGTGTTGTCGCGATTGACCGACGGCCCGGTACACCTGTGCACCGGATCGGACTGGGATGTCGCGGTGGGCGACGTGGAGCGCGTGCAGCATGTTGCGTTCCAGGGACCCCACCCCGCCGGTCTCGCCGGCACCCACATCCACTTTCTCGATCCCGCGGGCCGCGACCGTGTCGTGTGGTACATCGGTTATCAGGATGTCATCGCCATCGGGCATACCCTGGCCTCGGGCACCATCGACACCCGGCGGGTGGTCGCCCTCAGCGGTGACTGTGTGCGTAAACCCCGGCTCGTGGCCACGCGCCTCGGCGCCTCCACCGACGACCTCGTAAGGGGCGAAATCGACGAGCCGGGCACCTGTCGGGTGATTACCGGGTCCGTGCTCACCGGCCGCAAGGCCGCCGGCGGCAATGCCTATCTCGGCCGCTATCACAACCAGGTGAGTGTCATTGGCGAGGGCGGCGAACGGCGCAGGTTCGGCTGGCTAGGTTGGTGGCCGCGCAGATACAGCGCCGGCGCCGCGCTGGTCAAGCGCAGCGGACACCGCAAACGAATCGTCTTTGATACGTCCATGAACGGGCGTTACACCAGCATGCTGCCGATGAAGGTATTCGACCGGGTGATGCCGCTGGACATCTTGCCGTCGCCCTTGTTCCGCGCATTGCTGGTCGAAGACACCGACCAGGCCCAGGCCCTGGGTTGCCTGGAGCTGGATGAAGAAGACCTCGCGCTGTGCTCATTCGTGTGCCCGGCGAAACAGGATTACGGGGTGGCGCTGCGCATGAACCTCAACGAAATAGAACGCGGTGGCTGATGTCCGAGATCAGAAAAAATCTCCGCTTGATGCAAGACCGCTTCTTCTGGTCGTCGAAGCGATCGACGCTCACCGCTCCGCACATCCGGGACGCCAGCAACGTGCAACGGGTATGGAATTATTTCGTCATCGCCAGCCTGCCGACGTGGCTGATCGGCGCGTGGAGCCTGGGACACCAGACCAATCTGGCGATCGCCGATTTCGGCTTCGCGCGGGTACCGGGGTGGCGGGCCGGCGTGCTGCGCCAGTTCGGCGTCGGTTTCGATGCCTACAACCCCGTCGCCTGTTTCGTGCACGGGCTGTTGTATTTTCTGCCCATCTTCGCAATGGCGTTACTTGTCGGCGCGTTTTGGCAGGCGCTGTTCGCCAAACTGCGCAACACCGAGCCCGATGAGGGCCTGCTGGTGATCGCCTGGTTGTTCGCCCTGCTGATGCCCGCCACCGCGCCGATGTACCAAGTAGCGGTGGGTATGAGTTTCGGCATCGTGGTGGGTAAGTTGATTTACGGCGGGTCGGGACGTTACCTGTTCAATCCCGCGCTGCTCGGGGCGGCGTTTCTGGTGTTCTCATACCCCACCTTGATGTACGGCGAGAATCCCTGGGTACCGGTGGCGGGCTACGACCAGCCGACGGTGCTGGAGCTGGTCAGAGAGGAAGGCGGGATCAAAGTGATCCCCGCCGTGGGCTACAGCTTCTGGCAGATGTTCATAGGCGATCAGCCGGGACCAATCGGCGTGGTGTCTTCGCTGGGCGTCCTCATCGGGGCGCTGTTCCTGGTGTGGACCGGGACCGCGTCGTGGCGGATCATCGCCGGTGCATTCATCGGACTGATTGTCACCGCCACCTTGTTCAACGCCATTGCTCCCGAGAACGCGTTGTTCGCCATCCCCTGGTATTGGGAGATGGTGATGGGCGGCATCATGTTCGGGGTGGTGTTCATCGCCACCGATCCGGTCGCCGGCCCGATGACCGACCCCGGCCGGTGGACCTTCGGCCTGATTGTGGGCGCGCTGACGGTGACCATCCGCGCCACCAATCCGGCGTATTACGAGGGCGTGTTGTTCGCCATCCTGCTGGCCAGTGTTTTCTCGCCGTTGATCGATTACATAGCGACGGAACGCAATATCAAAAGGCGCCGCAGGCGCCAGCAAGTCGGCGCCGATGGATAACAACGATCCCAGAAAGGCGGTCATCGTCGTCGCCCTGGTGGCGGTGATCTGCTCCTCTTTGGTGTCCGCCGCCGTAGTGCTGCTGCGCCCCATCCATCTCAACAATCAGCTCCTCGAGCGCAGCCGCAACATCATGCAACTCACCGGACTGGTCGCACCGGGGCAACGACTCGACGACGAACAGATGCTGGCGCTGTTCAAGAGCCTGGACATGCGCATCGCCGATATCGACACGGGTGGGTTCGACGATTCCATCGACGCGAACACCTTCGACCAGCGGCGCTCCGCCGGCGATCCGCGACTCGCAGTCGCGGTTCCCGCCAACCAGGACCTGGCGAAACTGGGCACCCGCAGCCGCTTCGCAACGGTTTACCTGGTGTGGGAGGGAAACGCACTGAAGCGCATCATCCTGCCGATCCGCGGAGCCGGGATGTGGTCGATGCTGTACGGCTACCTGGCCCTGGAAGGGGACATGAACACCATCGCCGCCGCCAGCTTCTACGAGCAAACCGAGACACCCGGCCTCGGCGACCAGATCACGCGGCCGGACTGGCTCGCCAAGTGGCGGGGCCGTAAAGTGTACGACGATCTCGGCGATCCGGTGTTCGCCGTCGGCCCCGGCAGGATCGCGCCGGACTCGCCGGCGGCGCTGCACCGCGTGGATGCGCTGACCGGGGCGACCATCACCGGCGACGCCGTCACCTCGCTGGTGCACTACTGGCTGGGTCCGCACGGATTCCAGCCATTGCTCAATCAGCTGCGCGAACAACCACCCAGCCAGACCGCAAGCACCGCAAACGGGGGCTCCTGAACATGTCACTCAAGCAATACGTCACCACGCCGCTGCTGAAAGAAAATCCGCTCACGCTGCACGTGCTGGGCATCTGCGCCGCGCTGGCGATCACCAATTCGCTCACCTCATCGCTGATCATGAGCGTGGCCCTGACCGCGGTGCTCATCATCTCGAACGCCACCATCAGCCTGATCCGCCACCATCTGCCCAGCAGTGTGCGCATGATTGTACAGATTACCGTCATCGCCACGTCAGTTACGGTGATCGACCAGCTGCTCACCGCCTACCTGCCCGCCGCCGCCAGCGCGCTCAGTGTGTACATCAGCCTGATCGTGACCAACTGCATCGTGCTCGGCCGCGCCGAGGCGTGCGCGATGAACTATGGCGTTCGCCGCAGCATCGCCGACGCAATCGGCAACGGCCTGGGCTACAGCGCCATCCTGATCTTCGTGGCCACGATCCGCGAATTGTTCGGCAACGGCTCGTTGATGGGAGTGAAGATCCTGGAACTGGCGCGCGACGGCGGCTGGTTTCAGCCCAACGAGATGCTGATGCTGGCGCCCAGCGCATTTTTTATCATCGGTTTCATGGTGTGGGGCATCAGAAGCTGGAAGCCCGAGCAGCAGGAGCAGCCGGATTTCAAGCCCATCGTCGCGCCGCGGGAGGTGGAAGGACAATGAACGGGTTTGTCGAAATCTTTTTCCGTTCGGTTTTCATCGAAAACCTCGCCCTGGCGTATTTTCTCGGCATGTGCACCTTCCTGGCGGTGTCGAAACAGGTCAAGACCACCCTCGGCCTGGGGGTTGCGGTGATTGTGGTCGAAGGCATCAGCGTTCCGCTCAACAACCTGATCTACAACCTGCTGCTCCGGCAGGGTGCGCTGGACTGGATCGGACTGGGTCATCTCGATTTCAGTTTTCTCGGGCTGCTCAGCCAGATCGCGGTGATCGCCGCGATGATCCAGATTCTGGAAATCGTGCTGCACCGGTTCGTCCCCGTGCTCTACAACACCCTGGGTATCTACCTGCCGCTGCTCACCGTCAACTGCGCCATCCTTGGAGCCTCGCTGTTCATGGTGCAACGCGATTACACCTTTACCGAAAGCGTGGCCTATGGGCTGGGCGTAGGCGTCGGCTGGGCGCTCGCCATCGTGGCGCTCGCCGGGCTGCGCGAGAAGATGAAATACAGCGACATCCCCGAAGGCCTGCAGGGTTTGGGGATCACTTTTGTAACCACCGGCCTGATCTCCCTGGCGTTCATCGGCCTGGCGGGGATTCAGTTGTAGCGGACGTAACTATGTTGGAAATCCTACTCAGCGTCGCCTTGTTCACCGGTATCCTGCTGGTGCTCACCCTACTGATACAGCAGGTCCGCGCCCGGCTGGTTCCCCAGGGTGACGTGCATATCGTCGCCAATGAGGAGCGCGACCTTGCCGTGCCGGCGGGCGACAAGTTGCTCGGCACATTGGCGAATGTGGGAATCTTCGTGCCCTCCGCCTGCGGCGGTGGCGGCACCTGCGGCCAGTGCAAGGTGAAGGTGCTGGAAGGCGGCGGATCGCTGCTGCCGACGGAGACATCGCTGATCTCCAAGCGTGAAGCCGCGGAAGGCGAGCGCCTGGCGTGCCAGGTGACCGTGACCCAGAACATGCGCATCCACATCCCCGAGGACATATTCGGGGTGAAGAAATGGGAGTGCACGGTGCGTTCCAACGACAATGTCGCCACCTTCATCAAGGAACTGGTGCTACAGCTCCCCGCGGGCGAGATCCTGGACTTCAAGGCCGGCGGCTACATCCAGATCGAGTGCCCGCCGCACACGCTGAGCTACGCGAGCTTCGACATCGAGGCGGAATACCGCGACGAGTGGGAACGCTACGGCCTGTTCAAACTACGATCCGAGGTCAAGGAGTCGGTACTGCGCGCCTACTCCATGGCCAACTATCCGGAAGAAAACGATATCGTCATGCTCAACGTGCGCATCGCCACACCACCCCCTGATGCGCCCAAGGCGCCGCCGGGCATCATGTCGTCGTACATCTTCAACCTGAAACCCGGAGATACGGTTACCGTGTCCGGGCCCTACGGCGAGTTCTTCGCCAGGGACACCGACGCCGAGATGGTATTCATCGGCGGTGGCGCCGGCATGGCGCCGATGCGATCGCACATCTTCGACCAGTTGAACCGGCTAAAGAGCCGCCGCAAAATGACCTTCTGGTACGGCGCCCGCAGTCTGCGCGAGGCCTTCTATGTCGAGCACTTCGACACACTGGCCCGGACCCACGACAATTTCCGCTGGCACCTGGCCCTGTCCGATCCCCAACCGGAAGACCACTGGCAGGGCTTGACGGGTTTTATCCATGAGGTATTGTATACGGAGTACCTCGAACAACACCCGGCGCCCGAGGACTGCGAATACTACATGTGCGGCCCACCGATGATGAATGCCGCGGTCATCAAACTGTTGGATGACCTCGGTGTGGATGAGGAAAACATCCTGCTCGACGACTTCGGAAACTGAGTCCATGGCGACATTCATAGGCACCCTGATCATCGTGGCGCTATGCTGCCTGGGCCTGGGCCTGGGGCTGCTGGTCGCCGGAAAACCGCTGTCCGGGGGCTGCGGAAAGACCTTGCCCGCCAAACTGCGTTGCCTCGTGTGCCCGCAACGTCGCCGGGGCGAGTGCAAGGACCGTGCAGTGGGGGAGGAATCGGAATGAAAAAACGATCCATGGTCGTCAGGGACTATATGGCGACCGAATTGATTACGCTGGATCCGAACACGGATATTCTCCAGGCCGCCCATGCCCTGATAAAAAATCAGATTTCCGGAGCACCGGTGATCGACGCCGCCGGCGACTTGATCGGCATCCTCACCGAACGCGACGTGCTGGCGTTGTCCGTGCAGGCGTATTACCACGGCACCCTGGGCGGGATCGTTAAGGACCATATGACCCTGAGGCCGGAGACCGTGGATGCCGACGACAGCCTGTTGGACGTCGTCCAGTCGTTCATCAGTGGACGTTTCCACCGCTTTCCGGTGGTGGACGACGGACGACTGGTCGGGGTGATCAGCCGCGGCGACGTCATGCGCGCCCTGGGCGAATACTACCCGTTGTAGGCGACATATAAGGCTCTGCTTAAAACGCCGTCGCCGCCGATCGAATCCCCGGGGGAGCGCATTGCATGCGCGATTATTTTATTCGCGGCTACGAGGCGCTCCCACAGGTAACGCTGGACGCTTAATCGTTTTCGCCCGTGTCGTCGCCGGGATATTCCGCGTAGACGATGCGCTTCTCACCCCCCGTTTTCGCCCGGTGCATCAGGCTGTCGGCATATTGCAGCGCCTCGCTTTCGCTCGGCGGCACGACGGGAAACACCGCGACGCCCAGGCTAATGTTTACCGGCCACTCCTGTTCGCGGATCCAATCCAGCAGCCGGCGGTGCAATCGGCCGAAGAATATCTTCGCGTTGGCGGTGTCGGTTTGCGGCAGAAACACGCCGAATTCGTCATCTCCCAAACGCCCGGTGACATCGGTGGCACGCGTCGACGCCAGCAGGGTTTTCCCCAACCGCGCCAGCAGCAGATCACCCGCAGCGCGTCCCATCTCGTCGTTGACGGTCTTTAAATCATCGACGTCCAGGATACCCAGTACACTCGGCGTGCCGGTGCGCGCGGCGAGCCTGATCAGCAGTCCGGTCTCTTCCCTGAAGGTGCGCCGGCTGTTTACCCCGGTCAACGTATCCGTGCGCCCGCTCATCACCTCCCGTTGCAGATTCTCTTCGTCGGTGCAGTCGTACATCAAGATGAGCAAATGCTTCAAATCCTTTGCGAGATTCAATTTACAGGTCGATAGACGCACCGACCGTCGCCGTCCGTCGGCGCGGGTAATCTCCCAGCGCTCATAACGAAGATCGTCCCCGTCACGCATGCGCTTGGAGCGCTCGATCGCCAATCGCTGAACCTTCGGATCCGGGCAGACGACTCGCAGCCAACCGCGGCGGTTGATCTCATCCAATGTGAAACCGGTGATCTCGGTCATGTGTTCGTTCCACACCGTAAACCTGAAGAAGGGGAACACGGGAATGTTGTGGCCGACACATATACCCTCGGCGGCGCGCTCGACCACCGCCTCGCGAAACGAATGCTCCGCGCGTAGCGCTTTTTGCATCCCCCCCTGAAGGGCCACCCTCCCCTCCAGGGCCTTGACCTGATAACGCGCCTTCTCCAGCTCCGCACGCAGTAACGCGACGTCGGTGCGCCGCGACTCCAGCAGTGCCATGGCTTGACGCGCGAGCGCCTGCAGGGCGCCGATCTGTGCCGGACTCATCTCACCGGGCTCGCGATCCAGGACACAGACCGTGCCCAGGACCTCACCGCTGTCGGTCACCATCGGCGCGCCGGCATAAAACCGCAGGTGGGGTTCGTCCGTTACCAGCGGGTTGTCCGCGAAGCGCTCGTCGCGCTGGGCATCGGCCACCACCATGACGTGTCCGGGATTCAGTATCGCGTGGGCGCAGAAGGCGACATCGCGCGATGTCTCGGTCGCCTCCACGCCTCGCCTGGACTTGAACCATTGACGGTCCTCGTCGATCAGCGAAACCAGCGCCATGGGGCGTTTGCAAACCTGAGCGGCGAGCTCAGTAATGTCATCGAAAGCGGGTTCCGGCGGGGTATCGAGAACGGCGAAATCCTTCAACGCCCGAAGCCGCGCCGTTTCATTGCCTGGCAATGGGGCAGTCTTCATCTCTCAACCTCCCGCACGGAGTTGTTGTGAGCACCGGTGCTTGCGGTGACCGGTGAAATTGCACGTTCCCCTGAACACGCGAATTGCCGCGTTCAACTCATTGAATTAATACACCCCGCCTAGGATCGAGTCCTTGCTTCAGGTCAAATGCGCCTCTATTTCCCTGCTTTCCAAACCGTTATTTTACCGGCGCTTGATGCCGATAGGCCGGTGGGTTCCGGGCACGCCTTCTCGCTTCAACCCCTCGCGGAAACTCGACACACCCCGCCAGAATGAATTCCGTTGGCGGCGCTTGCGCCCACGCAGCGGCGGAGCAAGCCATTCACGGTACTGATTCAACCCATGGTCTGAACGACTTCCGCCAAGGATTCCGCTGATGCGATCTCGTCGTCGGGGTCCTTATGCATTTGCTTGTCGATCTGGCTGGTCGAAAACATGCCACGGATGCATTGCTCTCCGGTCGCTTCATTGACATCCACCACCAGCAGGTGCTGTCTTTTCAGTTCCCGCAAGGTCTCCACGATGTGGCCGACTTGCGCTTCCTCGACGCTGATCATTTTCAAAACGGAAAGTTCGGACTGCGGCGTCATCACGTGCTCGACGGTGATGGCCGCGTGAGCGATTCGGGTTTCCTCGGAGAGTTTAATCGGCTTTTCACCTTGGATGTCCTGTGCGGTCACCACGCCGATGATGTCGTCGTTCTCCCCGGTGACCAGCAGCGAGCGCACGCCCTTTTGTTTCATCGCTTCCAGAGCGTCGTCGATGGGCACCGAGGGTTTCGTCGTCCTGGGCACCACGTCGCGAAAGTCCGTCATGACATCGATCGCCGGGTTGTCGAGGTGCACATAGTCCGCCGCGGGCTGCGGCCGCGTGTAGGTGATTCCCGCCTGCAGCGGGACATAAAACCTGGGCTTGTATTCGTGTTTCATAACCACTCATTTCCTGGATCGCGATGAGCAGTTTACCTGATCTATCGGGATGGACGAACGGCGCGGACCGTCGTCATCGGAGCCGCTTGCGATCGCCGCGTTCATTGACCTCGATCAAAGCTATTTGGTTATATTCTTATATAATTTAACGCCTATTAATCCTGGGATAGTCCACCCCGAAGGGACGCACAGATTGAGTGAGGTACTTGTCGTGAAACCAGCAACATCACTGTATACCGCCGCGTTGATCTGTCTGCTCGCGGTGCCGGCGCTCCCGGCCGCGGCGGACACCCAACAGCAAACCGCGGCGCAATACAAACACATCGTGGATACGGAGTTCGTCAGCCAGTACGCCACCGTCCCGAAAAAAGACGATGTGTTGATTATCGATTCGCGGCCGGCGAGGAAATACGACAAGGGGCACATCGTTCCAGCCATCAACATCTCCAACAGCCAGTTCGACAAACTGACGCACCTATTGCCCGAAGATAAGTCGACGCTGCTGATTTTTTATTGCGGCGGCCTGAAGTGCAAGCTCAGCCACAAGTCGGCGGCGAAGGCGGAGGCGCTGGGTTATACCAACATCAAGGTGTACGCCGCCGGCTACCCCGAGTGGAAAAAATCCGGACGCGTTACCGGCGTGAGCGCCGCTTATGTAAAGAAACTGGTCGATAAGCCTTCCGGCGCCGTCATCGTCGACGCCCGACCGGCGCGCAAATTCAAAAAGGGCCATGTGCCGGGCGCCATCAACGTCTCCAACCGCGAGTTCGACGCCAAGCTGAACATGCTGCCGGCCGATAAAGCCACCGAACTCATCTATTACTGCGGCGGCTACAAGTGCCCGCTGAGCCCCAAGTCCGCCGCCAAGGCCGTGGCCCAAGGCTACACCAACGTCAAGCTGTTCCAGGCGGGCTATCCGAACTGGAAGGCGGAATACGGCGCCGCGGGAGGACTCGCGAAGGCGGCGGCGAGCCCATCGGACGCGGCCAAGATTGAAACCGGTGAAGAGGCCGGGATCATCACCATCGCCTCGTTCAACAACCTGATCAAAAACCACTCCGACCAATTCCATTGGTACGATGTGCGTGACCCGGAAGAAGTGGAGGCCGATGGGACCTACGCCAAGGCGGTGGTCATGGCGGTCGACGACCTGCAAGACAAGGTTGGTGAGTTGCCTGCGGATAAACCCATCATCTTTTTCTGCTCCACCGGCGCACGCGGCGGCGAAGCTTATGACATCGTCAAACTGGAGCGCGACGCCCTCGAGGTCTACTTCCTCGACGCCAACGTGCAGTTCCACAAGGACGGCAGCATACCCACGGCCTCGCCTCCGGACTAGACGTTGATCTGAACTTTCTGAACTTCGATGAGCCCGGCCCGGAGAGGGTTTGTGGCCGGGCCCTGACGGCGGACGATTGTGGTGATCGATATGCGCGAAACAGTTAATCACTCGGACTTCAAAGCGTCGGTCTTGCGTTTGTGTGCGTCGCTGATCGTGATGTGGTTGGTCAGCGTCACGACGCCGGTGCACGCAGCCGCCGGGCCGCATTCGTCGACGGCGGATCACAGCAAGTTCGACGAGCTCAAGGTCAAATTCGCATCGGGCCCCGAGGTGACGCGGGCGTGCCTTGCTTGTCACACCAACGCCGCCAAACAGCTCCACCGGACCAAGCACTGGACCTGGGAATACGACAACCCGGCGACCGGCCAGCGGCTGGGCAAACGACATGTGGTGAACAACTTCTGCATCGCCGCGGCCCCGAACATGGCGGCCTGCACCAAGTGCCACATCGGCTACGGGTGGACCGACGGCAGCTTCGATTTCGCCTCCGAGGAACACGTCGATTGCCTGGTATGCCACGACACCACCGGGCTCTATTCCCGTGAGAAGTTGCGCAATCCCGGCAAGCGGCGGCTCAAGCTGGAGCAGTTCGCCCAGAAGGTCGGACCGACGAGTCGGCGCACCTGCGGCACCTGTCATTTCGCCGGCGGCGGCGCCAAGGCGGTGAAGCACGGCGACATCGACCCCACCCTGGCGCATCCGGATTATTTCGTCGATGTGCACATGGATGCGGAAGGGCTGAACTTCACCTGCTCCACCTGCCATACCGCAACCCGGCACGAGGTCAAAGGGAGCCGCTACACGCCTACGGCGGTCGATAACGCGGATGTCGGCGTGCCGGGCCGCGCGGGCAGCGACCGCACCACCTGCCGCGCATGCCACGGCGCGGCGCCCCACGATTCGACGCCCAAGCTCAACGACCACACGGCCAGGATCGCATGCCAGACCTGCCACATCCCGGCGTTCTCCCGCGGCGACTACGCCACCAAGATGTGGTGGGACTGGTCCACCGCGGGCGAGCTCGGCGCCGACGGCAAACAGCTCTCAAGAGAAGACGCCAACGGTTTGGAGGTCTACAACTCGAAGAAGGGAGACTTCTTGTGGGCCAAGCACCAGGCGCCGGAGTACCGCTGGTTCAACGGCACGGTGCATTACACCCTGCGGGACGACCGCATCGACCCGAACGGCGTAGTGCCGATCAATCGCTTCCTCGGCGAGCCGGGAGCGCGGGACACGCGCATCTGGCCGGTGAAGGTGATGCGCGGCAAGCAGCCGTACGACGTGGAATCGAAGACCCTGGTGACGCCGCTGACCACCACCAAACAAGGCTACTGGAAGACGCTGAACTGGGATCGATCCATCGCCGCGGGTATGCAGGCGGTTGACCGCACCTACAGCGGCAGCTACGGATTCGTCACCACCGAGATGTCCTGGCCCATCACCCACATGGTGGCGCCGGCCGATGAGGCGCTGCGCTGCGGCGAGTGCCACAGCAACAACGGCCGTCTGCAACACGTGGCGGGCGTTTACATCCCCGGGCGCGATGCCGATCCGTGGATCGACCGCATCGGCTACGCCCTGGCGCTAATCGCCCTGATCGTTGTGATTGCGCACGGCGGATTGCGTGCTGTCGTGTATCTGAAAAACAGGCCCTAACAACCCATGAACAGTTCCGAGGACACCCCACCATGTTGAGTCGACGCGAGCTGCTGCTGTGGATGGTTGCCCTGTCCGCGGCCGGGTGGCTTCGCGACACCGAAGCCGCCCCGCGGGAAGCCAAGCAACTGTTGGCCAAATTGACGGGAGGCGCCGAACAGCTGAAAGGCGGTGTCACCATCACCCTGCCGGCGGTGACCGACCAGGCGCGTCATGTACCGATGCGGATTTCGGTCGAAAGCCCGATGACCGAAGACGACCACGTCAAGGCCATCCACGTGGTCGCAGAACGCAACCCGACACC
Source organism: uncultured Gammaproteobacteria bacterium (assembly GCA_947259175.1). Lineage (GTDB taxonomy): Bacteria > Pseudomonadota > Gammaproteobacteria > Arenicellales > JAANXG01 > CALZGZ01. The sequence goes on along the minus strand of CAMYKW010000038.1, from coordinate 10,482 downwards.
GGCCATCGCTTCGTTTCATCTCAGCCCGGCCAACGGCAAGGCGGAGATCTCGACACGCATACGCCTGATCAAGACGCAAATCGTGGTCGCCGCTGCCCAGATGAGTGACGGCAGCGTTCGTATCGGTAAGGCGCGCTGCAAGATAACCGGCGGCGCGGGAGCATGCGGATAATGAGAAACTCCATTCACGTAAAGGCGCCGCGCACGGCGGCCAAAAACGAAGTCGTTCGCCTGATGACCAAGCTCAACCATCCGATGGAATCCGGGTGGCGGCGAACCCTCGACGGAAAGGCGGTGCCCAAGGCGTTGGCGGGCCGGTTCGTGTGCCTGTTCAACGGCCGCGAGGTGTTTCGCGCGGACCTGGACGCCGGAACCGCGTCGGATCCCTATCTGTCGTTCCACGCCCGTATCGCCGAGAGCGGCGTTTTCCGCTTCCTGTGGACCGGCGAAGACGGCAGCGCCATCGAGAAACAGGCGCGGATAGAAGTGGTGTAAACGCCGCGCCCGGCGGGGCGCCTGCAAGACAGGGTTTCGACGGGCCGGTTGACGTCCCGGCGGTCAGTGGATCAACAAACCGCCGTTCACGTCCAACACGATGCCGGTGATGTAGCTGGACAGGTCCGAGGCCAGGAACAGGCAGGCGTTGGCGACGTCATCCGGCGTGCCCAGACGCCCCAGCGGCACCTTGGCGGCGAGGTCGTCTTTGATCTGCCGGGTCATGCGGCCCTTGGTGAAATCGTTGTCCACCGGACCCGGGGCCACCGCGTTCACGCGGATCCCCTCCGCGGCGAGCTCCCGCGCCAGCGCCTTCGCGAGTCCGAAGATGCCCGACTTGGCGGCCGCGTAGTGCGAGCTGCCGAAAACCCCGCCGCCGCTCTGGCCGGCGATCGAGGAGACGCAGATGATGTTGCCGGCTTTTCTCGACTTCATGTGCGGCAGCACCGCTTGCGACAGCAGGAAGTTGCCGCGCAGATTATTGTCTAGGACCTGGTCATATTCCTGCTGGGTGATATCGAGTATCCGCGTGCCGTGGACGACACCGACGCTGTTGACCAGGATGTCGATGCGACCGAACGCGGTGACGATATCGGCCACGGCCTGTTGGCACTGAAGCTGATCGGCGGCGTCGACGGCAAAGGCGCGATGCGGTTCGCCTAGCGCCGCGGCGGATTCCCGCACCGCGGCTTCGTTGACGTCGAGCAGGGCCACGCGCGCGCCGTGCGCGGCGAACACGCGTGCGGTGGCCGCGCCGATGCTGTTGCTCGCTCCGGCGCCGCTTACCACCGCCATTTTGTCTTCCAATAGCAACATAATGATTTTCTTGATCAGGGATGGCCGGGGTGCCGGTGCATCATAAGTAGTTCCGGATAGATGGGCAACGCCCTGCATGGGTGTTTGCCGTGCACCCGGTCGGCGTCACCGTGTTGCGCGGTGGTGTGTAATAGCTTTAAATCGCTCAACGCAATTTGGAGATGAGGGCATTATGCATGAGTGACGCCAAAAGAGCCGTTGCGCAAGACGAATCGGTCGCTGCGATAAATGCGCTGTATACCGAGTTGGCGCTGCGGCCGGATCAGGACTTCGGTTGGGGCAAAGGGAAACAGAACGCCGGTCGCCACGGCTACGACGCGGCCTGGCTGGATCGGCTGCCGGACCGGCTGTGGGAATCGGCGGCCGCGGTGGGCAATCCGTTTGCCCTGGGGCCGATCCACCCCGGCGAGACCGTCGTCGACCTGGGATGTGGTGCGGGCGCGGATGCCTGTATCGCGGCGTTGCTGGTCGGCAACGAGGGCAGAGTCATCGGCGTCGACGTCACGCCGGCGATGGTGGCGAAGGCCCGGGACAATGCGCGATTGGCGGCTGTCGACAACCTGGAGATACACGAGGCGGACATGACGGACCTTCCGGTGGAAGATGCGTGCGCCCATGTGGTGATCTCAAACGGATCGATCAACCTCACCTCGCATAAGCTTTGTGTCTTCCAGGAAATCTACCGCGTGCTCCGGCCCGGCGGCCGCTTACAGTTCGCCGATATGGTGCGCGATCCCGCCGCGGCCGCCTCGCCAGCGACGGCTTGCGAGTCGTGGGCCGACTGCGTGTCGGGCACGGTCGAGCCGGAGCGCTACCATGGCATGCTTGCACAAGCAGGTTTTACGGCCATTGAGACCGTCTCATTCACCGGCTACCGCACCGCGGAGACGACCGTCGGCGCTACCTTTCGGGCGCGAAAACCGTGACGCACTCGTCGGCGTCGATCATTTGCGCCGCCTTACCGTTGCGGGTTTGAGGATCCAGCTTACACTGGCGTCAACTCGAACCCGGAGGAACAGGGGAGTATCGTCTCGCAAGCCGGGCGTTTAATAATTTAACGCGCGGCGGGAAAGGACACGCGGAATTCGGCCCCCGGATCGCGATTGACCACGTCGACCTTGCCGTTCATGGCCCGGGTGAGCTGGTGCACCAGCGCGAGGCCGATCCCGGTCCCTACGGTCTCGCGGGTTAGCTCGTTCCCGGAGCGGTAGAAGAGTTTGAAGATCTTCTTCATCTGCTCCCCGGGCACGCCGGGACCGTAGTCGCGCACGCCGAACTGCACGCCGCCATCCCGTAGACGCCGGCAGCATATGTCAATGGCCTTGCGGTCAGCTTTGGCGGAGAACTTGATGGCGTTGTCCACCAGATTAATGACGATCTGGGTAAAGAAGTCGGCGTCGAGGGACAGCACTCGGCGGCCGGTCTCCTCATCGCAGTCCAGGTTCAAGGTGAATCCCGCCCGCTCGATCTGGGATGCAACCTTCGAACGCATGCCGTCCATCAGTTGACTGACCGGAACCCGCTGCAGGTCGACCGCAAGGTCGTTCCGCGTCATGCGCGCCAATTGCAGCACATTGGAAATCAAACGCGACAAGCGCTCGCTCTCGTCATGGATGTAGGTGTAGTAGGTCTTTTTCTTTTCGTCATCGGCCCAGCCTTCGCGCAGGATCTCACCGTACATACGAATGGAGGTGAGCGGGGTCTTGAGCTCGTGACTGACGGCGGAAACAAAGTCCTGTTGCTGCCGGGTGAGATCGATCTGCCCCAGCGCCAGGCGATACATCAGATAAAACCCGCCGCACAACACCAGCGCCAGAATCGATGCGACCCAGGTGATTACGATGCCTCCCGGCCCGGCGGGCAGCCGGTTAATGCTGAACACCAGTTGCAGATCGTTTAACGGCGCGGACAAAGGCGCCTGGTGAAGCAAGGCGCCGCGCAATTCCTCGGTACTCGACAGGTACTCGCGTGAGACCTGACCGCTGACGGCCGATAACACATTGCCGCGGAAGGCGACCGCCAGGTCGCTGGACCGGGACAGCGCGGTAGCGCGAAATGCCGACTCTATTACACCGCGGAAAAAGGCCTCGGGTTCGAGCAACGCGCCCTGGACATAGCGCTGCCCGTCACGCCACACCTTGCGAAACAGCACAAAATGCCCGCTGTCGAGCAAACTAAACGCGAATGCATCGATCTCGCTTTCGAAGATGCTGATGCGGAATTCGGGTTCCGCCGCTGTTTCCAGCGCGCGTACTTCCTCCGCGCCAACCCGTTGCTGCTCCGGCAGCGCGCCACGTTCCTTGCGCACGACACGCTTGCCGGGCGCCGGGGCGTCGCTCAGAACCGGCGCCGCGGGGGCATCGTCGCGCGACTTGGCCTGGTAACGCGGGTCCAGCTTCATGTCCTCCACGCGACCCAGGGCCCGGGGCAGTTTGTGTTTGGTCGCCGCCGGTGCACCGGCTTCGTTGAGGCGGTCGAACGCGGACTGCGCCGACTCCGACTTTGACTCGGCGATGAATGTTTTCGCGAGCGCCGCGGGTTCATCCAACCCCCCGTCATCGGCCCGCGTCTCCGCCGGCATGCCCTCGCGCGACGGTGCGTAGGATGACGCGGGCCGTACATCGGTGAGACCCTTGCCGTCGGCATGGACCAGGCGGTTCTCGGTCAGGATTTCCCGGATGCGCTTTTGCAGCGCCTGGCGTTGCCCGAGCTCCGGTTGCGAAACGCCGTAAGCCGCCGGCGCCGCACCCGGTTGCGGCAACAGGGGGGTGGTGAACACCCCATGCGCGTCGACTTGAAAATAGCCCAAAAGGCCTGGGATATCCGATGTCACCGGATATACCGACAGCGGGGAACGTTGTAAGAAACCGGCGGCGGGATCGCCGGCGGCGATCAAGAACGCGTAGTCAGCGAACGAACGCCCCTCCTCGGTGTTGATCAGTTCGATCAATCGCCGGTCGATGCGGCTGACAAGCTCCTCGGCCATCACCCGATGGCGCTGGAACGCCTCCCATTTCAGTTGGCTGTAGGCCTGGCGTACGAGCACGCCGGTGGGGATGGCCAATGCCGCGAAGAACACCGCCAGCCACAGCCGCAACCGCCTTTTGTCCCAAGTGTGGATCGACCCGCGCAACATATCAGTCGGTCAACAGGCGATAACCCGCCCCGCGTACGGTAACAAGATGGCGCGGCGCGGCCGGGTCAGATTCGAGCTTGCGCCGGAGCTTGGCGACGTGGATGTCTACGGTTCGGGTTTCAATTCCCAGATTGCGCGCGTAGCCCCAGACCTTGCTCAGCAACTCGTCACGGGACACGGGCCGCTCCGAGTTGGCGCGCAAGTACTGGAGGACCTCCACTTCGCGCCGGGTGAAAGACAACCGCTCGCCACCACGGCGGCCGCATAGATTGCGCGTGTCCACCTCGATGTCATCGCCGAGCCGGATATGGTTGCGAATATCGACGCCGATCCGGGCGCGGCGCAGCACCGCCTGGATGCGCAACACCAACTGCGCCACCGAAAAAGGCTTACCGATGTAATCGTCGGCGCCCAGCGACAGGCCTTGAATAATGTCGTCGTCGCTGGTCTTTGCGGTGAGCATGATAATCGGCTGCTCGCGGTCCTGTGAACGAATCCGGTTGCAGATCTCGTAACCGTCCAGTCCCGGAAGCATGATGTCCAGCAGGATCAGATCGAAGGTGCCCGTTAGCGCCTTCTCGAGTCCGGCGGGACCATCCGCGGCCTCGTCAACTTCGTAGCCGTGGTACAGCAGGACATCCGTCAGCCCGGTGCGAATTGCGGCCTCGTCTTCAACAATGAGAATGCGAATCTTACGTTCCATGGTGTTGAAAAGCGTAGCAGCTTGGGCGCGCAGTGACATGTAAATTATTTGTAAACCGGGAGCGTAAACGTTTACCAAACCCGGCCTACAGTCGGCGTCGCACGGTTCCTAAACTGTTTGCATGTTTCACTAAATCATGAACGGAGGTGCAAACCATGGCGTTGATTACCCGCGTATCCCGATTGTTCCGTGCCGACTTTCACGCGGTCCTTGACCGGCTCGAGGAGCCCGAAGTCCTGCTCAAGCAGGCGGTGCGGGAGATGGAGGACGACATCGCCCACGACGAGCAGCAGGTCAAGGTGCTGACCTATGAACTCCGGCAGTTGGCCGGTCGCCGCGGCGACCTCGGCGACTCACTGCGGAGGATTGGGGAAGAGTTGGATGTGTGCTTTGCCTCGGACAAGGAAGATCTCGCCCGCGCCCTGATCAAGCGCAAGCTGGAAGTGGAACGCCTGCGCAAAGTCCTCGCTCAGAAGCACGACTCGGCTGAGGACGCGGTCGCCGAGCTCAACAAGCGGCTGCAGGAAAATCGTGGCCGCCTGGCCGCCATGCGGCAAAAGGTCGAGCTGTTTACCGAGGAGGACACCCATGACAATGATGAAACGTGGATGACGCCGGACATTAGTGTGCGGGACGAGGAGGTGGAAGTGGCCTTTCTGCGTGAAAAGCAGAACAGGGGGCGATCATGAAACGGCCCAGCTTTTTCGAGGGCGTGGTGGTGGCGTTGGTCGCCAGCGTGTTCGGCGCCGCGGTGTTTACCGTGCCGGTGATGTTATTCGCCGCCGGCAGCGTACATCGTCTGGTAATCGCCGGCATCGGCTTCGCCTATATCCTTTATCTATTGGCGCGCAGCCAGGAGCGCGTCGGCCGCGTCACCGTGGTCGCGGTATGGCTGATGCTGTCCGCGGCAACGTGGTGGCTGGCGCCGCCGTTACCGGCCTACGTTGTGGCACACGTGGGCATGGTGTGGTTGGTGCGCTCGCTCTACTTTCACACCAGTGCCTTGTCGGCACTGGCCGACCTCGGTCTCAACGGTCTGGCCCTGGTGGCCGCGGTGTGGGCGGGGGTGCAAACCCACAGCCTGTGGTTGGGAATCTGGTGTTTCTTTTTGGTACAGGCGCTTTTCGTCGCCATCCCCTCCCATTGGCGCCGGCCAACGCGGGGTCGGCCGCCGGCCGTGGACTTCGCCGACCGCTTCGAGGCGGCGCATCAGGCTGCCGAGTCGGCGTTGCGCAAATTTTCTTCAATCCGTTAATCGAACACGAGGATAGAAAGATGAAATCGAAACTATTCGCACTGGCCCTATTTGTGTTCACTGCCGGGACGGTGGTGATGTACCCGTTGACCCAAAGCCACGGCACCGTCGCGACAGTCGATCCGCTGCCCATCCCACCGGGGGCAACCCAGGCCGGCAAGATCGAGGTGGTGTTCGTACTGGATACCACGGGCAGCATGGGTGGTCTGATCCAGGCGGCCAAGGAGAAGATCTGGTCGATCGCCAGCACCCTGGCGTCGGCGCAGTCGGCGCCGGAGATCAAGATGGGCCTGGTCGCCTACCGGGATCGAGGCGATGCTTATGTGACGCGGGTCGTGGATCTTTCCAGTGATCTGGATTCGATGTACGCGACGCTGATGGACTTTCGCGCCGCCGGCGGCGGGGACGGGCCGGAGAGCGTGAACCGGGCCTTATACGAGGGGGTCCACGAGATGTCCTGGAGCCACGACCCGAACACCTACCGGGTGGTATTCCTGGTCGGTGACGCCCCACCGCACATGGATTATCAGGACGATGTGAAATACCCGCAGACATTAGCGGTGGCCAAACAAAGAGGCATCGTGATCAACACCATCCAGTGCGGCCGCAATGCGCACACCTTGCAGACCTGGAAACGGGTCGCGCAACTGGGCGCCGGTCGCTATTTCCAGGTGGAACAATCGGGCAGTGCGGTCGCGTTGATCAGCCCGTTTGACGAGAAGCTCTCGGAATTGTCCCGCAAGCTCGATGACACCCGCTTGTACTACGGTTCAGCGGAAGCAAAGGTCAAACACGACAACAAGGTCGAGGCGACGGAAAAGTTGCACGCGACCTCTTCGATAAGCACGCGGGCGCGCCGGGCGGCGTTCAACGTCTCCCCAAGCGGCGCCGTCAACCTTGCAGGAGAGGGCGACCTGGTGGAGGATGTGACCAGCGGCCGCGTTGATCTGTCGGGGATCGCCCGCGACCACCTGCCCGCGTCGATACACGACTTGTCCGAAGCGGAACAGAACGCCGTCATTACCGAAACCGCGGCGCGGCGCAATGAACTGAAGGGCGAGATCCAAGAACTCGCGCAACGGCGTTCCGCCTATCTCGAGAAACAGGTCAAACAACTGGGCGGCGCCGAGGACTCGCTGGACACGCAGATCTACCACACGGTTCGCGAGCAGGCGAGCAAACTAGGTTTGGAGTATGACGCCGCCGCTCCGGCCTACTGAGTGCAAAAGAGGTTGAGCGGGTCCGGCATCAATGCCGGACCCGCCGGTTTACGGCAAGCATATCTTCGGGCGACGTCTACATGTTTTAACACCCCCTCGGGCGTGCGCCGTAAGATGTCCAGGATTGCCGGTGAAAACCCGTATCTCGTTGTCATCGATGAGGGAAAAGAGCGCTCGTCTTTGACAGCCAAAGGGTGCTGACTCCGACGACATGACGTATAGTCGACGATGCAACGGAATCTGCCGTTTCGATCATTTTGCTCTGATGTTTACTCTGTGGGTCGCGAGACCCGTACTCACTGTAGAGGGCCGAACATGGCTAAACTGAAGATAAACGGGAAGTTATTCGACGTCGATGTCGACGGGGCGACCCCCCTGCTGTGGGTGCTCCGCGAGCAGCTGGGCCTGACCGGCGCCAAGTACAGCTGCGGCGTCGGCATCTGCGGCGCCTGCGCGGTGCATGTCAATGGCAAGGCGATGCGCTCTTGTATCGTGCCGGTCTCCGCACTCGACGAATCGACGGAAGTCGTCACCATCGAAGGGCTTTCCGCGGATAACAGTCATCCACTGCAGCAGGCATGGAAAGAACTGGACGTGCCGCAGTGCGGCTACTGTCAACCCGGCATGATCATGACGGCGGCTGCGCTGCTTGCAGCCCATCTGGATCCCAGCGATGCCGACATCGATGCGAACGTCACCAATATCTGCCGCTGCGGGACGTTCAACCGGGTGCGGCGCGGCATTCACCTGGCTGCCCGGATCAATAAAGGCCGCAACAAGCGCGGGGGGTCGGGATGAAAAATCAACGCATCGATGTCTCGCGCCGTGAATTTCTCATCCGCGGCACCACGCTCGGCGCCGGTTTTTCTCTCGGGCTTTATCTGCCCTTCACCAACCGCGGCGCACTGGCGGACGCCGGCGCGGCAAAGACTGAAATTTCGGAAGTCAACGCCTGGGTCGTGATTGAACCCGACAATACCGTCATCATCCGTATCGCGCGATCCGAAATGGGCCAGGGCACCCTGACCGGTCTGGCGCAAATGGTGGCGGAGGAACTCGAGTGTGACTGGTCAATGGTCACCACCGAGTATCCGACACCCGGCCAGAATCTCGCGCGCGATCGGGTGTGGGGCAGTTTCCTCACCGGCGGCAGCCAGGGGATTCGCACCAGTCACGAGTACGTACGCAAGGGGGGCGCCGTCGCCCGGGAGATGTTGATCGAAGCTGCGGCCGACCAATGGGGTGTCCCGATGGCGGAATGTCAAGTGGCCGACAGCGTGATCACCCATGTGCCCAGCGGGCGCTCGATCACCTATGGCGAGGTCGCCGCGGCGGCCGCCGAGTTGTTCCCCCCCGAGCATGTCGAGCTCAAGGACCCCAAAGACTGGAAGATCATCGGCAAGCCGGTCAAACGCCTGGACACCGACGACAAGCTCAACGGCAGGCAGATCTTCGGGGCGGATCTACAGCTTCCCGGCATGCTCAATGCCGCCATCAAGGCGTGCCCGGTTTTCGGCGGCACCGTCAAAGCCTTCGATGCCGAAAAGGTGCGCGACATGCCCGGTGTGCGCGCGGTGGTCGCGGTGGACGATGACGCCGTCGCCGTAGTGGCCGAGACCTGGTGGCAGGCGAAAAAGGCGCTGGATGCGCTGCCGATCACCTGGGACAAGGGGCCGAACACCGAGGTGAGCAGCGCAACGATCGACGACATGCTCGATGAAGGATTAACGTCGACAGAGGGGGTGTTCGTCGGCAACCGGAACGGTGATGTCAGCCAGGCGTTACCGGCGGCTGCAAAAACGATCGCGGCGACCTACCGTTATCCCTATCAGAACCACGCCACCATGGAGCCGATGAATGCCACCGCGCGCTGGACCCAGGAGCGTTGCGAGGTGTGGTGCCCGACGCAAAACGGCGAAGCCGCACTTCAGGCCACGGCCGAAGCGGCCGGTCTGCCCATCGGCAACTGTGATGTTCACAAGATCCATCTGGGCGGCGGCTTTGGCCGGCGCGGCGCATTTCATGATTATGTGAAGCAGGCCGTCGCCATTGCCAGGCAGCTGCCGGGGACACCGGTGAAACTGCTGTGGACCCGTGAAGAAGACATGACCCACGGCCACTACCATCCGATCACCAAATGCAAACTGACCGGGGGACTGGATGGCGAGGGTAATCTCACCGCGCTGCATGTTCGTATCTCCGGGCAATCCATCCTGGCCTCGGTCAGACCCCAGTGGTTGAAGAACGGCGCCGACATGATCACCTTCCAGGGTCTATTGCCCGACGGCGACCACGCCATCAGCTATACGGTGCCGAATCTTCTGGTCGAGCATGCGATGCGCAACCCGCCGGTGCCGCCGGGCTTCTGGCGGGGGGTAAACATCAACCAGAACGCAATTTACATCGAATGCTTCGTGGATGAACTGGCGCACGCGGCCGGCAAGGACCCGCTGGAATTCCGGCGCAAGTTGATGGCCAAGCATCCCAGGAGTCTGGCGGTACTCGAGGCGGTGGCGGAACAAGCCGGCTGGGGCGCGCCCGCCGGCAACGGTGTGCACCGCGGTCTGGCGGTGGTCAACACCTTTGCCAGTTATGTCGCCGCGTGCGCAGAAGTGTCGGTCGATACACAAGGTCAACTCACGATCCATCGAATCGTCGCGGCGACCGATCCCGGCTATGCCGTCAACCCGCAGCAGATCGAGGCCCAGGTCGAGGGCTCCTTTGTCTATGGCCTGTCGGCATTGCTCTATGGCGAATGCACCATCAACGAAGGCGCGGTCGAGCAGCGGAATTTCGATAGTTATCCGTCGATGCTGATCAGGGAGATGCCCAAGGTCGAGGTCATCGTCATGCCCTC
>CAMYKW010000037.1 GCA_947259175.1 uncultured Gammaproteobacteria bacterium | reverse complement strand
CAGGAATTTAAGCTGTCTCTTCATACAAATGACGTAACGAGTCTTTCAGATGCATGCCAGGAATAGTAGCTGGGCGCCTGGTGAGAAATGCGGGCTAGTTATGGCACATAGTTGAGAGATCCGCCGTATGTCTTCAATGAAAATACGACTCCGGCCATTGGCGCCGCTTGCCGGAAATAGTAGCTGGGCGTCGAGCCTACAGGGAAGTATTCACGGCGCGTCCCGGGTGTTTTTCCTAGGTTCGGCCGTCCAATGCAGGAGGGTTCCCTATTCGCGGTTAAAAACCCCCCACAAGAGAATGTTCACGGCTGAAAGCCGCTCCCACTTTTCGATGATGGGCGCCGGTTTAGTCCTTTATGAGCGCGGTGATGATGCCGGAAAAATCCGGGTGATCCCACTCGCGGCCGCCGACGGCGCGGTAGGCCATGCGGCCTTGTTTGTCGATGATGAAGGTCGTCGGCAGGCCGAGCACCGGCCACTGGGTGACGATTGTACCCTCGCGGTCCAGCAGCAATGGAAATTCCAGCGGCGTGTCCAGCGCGACGGTAAAACTGAACACGGTTTCGTCATCCTCGCCAACGTCTATCGCGAGAATAACGAAGTCCGTCTCTTTCAACTTATCCCACAATCGTTGCATCGAGGGCATCTCACGCAGGCACGGCGGGCACCAGGTCGCCCAGAAATTGACGGCGACGACCTTGCCCCGGTAGTCCGACAGGCGGTGCTGCTTACCATCGACGTCCACCAGGCTGAAATCGGACGCCGCGGGCCGGCCGGGGATCGGCACCAGCGACTGCGGTGGCTCGGCGCCCGACGCGACGGCATAGAATATAACGATGCAGGCCACAACATGACGACAACACCTTTGCAATCTGAATCTCATCTTGATGCCTTAGAAGTATCCGGCGCACATGCGATTGCGCGCACGGTGGCGGTTTGGTTTTTGTCGCCGGCGCGCCAATTAACGTGTAGATCGAATACCGCAGCCTGCGGCAAGGTGAACAGGGTCATTCCCATGTTCCAGTCGCCTTGTGCGAACGATTGTACGGTGGGGAACAACGCCCAGCGGAACGCGAGCCGGGCGGGTTGCGGTACGTCGAGGCGCTCCCACTGCTGTTGCCACTGTTGTTCCAGTTTTAACGGCTTTTCCTCACCGTCGACTGCGATCCGCCACCGGGCAAGATCGATATCGACCGGAACCGCCGAACTCTCGTTTTTCATGACCGTCTGAAATACACAGGCGCGGGCGATGACTTCCGCCTCCGCCGCGCGGAAACCGCGCGCTTGGTAGAAGCCCCGCACCTGATCCGGCAGGATCTGGGTCAGCCGCAGACTGACCCCGTCGCCCGCCCATCGCCAGGTGCGCGCGCCTTTCGCGGGATTCGCCGGATCGAGGACTTCCGCCGCGAATGACGCAAACGGCATCGTGAGCATAAAGACGACCAGCCACGCACCGAAAAGCCGCTTCCGTGCATGAATCCCCGGCGCTGCAAATTCTGACGGAGACTTCATGTTATTGAGTGACCACCGGGTCATCATTTAACTCGTGGTCCGGGTACGCAATGCCGTCGCTGTGGTCGCAATGATTGCCGGTGGTACATGACTGCGACGTTAACAACTTCTGTCAAGCGAACATTCGGTTACACGTCGCTGGCGATGCTGGCGTTTGCGGCCACAATTCATTCACATTCTAAAAACGCCGTAGCGGCTCTCGGGTATCGGCGCGTTCAATGCGGCGGACAGCGCCTGGCGCAAAACGCCGCGGGTCTCCGCCGGCTCGATGATGCCGTCGTCCCACAGACGCGCGGTGGCATAGTACGGATGCCCCTGGGTTTCGTATTGTTCGCGGATGGGGTTCTTGAATGTTTGTTCTTCTTCGTCTGACCAGTTGCCGCCGCCCGTCTCTATCTGGTCCCGCTTGATCTGCGACAGCACCATCGCGGCCTGCTCGCCGCCCATCACCGAGATGCGCGCGTTGGGCCACATCCATAGGAAGCGGGGATCATAGGCCCGCCCGCACATACCGTAGTTGCCGGCGCCGAAGCTGCCGCCGGTGATGACGGTGAATTTGGGCACTTGCGCGCAGGATACCGCGGTCACCATCTTGGCGCCGTGTTTGGCGATGCCCTCCGCCTCATAGCGCGCGCCGACCATGAATCCGCTGATGTTCTGCAGAAACAATAACGGAATGCGGCGCTGACAACACAGTTGAATGAAGTGCGTGCCCTTGAGTGCCGATTCCGAGAACAAGACGCCGTTGTTGGCCAGGATACCGATGGGGTAACCGTGAATATGGGCGAAACCGCATACCAGGGTGGTGCCGTAGCGGCGTTTGAATTCGTTGAACTCACTGCCGTCGACGATGCGTGCGATGATCTCTCGGGCGTCGCACGGTTGGCGCAGATCGGTGGGTATCAAGCCATACAGATCCTCCACCGGGTACTTGGGATCACGGGGGTCGCGCAATGCAATGTCGATGTGTTTCACCTGATTCAGGTGGGCGATTAATTCCCGGGTAATCTCCAGGGCATGGTCATCGTCTTGCGCGAAATGGTCGGTGACCCCTGACTTGCGGGAGTGCACGAAGGCGCCACCGAGTTCCTCAGCGGTTACGATCTCGCCAGTGGCGGCCTTCAGCAACGGCGGACCGGCGAGATAGATGGTGCCTTGCTCGCGGACTATGACCGCCTCGTCGGACATCGCGGGCACGTAAGCGCCGCCGGCGGTGCACTGGCCCATCACCACTGCGATCTGCGGGATGCCCATGGCGGACATCGTCGCCTGGTTGAAGAAGATGCGGCCGAAGTGCTCGCGGTCCGGGAATACCTCATCCTGTTTGGGCAGGAACGCGCCGCCCGAGTCGACCAGGTAGACGCACGGCAGGCGATTGGCCCGTGCAATCTCCTGGGCGCGCAGGTGTTTTTTGACCGTCAGCGGGTAATAGGTCCCGCCTTTGACGGTGGCGTCGTTGGCGATGATCACGCATTCCTGTCCTTGAATATGACCGATGCCGGTGATGATGCCGGCGGCCGGTACATCGTCCTGGTACACGCCGTATGCGGCAAGCTGGGAGAATTCCAAGAAACCGGAGTCGTTGTCGATCAGTCGCAATACGCGATCGCGCGGCAGCAGCTTACCGCGGTCGAGGTGTTTCTTTCTCGCCTGCTTACCACCGCCTTGGGCGACATGGGACAGTTTCTTTTGCAGCTCGGCCACCAATGACCTCATAGTCTTGGCGTTGGCGATGAAATCGGTGGATTCGCGATCTACGCTGGTCTTCAGCAGGCCCATGATTTCAGGAGAAAAATCCTAATGTGGAGTGATGGAAGGGGGATCACGGCGATTCGCGCAAGCCCTGTCAGCGCATTTTCTCAATCGCCATGGCCGTCGCTTCACCGCCGCCGATGCACAGCGATGCGATGCCGCGGGTCAGCCCATACTTTTCCAGGGCATGCAGAAGGGTAACCAGTATTCGGGCACCCGATGCGCCGATCGGGTGCCCCAGGGCGCAGGCACCGCCGTGCACATTAACTTTGTCGTGGGGCAGATCGAGGTCGTGCATTGCGGCCATGGTCACCACCGCGAATGCCTCGTTGATCTCGTAGAGATCCACGTCGCCCGGCGACCAGCCCAGCTTTTCATGCAGTGCCTTGATCGCGAACACTGGGGCGGTGGTGAACCAAGCCGGCGCCTGTGCGTGGGTGGTATGGCCGAGAATTCGCGCCAGCGGCCGCCAACCGTGCTTTTCAGCATGCGACAAGCGCGTCAGCACCAGCGCCGCCGCACCGTCGGAGATGGAGCTGGAGTTGGCGGGCGTCACCGTGCCGTTGTTACGGAATGCGGGTTTCAGCTGCGGAATCTTCTCGATATTCGCCTTGTGGGGTTGTTCGTCGCGGGCTACGGTGTGCGTTCCCTTGCGGGTGGCGACCGTGACCGGCGCCACCTCGTGGGCGAAGGTGCCGTCGTCGATCGCCTGTTTCGCGCGGGTCAGCGAGGTGATTGCGAATTGGTCCTGGGCTTCGCGTCTGAAACCGTATTTTTCGGCACAGTCTTCGGCATAGGTCCCCATCAGCCGGCCTTTGTCGTAGGCATCTTCCAATCCGTCGAGAAACATGTGATCGGCGACCTGGCCGTGCCCCATGCGGTAGCCGCCGCGGGCCTTGTCCAGCAAGTACGGCGCGTTGGTCATGCTTTCCATGCCACCGGCGACCATGATGTCGTTGCTGCCGGCGGCAATCAGGTCGTGGGCGAACATCGCGGCCTTCATCCCCGATCCGCACATCTTGTTGATGGTGGTGCAGCCGGTGGGCTCGGGAATGCCGGCGCCCAGCGATGCCTGGCGGGCGGGGGCCTGGCCGAGGCCGGCGGGCAACACGCAGCCCATGATGACTTCCTGGATGTCGGCCGGCGCGCTGCCGGCGCGCTCCAGCGCCGCTTTAATCGCGGCCGCACCGAGCTGTGGGGCGGACGACGCGGTTAGATCGCCCTGAAAGCCGCCCATTGGCGTGCGCGCGGCGCCGATGATGACGATGGGATCCTGTGCCATAGTGGATGCTCTGTGGTGAGAAGTTAATGAGACCGCAGTCAGCGTGTTTCGTCGAACAGCTCGCGACCGATCAACATGCGGCGGATCTCACTGGTGCCGGCGCCGATCTCATACAGCTTGGCGTCACGCAGCAAGCGTCCGGTCGGATAGTCATTGATGTAACCATTGCCACCCAGGGCCTGGATCGCCTGCAGCGCCATCCAAGTGGCCTTTTCCGCCGCATACAAGATCGCGCCGGCGGCGTCCTTACGGGTCGTATGATTTCGATCGCACGCCTTGGCGACGGTGTACACGTAAGCGCGGCATGCATTCATGGTGGTGTACATGTCGGCGAGCTTGCCTTGCATGAGCTGAAATTCACCGATGGGTTGGTTGAATTGTTCGCGTTCGTGCACGTAGGGCACGACCGCATCCATGCACGACTGCATGATTCCCAGCGGGCCGCCCGACAGCACCACGCGCTCGTAATCGAGACCGCTCATGAGCACCTGCACACCTTTGTTGATTTCACCGAGGACGTTGGCTTCCGGCACCCGGCAATCTTGAAACACCAGCTCACAGGTATTGGATCCACGCATGCCGAGCTTGTCCAGCTTCTGCGCGGTGGAAAAACCGGCGAAGCCCTTTTCAATCAGAAATGCGGTGATGCCGTTGGGGCCGGCGTCGGGATCGGTCTTGGCGTACACGATCAATACTTCAGCGTCCGGACCGTTGGTGATCCACATCTTGTTGCCGTTTAACACATAGTGGCCGTCTCTCTTTTCGGCCCGCAGGCGCATCCCGACCACGTCGGACCCGGATCCCGGTTCACTCATCGCCAGCGCCCCGACGTGTTCGCCGCTGATGAGACGCGGCAGATATTGTCGTTTCTGACCCGCATTGCCGTTGCGTTGTATTTGATTTACGCACAGGTTGGAGTGTGCGCCGTAGGACAGCCCCACTGAGGCCGACGCGCGGCTGATTTCCTCCATGGCCACCACATGTTCGAGGTAGCCCATGCCCGCGCCGCCGTATTCCTCGTCGGCGGTGATCCCCAACAGACCGACGTCGCCCATCTTGCGCCACAGCTCGGCGGGGAACTCGTTGTCGCGGTCTATGCTTTCCGCCCGGGGGGCGATTTCACTTTGCGCAAAGCCGAAGACGGACTCACGCAACATCTCCGCGGTGTCGCCGAGATCAAAGTTGAGGTTGGGATAGCGTGCGCTCATGGCTGGTCGAGTCCATCAGCCGGCGGTTACGACGCCTGGGCCTGGGGTGTCTGTTTGGGCATCGTCGCCAGGCGCTCCCGGCACTGGGCCTCGATTTCCTTCAGCTCCTTGAGGGTCAATTCGATATCCTGTTGTTGACGATGCAGCATGGCACGGCGTTGGGCGAGTTTGTCCAGCATATATTCCAGCTGACCGGTTTCACCCGGCGCGGAATCGTACATATTCATGATCTCGCGCACCTCGTCGAGAGAGAAACCGATGCGTTTTCCGCGGAGCACGAGCTTCAAGCGCACCCGGTCTCGTGGCGTGTACACCCGCGTCAGGCCGTTGCGCGCCGGTTTCAACAGTCCCTTGTCTTCGTAGAAGCGGATGGTGCGCGTGGTGACGTCGAACTCCCTCGCGAGTTCGGTAATGGTGTAGGTGGTGGTGGGGTCGCTGGCGTGCATGGCTCCGGTCGATCATTCGTGGCTGAAGACTATATTACTTGACGTTTACGTAAACGTCAACTTATAATCGTCACCGAAGAAGACCAATGGTTGCTAGCATATAGGACAACACCCGGAGGCAAGCACATGGCTTCAGCCCCTGCCGAGACCCTGATTTCCATTAAACCCGCCCGGTTCGAGCACCCCGTCCGGTTCGTGACCGCGGCCAGCCTGTTCGACGGCCACGATGCGTCGATCAACATCATGCGGCGCATCCTGCAGGCGTCGGGGGTCGAGGTCATCCACCTGGGCCACAACCGCTCGGTGCGCGAAATCGTCAACGCCGCGCTCCACGAGGATGCGCAGGCGATCGCGGTGAGTTCCTACCAGGGCGGGCACATTGAGTATTTCACGTACATGGTGGACATGCTGCGCGAGCGCGGCGCCGGCCATGTGCGGGTCTTCGGCGGCGGCGGCGGGGTGATCGTCCCCGCGGAGGTCGCTGAGTTGCACGCGTACGGCGTCACCCGGATCTACTCGCCCGCGGACGGCCATCACATGGGCCTGGAGGGCATGATCGAGGACATGGTGGCGCGATGCGATTTCTCCCCCGGCCAGTCCACTCCCGCGGATCTCGATGCGCTCGACCGCGGCGACTGGTATGTCCTGGCGCGCACCATTACCGCGCTGGAGAATGGAACCCTCGATGAATCACAGCGGGAGCGGTTCAACGAGGCAGTCGCCGGTCTCGATAAACAAATCCCGGTGTTGGGCATCACCGGCACCGGCGGCGCTGGAAAATCATCGCTGACCGATGAGGTGATACGGCGATTCCGGCTCGATCAACAAGACACGTTGAAGATCGCGATCCTGGCTATCGATCCGACCCGGCGCAAGACCGGTGGCGCCTTATTGGGCGACCGCATCCGCATGAATGCCATCGACGGCGACAATGTCTACTTGCGGTCACTGGCGACGCGCGCGGCGCAGACCGAGGTGCCGGCCTATCTTCCAGACATCATCAACGCGGTCAAGCTGGCGGGGGTGGATCTGGTGGTGGTGGAAACTCCGGGCATAGGTCAGGGGGATGCGGGAATCGTGCCTTACGTCGACGTGTCGTTGTACGTCATGACCCCGGAGTTTGGCGCCGCCTCGCAACTCGAAAAGATCGACATGCTCGACTTCGCGGACATCGTCGCGATTAATAAATTCGACCGCAAGGGGGCCGCCGACGCGCTGCGCGACGTGAGCAAACAAGTGCAGCGCAACCACAAGACATTTTCGCAGCCGGTCGAGGAGATGCCGGTATACGGAACGATCGCCTCGAGATTCAATGACGACGGAGTCACCGCGTTGTATCACGGCCTGCGGCGTACGCTGGGTGACCACGGTCTGAAAATGAATACGGGCGTGTTGCCGGAGGTGTCCGGCAAGGTGTCGAGCAGTGACACGGTGATCATACCGCCGAACCGGCAGGCCTATCTCGCGGAGATCGCGGATACGGTGCGTGAATACCGGCGCACCGCACAGGATCAGGCGCAGATCGCCCGAGAGCGGCAGCAACTCATGCAAAGCAAGCGCATGTTGCAGGAAGCGGGTGGGGACGGCTCCGACTTGGACGCGCTGATCGCGGCCCGTCAACAGCAACTCGATCCGCGCGCGGAAAAACTACTCGAGATGTGGCCGCAGATACAAGAGAGTTACGCCGGAGAGGAGTACGTCGTAAAGATCCGCGACCGGGAAATTCGCACCCGGCTGATACACACCACGCTATCAGGGACGCGGATATCAAAAGTCGTATTACCGGGCTATGAGGATCACGGCGAGCTGTTGAAGTGGCTGCTGTTGGAAAACGTACCCGGCAGCTTTCCGTATACCGCCGGCGTGTTCGCCTTTAAGCGGGAGGGGGAGGATCCGACGCGCATGTTTGCCGGTGAGGGCGATGCGGCGCGGACCAATCGGCGCTTCAAGAAACTGTCGCAGCATGCTGCGGCCAAGCGCCTGTCCACCGCGTTTGATTCGGTGACTCTGTATGGCTGGGACCCGGACGAGCGACCCGATATCTACGGTAAGGTCGGCAATTCAGGCGTGTCCATTGCAACCTTGGACGACATCAAGGTGCTCTATGACGGTTTCAACCTGTGCGATTCTTCCACTTCGGTGTCGATGACCATCAATGGGCCGGCGCCGACGATCCTGGCGATGTTCCTCAATGCCGCCATTGATCAGCAATTGGAAAAATTCGCACAAGAGAACAAGCGTCCGCCAACGGACGACGAAATCGCAAAGATCAAGGCGTGGGCACTGGAGAACGTGCGCGGTACGGTGCAAGCCGATATCTTGAAGGAAGACCAGGGTCAGAATACCTGCATCTTTTCCACCGAGTTCAGCCTGCGGATGATGGCCGATATCCAGGAATATTTTGTTCACAATAAAGTGCGCAACTTCTATTCGGTATCGATCTCCGGTTATCACATCGCGGAGGCCGGCGCGAATCCGATATCCCAACTGGCGTTTACGCTCGCAAACGGTTTCACCTATGTCGAATCGTATTTGGCGCGGGACATGAATATCAATGACTTCGCCCCCAATCTGTCGTTCTTTTTCTCGAATGGGATGGATCCAGAGTACACCGTGATGGGTCGAGTGGCACGGCGCATCTGGTCCACCGCGATGCGATTTCGTTACGGCGCTGATGAGCGCAGCCAGAAACTCAAATATCACGTGCAGACTTCCGGCCGTTCGCTGCACGCCCAGGAAATCGCGTTTAACGATATTCGCACGACCCTGCAGGCATTGATCGCGGTTTATGACAATTGCAACAGCTTGCACACCAATGCCTTCGACGAGGCGATCACCACGCCGTCGGAGGACTCGGTACGACAAGCGCTGGCGATCCAGCTTATAATCAACAACGAGTGGGGTTTGGCGAAGAATGAAAATCCCAACCAGGGCGCCTTCATCATCGAGCGTCTCACCGACCTGGTGGAAGAGGCGGTGCTATTGGAGTTCGAGCGCATTTCCGAACGCGGGGGTGTGCTGGGCGCCATGGAAACCGGCTACCAACGTGGCAAGATTCAGGACGAATCCCTACACTATGAGCACCGGAAGCACGACGGCAGTTTACCTATTATCGGCGTGAATACTTTTGAGAATCCCAATCCTCCGGAGGACGTGACCATAGAGCTGGCGCGTTCGACGAAAGAGGAGAAGCACGGGCAAATTCGCAGGCTCAAGGAATTTCAGGCGCGTAACGCCGATCGGGCGCCGAAGGCTTTGGAACGGGTCAAACAGGCGGCGGTGAACGGCGAGAATGTGTTCGCCGAACTCGTGGATGCGGTGCGCTACTGTTCGCTCGGTCAGATCACCCAGGCGCTGTTCGAGGTCGGCGGGCAGTACCGCCGGAATATGTAGGCGTAGCAATCACATTAATCGTGCAACTGATACGAAAACGCGACAATAAGGGAGGAGAAAGTGAAGACAATCAAGCAACTGCTGGCTGAAAAGGGATCGGAAATCTGGTCGATCGGACCCCAGGAAACGGTGTTACAGGCGATCAGGGATATGGCCGAGAAGGGGATTGGTGCGTTGGTGGTGCTCGACAATGGAAAACTGGTGGGAATCATCTCGGAGCGTGACTATGCCCGCAAGGTGATCCTCAGAAGCAAAGCCTCCCATGACACCAAGGTTGCGGAGATTATGACCACCCCGGTGGTGTGCGGCCGCCTCGACCAAACCGTCGATGAGTGTATGGCGCTGATTACTGACAAACGCGTCAGACATCTACCGATCATCGAGCAGGATCAGGTGATCGGTGTGATTTCGATCGGCGATCTGGTCAAATCGATTATTGCCGAGCAGCAGTTCGTAATCGAACAACTCGAACACTATATTTCCGGCTGATCCCGGACGATACCCTCGCAACACTCGCCGACAAAATACACGATCGCAGCGACGGTCTCGGTCTTGTGCGAGACGTGGGGGGTATGACCGCAGCCGGGCAGCATCAATGTGCGCACCGGCCCCGATACCTGATTAGCGATAGCGGTGACCTGTTTCACGCTGCCGTATTCGTCGTCTTCGCCCTGGATGATGAGCGTCGGGCACAGGATTTCCGGCAGCACGTCTTCGATATTCCAGTCGCGAAAATCCGTCCGTAACCAGGTATCGTGCCAAGCATGTAACACCCGGTCCGTATTTTCGCCGTGATAGCGCCGGAGTCGGTTTCGCTGGTTTTGACTTGCGAACGCCGTAGCGGCGCGGCGAATGCCTTTAACGGTGACGTCTTCGACGAACACGTGCGGCGCCTCGAGCGCGATCCCGAGCAGGCCCGAAGGCCGCCGGCTGGCGTAGAGCAGTGCGATGGACGCACCGTCGCTGTGCCCGACGACGATATGATCGTCTACGCCGACGGCGCGCAGCACCGCAGGCAATACATCCCACGCTTCGCGATGCAGGTAGTCGACGCCCCGGATTTCCGTCATCGGCTCGGACCGGCCATGTCCCTGCCGGCTGTAGTTGAGGCATCCGCAGCCGGTGCGCGACGACATTTCCGCGGGCAGATCCTTCCACATCGCGACACAGCCCAGCGCCTCATGCAGCCATACCAAGGTCGGCGATCGATCGGCAAGCAGACCCATCGACTGGTATTCGAGTTTAGTGTTCCCGGCGGTTAAATACGTCATCGTTCAGCTCGTCGTTCGACGCGACGCGGACATCATCTCCCCAGCGGTGCCGCCGGGTGTACGGACCATCCCGTCAGCAGCGCTGTTCAAACCGCTGACGCACATCGGCGTCACTATAAACAACGTGAGTGCGGTTGCCCAAGGAGTCACCGGGGTATTTCGCTGACGACGGCGGCAAACGCGATGCATCCGGGCCGCCGGCTGTCCGCCGCCCTGCAAAAACGTGTGGCGGACGGCTGCAGCGTCGCGTCGGCGTACTACACTGGATATTTGACGAGCTCGAAAGACGGGAGCGGCGATCCCCTGAACGGCTAGCGGGCGCTGGGCGCTTGCCGTATGATTCAGTATGCGTTGAGACGCGGATCGAGACGCGGGAGACCGGCTCAATTCACCGGTTTTTGCAGCGTCGGCCGGGGTGGACGAACCGGGCGGTACATTTACATTAGATCATGAAAAATATTGCGATAATGATATTGGTTGCGCTGGTTGCGCTGGTTGTCGGATGCGGGGGCGACAGCGTCAGCAGCGGTGGTGGGGGCGCTGGTGCGGGAACCCAGGGGCCAACGACCCACAACGGTGTCTGGGAGCTGATTGCTAACGTGGCGATCACCATCGGTGAGGCGGCCAATAATTTCGTCCATACCACAAACGTATCTGTCAACGAGGACGGTTCCGCCATCGTCACGGCGACGGACGCCAATTGCTCTATCATCGTCAGGGTATCTGGAAATACGCTCAGTTATGAGGAGCGTTGTTCTTTCGGCAGCGGTTGCGTTGTGACGTTCTTCACTCAAGCGGGGATATTGGGAAGTAGTCTATCCGCTCCCATTGGTCCGGAACGTTTCGTTTGTTCCGGTTTGGCGACGAGTTATTCGGGGAACCTGATCGGAACCAAATGCGATCCTGATTGCCCGTCAACGCCAACGGCGACCGCTACGCCCTCCCCGACGCCGACGACGACGACTACGCCGACCCCTACGCCGACCCCTACGTCGACACCGACGCCGACACCTACGCCGACGCCGTAACCCTTGCCTGAATACGAGCAGCAATCCGGATACAAAGACAACCGAGAACTGGTATGAGCGAAAATGATCAATTTTGGCGCGGTTCAGCGCCGCGTGCCTGGGCTCCGGCGGACTGGAATGTGGGTACCCTGCATCCCCGTGCCGATATGCACGAAGAGGAGGATAAGATTGAAGTCATCGTGGAGTTACCCGGCGTTGACGAGCGTAACATTCAGCTCGTGCTCGAAAACAACATACTGACCATTTGGGGCGCGGTGGCCCCACGCAGGCATGAACGGGAAGGCAGCTTCCATATCATGGAGCGTGCCGCAGGCGCATTCCGCCGCTCGATCCCGATCCCGGTAAAGATCGATGAGAACGCGGTCAACGCCTCGTTTCGCAACGGCTTGTTGACGATTACCCTGCCCAAGGCTGAACCCGCCGAAGCGAGCGGCAAGCGCATTCCTATAAGCTCTTAGCCGGTACCGGTGTCGCCGTCCTGGACGCTGCAGCTGATCGAACGCAAATCTTGTTCTAAACCGGCGGTGAGTAGTTTTGGTAAAAAGTATGCACCATCGAACGGGGTGTTCTGTGGATGGGGCATTAGCCGCCGAACTGATATGAAACTCAACCAGCGTGCCGCACAGCGCGGGAGGTGAAGCGATGCGAACGGATCCTGATTGTATCTTCTGCAAAATCGTCAGCGGAGATATTCCTTGTTTCAAGTTGTTTGAGGACAGCCATACGCTGGCATTCATGGATATCAATCCGGCCAATCCCGGGCACGTGCTTGCGGTGCCGAAAGAGCATTGGGAAGACGTGTACGCCATCCCCGATTCGCTGATTGCGGCAACTGCGCAGACCGCGAAGCGCATTGCCGAGGCGGCCAACAAGGCGCTGCATCCCGACGGTATTAATCTGGTGCAGGCCAACGGACCGGGCGCCGCGCAATCCGTTTTTCATTTTCACCTGCACGTGCTCCCGCGCGTAAAAGATGACGCGTTGAAATTGAATTGGGGACCGAAGCCCGGCGACATCGGCGATATCGAAGCCAGCTTCGAAAAGATCAAGGCGCAGCTGGGCTAAAGACGCGCGATACCGTCGCAGCGAGAAATCCCACAACTCATATATGGATACGCAACATGCCGTGGTAAACTTTTGTTCGCTATCGCGGATAACGCGGAGCGTCAGCAGTTAAAAATATAATTATTTACTGTTTTACGTTCACACCAGAGGATGTCTACCGAGGGCTTAGATACCTTTCCCAGGTTGCTGGTCGATCGCGCGAAGAAGTTCGGCGATCGACCGGCGATACGTGAGAAGGACTACGGTATCTGGCAGACCTGGACTTGGCGGCAGGTCGAGGAGCAGGTCCGGATGCTGGCGTGTGGTTTGGCGGCGAGCGGGTTCAAACGCGGCGACAAGCTGGGGATCATTGGCGATAACCGCCCGCGGCTTTACTGGGGGATGGCCGCCGCGCAGGCGCTCGGTGGCGTGCCGGTGCCGGCCTACCAGGACGCCGTTGCCGAGGAGATGCATTACGTGCTCGAACATGCCGAGGTCAGCTTTGTCCTGGCCGAGGATCAGGAGCAGGTCGACAAGGTGCTCGAGGTTCAGGACCGCTGCCCCCAGCTGAAACATGTGATCTTCGATGATGCCCGCGGCATGCGTAACTACGACCACAGTCACCTGCACGACTTCGACGACATCCAAAAAATCGGCCGCGAATTCGATGCCCGCAATCCTGGTTTTTATGAAGACCAGGTGCAACAGGGCAAGGGAAGCGACGTCGCGATCATTTTGTATACCTCGGGCACTACCGGCCGGCCGAAAGGTGTCGTACTTACCCACGACAATGTGTTGATCACGGCGCGCAACGGAGTCGAGCTCGAGGGTCTTAATGAGTTTGACGAGATTCTGGCCTACCTGCCGATGGCCTGGGTGGGCGACCATCTGTTCTCTTATGCTCAGTCCTATGTAGCGGGGTTTTGCGTCAGTTGTCCCGAGAGCGGCGCCACGGTGATGCAGGATATGCGCGAGATCGGACCGACTTATGTGTTCGCGCCGCCGCGTATCTTCGAGAACCTGCTCACCACGGTGATGATCCGCATGGAGGACGCCGCGAAGATCAAGCAGAAACTGTTTCATTATTTTATGGGTGTGGCGCGCCGCGTGGGCAGCAGCATGCTCGACGGCAAGAGCGTGCCGTTCAAGGATAAGTTTTTGTACAACTTGGGGCGGCTGTCGGTGTACGGCCCTTTGAAGGACACCATGGGCTTGAGCCGAA
Organism: uncultured Gammaproteobacteria bacterium; assembly: GCA_947259175.1. GTDB lineage: Bacteria > Pseudomonadota > Gammaproteobacteria > Arenicellales > JAANXG01 > CALZGZ01. The sequence goes on along the minus strand of CAMYKW010000037.1, from coordinate 16,233 downwards.
CGCGTCTGGCGTATACCGCCGGCGAGGCGATCGGTCCCGATATCTTCCAGTTTTACCGCTCCCTGGGGATCAATGTAAAACAACTCTATGGTCAGACCGAAGCGGCGGTGTTCGTGACCATTCAACCCAATGGCGAGGTGTTTCCGGATACCGTGGGCAAACCGGCGCCGGAGGTCGACATCAAGATCACCGATAACGGTGAGTTGGTGTACCGCGGGCCCGGGGTTTTCAAAGAGTATTTCAAGAACCCGGAGGCTACGGCGGAGACCAAGACCGAGGATGGCTGGGTGCACACCGGTGACGCGGGCTTTTTTGATGACCACGGACACATAAAGATCATTGATCGCGCCAAGGATGTGGGCAAACTCAACGACGGCACCATGTTCGCGCCCAAATACATCGAAAATAAACTTAAATTTTTTCCGCACATCAAGGAGGCGGTGGCCTTTGGGCACGGCCGGGACTATTGCACCGCCTTAATCAACATCGATCTGGAGGCGGTGGGCAACTGGGCGGAGCGCGACAATATCCCGTATTCGAGCTATCAGGAATTGGCCGCACGGCCCGAGACCTATCAACTGATCCAGGAAAGCGTTGAGCAGGTCAATCGCGATCTCGCCCAAGATCCCAAGCTCGCGAATTCACAGATACGCCGCTTTTTGATCCTGCACAAGGAGTTGGATGCCGACGACGGTGAGCTGACCCGCACACGCAAAGTGCGCCGAGGGCACATCGCCGATAAATACGGCGTGCTGATCGATGCGCTGTATAGCGATAAAACCTCGTGTTTCATCGAGACCGTGGTGACTTTTGAGGACGGGCGCACCGGCAAGATCGCCGGCGATCTGGAAATCCGCGACTTGTCGGATATGAACCTGAAAAAAGCCAGCTGATGAATCAGGAACACACCGGCAACGATGTCCTGCTGGAGGTACACAACATCAGCTTGTCCTTCGGCGGTGTAACGGCAATCGAGGACGTCAGCTTCGATATTCGCACCGGGGAAATCCGCGCAATCATCGGGCCGAACGGCGCCGGTAAGAGCTCCATGCTGAACGTGATCAACGGGTTCTATCATCCGCAGCAGGGCAGCATCACCTATAAGGGCGAAACCCGGCCGCAGATGAAACCGCATCACGCCGCTTCCCATGGGATCGCCCGCACGTTTCAAAATATCGCGCTGTTCAAAGGCATGTCGACCCTGGACAACATCATGACCGGCCGTAATACGGTGATGACCAAAAATATCATCTGGCAGGCGTTGTACTTTGGTCCGGCGCTTAAAGAAGAACGTGAGCACCGTGAGTTTGTGGAACATATCATCGACTTCCTGGAAATTCAGGCGATTCGCAAGACGCCGGTAGGACGCCTGCCCTATGGGATGCAAAAACGGGTGGAACTGGGCCGTGCGCTGGCGGCGGAGCCGGATTTATTGCTCCTCGATGAGCCGATGGCGGGCATGAACGTGGAAGAGAAGGAAGACATGTGCCGTTTTGTCCTCGACGTCAACGAGGAGTTCGGCACCACCATCGCCTTGATCGAACACGATATGGGAGTGGTGATGGACATCTCGGATCGCGTGGTGGTCCTGGACTACGGGAAGAAGATCGCCGACGGCACGCCCGACGAGGTGCGCGCCAACCAGGACGTCGTTGACGCATATCTTGGCGTCAGCCATGGCTGATTCGGTATTGAAGCTTTGGTGGTGAAGAGACATGGGTAGTGAGCTGATGTTCTTTTTCGAAACCGTCATCAGTGGCGTGATGGCGGGTGTCATGTACGCGCTGGTGGCGCTCGGCTTCGTGCTCATTTTCAAGGCGTCGGGGATTTTTAATTTCGCGCAAGGGGTCATGTGCCTGTTCGCGGCCCTGGCGTTGTACGATTTCATGGCCCCCGGCGGATGGATCGATCGTTTGTTTGGTATCACGTTACCGGTGTGGTTGGCGATCGTGGCAACCATCGGCGTGATGATTGTCGTGGCGTGGCTGATCGAGCGGTTGGTGCTGCAACACCTGGTCCAGCAGGATCCCATCATCCTGTTCATGGCGACCCTGGGGCTGGCCTACGTCCTGGAGGGCCTGGGCGATATTCTGTTCGGTTCCGACGTAAAGCCCCTGGATCTGGGCATCCCCCAGGGCGCGTCCGACTGGGCGCTTGACACACTGGGTTTGTACGTCGAGAAGCTCGAAGTGGTGGCGGCCATCACCGGTGCGGTCCTGGTCACGGTGCTGGCGATCTTCTTTCAGCGCACCCGCATCGGGCGCGCGCTGCGCGCGGTGGCGGACGATCATCAGGCCGCGCTGAGCGTCGGCATTTCACTGCGCACCATCTGGGTGATCGTGTGGTCGGTTTCGGGAATCGTCGCGCTGGTTGCGGGCATCATGTGGGGCAGCAAATCCGGGGTGCAGTTCTCGCTGTCGTTGATCGCGCTCAAGGCATTGCCGGTGTTGATCCTGGGCGGATTTACCTCGGTCCCCGGCGCGATAGTCGGCGGGCTGATCATCGGGGTCGGAGAGAAGCTGGCCGAGGTCTACTTTGGACCGTATGTCGGCGGCGCCATTGAGAACTGGTTTGCCTACATGCTCGCCCTGGCATTTCTGCTGTTTCGCCCGCAGGGCCTGTTCGGCGAGCGAATCATTGAAAGGGTGTAACGATTAGAGCGGCCACGGTGCCGCGGAAGCTCATATGTTTTACAGAGAAGCCGGTCAGTTCAAAAGCAGTTATAACGCCGATCAAGCGATCCTGCCGATCGCCCAGGACCGGGTCTTTGTCATCGGCGTCCTGGCCGTGGCATTCGCAGGCGTCCCCTGGTTCATCGATTCGTATTGGGTCAATGCGATCTTCCTGCCGTTTCTCGCCTATGCCCTGGCGGCCCTTGGGCTGAATCTCTTGACCGGCTACTGCGGCCAGGTGTCGTTGGGCACCGGCGGTTTCATGGCCGTCGGTGCGTTTGCGACCTTCAAGCTGATTACCGCGTTCCCCGAGCTGAATTTGATTATCGTGGTCCTGTTGTCGGGGGCGGTCACCGCCGCAGTGGGGGTGATGTTCGGATTACCCAGTCTGCGCATCAAGGGATTTTATCTGGCGGTGGCGACCCTGGCGGCGCAGTTCTTCCTGGTCTGGTTATTCAATAAGGTCGGTTGGTTCTTGAACTACAGCCCCACCGGTCAGATCACCATGCCGTCGGTGGAGGTTTTCGGTGTTCTGGTGACCGGCCCCAGAGCAACACCCGCGGCGCGCTATCTGTTCTGCCTCAGCTTTGTAGCGTTGTTTGCGTTGGCGGCGAAGAACATCGTGCGCGGCCGTGTCGGCCGCTCGTGGATGGCGATCCGCGACATGGATATCGCCGCCGAGCTCATCGGCATCAGACCGCTGGCGGCGAAGCTGTCCGCGTTTGCGGTGAGTTCGTTCTACATCGGCATGGCGGGCTCGCTGTATTTCGGCGTCTGGCTGGGATCTGCCGAACCCATTGAGGCGTTCGGCATCGAACAGTCCTTTCTGGTGCTGTTCATGATCATTATCGGCGGGCTGGGAAGCGTTCTCGGATCTTTTCTGGGGGCGGCATTCATGACCTTAATGCCGATAGTGTTGAAGAATTTCATGGTCGATGGGCTCGCGGTTGAAGTGGTGACTGCGAAGCACGTCGAAATTACTTTGATGGGTGTGCTCATAATATTTTTCTTGATCGTGGAGCCGCACGGACTCGCCCGAATGTGGCAGATATTGAAAGAGAAACTGCGCTTGTGGCCGTTCCCCTACTAATGAAGCCGCAGCATGGTTTTGGGCATACGATTTTAAAACCGCTAAAAGAGGAGGATGAAAAATGATGTTTAAGCGACTAACCGGCGCCTTAATCGGTGCGACACTGGCGCTGCCGGCCGTCGTGTCGACGGCAAGCGCCTACGAACTGGTAATGCCGTCTCTCGACTACCGGACCGGACCGTACGCCCCCAATGGCATTCCGTTTGCCAACGGCTACCACGACTACCTGATGATGCTGAACGAGCGGGACGGCGGCATCGAAGGGGTGAAAGTAAAACTCGTACAGTGCGAAACCGCCTATAACACCAAGCAAGGCGTGGAGTGCTACGAAAAGACCAAGGACACACCGCCGTCGCGCGCTCTCGTATATCAACCGCTGTCCACCGGCATCACCTACCAAATCATCCCCAAGGCCTCGGTGGATAAGATTCCGGTGCACTCGATGGGCTACGGCCGCACGTCCGCGGCCAACGGTAAAGTCTTTGACTGGATCTTCAACTTCCCCGCGACTTACTGGGATCAGGCTGCAGTGCTGGTGAAATATATCGGCGAGAAAGAAGGCGGCCTGGATAAGTTGAAAGGCAAAAAGATCGCCCTGGTTTATCACAACTCCGCATATGGCAAGGAACCAATACGCACCCTGGAGAAAGCCGCGGAGAAATTCGGTTTCGAACTGATGCTGTTGGCGGTGGACCACCCCGGCCAGGAGCAGAAGGCCACCTGGCTGCAGATCCGCCGCGAGCGGCCCGACTGGGTGCTGATGTGGGGTTGGGGCGTGATGAATCAGGTCGCCATCAAAGAAGCGGCGTCGATCCGCTATCCCATGGATCACTTCATCGGCGTGTGGTGGTCTGGATCGGAGAATGACGTGTTGCCCGCCGGGGAGAGCGCCCATGGCTATTTGTCTGGTGCGTTTCACGCGCCGGGAGATAATTTCCCCGCTCATGACGACATCAAGAAACATGTGTATGACAAGGGTAAGGCGCAAGGCGAACGCGATCGCATCGGTGAGGTTCTCTATAACCGCGGCCTTATCGCGGCGGTCTACGCCTCGGAGGCGATTCGCAACGCGATGAAGATTCACAATACCAAGGAGGTGACCCCCGAGATGGTGCGTGATGGTTACGAGAACCTGGATCTGACCGAGGCGCGGCTCAAAGAGCTGGGATTGCCGGGCTTCACCATTCCGGTAAAAATCACCTGTGCCAACCACGCCGGGCCGCGCAAGGTGGCGCTTCAGCAGTGGGATGCCAAGGCTAAGAAATGGAGTTTTGTTACCGACTTCTACGACACCATGAACGATATCGTGGATCCGCTGATCGAGGAAGATTCGAGCCAATACGCGAAAGAAAACAAGATCAAGCCGCGTGATTGCTAGCAGCGTGATATGGCTAATCCGTTAGTCAGTAAAAAAGAGGAAGCGCCTGCAACGGACGCAGGCGCGCTTCTTCTCGTCAACAATATCGAGGTCATTTACGACCACGTGATCCTGGTGCTCAAAGGCGTGTCCCTCGAGGTTCCCGAGGGCGGCGTAACTGCCTTGCTGGGGGGGAACGGCGCGGGGAAATCCACCACCTTGAAGGCGATATCCGGCCTGTTGGGCGCCGAACGCGGGATTGTGACCAAAGGCTCGATCCGGTTTCGGGGAGAGGACGTGCACAGCCTGTCGCCCAATGATTTGGTCGACCGTGGCGTCGTGCAGGTGATGGAAGGACGACATTGTTTCGAGCATCTTACGGTGGAGGAAAACCTGCTCACCGGCGCTTACACCCGGCAGGATGGACGCGCGGCGATCCAGCAAGATCTGGAATTGGTTTACGGGTACTTTCCGCGACTCAAAGAACGACGCAAATCCCAGGCGGGCTACACGTCGGGTGGCGAACAGCAGATGCTGGCGCTCGGCCGGGCGTTAATGGCCAAGCCGTCGGTCATCCTCCTGGATGAGCCGTCTATGGGCCTGGCGCCGCAATTGGTCGAGGAGATTTTTGAGATCGTGAAGGCGCTGAACGAGAAAGAACAAGTCACGTTCTTGCTGGCGGAGCAGAATACGACCGTGGCGCTTCGCTATTCTCACTACGGTTATATCCTGGAGAATGGTCGCGTGGTGATGGACGGCGACGCGGCGTCGCTGTTGTCGAATGAAGACGTAAAGGAGTTTTATCTCGGCATGAGTGGCGACAAACGGAAAAGTTATCGCGACATCAAACACTACCGTCGACGCAAGAGGTGGCTGGCGTAGCAGCGGACCCGGCCAGGCGCTTGAAGGCCTTACGATAGACCGAAACAGCAACCGCCTGAGGTGTCGGGTATTCCGCCGCCAATTTCCATTTACTTCGAAAAATCAATATGATGCAGTATTACGATCGATTAGAAACCCGTGATCCGCAACAGCGTGAACAGGAACTGTTCGCACGGCTGCCGGATCAGATCGCCAACGCGCAACTGCACGCTCCGACGTTCGCGCAGTCGCTGCGTGGTGTCGATCCCTCGGCGTGTAACAAGCCGGAGGCTTTGGCGCAGTTACCGGTCACCCGAAAAGGGGATCTCATTGAATTGCAGGAGCGCGAGCGGCCGTTCGGGGGGCTCGCTGCGACGCCGGTCAGTCAGCTCGGGAGGATCTTCGCGTCGCCGGGACCCATCTATGAACCCGAAGGCAAGCGGATAAATTATTGGCGTTTGGCCCGTGCCTTGTATGCGGCGGGATTCCGCGAGGGGGACCTGGTTCACAACACCTTTTCCTACCATTTCAGCCCGGCCGGCTCGATGTTGGAAAGCGGCGCCCACGCCCTGGGTTGTGTAGTATTTCCAGCGGGCGTGGGACAAACGGAACTGCAAGCCCAGACCATAAGAGATCTTCAGCCCGCCGGTTACGTTGGGACGCCATCTTTTCTAAAGATCATCCTCGAAAAAGCGACGGAGCTGGGACTGGACGTGTCGAGTCTCAACAAAGCGCTGGTCAGCGGTGAAGCATTACCACCGAATCTCCGCTCAGCGATCAATGAATACGGAATTCAGATCCTGCAATGCTATGCCACCGCCGATCTGGGGTTGATCGCGTATGAAAGCGAAGCCAAGGAAGGATTGATCCTCGACGAGGAGGTAATCGTTGAATTGGTGCGGCCCGGAACCGGTGATCTGGTAGCGGAAGGGGAGGTGGGCGAGGTTGTGGTCACCGCGTTTAATCCCGACTACCCGCTAATACGATTCGGCACCGGCGATTTGTCGGCGGTGCTCCCTGGAATAAGTCCCTGCGGACGAACCAACACAAGGGTTAAGGGATGGATGGGACGCGCCGATCAAACCACGAAGGTGAAGGGCATGTTCGTACATCCCTCGCAAGTCAACGAGATCGTCAAGCGGCACACGGAAGTACTGAAGGCGCGCTTGGTGGTGGACAATGACGGCACCAACGACAGCATGACGTTGCGGTGCGAAGCGAACAATACAAGCCCGCAGTTGGCCGATGCGATTGCCGTAAGCATACGCGACGTGTGCAAACTGCGGGGGCAGGTGGCGTTTGTTGATCCCGGGTCGTTACCCAACGACGGAAAGGTGATCGACGACGTACGCACCTACGATTGAGGTTTATAAGCAAGAAGCTAATCAGGTATGCCGATACCCAACTGAGAGAGGATTCCAGGGATCCCGCCGCCTTCAGGTACGGAGACCTTTAGCTTCGATACCTTGCTATCGCGCATTGTGACAATCATTTCTTCTTCAGGGTTCTTCCAGGACCTGTTGATAGCCGGTATGACACCGAGTCCCATGAAGCCTAAATCTCAATCCCGCGTGTGTGTCCCTTCCATTTGCACCGTACACTTGACGATGTCTCCGGAAGACTCGGTGACGACCACATAGTTGTCGATGTCATCGTTGGCCTGATAAACACTCTTCAGCCACGTCAGGAAAGCCTCTTTATCCAACGGCTCCGGCGCCGGACCGGACAGCGTCATATCTTCTGTGGATAAAGCTTCAAACGTATCCCAATCGCCCGTCAGGTGTGAATCGGTGAACTTTTTCAGTATTTCCGCGTTGTTCATACTCACGCCTCCTCGCCGGTTTTTGTTTATTGTATTCGATTCTTCGCGAAGGCTCCGCGTCAACGGCGCGATGCACGTGCAGCGGCCATTCCGCCCGGTGAGATTGACTAACCCAAAGTTGGGTACAAGGGGTCGGTGTCATATGCGAATCATTCGTCACCGACCTTCTTCAAATTTGGGGGCATTCCCTTCTCATGAACCAGGTCGGCACGTCTAGAATGGCCTCCTCGGCGACGACCTCGAAGCCAAAGCGCCGGTATAGCGGCAGATTGCGAGGATTGGCGGTCTCGAGAAAACACGCCAGGCCCTCGCGGTTCGCTCGATCACTAAGCACCTCCAGCAGCGACGAGCCTAGCCCCCGCCCCTGCAAGGCCGGCTCTACGCCCAGGTGCTCCAGATACAGGTGGGGCTCGCGTGGATGCCGGCGGTCGATGGCCCGCAGCCAGGTCTGCCAGCGGCCCAGCCCGTACAGACCGGTGGTGGACACGATCCGGATCACGTTCCGCAGTTGTGCCGTCCAGGGCAGCGGATAGGCACCGGGTGGATGGATCAGTGCGACCCCGGCTATGCCTCCGTCGGAACTCAGGGCGAGTGGCCAACTCCGACTCACGCACGCCCGCAACGTCACCGAGAAGCCGATCGTGAGCCGCTTCAAGCGGATATGTGGGCTCAGATCCTTGAGCACCGCGCAAGCGATCGGGTCATCACGGAACGCTCGACCCAGCACCGACCCGGCCTCGGAGCACTGGGCCGGAATCAGCGGCAGCGGATCTTCACGTCGGCTTACATTCAAGGCTCGATAGTCACGGGCACCACGGGACTCGATTATTCCATTATCACGCGGCACACTTCGAGGTCTCATTTGTCTCACGCAACGTACCAGCGCTTGAGCAATCCGTCGACCTGCGTCAAAGGCTGCACCGACAACGGGATCGACTCCGGTCGTCATGAAACAGTACAACGGTATCAAGTATGCGAACGATAAGACGAATCCGCGCTACGTGGCCCATTGACAAACTCGCGATCGCTGTTTGTCCAGCCAAGTCCGGCTGCGAATAATACTAAAGTGTAACGCTCAACTATTTTGTTGCGGCGCAACGGCGGCTGACGTTGCGTAGCGGTGCGAATCGGCGGCGTGTCGACCCGGTTTGTTGCGTTTTAGCCACATCCTTAGAGTTTCCTGTTCGTCAATGCGTTTTTGCAGTTGTGAAAAAGACACAGGCTATGCTATATAAGTTGCCCATGAACACGACGGCGAACTCGCTGGCTCGTATTTCTTAAGGGGCAAACGTCGGCTTTCAAAGCTCATTGGACTAAATGTGTAGACTAGTTAGATAACAACAACACGATGTCTGTGACTTGCAGGGGCCTTCGGGCCCCTTTTTATTGTTGCTGCGCGACTTAAAAAGTGTACAGTCACGGAGTTTCTAACCTAAGTATTGCACGCTGGATTGGGGTCGATGGCTTTACTTTTACGTGTGACAATTCTTGAGTCATGACTGACGTCGGAATTATTGGCGGTACCGGCTACACCGGTGTCGAGCTGTTGCGGATTCTTGCCGGACATCCCGGGGTCAGGCTCAAGTTGATTACCTCACGCGGTGAAGCGGGGACCGCGGTTGCGGATTTCTTTCCAAGCCTGCGTGGGTTTATCGATCTTGAATTTTCCGAGCCGGCCTCGGCGGGATTGATCGATTGTGACGTGGTGTTTTCGGCAACGCCCAACGGGGTCGCCATGGAATACGCCCGCGAACTGCTGGACGCCGGGGTGCGCCTCATCGATATCGCCGCGGACTTTAGAATAAAGGACCGCCAAGTGTGGGAGCACTGGTATGGCATGGAACATCAGTGTCCCGAGTTGCTCGCGGAATCGGTATACGGACTTCCGGAACTCAATCGGGCACATATTCGTACGGCTCGCTTGGTCGCAAACCCCGGTTGTTATCCGACCGCGGTGATTCTGGGTCTGGCGCCTCTGCTGGAGGCTCGCTGTGTTGATACCGGTACATTGATCGCGGATGCGAAATCCGGTGTCAGCGGCGCCGGGCGCAGCGCCAAGATCGGCAATCTGTTGGCGGAAGCCGGTGATAGTCTCAAAGCGTATGCGGTGCCCGGACACCGGCATACTCCGGAGATACAGCAAGCCTTGACTGAAGTCATGGGCGAGGATGTCGCCGTGACCTTTGTACCCCATCTGACGCCGATGATTAGAGGGATCCATGCCACCATTTACGCCCGCGCCGTGGGGTTGTCAGCGGAAAAGCTGCAGGGGATTTTCGAAAAGAGATACCACGCCGAACCTTTCGTTGACGTCATGCCGCCGGGTCGGCATCCGGATACTCGGTCGGTGCGTGGATCCAACGTGTGTCGCATCGCGGTTCACCAACCCGGTGGCGGTGATCAGTTGATCGTATTATCGGTAATCGACAATCTGGTAAAAGGTGCCGCCGGCCAAGCCGTGCAGAACATGAATATTATGTTGGGACTGGATGAGACCATGGGCTTGCAGATGCCACCGCTGCTGCCGTAGATCAAGTCCAGGTCGTGAAATCAGAGAAGCACTCGAATTGCCGTTAGAAGACCGCAATGTTACGTCAGCAGACTGATCGCATCGTTATCCGGTCCAAGGTGTCAACCTCCGCCAAGATTCTGTTGGCCGCATCGGGGATGGTGGCGTTTCTTGGGATGGTGTGGGCAAGCTATGAATACGGATATTCGAAGGCCCGCTACAGCTGGCAGGAGGCGAATCGTAAGATCGAGCGCCTGCATAAGGATCTCGAGACGGTACGCGCCGAAAACGGCGACCTTCGTATGAGTATCAGTCAGGCGCAGCGGCAGTTGCAGATAGATAAGTCGGCATACCAGGAATTGGCGGAAAATTTGAATACATCCAATGCCGAAATCACGGATTTGCACAAGGAGCTCAAATTCTACAGAAGTATTATCTCACCCGCGGATGGCCGCAGCGGGGTGCAGATTCAGGATTTGGCTATCAAGACTACTGATCAGACGGATAAGTTCGCCTATAAACTCGTGCTGATTCAAGCGCTGCGCCACACCGAGGAAGTCAGTGGTACCGTGGGATTTGAGATCACGGGCTCGAAAAATGATCAGCAAGCGCTGATCAAGCACCCACGATCGCCAGACCCCGAGATTAGTGTTAACTTCCGATACTTTCAGAATTTAGAAGGCGTGATCCAATTGCCACCCGATTTTGCGCCGGTTGAAGTCAAGGTCAGCGTGACGACATTAGGCAAGAAAAACAAGCCTCGTAAGACGGAACGCGTTTATCAGTGGCCTAGGGTTTGAGTTTGACGGCAAACTTATTAGTAATCTGGACGGCAGCGTCTAAAATATACTGACTACAACCTGGGAGGAACAATTCATGTTGAGCAAAAAGTCTTCACAGTTGCCATCCGCCGAGAAACCAGTGGACACGATAGATACCCTGGTCGGGCAAAAAGCCTTGTTGAAGGGCGACCTCGAATTTTCGGGTGGTTTGCGAGTGGACGGCAAAGTAATGGGCAGTATTTCGGCCACCGAGGAAAACAGCAGCACTCTGGTGCTCAGTGAGCTGGGCGAGATCGAAGGCAACGTTTCCGTCCCGCATGTGGTGGTCAACGGCGTGATCAAGGGCAACATCAAGTCTTCCGGCCGCGTTGAGCTGCAGTCCAAGGCGCAAGTGACGGGGGATGTGCACTACAAAGCAGTGGAAATGGAGCTTGGCGCCACGGTGAACGGTAACCTGGTGTGCGATCCAGGGACCCCCTCCGGCACTCTGAAACCGGTGCCTGCCGGGATGCCGGATTCGGAAAAGTTTCAACAAAACAAATAGTTGCAGTCTGCTTTCGCGGCAAGTTGACCGGTCATCGGGCTGTTGCAATAATTGCATCAACTGAGATTGAGGTATTACCGTAATGAGTGTTCCCGCAACTGAATTGCCCGCGCCGTTGGAATTTACCGAGAGCGCCGCGGTGAAAGTTAAACAACTGATCGACGAGGAAAACAATCCTGATCTGAAGCTGCGCGTCTTTGTCCAAGGCGGCGGTTGCTCCGGGTTCCAGTATGGGTTTACCTTCGACGAAGACCAGCAAGACGACGATACCGCTGTGGAAAAAGGCGGTGTGAAACTGCTGATTGACCCAATGAGCTTCCAGTACCTGATGGGCGCGAAAATCGACTATAAAGAAGATCTGGAAGGCGCGAGATTTATCATTAACAACCCGAACGCGACGACAACCTGCGGCTGCGGATCGTCGTTCTCGGCTTAAGACCCGGTTTGCTGAATTATGAAAACGGGGGAGGCGCCGCCTTCCCCGTTGTTTATTGTCGGGCTTATCTTTGCGCCAACTCTGTTGCCCGATAGGAATCGAGCTGATCGATCAATCGCTGTGCATTGATCACAAATTCATCGCGGTAGCGGCCCGGAATCCCCCCGGAGCGGGGCATGTTGTAAGCCAGCGGATCACGGTGCGTTCCATTCACCCGGAACTCGTAATGCAAATGGGTCCCTGTAGCCATCCCGGTCCTGCCCACATAGCCGATCACGTCGCCTTGTTTAACCGTGTTGCCGGACCGCAGTCCGCGTTTGAACCGTGACAGGTGACCGTACAACGTGCTGTAGGTGCCGCCATGGCGCACGACTATGGTCTTACCGTAGCCGCCCTTTCGACCCACGAAGCTGATGCGGCCGTCCGCGGTGACTAGTACCGGCGTGCCCTTGGGAGCGCTGTAATCAATACCGCGGTGGGCGCGCCATTTCTTCAACATTGGATGAAATCGTTTGCGGTTGAAGCGCGACGTAATGCGGCTGAACTTGACTGGGGTGCGCAAAAACGTACCGCGCAAACTGTGTCCTTCGGGAGTGAAATACTCAATATTGCCGTTTTCATCAATGTGCCGGATCGCGCGGTATGTGAATCCGTTGTTCACAAACTCGGCGGCTATCACATCCCCGGTGCCGACTTTCCCCTCATCCGTGTAAAGCTCTTCATAAATCAGTGTATAGCGATCGCCACGGCGCAGATCCAGTGCGAAATCTATGTCCCAGCCGAAAATAGACACCAGCTGCATCACGATTTTATCGTTGAGACCGTTGCGCCTGGCGGAACCGAACAGTGAGTTTTTAATGCGGCCCAAAGCGTACTTCTGGCGCACGTTGACGGGACGTTTTTCCGTGTAGGCTATGAGACCACCGGGGCCGGGCCGCAGGGAGAGATACGTATAATCCTCCAACTCGTAATTGAGAGCCACCAGGGCGTTGGCGTCGTCTTTGCACAGTTTCATGATCCGCCCCGGTATCAGGGAATTGAGCACGGAGGCCTGTTCGTGCTTTACCAGCGCCAGGGCTTCACGTATCGAAATGCCGTTACGTCTGAAGATCTTGGACAGATTGTCGCCGCGGCGGACCTGATGGGTGATCCAGTCGCAATCCGACCCGCGCGGGGTCGCTGACGGCATCCCTTCGCCGCCCCTCGAGTCCCTCTTTGAATGTGGCGCGCGGATGAATTCATATCCAGGATCTGTGACGCTCGCGATCTCGCTCATCGGTGCCAGGGAATACACAGGCGCGGCGGCTGTGTCAGCGATCGCGTCTGATGTGGTCGTCGGTTCGACGGACGCCGTGGCGACGGCGCTCGAAATGCAGATCAGTAACGCACTACAAACTACCGACCACGCGCGGAGCTCGGCGGAGTATTCCGGAGGGAGGGATTGGGGGGTGTATTTTGGATCGCACGCGGTAAGCGACTTATTGGTATTCTTAGACAAGATAGCGCTTAGTTGATTATTGTTGGCGCGCGTAATGTAACGATTCGCCGGCCAAACGTCAAAATGCGTCACAAAAAGTGAGTAAAATAGTCGGATACAACAATCAAGCGGCGCTGGCGACCCAATCAATAAACGACTTCAAGGTATGACCACTGAAATCAACGCATCGATGGCGCTCATCAAGCGCGGGATCGACGAAATTATCCGCGAAACGGAACTCGAAGAGCGCTTGGCCTCCGGGAGGACGCTCAAGATCAAAGCGGGATTCGATCCTACCGCGCCGGACCTTCATCTGGGCCATACCGTTTTGATCAACAAGATGCGGCATTTCCAGGACTTGGGACACGAAGTGATTTTCTTGATCGGCGATTTCACCGGGATGATCGGCGACCCAACGGGGAAGAGCGCGACGCGGCCACCTTTGAGCCGGGAACAAGTGATAGACAATGCGAACACCTACGAGGAACAGATTTATAAGATCCTGTCCCCGGAGAAAACGCTCATCATGTTCAATTCCAGCTGGATGGGGGAAATGCGGGCCGCCGACCTGGTGCAACTGGCGGCCAAACACACCGTGGCTCGCATGCTGGAACGCGAGGATTTCAATGCGCGGTATTTGAACCGGCAGCCCATTGCGATTCACGAATTCTTGTATCCGCTGATTCAAGGATATGATTCCGTGGCAATGCAGGCGGATGTTGAACTGGGCGGCACCGATCAGAAATTTAATCTTCTGGTGGGACGCGACTTACAGAAACAAGTCGGGCAAGCACCGCAGGTGGTTGTTACGTTGCCGTTGCTCGAGGGGCTCGATGGAGTGCAAAAGATGTCCAAGTCGCTGGACAACTATATTGGTATCACCGAACCGCCCAACGAAATGTTCGGAAAGCTGATGTCGATTTCCGACACGCTCATGTGGCGTTATTTCGAACTGCTGAGCTTCCGCGGCGAGGAAGAGATTGATCGGTTCAAGAACGAGGTGGATGCCGGCGCCAATCCCCGCGATGTAAAGTTTCAGCTGGCGGAAGAGATTACCACGCGCTTCCATTCACGGGCGGACGCGCAAAACGCCAAAAACGAGTTCATTAATCGATTTCAAAAAGGGGCGATGCCCACCGAGATGCCGCATAAAGATCTTACTGCGGTGGAGGGAAGCCTGGGAATCGCAGCGGTGTTAAAACTGGCGGATTTGACCGCTTCCACCTCGGAAGCGCGGCGTATGGTGCAGCAGGGGGCGGTGCGTGTCGACGGTGAGCGCGTCGCGGATTTTGAAGTGGAGTTGCCGGCGGGGGGTAGCCACGTGATCCAGGTGGGAAAGAGGCGGTTTGCGCGGGTTACCATCAAGTAGCACGTCCCCCATGGCGCGGGCCCTATTCGCTTCGCGTTCGAGCCCACCACCGGGGCGCCGGATTCGACAAAAACACGCCTGTGCCGCATGCGCCCCGTCGTCGGCCTATAAAATCAATGACTTGCCGATTCCGGCCCGCCGGCGTCGAGAGGTGATTCAATGGATGAAAAACAACTCTGAAAGCTTTATAATAAGCGGTTCCCCAAAAGCGTTGACCCGCGGAACTTAGTGCGTATAATGCGCGCCGGTCCCTGGTCGATTCCGGGGATTTGCTCTTTTACAAATTGGACCAAGTAATTCGTGTGGGCGCTTCCGTCCGATCCAGGTTTCCAGTTTAAGATCAGACCGAACCCGAAAGGGTGAGGTTTCTCGAATAAGCCCTCTTCGGAGGGTGCAACTTTTAAACTGGAGAGTTTGATCCTGGCTCAGATTGAACGCTGGCGGTAGGCTTAACACATGCAAGTCGAACGGTAACGACAAAAAACAATCCCTTCGGGGTGCGTTTTTTAGGCGACGAGTGGCGAACGGGTGAGTAACGCGTAGGAATCTGCCCAACAGTGAGGGACAACCCGAGGAAACTCGGGTTGTTGGTAGGGTAACGGCCTACCAAGGCGACGATCGGTAGCTGGTCTGAGAGGATGGCCAGCCACACTGGGACTGAGACACGGCCCAGACTCCTACGGGAGGCAGCAGTGGGGAATATTGGACAATGGGCGCAAGCCTGATCCAGCCATACCGCGTGGGTGAAGAAGGCCTTCGGGTTGTAAAGCCCTTTCAGTGGGGAAGAAAAGCTTGAGATTAATACCCTCGAGTCTTGACGGTACCTAAAGAAGAAGCACCGGCTAATTCCGTGCCAGCAGCCGCGGTAATACGGAAGGTGCGAGCGTTAATCGGAATCACTGGGCGTAAAGCGCGCGTAGGCGGTTAGGTAAGTCAGATGTGAAAGCCCCGGGCTCAACCTGGGAACTGCATTTGATACTGCTTAACTAGAGTGTGGTAGAGGGAAGTGGAATTCCGCATGTAGCGGTGAAATGCGTAGAGATGCGGAGGAACATCAGTGGCGAAGGCGACTTCCTGGATCAACACTGACGCTGAGGTGCGAAAGCGTGGGGAGCAAACAGGATTAGATACCCTGGTAGTCCACGCTGTAAACGATGGGTACTAGCCGTTGGGCTCATTTAAGAGCTTAGTGGCGCAGCTAACGCGTTAAGTACCCCGCCTGGGGAGTACGGTCGCAAGATTAAAACTCAAAGGAATTGACGGGGGCCCGCACAAGCGGTGGAGCATGTGGTTTAATTCGATGCAACGCGAAGA
>CAMYKW010000036.1 GCA_947259175.1 uncultured Gammaproteobacteria bacterium | reverse complement strand
GCCCATGTGGAAAGGATGATTGATATCTGTCGCCGGGGTTTGGGTTTGCGCGCTGTCTGGGCGCGTCTGACCAAAGGGACCGGGATCGTGATGGCCCTTAGCCGCACCGCAAGGCTCACAAGCACCGGTTTGATGGATATGGACGGCGTGCTTACCATCGCTCAAACCTTGCGTAGTCATTTCAACCGTAACCACTTTGATGCCTTCTTTGGATTCTTGTTCCGTTAATACCGCTGTTCCGGATATGTTTGCATCGGCACAACCTTTAATATCCGCGGTCGCCCTGAGACCTGCTGCGTATGCAGACGAGGTAACGATGAATGCACAAGCAGTCACGGCCAACCTCAAGATAAAGTCAGCACCCTTGTTCGGAAATGGTGAAGTCATAGCTGTTTGCCTCCGTTGGCTGAAAACCCTGTTTGTTATGCGTGAGAAATACTAACGTGCGCGTCCTCAATTGCATTGACATTGGTCAATGGGATTGCACGCTTAGGACTGTTCAAAAACCCAGGATAGTGTCCTAAATCTAGTGTTCTAGCCGCGTCATGGGGGGGTGTCTGGCCTCGTCCAACCTTGACTTTTCCTTCTCCGGCGTGCGCACTTTTCCTTCTCCGGCGTGCGCCGCTGCTTCGCAATCGCTCGTGCCAGATGGCACTTGGCACAGCTATGTTGCGCTTGAAACTATAGGCGTTTCAGGGTCACTTCTATCACATTTGTTGCGCGTAGCCAGTGTTGATATGGTCCTTGCGATCGAAACAATTGAGACATGGTCATGCGCAAACGAATAATTACACAAGACATTCAGGATACTTCACCTGTCGATAATAATTGGCTGGATTTGGAGAACCTTGCGCGAGCAGAACTCACGTCCGAGGACGCGGCGCATCCGATCGAGTCGGCTTTGAAACCCAAGTTAGGATCGGGCTGGCGGGCGGCAGAGCCCGGCGAGCAGACAGTCCGCCTGCTGTTTGATACTCCCACGCACGTCAGACATATTCGTTTAGTGTTCCACGAAGATGAGCAGCCGCGAACGCATGAGTTTGTGCTTCGCTGGTCCCCAGACGGCGGGAAGTCTTTCCAGGAGATTGTACGTCAGCAGTATAACTTCAGCCCTCCCGAAACGAACCACGAACTAGAAGACTTCACCGTCGATCTTGATGGTTTGACGGTATTGGAACTTCGCATTATTCCAGATATAAGTGGAGGACGCGCCCATGCGTCGCTTGCGCATTTGTACATTGCATAATCATGCAAACCAAGATCTCGATCGATGCCGCTCGATTCTTACCAAGAACGGATTGGCGGCTACGTAAAACATCGGTTGTTAGCGCAAGCACGGGATTCTGCCGACGCTATGGCCGTTCGGGCGCTCGTGCACGCCGAGCTTGAAGACATCGGCCTGGGCGGGCTGGTGCGGGCGGGCCGATGGGTTCCGTGCAGGCCGGGGGTCGATAACAAGCGTTCAGCACTGTCCGTCAACCGCAACAAAACGACCGGCAAGTTGGCCCAGGCCGAACTGGAATTAGTCCAAAACATTCTGCGCTTAGAATTCCACCAAAAGGATAAAGGCCGAAACTTAAGGTGCGCCGGATTGATTGATGTAAAATGCAAGTATCGCGGCGACGAGTCATTCATGACATGGCAAAGGCAAAACTCCCGTTCACATCGCTAAACGCGACGGTGGTCACGATATCCGGTTCGCGCACCGCACAAACCGATGATGCAGGGAACCTGATTGCGGAACGACTGGAATCTTCCGGACATCGCGTAGTGAAACGGGAGGTCTGCCCGGAACAACCCGAACGACTGAGATCGCTGTTTAAGGATTGGGTGCAAGATTCCGATGTGGACGTAGTTATCTCCAATGGAGGCACCGGATTGACGAGCAAAGACATAACACCGGAGATCGTGAGGGAGTTTGTCAGAAAACCAATTCCCGGATTCGGAGAACTGTTTCGCATGTTGTCTTACGAAGATGTCGGCACATCCGCGATAGAATCCCGCGCCGAGGCCTGCGTCGCCGACAATACCTTGATATTCCTTTTGCCGGGATCGCCGGGCGCGTGCCGCCTCGCCATGGACCGCTTGATCCTGGAGCAGATTGACGCGCGTCACCGCCCGTGCAACCTGGTAACGCTGTTGCCGCGCATACTGAGCAAGATCAAGCAATGACCGGTTCGATCGGTCCAGTTTGCGCAAGCGCTACCACCAGTTGGGTCGTTCCTCAGGTTCACGCAAATCAACGTGCCCGGTTATAAGAATTACGCTTCCGGCACACTCACGTGAGGCGAAAAAGGAGTGGCTTGGATCAGGCTTACACGTTCAGTACGCACATTGATGTTTTGCGGGATGGTCACCGGGGGGTTGACCGGGGTCACGGTATCCGCGATGGCGGCCGATTCCCCCGTCATCGCCGCTGCATCCAGTCTCAACCCGGCCCTCAACGAAATACGCCGCAGCTTTGAGGTCGAAACCGGTCACTCGTTGCGATTGAGTTACGGTTCATCGGGAAACATCGCCCGGCAGATCATTCGCGGTGCGCCGTTCGAATTGTTTCTGTCCGCCGACGAGCGTTATGTTCAAACCCTGGTAGAGCGCGCGTTTACCACGGACGACGGCGACCTGTATGCCGTCGGCGGTCTGGTGCTGTTTGTTCCCCAAGGCGCGCCGATTCGAGCCGACAAGCGGCTACAGAACCTCGAACGTGCACTAACTGACGGAACCCTGAGGCGCCTGGCAATCGCCAATCCGGAACATGCCCCATACGGACGCGCGGCGCGGCAGCTTCTCCAAACACGCGGGTTGTGGGACAGGCTCGGTGGCAAGCTCGTCATGGGCGAAAATATTGCTCAGGCCGCACAGTTTGCGGTCACGGGCTCTGTCGATGCGGCGATATTGTCGCAGTCAATGGTCTTGTCCCCGGCCCTGGCCCACCGTGGCCGCTTCGCGGTGGTACCGCAGGCATGGCACGATCCCGTACGCCACCGGATGGTGCTGTTAAAAGGCGCCGGCCAAACCGCTGTTGCGTTCTATTCGTTCCTGCGCGGGCCGGTCGCCAGGGAGATCCTGCAACGATACGGATTCAGCACGCCAGTGGAAGCGGCACCATAATCCCATGGACTGGCCGGCCCTCGCCCTGTCCCTGGAACTCGCCGCATGGACGACGCTGATCCTGATCCCCACGGGTGTGTTAATAGGCCGCCGCCTGGCGCGCCGACACTCCACCGCCAAGAGTCTTGTCGAGGCGCTGATTGCGCTTCCTTTAGTGCTACCGCCCACGGTGCTGGGTTTCTATCTGCTGGTCGCTTTCAGCGGCACGTCGCCGCTTGGACAGGTCTACGAAACGTTGGTCGGACGGCCTTTAGTCTTTTCGTTCCAGGGCCTGCTGCTCGCTTCCTTGATATTCAACCTTCCCTTTGCCGTGCAACCGATCCAACGTGCGTTTGAAGCGCTGCCGGGGGACATGCAGGAAGCCGCCTGGTGTTGCGGCATGACGCGCTGGCGCACATTCGTCACTATCGAGTTCCCGCTGGTGTGGACGGGGGTGCTATCCGCTATGGTGCTCACATTCGCGCATACTCTGGGTGAGTTCGGAGTCGTGTTGATGGTCGGCGGCAATATACCCGGTGAAACACAAACGATCGCGATCTCGATCTACGATCGAGTACAGGCACTGCAAGAGCGACAGGCTGCGTTGATGTCGGCAATACTGCTTGCGTTCTCCTTCGCGACCATCAGTTTCATCTACATTATCAACAACCGAAGCCGCCGCCGCCGTGATTACTGACGATTCAGTGGGACTGCAAGTTCGCCTGCAACAGGCAGCGCCGATCCGCCTGGATGCCGGATTTCATTGTGCACCCGGCGAGCTGATCGTGCTGGTAGGCCCATCCGGAAGCGGCAAGTCCACAATTCTTCGCTGTATCGCCGGACTGTCGACCGCGAAAAAGGGTCTGGTGCGGTTCAACGATACCTCGTGGCTGGACACCGACCTGGGCGTTCATTTACCGCCCCAGAAACGATCCGTGGGCATGGTGTTCCAACATTACGCGCTGTTTCCGCACCTGTCGGCATTAGACAACATCACGGTTACGTTGAGCGAGGCCACCAAAAGCCAACGTGAACAACACGCGAGGGAGTTGCTGGATTTGGTGAATCTACAGGGTTTGGAGTCCCGGCGGCCCAGCGAATTATCCGGCGGACAACAACAACGTGTTGCGCTGGCGCGCTCCCTGGCAAGGGACCCCGACGTTCTGTTGCTGGACGAACCGTTCTCCGCCGTGGATCAGGTCACGCGGCGCAAGCTGCAACGAGAGTTGGCGCGTCTGCGCCAGAAACTCGAAATGCCGATTATTCTCGTCACCCACGACCTCGATGAAGCGTGCATGCTGGCGGATAGAATGTGTGTCTTGCATCGCGGAGAAAGCCTGCAAACCGATAGCCCCGAATCGATGATGTCACACCCCGACAGCGACTTGGTTGCGCGTCTGGTCGGATTGACGAATTTGTTTTCTGGCGAGGTGATGGAACACCGGTCAGAAGCGCAAGTTACCCTGTTGCGCTGGGGGAATTACTCGCTCGAATGTCGTTATCGGCCGGAAATTCAGCCTGGAGACACGGTGAACTGGATCGTTCCAACTCAACACGTGATATTGCATCGCCGCGAGCGTCCTTCCAGAGGAGAGCGGGAAAATCCGGTCAAGGGCGTCATCAGAGACTATGTCGTCCTTGGAGGCGACGTGAGCATCACCATGTTTGTGGATGACAACCCGGACCTGCCGCTCACGTTGTCATTGTCGTCCCATGTCGCACAACGCAATTTCCTTGCGATAGGTGAACACATCTCGGTCTCTTTACTTGCCGACGGTATTCATATCATGCCGGAAGCACAATAATCGTATGGAGCAACCGCGGCCCAAATTTACGAGCGTGCTGTTTCCTGCTTCACCTCGAACGATTCCGTTTCGCCGTGGCATACGCATCGCGCTTCGCACCGCACATATTCTTACCGGCGGCGTCCTGCTCGGCGGCTATATTTTCGATGAACCAAATTCGATTCTGGAACCTTGGTTATGGTGGACGATAATCACCGGTTTGCTGCTGTTCGCAGTCGACCTGTACGCAACGCTCGCAATACTTTTTGAATTGCATGCCGTTGCCGTGCTCGTAAAAATAACGCTGTTGTCGTTAGCCTTTGTTCTCTGGGATCATCGCGTTTCTTTGTTGATTATGGCGCTTGTCATTGGCAGCATAAGCAGCCATATGCCAGGCAGATTTCGGCACAAGTTGGTATTCTTTGGATCTCGATTCGCCGAATCCCAGCGACGCGTGTGAAACGTGTGGATCCAATAAGCGTCCGTGCCGGGTGACGGCCCGGGCTGGTGCCGCGTTCCAGCTTGGTCAGCCCGTGGTCTCCGTGTCACGGATTCCATACTTGCGCATCTTTTCCCACAGGTTCTTGCGGCTGATGCCCAGCGCTTCTGCAGTGGCAGAGATCTGCCACGCGTGCGCTTCCAGCGTTTCGCGGATATGGGCGTGCTCGCAGTCTTCGAGATAACTCTTCAGCTGCAACGATCCACCGGTATCTGCCCCCTCGTCAATCGGCCGCTGGTCGGTCAGCGAAGCGCCGAGCTCACCGGGACCCAAGATCGATTGCGAGGAAAAAATGCATGCTCTCTGCATGGCGTGTTTTAATTCGCGGACATTCCCAGGCCACGATTGCTTGCGCAAAAAGTCCTCGCCGGCGGCAGTCAGTGTCCACGATTTGCCGGTTGTTTTGGAAAAATTGTCGACAAACATATGCGCGAACCACCCAATATCATCGAGGCGTTCACGCAATGGAGGGATATTCAGGTGAGCGACATTGATACGGTAGAAAAGATCGTCACGAAACGAACCGTCATCGACCATCATCTTGAGATCGCGGTTGGTTGCACAAATCACTCGAACATCCACCTCAATACGATTTTGGCCACCGACGCGTTCAAAGATCCCCTCCTGGAGGACGCGCAGTAACTTGGCCTGCATCCCCGGAGACATTTCGCCAATCTCATCAAGAAACAACGTACCCCGGTCAGCGCGCTCAAATACACCGCGACGGGACTGGACGGCACCGGTGAACGCGCCTTTTTCGTGGCCGAACAACTCGGCCTCGAGCAAAGTCTCTGTGACCGCAGCACAATTGACTGATACGAAAGGTAGACAACCGGTATCATCGGTGATGCTGTGAATGTACTGCGCCACATACTCCTTCCCGACACCCGACTCCCCGGTAATCAGCACACCGACCCGGTACCCTCCCAGCACACGCGCCATTTTTTGAATTCGGCGCATGGACAACGACGTGCCCAGAACCGGCTCCAAATCCTGCCATTCGTCGTCGATGAACAGAGCCGGGGATATGATCCGCAGTTTATCCATGAGTTGATCGAGATCGAATGGTTTGGTGATGTAATCACGAGCGCCAAGTCGCAACAATCTAACCGCCTGGTCAATTGAACCGTACCCGGTGATAAACAAGGTGGGCGGCAAAATCACCTGTTCGTCACAGAGCGACTGAAACAGGTCTTCGCCGCTTAGATCCGGCAGACGGATATCGCTGATCAATGCCGCATAAGAATGCCGCCGCAACGCGTGTAATGCGCTTTTCCCATCCCGGTGCCAATCGCACTCCAAACCTTCCAACGCCAATCGATGCGCCAGGGATTCACCCATGATCGGGTCGTCCTCTATCAGACACAACGTTCTATTCGACATGGCGCTCATGCAGCCAGCTCCACGGGCAGGTGGACCATGAACGATGTAGTACCCTGTTCGCTGTGCACATAAATATCACCTCCGAACTGCTTTACGATCTGGTACGTAATCCACAATCCAAGTCCCGTCCCTCCGGGCCGGTTGTGGACAAACGGTTCAAACATCCGGCCTATTTCCTCTTTAGAAACGGTTTCCCCATCATTGGACACGTGAATCTCCAACACACCATCCACGCGCGCCACGCTGAGCGACACTCGCCCGGCCTGATCGGCGGCCTGTACAGCGTTCAATGAAAGATTCATCAACACCTGCCGCACCGGCGTCGAGGGCAGGGATAGCGGTCGGTCCAGTTTGTTGTCCCAAACCAACTGCAATCCTTTTTTCTGCGCATCGGACTGCACGAGCAGTCGAACGTCTTCGATATCCTCGGGGGTCAGGTCGTGGCTCTCCTGACGCGCCTCTACCAGCAATGCGGAGACCGTTTCATGGATCTGCTTGAGCCCCCTCTCGAGTAGAAATATCGTCGTATCGGTTTCGCGATCCGATTCACCGAAGCGGCGGTAGGTGTTGATCGCGTTCATCATGCCCCCCAATGGATTATTGATTTCGTGCGCGACACCGGCGGCGAGCCGGCCGATCGCGGCGAGCCGTTCGGAGACAATCACCTGCCCCTCCAGGCTTTGTTTTTCTTTCAATTCCGCGATCATTGCGTCGAAGCTTTGATCAAGCCGGCCAATTTCGTCATCCCGGTCCAGCGGTTGGTAGTCGATGTCTTCCAGGCGTTTGCTACCAACCTGACTCATGACCTGAGACAGTTTTACCAGTGGATCGACGGTCCGATTGCCAACCCACCAGCCGATGGGAATCAGGACCAGCATGACGATCAACGATGTAAACGCGACACCTTTCGCGATGTTGGACAAATGAGGCTGATAAATGGACCGCGGATAGCCGATGATCACGTTCGCGATCTGAATGCCGTCATCTACTACCGGGATTACGACATAAAGCCGTTCGTCGTCCGATCTTTCCTGGAGGAAAGGCGAAAAAGAAGTATGTTTTTCTATTGCTGCCTGCAATGCGGCGAATTCCGGACCCAGCGAACGCAACTCGTTCAAGATCGGAAATCGCGAGGGTTCGTTGGCGACAAAAATACGCTGCTGCTCATCCAGCACGACAAATATCCGAGAGCCGGCAGAGCGCAGTATCTGATAGGCTTTCCAGACATCATCGTGCCTCAAAGGCGCAACCAGCGTCCGCGCGAGCACCGTTCCAAGCTCTACTGAACTGCGGAATATATCATTGCGCACCTCTTCGTAGGACCGCCAGATCAACACGGTACCGATGACTGTGCCGGTCAGCAGGATGGCGAGACTGAGGTTAATTGGTATCTGGTACCGTAAGCTGATTCTGCCAAACATTGAGCTCGGCCTTGTGCATATACAGCATGTTTTCTCTAATCCCGTCGTACAGCTCGGGCTCGGCAGATACGAATCCATCCAAGTTCAGTTCCTGAAGTAACAGGACGCCATCCGGCTCATCTTTCATTCTCAGCATTACGTGGCGCAGCAAGCGTATATCCTCATCCGGCAGCGCGTTGTTCACTACCAGGGGCGGGAAGCCAAACTTCGCCGATCGCTTGACGATTCGTGTGCGCTCGGTAATCTCAGGGTGCATTCGCCGCAATGTGTCCCAGACGTACCCGTCTACCGCGCCGCCCTGCGCGACGCCTTCAGCCACTGCCATCACCACATCGTGATGGGCCCATGCAAAAAATGTTCGCGAAAAAAAAGCGTCCGGATTGTGCCCCATGCGTCGCAAGTCGACGCGGGGAACCAGATAGCCGGAATTTGAATCCGGGTCCGAGTAAGCGAACACCTTGTCTTCGAGGCCCGAAATATCCCGGGTCGTATTGTCAGTCGCAGGGACAATCAGATAAGACTGGTAGAGTGGTTGCCCGTGATATAGCGGCACCGCCAGCAATGTAAGTCGACTCGAGTAGCGAACGAACGGGAACCCGCAGATCCAAGCCGACTGAATGTCGCCCGCGAGGAGCAGATCGACAATCTCGCGATAGGTTTGACGCTGAACGAATTCGACCTGACGCTGCAGTCGGTTTTCCAGGTAACTTTCCCAGATTCGAAGGATGGATAATTTATTGTCCAGAAACACCGGTGTCAGACCGATGCGCAGCGGCGGCGGCGGCTCGTCGGCGATAGCCGCCGGTTCGCCCAGCGCCAACACCAGGCATACCAAGGCGATCAAGATGCGTCGCGAACGGAGCACAGCGTTAAAGCCCTTGCTAATCATTCATCGATATCCTACTCCTGTCGACACGTTTCTCCTATCGCATGATTGGCAAGCGTTGTGACTGTTGCCGCGTTTCTTAATCGCGCCGGCGGGCGCCGTCACCGGGAACGTACTTGTGCATTGCACCATAGCCTCATCGCTATCCGGCTGAATGCGGAGGGCGTAACTATATTGTCAATGGTCCGTGGCCTCGGGGATGTAGAAACGCATGATCGGGCGCATTTCCACGCGACGCGCGGCTTCGACGAATCCTGCGGCGGCAAACACCGATTCAAGTCCCGCCCAAGTCACCGCCGCCGGGACCTTGAGATCGGTTTCCCGGGGTTTGATCGGATATCCCTCCACGATCTGCGCGCCGCATTGCGCGGCGTAGTCAACGGCCGCTCGCAACAACGCTTCGCACAGTCCTTGTCGTCGGTGCCGCTTGGCGATGAATAAACACGCGACGGACCAAACCGGTTGGTCGTCGACCTTGGCAAGCAAATCCGACACATTGAGTCCGCAAAAAGATTCACGCGGCCCCACCGAGCACCAACCCACCGGCCGGTCGTCGCGATATGCGAGAATCCCGAACACCTTACCGGAGCGAATGCCAATCCGCAGCGCGTTTTTGTTCGCCTCGCCGCGCTGGGACTCGAACGCAGCTCTCGGCAATCGCCAGCGCATGCACCAACATCCGTGGCTGGCTCCACGGTCGCCAAAAAGAAGCCGCAGATCATCCCAACGCTCCATGGAAATCGGCTGGAACTTCAGGTCGGGAACTGCGTTGTCTCTCGGCATGAATCTGCTAGCGATCCCGCTATCCACCCTTGGCGATGTCAAGCCTCCTGTCAATATCCGTTTGCTCGCTTTCCACAAAGTCCTTCGTCAATTGCGCCATATCGCGATAAAACGGCAAGCCGGCGACGTTGGTCACCTTGGTGCAAAACGCCGGCACCCACTTGGCGAGGTGTTCGGCCATGAACTGGCACTGGTAAGCGAGACTATTCGCTGCGGCCTCGGTGTCTCCTTGTTCCCAGGCAACGCTTTCCCTTCTCGCCAGCTCCGCCATCAGCTCCAATTCCACACTGATATGATCCGGTATCCCGCTGTAGTCATCGGCATATTTGAAACCGAGGGCGTCCACAAATTTTCGCACCGTCACGGTTTCCGCTCCCCACAGGGTTCCGCCTTGCGGGAGATGCACCGATTCATGAGGGGAAATGTGTTCACCCGGACCCAGAAAAAGCGCCGCGAATTCAACCGCCAGGTCGCGCAACACCGCTTCATCGGCGCCTCGCAACAGGTTCTCATCCAATGTGATCCCGGCATCCGCCAGAGTATCTCGAAGCGGCGGTGACCGGAGCCGTCCAAGGAGCTGCTCGGATACTTCTTCCCGAAAAACAGCGGCGAGGAAGCCATACAGGTTGCTCACCTGTATGGCCGTCCTCGCCAAACCATCGGAGGAACTGTCAACCGTCATCGCTGAGCTGCTCGCGACCAACGGTTTATACCCTGGTGACTTGCACCACCGTATCCATCCACCGCTGCTGGCCGTTGATGGGATCCGGTGAGTTGGGGATTATCCAGTTGGGATGCACGCCATTTTCGGTCCACCACTTCAACTTGAAGTCGCGATCGCCGCGGTCTTCGTCGGTAAACGGTGCGCGGCGGCCCGAAGCGTAACGACCATAGGCCCAGTGGCCACAGTGATGCGAGATCGCGACCACACCCGGGATGATCGCCTCGGTCACACGCGCCTTGGTGACCATCTCGCCGACTTCCGATGTCACCTTGATGCGATCACCGTCATAAATACCGCGGGCCTTGGCGGTGACCGGATTAATCCACGCCGGATTATTGTGGTACACCTCCGCCAGGTACTTGCAGTTCATGGTCCGCGAATGCGTTTGCGTCGCGTGCTTGAAGGTGGTCAGGACCAGGTCGTCCGGGCCCATTTTCTGGTGCTCGGGAATCTCCATCCAAGTTGGAAACGGGTTGAAGCCCTTCGCCTTCAGGAGCGGCGACCACAGCTCCAGATAGCCTGACTTGTTGACCTTGTCCGGGGCGAAGCCGGAAAAGACGCCGTGCGGCATCTTCTGCGCCACGTACTTCTTGTACGCGCCCTTGGTGGCCACATAGCCCTTCTTCGCGTCCGCCTCGCTGGCGGGCTTCCAGTAAACACCGGAGGCGCTGTCCAGCACCACACCCTTGGCCTTGTACACCGATTCAGCAACCGGCCGGTTGTAGACCTGCTGCTGCGGCTTGGCCTTCTTGTCGTGCCACACGCCGTGCTTTTTCATGTACGCGAATCCGCCGGCTTCCTTGACCCCAGGGGTGTTGTCACACGCCAGGCGCACGAAGTCCTCGTGCGACTTCGCCTTGCCCATGTCGACGCCGAGCCGCTTGGCCAGGTCGAACACCACGTCGGAAAAGTCGCGCGCCTCACCCAGTGGTTTGGTGAACGGCTGGCGGATGTAAAATTCGCCGATCTGCGCCGGATCGACCATGTCCTCGGCGGTCCAGCGCTCGGTGAACGGGGTGTCGGGCAGGATCAGGTCGGCGTACATCGTCGAGTCACCGTAGAACGGATCTACCGAGACCACGAACGGCATCAGCTTCTCGTCCTTGAGGATGTCGATGGCTTCGCCGACGTTGCCGTTGGCGTAGGCCGGCGTCCAGCAGTACATGATGTACATATCGGGCCGGCCGTTGCGGCCGTCCTTGATCATCGGCAACACCATCTCGGCAACATGGTGGGTCGGGTACGCGACCTGACCCGGAAAGCCGTCGAAGATGTCGAGCTTCTTGATCTTCTTCGCCTTGGGGATCTTCGGCCACTTCCAGCCGGCGCCGACCGCCTTCATGCGCGTGCCCGGCTTGTCCATCTGGCCGGTGACCGCGCACAGCAGCTGCGCCAGGCGCTCGCCCTCGTTGCCGTTGTAGTGCGCGACCAGACCGCGGTAGGAAACCAGCACCGACGGTTTGGTTTTCGCAAACCTGCGCGCCAACTCGGTGATCTTGCTCGCCGGTACGCCGCTGATCTTCTCCGCCCACTTGGGCGTGTAGTCCTTGACGTGTTTCTTGATCGTGGCAATTTTGGTCGCCACGTCGGCGTTCACGTCCTCGGTGACGCGGGTGTACTTCAAGAACTCCTCACCGTCACCCTTGTACAGGCCCTCACTCATGACGACGTTGATCATCGCGGCGATGACGGCGGCGTCGGTTCCCGGTTTGACCGGCACCCACTCGCTGGACTTGGCCGCGGTGTTCGACAGCCGCACGTCGAAGCTGACCATCTCCACGCCCTTTTCGGCCATCGCCCACAGCAGGCGATGCGCCGTCGGGATGTGATTGGTGTGGGTCTCCAGGACATTACTGCCGAAGTTCAGCACGAACTTGGTGTTGTCGAAGTCCCAGTTGTCGTAGTGACCGCCCCAGGTCAGCTCCTGGGCTGTCCACTTGCCGCCCTCGCACAGCGCGGTGTGGTTACCGATGCTGCCGGTGCCGAAGGCCTTGAAGAAGCCACCGATAGTCTTCGAGTGGCTCGCCTTCATGCGGCCGTAGTGGAACGCGACCTTTTCCGGGGTGCCGGCGTCGCGGTTCTTCTTCATCCGCGCCGCGATCATATCCAGCGCCTCGTTCCAGGAGATGCGCTTCCACTGACCGGAACCGCGCTCACCGACGCGCTGCATCGGATACAGCAGTCGATCCGGGTCGTAGGTATGGTTGACTGCGGCCTGCCCCTTGGCGCACATCACGCCTTCGGTGCGGATCGAGTTGACGTTGGATTCGATCTTCACCAGCCGCCCGTCCTCGACGTAGCCCATATTGGCGCACCGTGTCACACATTGCCAGCACGCACTGGGAATTGCCTGACGCTGCTTACCAGTAGCCGGGGAGAAATCTTTGTTCCCCCAATGCGGAAGTTCCTTTGCCGCGTGAACATTCAAAGAGGCTCCGCTGGCAACAGTTGTCGTGGCGGCAGCCCCGAGTTTCAGAAAATTTCGACGATTTAACATGGTTATATCTCCCCTAAGCCCAACGTTTGCTGGACGGCTCTTTGCGATGGGTGTCCAGTCGGAAATACTGATCGGCCTTCGGGTCCTTCTTTGCCTCGAGATAGTCCGCACCGATGTAGAAGACACTGGGTTTGGTCTTCTTTCCGCGCAACAGTACCGTCGTATCGTACTCGTCGACGAGCTTGGCGACTTCGCTGGTCGGGTCGTTGAGATCGCCGAAGATACGCGCCTTGCCTTGGCAGGTGTTGACGCAGGATGGCTGTACGCCCTGGGAAATACGGTGCAGGCAGAAATCGCATTTGTCGGCGACACCGTTGCCTTTGGTTTTGACCGGATCGCCCTTGTGAGGATTCATGAAGCGCGCATCATAGGGGCAAGCCTCGAGACATTTGGCGCAACCGATACACAGGTTCTCATCGACCACGACGATGCCGTCGCTCTCGCGCTTATAGGTGGCCTTTTTAGGTTCAGTGGGGCACACCTCGACACAAGGCGGCTCCGAACACTGGTTGCACAAGCGCGGCAGCATGCGGCGCTCGACGTTCGGGTACTGACCGACTTCGATGTGCTCCACCCATGAGCGCACCGCGCCCAAGGGAACTTCGAACTCCGCCTTACAGGCGATGCTGCACGCCTGGCATCCGGAGCAGCGCCGGGTGTCGATGACCATGGCGTAGCGCACTTCCTGCTTCTTGGCGGCGCGCGCGGCCATCGGCGCCGCAGCGACCACTGTGACGCCGGCCGTGGCTGCTCCCATGCGTTTCAACATCTGCCGACGACTGATCGTCGGCGTGGAGTGTGTTGTCATACCTCAATCCTCCTGTGTCTGTAATTTCGTCAACGGTTGCTTTAGATTGACCCCAGCTCAACCGGCGAATACTGGTGAATAGCAACGTGCCGTTAGTTCCTTGCAATATCTGAACCAGTTTATTTATTATTTATAAATCATACACATAGACAGATCGTCTCGAATTGCATCACCATTTGAGTTACCGGTCAGTAACGTTGGCGGTTACGCCGTCACCGCCCTGTTACCACTCGGTAACGGATGGGCCGGATAGAAAGTTCTCGCAACCGCAGTGCGTTACGCAGGTCAGCGCGGAAACCAACGCGGGGTGCGCTGAGTGAAACAAGGAAACCGTATCAGGGCTTCGACGTCTGGGCGTTGCCGGCACGCAGTCCGCCGAGGCGGGGCAAGCCTGTCTTGAGGTAGGCCAAACCCGCCTTGGCCGGCCCGTCATTGATCTTGACCGCGAGATCGATCTGGCGCACCGATCG
This sequence comes from uncultured Gammaproteobacteria bacterium, assembly GCA_947259175.1. Taxonomy (GTDB): domain Bacteria; phylum Pseudomonadota; class Gammaproteobacteria; order Arenicellales; family JAANXG01; genus CALZGZ01. Next base: position 17,030 of record CAMYKW010000036.1, on the reverse strand, counting down.
CTGCACGGCGATCAAACGTTCGATCAGGTCCAAGTGATCGCGATAGGCCTGCGCAGTCTGCTGCACATTCTCCAGCGCGCTGCGATTGTCCTCGAACAGACGGGTCATCTCTTGGACAGCCCTGTTGGGAACCATTGTGCTCTCTACCGATAGCAGCTTCCGCACGGCGGTCTGCGGATCTTTCAACTCCGGCTGTTCGAGCAGGTCCGTCAGCAGCGCTTCCACCGTGAGCAGATTCTGCAAGGCCTCGGTGTGATAATTTTCTCGCCCGCGCAGCACGTAGTTCTTGAAGTTGTGAATACCCTTGCCATAACCGAGCTGATATTCGATCTGTTCCAGGTCCGTCCATGTCCATCGTGAGCGCAGCATGTCCAATCCCTGCAGCGCGGCGGTGTCGTCGATGATCACCACGCGATCGATGTCTTCGATACGCCATCCCTTATCGTGCAGGTCGGCAACCCAATCCAGCGCCGCTTCATAGGATTCCACTGCCGTCTTCACCGCATTCAGCGCCTGTTTTTCCGACTCGTCCAATTGATCGCTGCGCTCGAGCTTGGCAATCGCGTCCAACATGCCAAGGAAGTTGGCGCGCGCGTCGCTGCGATACTCCTCCCTGCCCCGCAGGACGTAATTCTTGAAATTGTGTATGCCGCCACCGTAACCCATCAATCGCACAACTTGCGCCAACTCATCCCGCACTTCGTCAGCTTGCAGGGAGATGGCGGGTATCAACATCAGCCACGCGAAGAGTATCGGAAAACCGACGCGGATTTTCATTTAGGTTCTCCGGACCAGAAAATGCGGAACGCAATCATGTAGGTTCAGGCTGACTTGATCTTAGAAACCCGAACCACCGTGTCCATCCATCGTTGTTGCCCGTTGATCGGGTCGGGTGAATTGGGGATCAACCAATTGGGATGCACGCCGTTACGATTCCACCATCGCGTATCGCGATCCGGCACATCATCCACGCCCTGAGGCGAGGGTTTCCCCGAGGCAAACCGCCCGTACTGCCAGTGCCCGCAGTGGTGAGAAATCGCGATAACCCCCGGAACCACCCCGGGCGTCACCTGGACTTCGGTCTCGATCTCACCGATCGCAGAACTGACCTTTACCGTGTCCCCCTCCCGGATAGCCAGCGCTTCCGCGGTGGCGGGATTAATCCACGCCGGATTCTCATGATACAACTCGGCCAGCCAACGGCAGTTCATGGTGCGCGAATGGGTATGCACGTTGACCTTGTAGGTGGTCAACACCAACTGGTCGGGCGCCAGATCGGCATGTTCGGGAACCGCCATATAAGTGGGCATCGGCGGCAGGCCCCGTTCCTCCATGAGCGACGAATAGACCTCGAAATAGCCGGACTTGTTGAGCTTGTCCGGCGCAAAACCCACATGGACCCGCTCGCCGAACTGCTGCGCGACGTAGCCCCGGTAGGCCTTGTTGGTGCTTGTGTAACCTTGCGCCTCAGCCACCTCGAGACTGCCGATCCCGGCCTTCTTCCAGTCCCAGTACACGCCGGTGGCCTCGTCAAAAAGAATCGTTTTCTTTTTCAGTTCCTTGGCCTTGACATCCTGCCGGTACGAAAAGTATCGCGGTTTATCGCGTTTATCGTGCCACACCCCTCTTTTTCTCATCCCGCGGAAGCCGCGCGCCTTTTTCTTCACGATCTTGGTCTGCTTGCAGGATTTTTGCACGAAGTCCTCCATGGACTTGGCGCCGATTTTCAGTTTCAACCGCTTAGCGAGGTCGCAGCACACATCGGCGAAATTTCGCGATTCACCCAGTGGCGCGACCAGCGGTTGACGAATGTAAAACTCCGGGACCTGATTCGGTGACACCATGTCCTCCCAGTCAAAGCGTTCCAGATAGGTGGTGTCAGGGAGAATCATGTCCGCCAATGCCGCCGACTCATCGTAGAAGGGGTTCACGCTCACGGTAAACGGCAACAGTGACTCGTCTTTGAGGATCTCTTCATTGACCTTGCAGTCCCCGTTTGCGTATACCGGGGCGTAGCAGTACCACAAATACACCTCGGGACGTCCGGCGCTGCCTTCCTTGATGCGCTCGAACACCTGGTGGCTCACGTGATGCGTCGGAAAGGCAACCTGCCCGGCAAAACCATCCATGAGATCGAGCTTTCTTGTCTTGGGGGTTTTCTTCGGTTTAGGATAATCCCAGCTCGCCCCTACCGCCTTGCAGCGCCCGCCGGGATTGTCGATGTTCCCGGTGATCGCCGCGAGCATCTGGATCGCCCGCTCGGTTTCGTTGCCGTTGTAGTGGGCGACGGCGCCGCGGTAACTGATCACACAGGCAGGCTGCCTGTTCGCGAACTCGCGCGCGATCTCGACGATGCGCCACGACGGCACGCCGCTGATCTCGGAAGCCCACTCCGGCGTGTACTCCTTGACGTGTTTTTTCAAAGCTTCGATCTTGTCGTCCACGGAATCCCGGTAGTCGGCGGTGACCTTGCAGAACTCGAGAAACGGCACGCCCGCCTCGTACAATCCCTCACGCATAATCACGTGACACATCGCCAGCACCACCGCCAGGTCCGTGCCGGGCCGGATCGGAACCCAGTCGCTGGATTTTGCCGCCGTATTTGAAAGCCGCACGTCGAAAGTCACCAGACGCACGTTGCGGTCCACCATCGCCCTGATCAGGCGCTGGGCGGTGGAGATATGATTGGTATGGGTTTCGAAGATGTTGCTGCCGAAGTTGAGAACGAACTGGGTGTTGTCGAAGTCCCAGTTGTCGTAGTGACTCCCCCAGGTCAGCTCCTGGGCGGTCCACTTTCCACCCTCACAAAGACTGGTGTGATTGCCGATGGTTCCGGTGCCATAGGCGTTGAGAAAATTGTGCACCAGCTTGCTGGTGCCGCCTTTCATGCGCCCGTAGTGGAACATGAACTTTTCCGGTTCGCCGGCCTCACGCAGGCGTTTCAAGTGCTCGGCCAGCTCAGCCAATGCCTCGTCCCAACTGATGCGCTTCCACTTACCCTCGCCCCGCTCACCGGTGCGCCGCATCGGATAGAGGATGCGGTCGGGGTCATAGACCTGGTTGATGCCCGCTTGCGATTTTGCGCAAATCTTCCCCAGCGAGCGGATCGACTTGGGCTGCCCTTCGATCTTGGTCAACACCCCGTCTTCGGTGAATCCGACAATCGGGCAGCGTGATACGCACTGCCAGCAAGCGCTCGGTGTGGCCTTCTTCTCGATCCCGCGCAGGTACGAGTAGTCTTTGCCTCCCTCGAGGAAGAACTGGCTCTCGCTGGCACCGGTTTTTGACTGGGCAGCGGACGCGGCCAACGCGCTTTTCACCGGAGAAGCAACGGCCGCCGCGGCAGCCGTCGCGCCGATTCTTAGAAAATTTCGCCGATCAACCATCGTTAAGCCCTCAGATGCCGATGGGTCCGGTGATCTGCCCGCCCACCACGATGACATAGCGGAGCATCAAGCCACCGAAAAGAATGGCGATGGGTGCGGAGACGTTGATCACATAGGGCCATTCGAATTCATGTCCCAGCACCGCCGTGCGGAGCAGATAGAAACCCTCGATGAAGGCGGGCAGCAACAGCCCCACGAGGATGACGCCGAGCCAAAAGGCGGTCGCCATTTCGCCGCCCGGCAACAGTGTCCGCACGGCGAAGTTTGCCGAGTTGATGGTCATGTGCGCGAACATGATGAACAGGCCGATGACCACCAGTTCCGCGATGATCAGCAACACCTTCATGCTCACCAGGTAGTACTCGGTGACACGGAAGGCGGGGTCCTCGCGCCGGACTGCGCCTCGGACTGCCCCTGGCTTACGGAACATGAAGCGCTGCACCAGTATAATGGCCGATAAGCCGGTGGAAAACGCCGACACGGTAAACAGCAACCACAACACCGGCGTATGCCACAGGGGACGCGCCGGCACCGCCGCCAGCAATATTGCAGTGTAAATTGCCATGGCGATGGCCAGCGGTACGCAGACGGTGGCCATCGGCGCGCGCAGGCGCTCGCTGCGCGCCTCCAGTCGCTCACCCCGTTCACCGCTAAGCAGCGCCTTCCAGGGAATGAAGGTGAGCGCGTAGATGGTGGCGACAACGCAAAACAGCAGGATGAACCAGCTACCCCAGTTCATCGGTGAGGGATTTAACACCATAAACCAGAAATTGCTGGTGAAAAGGTTGAGCGCGCGGAATGGCCGGCCGAGCTCGTATATCAGCAGCCCGGTGCCGATAATGACGGGCAACGGACCGATGAATGCGCCTAGGCGGGCGATCAACGCCGCCCGGTGGCGGAACTCCCCCGTCGGTCCCCAGAGGACCACGATGCCGCTCACCGCCATCGCGCCCGCCCCCAGACCCGCCAGGAATAAATACACGATCATCGGCCAGTGCCACATGATGAGATGGTGTTCCATGGTCAGGTTCTCTTGGTGGATCTCGCCTTGTTCGTTGTAACCCGCACGTACTGGCCGGGCTTTCTAGTGTTCTCATCGGTGGTGTCCAACCCGATGTAGTAGACATTGGGCTGGGTGCCGTAGGTCTCGCGCATCACCGCCACAGGATTTCTCGCGATGAGTTTGTGTATTTCACTGCCGGGGTCATTGACGTCGCCGAAGATACGCGCCCGCCCCTGGCAGGTGTTCACACACGACGGAACCAGGCCCTTGGAGACCCGGTGGATACACATGTCGCATTTGTCGGCGAACCGCGTCACCGGATTCAGGAACCGCATGTCATAGGGACACGCCTGAGCACAGTAGAGGCAGCCGATACACACGCCCTGATCGATGACAATCAGGCCATCCTGGGGACGCTCGTAGGTGGCCCCGGTGGGACACACCCGCACGCAGTGCGGCTCCGAACAGTGGTTGCACAAGCGCGGCAGGAAGCTGCGCCCCACATTCGGATAGCGCCCTTTCTCCACGTACTCCACCCAGCTTCGCGAAACCCCCATGGGCACGTCCGCTTCGGCCTTACACGCCACCGTGCACGCCTGACAGCCGATACAGCGCCGGAGATCGATGAGCATGCCGTACTGGACCTTGTTCTTTTCCCCGGATTCAGTCGCCGGCTTGGTGGCCGCGGCGTGCATGGCACCACCGGCGACGCCCGCGGTGGCCACGGCGGCCGCCCCTTGGCTCAACCCTTTGAGAAATTTTCGCCGGCTCACCGGCTTCGCGCTGCTGTCACTCATTACCTGATCCTCAAACCGTCCATCCAATCAACTCACCGGTTTGTCTTTGCCTACAGACGCCGAAGCCTCTTTCGGGCGATCAAAAATGCCCTCGCGCACATCCACGGCACGGTGCTTTTCGTTGTAATGACACTCGATACAGGTCTGTTTGTCTTCCAGCGCTTTCTTGTGCGCGTTCTTGCCGCGCTCGCGCTTGGGCTTGATCTCTGCCTCGATATGGCACACCCGGCACGTCGCGCTGTCGTATTCGAACAACCGATCGCGAACCCGATACGCAGCCGCCTGCCTAGGCGGCAGCCACTCCCCGGCGCGCTCCGCCGTACGGTAGCGGAAATGTCCGAACAGATCGGTGAAGCTGGCGAGGTGTGTATAGGCGTAGAAAGCATTAACAAAGCCCGTGGGTAGGTGACACTCGATACACACGGCCTGCTTGTCCTCGTAGCCTTCCGTGGTGGGTAAGGGGTGATGCTTGGAATAGGACAGCCGGACTTCGGCGCGATACTCGCGATCGACGTGGCAATAGGCGCAGACATCATCCTGTGCCACGAAGCTGCGGGTCACCGGTTCGAACGCCACAGCTGCGACGACAACGAGGACAACGATGCCCCCGACAAACGCTGTTTTTCGATTTAGCGCCACGCGCATTGGCATGAACTCAAGATGGACGCCGCATCAATTGAGTGTGGTGGCCTGGATGTCGGCCTTGCCGGGGCCGATACTCACCGAAGTCGGAAACGACACGTGGTGGCCGCGCATACCGGTTGCATCGTCATGAACCGAAAATCCAAAGGTGTAAACACCACCCACTTTCAGCACCTTGTCATCCAGCGGATGGCCGGTGTCCAGCTTGCGTCTTATGACCACTGTATATTTCCCGCCCTCTAAGGCTCCCTTGGCGTAATCGATATCCGCCGCAGAGCCCTCGGCAGAGCCGGTATCCAATATATGTGCCGGCAGCAGATCGCCCTCCTTGATTTTACCGGCATCGATAGGCGCCGTGTTCTGACCGACAATGAGATGTTTGGGCTTCGCCGGATCCGCGATGTCGGCCTCGGTGAGCGTGGAGAATCCCACTTTGGCTTCGTCGAACATGTACTTGGGACCCCAGATGGTCTTACCGTTGGGGTACAGCGCACTGGTTCCTGCGTCCACCTTCTTGAGTTCCAACACGTTGAAATCCGCCGCAACGCCGGCGGGATTGGTCAGGGACGCGTCCCAGATGATGAGATCCAGGAACGCCCCTTCTTTGCGCAGTGCCAGCAGTTCGTCCTCCGACTTGACCGCCGCCCAATCGGTGCCTTCTTCAGCTCGCGAACCGGGGAGGTACTTGCGGACTATATGATTGGTGACCGGAATCCCGTTCTTTCTGAACACCTGGCCAATCACCGGGTGTTCACCGACCTCTTCCTCATCGGCCTGCTCGGGCATGCCCACCAACGGATCATGGCAGGTCATCCAGCAACCCTGCTCGGGGTAGACCGACACCTTGGCGTCGCCGATCATGATCCCCAGCCGATCCGGATAGATCGCCGGCTGGCCGTCATCGATGACCGCCTCATGCTGCCGGTGGTTGCCCCACCACGCCCATTCCGAGCCGTCGAAACGCATAAAATTACCGATGTTCCCGGGACCTTCGCCATCTGTCTTCCAGCTAAAGCGCATATACAGGAATTGATCGTCGTGCGCGGCCTGGACCGACAAGCGTTTGTAACCGGACTTGTCCTCAATCGGATCGGGCTCCAGGCGATTTTCCACCACCAGGATTCCGCCGAGTGATTTTTGTTCGCCCTTGTGGCACCGCAGACAGGCTTCGCCCGCCTTGGTCTCTTCGGTCGCCTTCTTGTGTTCCGAGGTGCGCAGCCATTGATAGCTCGATTGCCCGGGATAGAAGAGCCTGGGCTTATTCACCGGCACCTTGGACCAGTCTATGGACTCCACGTCAGCCGCCGACAGCAGTGGACTCGTCGCCAGGAGCGCACCGAGAACGGACAAAATACTCACACTCCCGAAAAATCGCTTTATGATGGAATCACTCTTCAAACCGCATGACATCACCAATCCTCCTAAATGCTATGTCTATCAAACCTCGTCTTTAAGTCATAACCCTTGCAATTCTGAAACCAACTTTTGTCGTGCATAAATATTTTTTAGATTTCAGATAGTTGGACGCGCATTAGCGGTCCATGCGCAAGCGGCGCGTTACCGATAAGTAACTCCGGATGCGTGATCCAGGAAATCGCGTGTTACCGAACGGTAACGACCGATAATGAGCAAGAATACTCAAAGTCCACCGCACCGCCCGCCTCAGCTTCATTCCAGCGGCAGCGTCTGGGTGTAGGCCAGGACGTCGACGTGATCCTGGGTGGTGAACGCGAGCATCGATACCATATCGACCTCCGGTTGCCCCATGCGGATCTTGTGCAGCGTCCGCCAGGGGTTGCGGGTGGCCACCGTACCCACGAACTGAGGATTCTCGGCGGTGTTGAAGTTCAGGAATTTCCCGTCGTCGCCATGACATTTCGCGCAGATCGTCTGATAGATGCGTGCGCCTCTGACCCGGTCACCACTGGCCCTACGGGTGATTCGATCGATGTAATGATCCATGTCGATCTGGCCGCCGGCGACAAAGTACGCCAAGGCGGTCAACCCCTCCTCGGGAATTCGCCCGCCAAAGCGGTGCGCGTCATTTTTGAGGACACTGACTATCGACCTCAAAGGGGCATCAGTCATATTGCGGATACCCGTGATCCCCTGGCTTTGCCGCTCTTGTGCGGACCCGCCCCAGTCGCCCTTGTAGTCCCAACCGTGGCAGGCAGGACAGCGCCAACTGGCGGCACCCTGCTCACCGACTCCGGTGTAGCCTGGGTGCGTGTCCGTCGGCGGCGGGGTCCCAAGATGCACGTACCAATTGTCGTACAACAGTCCGCCCTGGTTGACATACCGAAGATGCGCGACATCATGTTCGGCGCGGACGACCAGGGAAAAGAAAACACTCATTGCCGCTAACGCTACAAAGGACGTGACGGGGAGTAACCTTAGCCGGCGGAGATAATTGCGCATGTGGTGCTCCTTATGGATCCGTTTTCAAATCATTAACTATAACATTCAGCAAGAATTGTTAATCGTTCTCGAGCACTGCATTAAATATGCCTAGAAGTCGATTACCCTGCTCGCGCGTCAACAGCAAATCGGTTTGGAAATATCAGTACGCGGTGGCGTATGCGTTTTGGCATATGGCTACTCACCGCACCGATCAGAAGGATAAACACCAGCAGCGGGATTCGCGCTTCCCAGAACACCGGGATCAACAGCAACAGAACTACTTTTGCGATTACCGCAACGCCCCTCGCTTCGCAAAGCACGGCGATACCGGTGTGCAGGTCCGTCGCCAACAAGAGTATTCCGCTGACTGCCGACCCCCACAGCCACGGCATCAACACGGCGGTCGGCTGATCGAAGATATAGCCACCCACCAATGTGCCCGTGGCAAATATGTGAGCGGAACGCAACAAAATTCGCACCGTCCGCCGATAGGGAAAATCACGCGGCGGGGACGACTGGAATGAACAGCACACGTTATTGCCAGTACCATCGCCTCGGGAAATGGGTGGCTTTTTGTTTGATCGTGGATTATGCATGTTCAGCTTTGATTATCGCGGTAATCACGTTGGGCGCCGGTTGCCGTATGCACGCCTGGCGCATCCGGCTGATGGCGAACGTCGAGTGCGTACGCACGCACCGCACACCGAGCCGCGCCGTATCCATGGTGTAGCAATAATCGAACCATCGGCATGACGATGTATGCTCGCCCAGAGATTTCAACACGATAAGCGCACATATCGCGATACAGCCCAGACGTACGCCGTTACAGACCCGTAACCTCAAGATGATGGAAGGCAGGACCGGCGTTACGAATCGGTAACATCGCGACATCCTGCTGTGTTGACCGCAAGCGATGCATGGCCATGGTTTTTACTGCGCCGACCCCAGGGGCCGCATCACGAATCGGCATTTGGCCCGCTTCTTGCGTCTAACGTGTCAAGGTTTTCACAGCTAAAGGGCGCGCGTTGAACAATTACCTGATGGATGCTTTTGGGCGGCGGATTGACTACTTGCGCCTGTCGGTAACCGATCGTTGCGATCTTCGCTGCACATACTGCATACCGCGAGGATTCAAATGTTTTGAACAACCGGAAAACTGGTTGACCTTCGACGAGATTGAACGGCTGGTCCGCATTTTCGCCGCCCTAGGAGTCGATAAGGTGCGTTTGACCGGTGGCGAACCACTGCTGCGTCGCGGACTGCCGAACCTGGCGGCTCGATTGAGCAAGATCGACGGTGTCGCGGATCTTTCGCTCAGTACCAATGGCACTCAACTCGCGCGGCATGCGGAAACGTTGCGAGAGGCAGGCGTATCGCGCATTAATGTCAGTCTCGACAGCCTGAAAAGTTCCCGCGTTCAACGTATCGCCGGACGCGATGCCCTGCCTCGCGTCTTAGAGGGCTTACAAGCCGCCAACGCGGCGGGATTTACACTCGTAAAAGTCAATATGGTAGCCATGCGCGGTGTCAATGACGACGAAATTGAAGATATGGTGATGTTTTGCATGGAACACGGCTTTACCTTGCGGTTAATAGAGGCCATGCCCATGGGCGACAGCGGCCGGAGTGTGCGGTATCTCGATTTGCAGCCTGTCCGGCGTCGCCTGCAGGCGCAATTCGGCTTGGTGGACGGTGTCATGCCCGGAGGCGGCCCTGCGCGTTATCTTCAAACCGCCGACGGTCAATTCAAGGTGGGTTTTATCACCCCCATCTCGCAACATTTCTGTGCCACGTGTAATCGCGTGCGGCTCTCGGTGGACGGCACACTGCACCTGTGTCTGGGGCAGGAACACCAATACCGATTACAACCTCTGTTACGCGGCGGTGCCACAGACGCAGAGCTGAAACAAGTGGTGCGTGCCGCCATCGCGACCAAGCCCGAACGTCATGAATTCCGTCATCACCCGCGTAAAGTCGTACGCGTGATGTCGGCACTTGGCGGTTAATAACAACGACATCAGCACACGTCACTAAGGCGGAAACAGCATCACTGAAGTACTTTTCCACTTCAGCAGCGCCGCGGGCATTACTGAACGGTAACATGTTTCCAATTGGTGACATTGCGATAGTTACCGATTCGTAGTACCTCTTAAAATTGCCAACCATTGTCACCATCCTCGACTTCCGCGCCTTTATTGGTTTCAGCTGATCTTACGTATTCCACCTTACGAAAACATCAACCACGTTACCCCGTAGTAACGCCGTATTTCGTACGAGGCGTGGATCAATCGCCTGAAAGCTACCAATCTCACTGAACTCAAAACTGGCACACTTATTGTTAACAGTACTCGGGGAGGTATGCGATCTGCACAGGATTGCGGTTTTCCATGCCTCGCACCTAAACATAATGGGAGACCAAAACCATGCGTATACGCATAATTACTTCAACTGCTGTTTCTCTTGTTGCCGGTTTATTTGCGACACAAGGGGCTTACGGACTAACTCTCGACATTTGGGGTGTAGGACATGTGTCGGTGGATCGCGCCGACAATGGCGCTGAAAGCAGCACCTACGTGGCGAGCAACTCTTCTCGTCTTGCGGTCAGCGGCGATCAAGATGTGGTGGACGGGTTGCTGGCTGTATTTCAGTATGAAAGCGGCGTGGATCTCACTGGAAGGGGTGAGAATGACGGTAATGGTGGCGCCAGCTCTAGCGGCCAACTGTTCACCCGCACTCGCGACGCCTTCGTCGGCCTGTCGGGCGGCTTCGGCAAGCTGCTCATCGGCCGGCTGGGTGGTTTGAATCAATGGAACTATGACTACAATTTGTTTGCTGACCAGGTCGGCGACCTGGGCAACATCTGGGGCGGTTCGGGTCTATTCGGCCGCGTCGACAATACCATCCAGTACGCAACCCCCGACATCGGCGGATTCAAAGCGGCGCTTACCTATGCCCCCGAGGAAGGGGTCGACGACACGCAGGTTTACGTGGTGAAGGCGGACTACGGCACCGGCGGCGTTAAGGTCGGTGCCGCCTATATGAGCCAGGGGACCGGCATGCCTGATGAGCATACTGCATTCGCCCTGACGGGAAGTTACGGCACCGATAAATTCAGTATCGGTGGTGGTTACCAGGATGAGAAGGATATCGGTGGCACATCGGGCAACGACCGTGACAGTTTCACTATAGGCGCGAGCGTCAACGTCGGCCCTGGTGGGGTGTTTAAAGGTCAATATACCAAGACAAGCGGGAGCGGTAGCGAGTCTGATGCCAACCAATGGGCCGTCGGTTTCGACTACAATCTCAACGACAACGCAACCGTTTACATCGCGTACGCGAAGACCAGCAACGATGCTACCGTGGCCTTTAGCGCGAATAACTACGGCCACGGTGACAATATCGGCGCTGCGGGGCCGGGCTTGAATCCCAATGCCGTCTCCGCCGGTTTTGTGTACAAATTCAAGGCCGGAGTTTTGCCCCGATAACAAGACTGAGGACTGTAATGACCTTGCCAGGTTAGGGGCGGTTGGTGGCGGTAAACGGATGTGTCTGCAGCTCGGGCATATCCCTTGGCGCCACACCCCGTGTCTGCGAAGTGATTTGCAGTAAACTGTTCGCATCGGTCTAAACGGTCCCAAATTATCCTCCATTGTCGCCCCGAGAATAATTAATTCTCGGGGCGCACTTTTTTCAACCTGACCCCGGGCTTCATTGTAGGAGCCGGGAGATCAGGTTTGCCACTTTCGCGCCCGTATGGGTACTATTGTTCCTCATGACGTTAGTCAAGTTGCGTGATAAGTTTGCGGTCGATGTGCCCTGGATAGATCAAGAGCACGAAGCGTTGGTGGAATTGCTGAATGAAATTCATGCAAACGTCCGGGCCGGGGAAACACACTTCCGACTGCACTACCTGCTGGACCGTCTGGTCTCATGCACGGAATCCCATTTCGCCGAGGAAGAACGAAAGATGCTGGAGCTTGGCTATCCCAACTATGAAAACCACCGGCTGCAGCACAAGATCCTGCTCAATGAGATCCGGCTTCTGCAGACCGCGTACCGGAAAGACTATGTTATGCTCTCGTCAGAGGCATTGGCGCATATGGAGTCTTGGTTGACACGCCATATCACGGGGATGGATGCAGATCTGGCAAAGTTCATAAAACAACTTCAAAACGACGATCCCGATAGCAGCAATCCATCGAATAGCTAACGAAAATTGCTAACGATGATTCTCATCTCGAGCGCGTCACACCAAGACCCGTTGCTCGCAAACATTTATGAGGGCTTTCATTTCGAGGAGGTAATATGAGGAGAATTACAATCATAAGCTGCGCTTGGGCTGTCCTTGCCGCCGCATCTCCGCCGCAATTCGCGGCCGAGGTGGACGAATTACCACGCGTCGTGCAAGAGATGGTCGCGCCGCCGTTCGTGCCTGAACACGAGCAGTTAGTGACCGGCGGATCCAAGGTCGTCCAGGTGCGCTTGGTGATCGAGGAGAAAAAGATCGAGATCGACGACGAGGAGACCGAGGTGTGGGCAATGACCTTCGGTGGCACCATACCAGGACCGTTGATCGTCGTACATCAAGACGACTACGTGGAAGTCACTCTGGTCAATCCCAGCGCCAACAACATGATTCACAATATCGACTTCCATGCCGCTACCGGTGCGTTGGGTGGCGCCGAATTCACCAAGGTCGGGCCGGGCGAGGAAGCGACTATCCGTTTCAAGGCGACCCGGCCCGGGGTATTCGTCTACATCTGCTGCGCGCCGGGGGGAGTTCAAGGCTGCAGCGCTCCTGGCGGCGTCATGACCCCGTGGCATGTCATTTCCGGAATGAACGGCGCGATCATGGTCTTGCCACGCGACGGACTAAAGGATCAAAACCGCAATCCGGTCCGCTATGATCGAGCCTACTTTATCGGCGAGCAGGACTTTTACGTGTACCGCGAACCGTCGGGCGAATACCGCACCTACGAGACCGCGGTGCATGCGCTAAACGATATTGTGAACACCATGCTCGGACAGAACCCCAGCCACGTGGTATTTAACGGTGCGGCAGACGCCCTGGTCGGGCGCAATGCCCTCAAGGCCAAGGTAGGAGAGACGGTACTCATCATCCATGCGCAGGCGAACCGCGACACACGGCCGCGTCTAATCGGTGGCCATGCCGATTTCGTGTGGCCCTATGGTTCGTTCAATAATCCGCCGTCCACGGACGTCGAGACCTGGTTCCTGCCGGGTGGCTCCGCCGGTGCGATGGTTTACACTTTCAAACAGCCCGGCTTGTATGCATACGTAAACCACAACTTGATCGAGTCGTCGCTCAAAGGTGCGGTAGCACAGATCAAGGTGGAGGGTGATTGGGACGACGACCTGATGCAACAGGTGAAGCCACCGGGGCCTATCTCGAAATAGAATTCCCGGGCACTGGCGCCATGCAGCCACGAACAGCACTTGGCGTAACATCGATACGAATCCCCTGGATTGCTCACCGACGGAGAACCGACATGAGATACCGCGGCCACCTCTGGTTTGTCTTCTTGCTGGCGGCATGGATGCTGCCTTTACATGGCCTCCAGGCCGCCGGCGCGCAACAGGATGTCGCATTGATCATAAGACTGATGGGATATGATGGCGGCATCCACAACTTCAAGAACTATGTCCTGCGCGGACGGCAGCAGTACTACAAGGCGGCAAGGGACAACTTCGCACAGATCCATGAAATCATCCAACGGCTGATCGACAACGCGGAACTGACCTCCGAAGACCAACAGGCGCTAGCCACAATCAAGGCGGTAGTGGAATCCTATGATACGACCCTGGATCGGCTCGCCGGGCTGCAGGCCAAGGGATGGCGTACCGAAGACATCGACCGCACGGTCATCATCGACGACACGCCAGCCAAGGCGGCGCTGGATGCCCTGCGCGCAAAATGGTCCTGGAGCGATTTTGACGAAATGGAGTTCCAACTCGGCTACGGTAAGGCAATTCACAACTTCAAGAACTATCTTTTGCGTGGCCAGGAACGCTACCACACCAACGCGCTGCAAAACTTACTCGCCGTGGATGCCCTCATCGCGCGCCAATACAGCCTGCCCGAGTTCGCCAACCCACGGTTGGCCGCGCAAAAAGCGATCAACCGCGAGGGCAAGATCACGAGTGAAGACCAACAAGCCTATAACTCGGCAGTGCGGGACAAAGAAGAACGCTTCCGCCAGGATCGGGCGGCTCTGGAGGCGGTGGAGCGCGTGGCGCAATCCTACCGCAATAATCTGCGGCTGATAAACAAGCTGATTGCGGCGCAACGCCCGGTACAGCAGATCGATCAAACGATCAAGATATACGATATCCCGGCCAAACAGGGGCTTGCTCGCCTGCGACAAGCGGGATCATATTTGTTCGCGCCGGTGACACGCGGCTTCGTGGATTAATCGGGCGCGAGACAAATTGCCGTGCATTTCAAAAAATGCGATACAGTCTGATTGTAATATGGCCTGTCGTCTCCCTGCTATCGATAGCGCCGGGCTGCATCGATCGGGGTGTGAGCTTCTCGAAGGATGTGACACCGATATTGGACGAACACTGTCTATCGTGTCACCAGTCGGGAAAAGAAGGGTATCTTGTGAGCGGATTAAGCGTCGAAAGCTACGATGATCTGATGCGGGGCACGAAATACGGAGTGGTCGTCATGCCGGGCTACAGCTTCTCCAGCACGTTGCAGATACTGGTTGAGCACAAAGCGGATCCCTCTATCAACATGCCTAAACGCCAATTACGGCTGCCCCAGGACAAGATCGAAACGATCGGTAATTGGATCAGTGAAGGGGCAAAAAATAACTGATTCGGGACGACGATTAGAATTTGCTCTCAGTAATTGGAGACGACCGCACCCCAGTCCCGGTCATTTGACAAGGGAGCCACTAGTGGATCAATGCCACGGACATACCAGTAGCAAGCACGTCCGATTGTTACGCAACTTACGCCTGGCGCAACGGTATACCACTGCATAGCTGTGAAATTAGGTATGAACCATCGCGTTAAGATGATCTCCAGACGATCTACTAAATGGTCCAGACACTCGCTTCTGCGGTTCCCGCTGATGTGTGCCCTCATCGTTTTCTTTCCACCCATCTTGTTCCAAACCGCAAGCGCGTGCGGCTGGTGGGGGGATGGGGAAGGAGATGATGAGGGGGAAGTTATTTTAGTTGGGAAGGATGGGAAACCATTGGCGGCAGAAGATGCTCGGTCTGAAGTAGATCCGGCCCAACTGACCCGGATTGCCAACGCGCTGCGCCGCCGCGCCAAGAACTCGATTGATTTGCTCGAGGCGGCGCAGCTGTATCGTCGCGCTGCAGAAACAGGCTTTGCGCCCGCCCAAAACAATTTGGCTGCTATGTATGAAAAGGGTATGGGCGTGCCTGTAAATCTGCTGGAAGCGGCCCACTGGTATCAATCGGCAGCAGAGGCCGGATTTGTCCAGGCACAACACAGCTTTGGCGAGATGCTTCTGGACGGGCGTGGCGTGGCAAAAGACACGTTGGTTGGAACCTCCTGGGTACGGCGCGCGGCAAATCAGGGACACAAGTCGGCCTGTATCCATCTTGGTCGAATGTACTGGAACGGCATCAATGTTCCCCGTGATCCACTCAATGCCCTGGTGTGGGCCATTCGTGCCGAAGCCTTAGGGGAATCCCAAGCGCCCCGGCTCAAGAAACAAATTCATTCGGCGCTATCCGCAGAGGAGATCGAATTGGCGAACAAGACTGCGCACGAGTGGCAACCGGAACGAGAATATTAGCTGGGCTAGGCCGCGATATTTCTGTTTCGAGCCACCGCTCTACCGCTCTCGTACCAGTTACGTGTCGCATTGACGACTTTCACGACACTCAGCATCACCGGCACCTCGATCAATACGCCCACGACGGTAGCGAGCGCCGCCCCGGAGGAGAATCCGAACAGGCTGATTGCCGCGGCGACGGCGAGCTCGAAGAAATTACTCGCCCCGATCAACGCTGACGGCGCGGCCACGCAGTGGGCCTCGCCGGCGGCGCGATTGAGCAGGTACGCCAGTCCGGAGTTGAAATACACCTGTATCAGGATCGGCACGGCAAGCAAGGCGATAATCAGTGGTTGCTCGATGATCTGATCGCCTTGAAAGCCAAACAGCAACACCAGCGTGGCCAGCAGCGCGATTAAAGACAGAGGCTGCAGCCTACTGAGCAGCGCCTGCAGTCGCGGCGCGCCACCGGACGACAGCGCACGGCGACGGATGAGCTGCGCCAGGATGACCGGCACGACGATGTACAAAACCACCGACAGCAGCAGCGTCTCCCACGGCACCGTGATTGCCGACAAGCCCAGCAGCAGGCCCACGATGGGGGCAAAGGCAAACACCATGATCACGTCGTTGAGCGCCACCTGGCTCAAGGTGAAGTGCGGTTCGCCGTCCGAGAGGTTGCTCCAGACGAATACCATCGCCGTGCACGGCGCGGCGGCGAGCAGTATCAAGCCGGCGATGTAAGAGTGGATTTGCTCCGGCGGCAGATACGGTTTGAATAGATAGCCGATAAACAGCCAACCCAGAGCCGCCATCGAAAACGGTTTCACCGCCCAATTGACGAACAGCGTCACGCCGATGCCCCGCCAGTGCTCCGTGACCCGGGACAGGGCGCCAAAGTCGATCTTGATGAGCATCGGGATGATCATCAGCCAGATCAACACCGCAACGGGCAGATTGACCCGGGCAATCTCCGCCGTGCCTATGGCGTGAAACACACCCGGGAAAAAATGCCCCAGCGC
>CAMYKW010000035.1 GCA_947259175.1 uncultured Gammaproteobacteria bacterium | reverse complement strand
GGTTGATAGTTGTTAGTTGGGTAACTCACATCTTATCACCCGAACCAGCCTTTATTCGTTTCCTATATCAGTCGCTTATCCCTTAAGTAAGTGCCATTCAGGTCAGAGACAAAATGAATGCTGATCTGAGTAACGATCAGTCGCTGACTCTATCGTTGTTCCATCTCGACACCTAATGATTGCACCCATAATTGTCTGCGTCGACCAATTAGACCAATAGGCTATCAGCGTGTAGATCATTTGTAGGATACCGCATGTAAGAATCGTATATTGAGAGAATGATAGACTACGACGAGTGACTCACTGATTGAAAATGCTGTCGAACTATCGCTGGTCAATTCAAGGTTAACGAGATGAAAGTGACATTGCGCAACCAGTATACGCGAAAGCCGCCACACCGAATGGCTGTTTCAACGATATCAAAACAATACGGTGTGCAATCAACTTCCAACCAGAAATCCGATGGCACTGGCATGGAACCGATAGAAATTGACAGCAAGGAGCCGCTTGTTATCTATCAGAACGATTACCAAGACAAGGGCAAACAAACGTTGGTTATTTTTGTTCATGGATTATCGGGAAGTCGATTTGACACGTGGCAAAAGTTTCCGCAGTTTCTGCAAGAAGAATTACCTTATGTCGACGTCGGAATGTACGAATATGCCACCGCGCGTTCCAGATTCTTTCGTAAAACACCCAAGGTTCCTGATCAAGCGCAAACGCTTGCACATGTCATTCGCGATGAAAAAGATTATAGACATATTTTTTTAATCGGGCATAGCATGGGTGGTGTCATGCATATGGGTGCAATTCAATATTTGTTGCGCACCGAGGAAGAAGCGCTTGATAACATAAAAGGGCTGTTCTTGATGGCGACACCGCAACTCGGGTCGAGAAAGGTACCATGGCTTACGCGTTTGCTGTCCAAGGATGCGAGGGTGCTGTACCCGTATAATGACTATCTCAATCAAATCCATGAGACATTTGCAAATCACATCAACCCTTTTGCAATGCGGACAATGACGAAGTCCGGGAAAACTATTCGTCAACTCCCCATTTTTGTTGTCACGGCGGATCGGGATATGTTGGTAGACAAGCTAAGTACCGGGCCTTGGATTCCCACCAGTCAGAAACGACACGTAAGGGGATCCCATACCAGTATTGTCAAGCCCGATCGGAAAACTTCAGATGCTTATTTGTGGGTTCGCAAGCAGATTGTGGCGTGCGTTCCGGATTTGTCCTCGGAATCTTCTGCGCAAGTTGTTTGATGATCCGCTTACATCGCGTTTTGCTAGGCTCTCTTTATCGGCGTCATTGAGCGACTTATGAACGACTCCATCATCGATACTGCAAGAAAAGATCATGGACACATTGTTTCTTGTTATTAACGTAAGTTGAAGCAAACCTATTTGTGAAAGCGATCCCGCTCAAAAATGCGCTTCGTTTTCATTTGATTCCTGGTGGGCGGTTTTCGACCGCGAATTAAACGATCGCGCTTGCAAAGCGCTCCCACGTGATGCGATGGGTTCCTGTGGGAAATGACTTTTTGCTAGTTTTGGTAATTAATTAGGGCCTAATAAGGGGCTAATTATGCTATATTCGCGCCCATGGCGCGCAAACCCAACGACATGGAGACCGCCGAGCTGAAGATCCGGACCACGCCGCTGGTGCATCAATACCTCGACAGTCTCGTCGCTTCCGGCCTTTACGGGAAGACCCGGCCCGACGCCGCGGAGCGGCTGATCACCCGCTCGATCGAGCTGTTGATACAGGACGGCTCGTTAAAGAGACTCAAGCGGTAACGGATCGCCGCCGATGGTCGACGCCAAGCGCACGCTGCCGGATTTCGACGATCCGCCGGTCGTGGAGACATCGCTGGCGCTGCAATTCGAACCGCTTCCCGGACTGCAGACGCCGCAAATCGGCTTGCTGTGGAGTGAGTTCCGCGAATCGTATCCCTACACCGAGCAACACCCCCCCATCGACGCGGTGTTTGAAACCTTCGGCTCACGGCCAAAGCAGGCGCCCGCCATCGACGTCACGCAATCCTTTCCATCCCCCCGGTGCTGGTTCCTGGATCAGCACCGCGCGCAACTGATACAAGTGCAACAGAATCACTTCATTCACACCTGGCGCAAGGCGGACGACGCGCAGATCTATCCCCGCTACGAGGTGATTCGCGCCGAGTTCCAGAGTGAAATCGAGCGGTTCATGGGATTCCTGACCCGGGAGCGACTTGGCGAACTCAAACCCAACCAATGCGAGGTGGCTTACACCAACCACATCATGCCCGGCGATGTCTGGGAAAATCACTCCAAGCTCGACCAGGTCATTACGATGTGGAAGTCGGAGTACAGCGACGACTTTCTCCCGGCCCCGGAGAATTGCCGCTTCTCCAGTCAATGGATCTACTACGACGACAGCGATGAACCGCTGGGCAGGTTGTACGCGTCGGTGCAACCGGCGTTGATACCCGAGCACGATGTTCCGATCTTCGTCTTGACCTTGACCGCCCGCAGCCGGCCGGACGGCATCGGCGTCGACGGCGCGTTCAAATCTTTCGATCGTGGCAGAGAAATGATCGTCCGCGGCTTTAAGTCCATCACGTCTGAAGACATGCATAGAGCATGGAGGTCAAAATGAATGCCGTAGCGCCGCTTCCACATAACGTTCACAGCGTGGACGATTGCCTGGCAAACCAGAGCCGCGTCGTTACCCACGCCAACAAAGTCCTGGAATCGAGGAATGTCGCCGGTGTTAAAGCGCGACTCGGGAATAAGCACCTGGAAAGGATCGGACCGGATCTGTTTGTCGCGTTC
The DNA here is from genome assembly GCA_947259175.1 of uncultured Gammaproteobacteria bacterium. Taxonomy (GTDB): domain Bacteria; phylum Pseudomonadota; class Gammaproteobacteria; order Arenicellales; family JAANXG01; genus CALZGZ01. The sequence continues at coordinate 31,071 of CAMYKW010000035.1, read as the reverse complement.
AAAGGCGATCCTCCCGCATGGCTGGAGCCGATTGCCCGCAGACTGGAAGCGATACTTGATTCTGATCACGATGAAAATCAAACCTGGCGGCAGTTCCCTGGCGTGTGTGTCGCGGCGGACGTTCTGCGGTTTCTCGCCAACGCGATGGAGCCGCAAACGCCGCTTCCCGCATTGGCGCCGACAGTTCAGGGCGGCATCCAGGCGCAATGGCTCACTCATGACATCGATCTGGAAATCGAGTATTTTTCAAGCGGATACTACAGCGTTTATTTCAGCGATAAGCGGGGCGAGTTCGATACGTTGGAAATCACCGCAAACGACAATTCCGCTTACGATCTCGTCGTTGCGCTGGTGGAGAGGGTCACAACGCGCGCGGTTCGCGACCGTTCCCGTGTAGCGGCCTGATTCGTTGGGCTGCGGCTGCGGTCCGCCCAGCGCAAATAACTGATAGGATCGATCCGGCGCCATGATAAGTTACCGGCAATTGAACGATCGATGCGACACCGCGACAGGGTGCGGATCGCTGTGGCTCGAGAAAAGTTCGACGGCGGACGCGGCGCAAGGGGTGCGCGCATGAACGGTCCGCTGCTGATGCCGGAGCGCAAGCAAGCCGCGGAATCCAGCGACTGGCCGCCCGAGAAAAGACGTCCCTCGCCGCTGTGGTTGGTCGCCGTGGTGTTGGTGCTCGGCATGATCGGCATATGGTTTTACATTCTTGGCGATGACGCCGAACAGGCGGCACGCAGCCAGGCGCCACCCCTTGCGGCGGTGATCCCAAGCCAACAGCCGATGCCTGAACCGGTAATCCGTTCCGTCCCGCGGGAGGGCGACGCGGCGCGGGAGATCATTGCGGCAATGAGGGATTCGTCGTCGCCGCTCACCGAGGACGACCTGCACGCAAAAAGCCGCGAGTTCACCGCCGCCGGGCAACACGCGGATGCGCATCTGCTTCTGTTTTTCAATGCACGTCGCGGTCACGCGGCTTCCGCCCTGGCTTTGGGCAGGATATACGATCCAAAGTACCACACCACCGCCTACAGCATCGTCGGCCGTGCCGACCCCGCGCAGGCGTACAAGTGGTATTCGCGAGCCGCCGCCGCAGGCGATCCATCCGCGCACGATCACCTTGGCGAACTCAAGCAGGTGGTGAGCGCACAGGCGATGCAGGGAGACGAGAACGCCTTGCTGCTGTTGAAACGGTGGCGCGATTAGCACCAACTGAATTGCAAGCGTATGAAATGCCGTAAATTTCGACCAATTGGGTATGCCTGGGGCGCTTTGTTGGCGGTGATCTGGTCGGCGCCTGATATTGCGTTTTCCGCCAACAAGCCGATGTTGATGGCGGGGAAAAAGTCGCTTTATCAGAGAGTCATTTCCCGGCCACAAGCCAAGCTGCATTGGGCCGCGGATGTCGCATCCGCCGAGGGTGCAAAACCGGTGACCCCGTTCTCGGTGTTCTACGTCTACGCCCGGGAAGGAGACTGGGTGCTGGTGGGGGATGACAGCCGCGGCGGAATCAACGGGTGGATCAAGCAGGACCAGCTCATCGAGTGGAAACAGGCGCTCACCGTTACCTTCAAGGAACCCGTGAACCGTAACCGGGTTTTGCTTTTCAAGGACCGGGATTCCTTGAAGTCTCTGATCGACAGTTACGACACGGGGGCATATCAGCGTTTGCGCGAGCAAGCAGAATCCGGTGAGGTGTCAACCGACTCGCCGGTAGTGGCCATCCAGCCGAAGTCGCATACCGATATTCGCGAGGATTTCTACCTGGTACCGATTCTCGATCATGAGGATGCCTTCCTCGGCGGCGAGCGGGCACTGGTGCTCGAGGTGGCCACGGTACCGCTGGTCGTCGACAAAGTTGCGGATGCCGGCAAACCACCCGGCGATGAAACCAACAACGCGCAACCCAAGCGTTATCGATCGGGAATTGTGTTTGTCAGCGACGCCACGATTTCCATGGGACCGTACATCGATGCGACCCGCGAGGCGATTCGCAAGATCTACGACTCGTTGGCGAGTTCGGAGCTGCTTGGTGACGTCAGTTTCGGTGTGTTTGCTTATCGCGACAACATCGATGTGGTACCGGCGTTGGATTATGTCACGCGCCGCTATGCGACCCTCGAACAGAGCCGGGATCCACAGGCCTTCTTCGAACTGGTGAAGTCCATCGAACCCGCCGAAGTCTCCAGCAGGGATTTCATTGAAGATGCGTTTGCCGGGGTGAAGGGCGCTATTGAGAATACCGAGTGGAGCGGTTACGACGCCCGCTACATCGTATTGATTACCGATGCGGGTGCGCGGCCGGCCCATGACCCGCTGGGCGCGACGGGTTTGGACGCGGAATCGTTGCGCCAGCTTGCACAGGACCTGGGCATCGCGATCTGGGTGCTTCACCTGCAGACACCGCAAGGGTTCGGTGACCACGCGGCGGCGAGCGTGCAATACCAGCGCCTGACGAGCTACCCGGGAATCGGTCACTTTCATTACCCGGTGACCATGGGTTCCGTGGACGAGTTTGGCAGCGTGTTGAAAACACTGGCCGGCCAAATTACGCAGCAGGTTCTGGATACGTCGCAGGGCATCCTGCCGGTGCCGGTGCCGGAGTTCAGCATGGATGTCGAGTACAAGACCGATCAACCGGTGAGTCCGCAGCAACGATTGTCGCAATTTCAAAAGAAGGTCGAGAAGCTGGGCTATGCCATGCGTATGCGTTACCTGAAGAAACTGCGTGGCGAACAGGTTCCGGAGGTGTTCAACGCATGGCTGGTGGATCGCGAGTTCGAGAATCCGCAGCGCGAGGCCCTGGGTGTGCACGTGTTGCTCACCCGCAATCAACTGAGCGACCTGCAGAGCGTGTTGAAGAAGGTCCTCGACACCGCCGAGGAGGGGTTGCTTTCGCCGAAGGATTTTCTCGATGATCTCAAGAGTCTCGCCGCTTCAGTGAGCCGCGATCCTGCCGCGGTGAGCGCCAGTACCCGCGCAACCGGAGCGGCGGGGGCCAATCTCACCGACCTGGGTTACATGCGCGAATACATCGAGGGTCTGCCCTATACCAGCGAGCTGCTGAGTATCTCCCTCGATATCTGGGAGGAATGGTCCGCGAAACGGCAGCTGGAATTCGTGCACCAACTGGAAGCCAAGATCAATTATTACCAGGCGATTCACGACAACACCGATCTGTGGACCTCGCTGGACGGCGGTTCCATAGGTGGAGATTCGGTGTTCCCGATCGCGTTGGCCCGACTCCCCTGACTGCCGACGTCTGTTGATACTTGACCTAACCGTGTCACTGGTTTTCAAACTCCGTGATGTTAGAAAACTGCGCATTGCCGAGGGTGCGAATTTCTGCCTCGTCGTACCGCAGTTGGACATCGCCGCGGGCGAGAAAGTGGCGCTGGTCGGCGAAAGCGGTTGTGGCAAGAGTACGCTGCTGGACATGCTGGTCATGGTGCTGCGCCCGAGTTCGGTCAACGAATTCGTGTTTGCCCCGGACGGCAAAGTACCGCTGGATGTGTGGCTTGCCTGGGAGACCAGCAGATGGAATGTGCTGAGCGATTTACGCAAGCAGTACATGGGGTACGTGCTGCAAACCGGTGGCCTGCTGCCGTTTTTGACGGTGTGGGACAACATCAACCTGTCGCGGCAAATTTTGTCGATGCCCGATGACGGCACCGTGAGGGCGCTGGCAAAGACCCTCGGAATCAGGCGGCAATTGAACAAGTTGCCGGGGATATTGTCGGTCGGCGAACGGCAGCGCGTTGCCATCGCCCGCGCCCTGGCGCACCGGCCTCCCATCGTGTTGGCGGACGAGCCGACCGCGGCGGTAGATCCTGTTCAGGCGAAGAAGATCATGGGCGTATTTCTCGGCTTGGCGGAAGAACTCGGAACCACGGTGATCGTCGCCAGCCACAATACCCAGTTCGTCGTGCAATTGGGCATGCGGCCGGTGCGGCAGATTTTCCGCCCGTCGAAAAAGAAAGGCGTCATCAACTCGGTGTTTCAAGGATAAAAGTGTAACGCGCCCATGTCCGGCTTTTTTCACACCATCCAATTAGCGCTACGCGATTATCTGCACGAGTGGCAGATGTCGCTGTGTTTTATTTTGGCGCTCGCGGCGATACTGGCGCCGATGATGGTGTTGTTCGGTTTGAAATTCGGGGTCGTGAGCAACATGGTGGACCGCCTGGTGCAGGATCCGCGCAATCTCGAAATCCGCACCGTCGGGAGCGGAAATTTTCGCAGCGACTGGTTCGAGGACATGCGGCGGCGGCCGGATGTGGCATTCGTCATGCCGCGTACACGCACTATCGCGGCGACGATGGAGTTGTACAATCGCAAAGCGCGCCCGGCGAAGATCGTATCCGTAGAGCTGATTCCGACCGGAAACGGCGACCCGTTGCTGGGGCGCGGCACACCCAGGCCCAGTCGATTGAACGAGGTGGTCGTGTCAAAGCGGGCGGCGGAGAAGTTGCAGATCGGGGTCGGCGGCGAGCTCGATGGCAGCCTGGCGCGCGTTTACGCGGGACGCCAGGAGCGCGTCCACCTGCCGTTGAAGGTGCTCGCGGTTGCGGAACCGGGTGCGTTCCCCCGGGAGGGTGCGTTTGTAAGCTTGGACCTGTTAGTGGCGACGGAGGATTTTCGCGACGGCCGCGCTGTACCGGAATTGGGCTGGCGCGGGTCATCGCCGGACAGCGAGAGAACCTTCAGCGGATTTCGGCTGTATGCGCGCTCCATATACGACGTGAATGCGCTGCAAAACGCCCTGGTCAAACAAGGTCTGGACGTGAGGAGCCGGCAGGCGGAAATCGAGCTGGTGCAGAAACTGGACCGTAATCTGACCGTGACCTTCTGGGTGGTGGCCCTGGTCGCGATGATCGGATTTTCGCTGTCCTTGGGGGCGAGTATCTGGGCGAACGTTGACCGGAAACGCCGTGAATTGAGCGTGCTGCGGCTGGTTGGTTTTTATACCGCCGGTATCGTCTGGTTTCCGGTGTTGCAGGCATTATTTACGGCGGTGTTCGGCTGGATGTTGGCGGTGCTCATCTACGTCGGCGTGGAACAGGGATTGAACCGCCTGTTCGCCGAGGGTCTGGAAGCGGGCGCCAAGCTGTGCCGGTTATTGCCGCAGCACTACGGTATCGCGATCGGTATCACACTCGGCGCTGCGCTGTTGGCTTCTTTCCTGGGTGGGATGCGCGCATCTCGCATCGAACCCGCGGAGGGCTTGCGCGAACTGTGACCATGGGACGGCCGGCTAGGCGACGATGACCCGGTGCAGCGGGGCGTCGTGGGTCTTGAAGTGGCCGCAGAACCAGTCACGCAGCCAGTTCGCCATCGCCTCATCATCGTCGACCCCATCCTGACATTGGTACATCATGTCCGTGACCTCAGTGAGCAGGCGGCGATGGTCGGCGTGGTGGGCGTCATAATCGGCGTAATGATGGCTCTGCATCATCTCCTCTTCGTGTGCGAAATGGGCGGCGGCGCTGGCGTGCAGTGCTTCCAGCGCGTCGATAACGGTGGTCTGATAGCGGCCCGACCGCACTTGCTGGTACAGCTGGTTCACGGCTTCGATCAAGTCACGATGCTCTTCATCCAACTCATCCACACCAAGCGAGAACTCGGGTGTCCACTCGATCAACGCCATAGTTCTATCCCCCGTCGATACGCTGTTCGCGGCATAGTAACATGAACCAGATCAGGCGGCTCCCCGCAGGCGGGCTCGCACCACGGCGTCATCAACTCTTTCGCGATGTCTTCGCGAAAAAGGCCCCGGGTATTCGCGTGACCTGGTCGCTGCCGCACTTCGGGCAAGTGGGGTGACCGGTGTCGTGCTCTTCGACGTGTTCGTTTGTCTCGAAGGTCTCGGCGCATTGTTCACAGCGGTATTCGTAAGTCGGCATAGTGTGAGGTCTCCTGGCTGACGACACACAAATAGCCTGTCGCAGTCGTCGGCGCTATGATTCAGATCAAGCGGTTGCGGCGCGTTGACGGTCGCGCGGTATGACCTTGGCTGGTTGCGGCGCGATTACGAAAAATGCGGGCAGGGGATAGCTGAGGCGTTATGTAACCCGGTCTCTGCCCTTTTCCTTGGCTTGATACATCGCGAGATCGGCCTCCCGGACGGCCTTCTCAAAATCGTAGCAATCGGCGCTTGAATACACCCCGAGGCTGGCGGTAATCCGTACCCGAGACCACGGGTTGTCCAAACGGATGTCACGGATGGCGTCACACACACGCTGCGCGACTCGCACCGCGTTGTCCCGGTTCGACCCCGGCAGAAAAATGCAAAACTCTTCCCCACCCCAACGACCCGCCAGATCGCTGTCGCGGAGAAATTGCATCACGGTTTGGCCCACTGCCCGCAACGCCATATCACCGGCCTTGTGGCCATATTGGTCGTTGATGACTTTGAATTCATCGAGGTCCATGAAAACCAGAGCGTAGGGGAGTTTCATTCGTTGCAGCAGAGCCAGTTCACGCCCTGCCATTTGCTCAAAAAAGGTGCGGGAATAGAGATTCGTCAATGCGTCGCGGCACACGGTGTCGGTCAGCTCGATGTGGAACTCGACTACATCCCCGTTTTCGACGGGCGACGCCAACACCATGAATACCTGATTGCCCTTTTCGGTGACGTGGGAGTGCAGCACGGACACCGGAATCCCGAGATCGTCGGCGGTGACCTTGGGACAGCTTTCGCCTTGCAAATGGCAGGGGCGTTCGTAGCCGTGGGTGAGCCGGTAGCAGGTATCGTAGTCGTCGCCATAGACATTGCGGCCGCTCTTGTTGACGTAGCGTACGCGGTAGTCCGGGTCGATCCACATAACCGGATACGGAAGAGAATCTAAGAACGGCAGCGCCGCCTCGATCATCTCGACCGTGACTATGCCGGTATGTTCCGCGCGTTGGGTTTCTGGAACCATTACTAAAGCTTAGCAGAGGGGCAAGTGATTAGCCTAAACCTTCGATGGCAGCGGCTTTTATCCGCGGGACCGTTTCGCGGCGCTTGCGCCCACGCAGCAGGATAGAGGGCCGCGCCCGCAGGGAGGTTGTCGCTGCTCTCCGCCACCGCCGCAGCCGTATCTGTCTGCCGGGTTTCAGAGCTTGATGAATGAATGGACCAGACGGTGGAGGGGGGCGTCGTGGGTCTTGAAATGGATGCAAAACCAGTCGTACAGTCTTTCGGTCATCGCCTCGATGTTGTTCAGCATGCCGTCTTGAACTTCGAACATCATGGACGTGAGCTCGTTCAACAGGCGTTGGTGATCGGCCTGATGATGTTCGAAGGCGGAGTAACGACGCGACTGCATCATTAGCTCTTCGTGAGCGAAGTGTTTGGCGGCGCAGGCGTACAGATCCTCCAAAAAATCGACGATGCCGGCATCCTGCTCCTGCGACTTGACTTTTTGATGGAGTTGATTGACGAGATCAATCATTTCTCGGTGCTCGTTGTCTACCAGGGGCACGCCCAGCGAAAACTCGGATTTCCATTCAATCAACGCCATACATCTATCCTAGTACATTACTATGGATATTGGCAATTGCCGCGCGTCGGGCGCGTTCAGCCACTGTGTAGGGGGCGGATCGCGTTGGCCGGCGCGCCATTCGGCCGGTTTCTTGGATTGAACGCGCTAAGCGTATAACAGCGCGGCTTCGCGGCCGGCGGCATATGGTTCGGTGCCGGTAGTCGCAATTTGCATGACGCTGTCGAGGTCCGTGCCGTCGTCGATTGCCGCCCGCACCCGGGGTGATCCCGTCAGTACGTCGATCGCCGGCACGTCGTCGCGGAACTCATAGCCCTCGGAGCGCCAGGCAAAGTCCCGGGGCCACAGAGATTTCACCGCGATCAGCACGGCAATGCCGGTGCGATAGGCATCGAAGGCCTGTCGATCGGTAACGTGCAACTGGATCGCTTCGCAGCGTTGGCGGGCGAACTTGTGAAACACCGGCTCGATGACGCAGGGTCTGAATCCCACACCGGGAAGCGCGTAACGTGACAGCTCGTGCGCCAGGGCACGCGCATCAATGAAAGGTGCACCGGTAAGTTCGAACGGCCGCGTGGTCCCGCGTCCCTCGGACAGGTTGGTGCCTTCCAACAGGCACATCCCGGGGTAGACGATGGCTGTATCGAGGGTCGGCATATTCGGCGATGGCATGACCCATGGCAGGCCACACTCGTCGTAGTACGCCGCCCGTTGCCAGCCCTCGCACGCGACTACCTGCAGATCGGCTCCGACGCCGAAGGTATGGTTGTACAGCCGCGCCAACTCTCCGGTGGTCATCGCGTGGCGTTGCGGAATTGGATACAAGCCGCAGAAGCTTTCCAGTCCCGGATCCACGCCGCCGCCCTCGATCTGCAGGCCGCCGATGGGATTGGGTCTGTCGAGTACCACCATTCTTATACCGTGCGCCTTCGCAGCGCGCATGCAAAGCGCCATGGTTGCGGCGTAGGTGTAATAGCGCGCGCCAACATCCTGGATGTCGTAAACCAGAACATCAATTTGTGACAGATGCTCGGGTGACGGCGACAGCGAGTCAAAGCTGCGGCCGTACAAACTGATCTCCGGCAGCCCGGTCGCGGAATCGCGGGCGTCATCGATGCCGATCATGTCTTGGGCGGAACCGCGCAGGCCGTGCTCGGGTCCGAATAACAGGCGAAGGTCGATATCGGGATGATGATGCATGAGATCGACCGCGTGCCGTAACTGCCGATCGACGCTGGTGGGATTGGCGATCAGCCCGGCACGTTCGCCGCCCACCCATTGTTTCGGGTTTGCCAGTAGTCTTTCCAGTCCCAGGCGCATGGTGCTATACCGAAAATCTCATTTCACTGACTGAATGGCGCGAATGGTTTCTCAGGAGCGATAATTGTACGGTATTGGAGTAATGATCGATGGCCGGTTTGAATACCAACCCGCCCCCGTGGTAACTACGGGGTGACCGGCTGTTGTTTATCTTTAACCATATAAAAGATGATCACGAATACTGAGATGATGTTGGCGACATAGTTGAACATCATCCAACCGACCCAACCAAATTTCATCAGGACGCTGATGACATAACAGACCTCGCCGAGCAACCAGAGCGTGACGAAGGCGGGATTGATGCCTTTGGCGCTGTTATTCTTATAGCATTCCCAGGCCTGTGGAATGCCGCATATGGCGAACGCTATGGATCCTATCCAGCCGACTAAATCAGCCATAACGATTTTTCTGCATGCATGCTCAAGCTTAGATGGTGACTATTGTGAACCACAATCTGCGTCCATGTTGCCTATTGTCAATACACGTGGCAAATTGGCGGCAGGAACATCCGCGTAGCCCTGCAGGCGATGTGGGTACGCGAGACTCCCGACAATTATAACCGCGGCGCGATGTGCCGGACTTGTCCGTACCACCCATGGTCGTTTTTCCGCGCCGCCGGTTGCTGGTGAAGCGGTATGACAGGAAAAATATCGGATGTTGAAACAGCGAGATCGGCCGTAATGCGCGAACACACAGCTCAGGAACGATGGCGTGCGGCCCGCTGGATTCAGGCACTGCTGCCGGCCACCTTGCTTGCCTGCGGTATCGCCGCCGCCGATGCGAACCGCTACGCGCAGCTTCGCGCCGCGATGTTGGATGCGATACGCGCCGATTATCAGGATACCGCCCTCTACATCGACAAGGAGCACGCCGATCCGCGGGTGTTAGCGGCCATGGGGCGGGTGCCGCGACATGAGTTCGTGGCCGAGAATCTGCAGGCGCGGGCCTATGAAAATCGCCCGCTGCCCATCGGTCACGGTCAGACCATCTCCCAGCCATACATCGTTGCGGTGATGACCGATCTGCTCGGCGTGGACGCCGATGACCGCGTGCTGGAGGTCGGCACCGGTTCCGGATATCAGGCCGCGGTACTTGCCGAATTGGTGGCGCAGGTCTATTCACTGGAAATCATCGAGCCGCTGGCGACCCGAGCCGAGGAGCGGCTCAGCCGGCTGGGTTACGCCAACGTCACGATACGCCACGGCGACGGCTATTACGGGTGGGAGCAACACGCGCCGTTTGACGCCATCGTGGTCACCGCCGCGGCAAGTCACGTGCCGCCTCCGCTGATCGCGCAGCTCAAACCCGGCGGCCGTATGGTGATTCCCGTGGGCACGCGCTTTTTGGTGCAGGAATTGTTGATGGTGGTGAAAGATGCGGAGGGAAAAGTGTCGACGCGGCAATTGCTACCGGTGAGATTCGTGCCCCTCACCGGCGGTCACTAGTATTGCTGCCCGCCGGCGGTGAATGAAGCCTTCCATACCGCGGCGCGTCCACCCCTGATAAGCATCGCGTTGATCTCGGGCGCCGCCCTGGCGTACGAGGTGTTGTTGATGCGGCTGTTTTCGATCCTGCAATGGCATCATTTCGCGTACATGATTATCAGCCTGGCGTTACTGGGGTATGGCGTCAGCGGCACCTTTCTCTGTTTCCTGCAGAAGCGGCTGGTGCAACGCTTCACGGCAAGCTTCATCGCCAACATCGTTCTGTTCGCTGTATCGACGGTAGTCTGCTTCCAAGTCGCGCAACAGATTTCTTTCAACGCCGAGGAGGTGTTGTGGAATCCCCCACAGTTGCTGCGCCTGTTCGCGATCTACCTGTTGCTGGCGTTGCCGTTCTTTTTTGTCGCCAATGCGTTGGCCCTGGCATTGATTCGATTCAGTGACCGGATGTCCCGTATTTATGCCGTCGATCTGATCGGCGCCGGATTGGGCAGTCTGTTGATCGTCGTCCTGACCTTTGTGCTGGATCCCCTGTCGGCCCTCGTGGTCCTGGGGATGATGATGATGGCTTCCGTGGCGATAGCCGCGTGGGAACTCAAGGCCGCCTCGCGTGTGCAGCTGACCGCGGCGGCGATGCTGGGGGCGGTCGTAATGTCTTGGGCGGGCGCTCACATGCATCTCGCGATCTCGCCCTATAAGGGCCTCAGCCAGGCCTTGCGTATCGCCGGCACGAAGGTGGTGGATACACGCTCGAGTCCGCTCGGATTTCTCAGTGTCCTCGAGAGCGAGCAAGTGCCGTTGCGGCACGCCCCCGGATTGAGCATCAATGCCACGGTAGAGCCGCCGCCCCAGGTAGCGATTTTCACCGACGCGGACAACATGACGGTGGTCACCGAGGACCGCGCTGATCGAGACGCATTCGCCTATCTCGACTACACGACCTCAGCCTTGCCCTACCACCTGCGCGACCCGGATCACGTGTTGATCCTCGGCGCGGGAGGCGGCGCCGACATCCACCAGGCCCGCTACCACGGCGCGCCCCGGATCACCGCGGTGGAGCTCAATCCCCAGCTGGTGGACATCGTGCGGGATCGCTATCGCGAGTTCGCGAACGACATCCTGGGCCGCGAGGGCGTCGAGCTCCATGTCGCGGAAGCGCGTGGTTTCGTCGCCCGTTCGCGGGATCGATATGACCTGGTGCAACTGGCGCTGCTGGATTCCTTTGCGGCATCGTCGGCCGGCTTGTACGCATTGAACGAAAGCTACCTGTATACGGTGGACGCGCTGCAGGTCTACTTGCGGCATCTCGCGCCTGGAGGTTACTTGTCGATCACGCGATGGATCAAACTTCCACCGCGGGACACATTGAAGCTGTTTGCCACCGCGGTGGAGGCGTTGCAGCGCGAAAACGAACCGCACCCCGGCCGGCGGTTGATCTTGATTCGCAGCTGGCAGACCAGCACCTTGTTGATCAAAAACGGCGAATTCGAAGACCGTGAGATTGCCGCGCTCAAGCGATTCGCCGCCGAGCGGGCATTTGATGTAGCCTGGTATCCGGGCATCGGAGACAGCGAGGTCAACCGCTACAATGTGCTGCGGCAGCCTTACTATTTTCTCGCGGCAAGCGCGCTGCTGGGTCCGCGACGCGACGCGTTTTATCGCGATTATAAATACGAGATTCGCCCCACCTACGACGACCGCCCGCACTTTTTTCACTTTTTCAAGTGGCGGGTGTTTCCGGAGATCATGGCGCTGCGCGCCCGCGGCGGTATGCCGTTACTCGAGATCGGCTACCTCATCCTCGCGGCGACCTTGATCAAGGCCATCATCGCCAGCGCGGTACTGATTGTCTTGCCGTTGACTTATCTCAGGCGACGCCACTCGTCAGACACCCGGTCCGGCGTCAGCGCTGCGCGGGTGCTGTGGTACTTTTTCGCTGTGGGATTGGGATTCTTGTTTGTCGAGATCGCATTTATACAGAAGTTTGTATTGCTGTTGCACCATCCGGTGTATGCGGTGTCGGTAACGCTGGCTTCGTTTCTGATATTCGCCGGCATCGGCAGCGCGGTGACCCAGCGCACCCTGGGCGCCGGCGGTCACGCCCGCACCGCGCGCTACGCGATTGCCGGCATCGCGCTGACTGCCGCGGCTTACACGTGGCTGCTGGGTCCATTGCTGGCATATCTGGTGGCATGGCCGATGCCGGTGAAGGTCATCGTGTCGGCGGTTGTGATTGCGCCACTGGCCTATTGCATGGGTATGCCGTTCCCTCTGGGTCTGTCGCGATTGAGCGCTGCGGCGCCCCACCTCATCCCCTGGGCATGGGGCGTGAACGGCTGTGCCTCGGTGATCAGCGCGGTGCTCGCCACCTTATGTGCAATCCATTTGGGATTTTCGGCGGTCATCGCCCTGGCGGTGCTGTTGTACATCTCGGCGGCGATCAGCTTCCCGCGCGTGATTGCCGTTAGCAAGGCGCCGGGGTGTCGCTGAACCGGCGTGCACGCCCGCGTGGACCGGTAGCCGGGGCGGTGGGATAATGCAGGCCAAATAATCGCCGCCGCACCCAAGCACTCATACGCATTTCCTCGGCAATGGATAACCTGCAAAGCGCCCTCGGGCTGTTGCTGCTCCTGCTGCTCGCATGGCTCATGAGTGAGCGGCGCCAGTGGCAATTGTGGAAGGTCGCTGCCGCCGGTGCCGGCATTCAGCTTGCCATGGCGGTGCTGCTGTTGAAACTGCCCTATGTGCACAAGCTGTTTGCCACGTTGAATGACGGGGTAGTGGCGTTACAGAACGCCAGTGAGGCCGGATCCTCGTTCGTGTTCGGGTTTCTCGGTGGTGGGCCGCTGCCTTTTGAGGAGACCCGGGTCGGCTCCAGCTTCGTGTTGGCGTTCCGCGCGCTTCCCCTGGTGATCGTCATCAGCGCGCTGACCGCACTGCTCACGTATTGGCGCATATTGCCGGTGCTGGTAACCGCCTTGTCGACGCTTCTGCAAAGATCATTGGGCATCGGCGGCGCCGTCGGGCTGGGAGTTGCCGCCAACGTCTTCGTCGGTATGGTGGAAGCGCCGTTGTTCGTGCGTCCCTACCTGAGACAACTTTCACGCAGCGAGTTATTCATGCTGATGTGCGCGGGCATGGCGACCATCGCCGGGACGGTGTTGATCCTGTACGCGACGTTTCTGCGCGGGGTGATCCCGGATCCCGTCGCCCATCTGCTGATCGCGTCGCTGATCAGCGCCCCTGCGGCAATCACCATCGCCAAACTCATGGTCCCGGACGACGGCGCCGTCACCGACGCAGAGTTGCACGTCAAGTCGGAGGCCCGCAGCAGCATGGATGCCATTACCCGGGGCACGCAAAGCGGTTTGCAGCTGTTTTTGAATATTATTGCGATGCTGATTGTGTTTGTCGCGCTGGTGCATCTCGTCAACGCGCTATTGAGTCTGCTGCCGAACGTCGATAACGCGCCGATAACCCTGGAACGGGTGCTCGGTTATGTCATGGCGCCGATCACCTGGTTGATGGGAATTCCGTGGAGCGAGGCCGCCACCACCGGCTCGCTGATGGGCACCAAGACCGTACTCAACGAGTTTCTCGCTTATTTGCGGCTGGCGGATCTGCCCAGTGAGGCGTTGAGCGAACGAAGCCGCTTGATTATCAGCTACGCGTTGTGTGGATTCGCCAACTTCGGCAGCCTCGGCATCATGATCGGCGGACTGACCACCATGGTCCCGGAGCGCCGTGACGAAATCGTGGCTTTGGGATTGAAGAGCATCGTCGCCGGCACCCTGGCGACCACCTGCACCGGCGCCGTGGTCGGGATTCTCATATAGCGCAACCAACGGCTCATTTTGGTCGCGCCACCATGCGGCCGAGTGGGCGGCCGCCGAGCAGATGCATGTGCAGATGAAACACGATCTGCCCGCCATCCCGGTTGCAGTTGACGATGAGCCGGAAGCCGTCCTCGGCGATACCTTCCTCCTTAGCCAGTCTTGCGGCGATCACGAACAGATGACCGAGATCCGCCTCGTCGTGTTCGCTGACGTCGTTGACCGTGGGGATGGGTTTATTCGGGACGATCAGGATATGCGTCGGCGCCTGGGGGCTGATGTCGCGAAACGCGGTGGCGCGTTCGTCCTGATATACAATATCGGCCGGTATCTCCCGGCGGATGATCTTGGTAAAAATCGTTTCTTCGGTCATCGTGGTCTCTTGTTTAATCGTTCGACTGTGGTTTCAAGCGGACAACGGCGTGATATCCAAGCGTAACAAAGCCAGGCGGTCAGGGCGAGCGGACGCGCTCGTCGCTTCGTTGATCATTGCCTGGCTTTCGTGGGCCGGCTGGGTACCGGCGGCGTCGGCTGCGGCGCCGCAGCGGACCTATGCCTACAGTTGGCGCCCGGTCGCCGGCACGCTGGAAAACATAGTGCCCTTTCACTGGCTGCGTTGGTCGGCCATGGCACGGATGGATGCCGCTATCAAGGATGCGATCGCCGCCACCCGGGCGATGCCGCGCGGACATCGCGTGCTGTTCAGTTGGGATATGCATCGCATCATGGCCTACCACAGTGGCGACGCGGTGCGCGACACGAACGGGAAAGTCGCGGGTTGCATGAATAAAGACGGGCGCAAGAGTCCCTACCACGGCCTCTGGTGGGACCAGGGCCGGCGCGCGGCGCGCGAGCGATTCAGTCAATTCTTCACCCGCTATGCCGCGGCCGGCGGTGATCTCGATGTATTGATTTTGGATTTCGAGGATGTCCCGATAACCTGGTATCTCAATCAGCACGCGCAACGCCTGGGCTGCGACCTTGACGACTATTTTGCCGCGATACAGAACGACCCCCGCTTCGCCGCCTTGAGCGCCGAGCTCGGGTTCACCGACTTGTCCCCGGTGGTGCGCTGGTACGCCAGTGACCATTATCTGCGCTGGAACGCCGCCATGCACCGGCGTTTCACCGAGGACATCAACCAGGCATTATTCACCCCGGTGCGTGAGGCGTTTCCACGCGTAAAGATGGCCAACTACGGCGCCTACTATCAGGACCCGTCACTGCGCCTGCTGGACCTCAACGGACACGACGCCCACAAATACTTCGGCGGGGGGCACGTCGGCACCCACCAGTCCCGCGAGTTATACGGTTGGCTCGGCAATGTCGCGCAAGCCAAGCTGGACGGTGTTGTCGAATATGGTAAATCGACATTCAACGCGTTCCGCTACGCGGTCAATAAAATGCGCGCCATGAAGCTCTCTTCAAACGTGCCGGTTTATCCGTGGATTTCACACAAGGAATTCGACGAAAGCCTGCTAAGCAATTCGGATCTGTACCAGGAATTGATCTTCCACATCGGCCTGACCGGTGTCGAGCAATTCCTGTATTGGAATCCGCACAGTGTCACACCGCCGGCCAGCGCCGACAGTGACCGCCTGGTAAGCGACACGCTGCGCGAATTCGATGAGGTGCTGGGCAACGGCGACCGGCAGTCGCTGATGAATGAGCTTGCCGGCTGGTCGGATGCGTACGTGGTCACCGGCATGCGCGCCGGCGCCAGGACGGTGTGGCGGTTGACGCCGCGGCTCGGCGGCGAGGCGTCGTTGGCGGCGCTGCTGGTCAGCCCGGACCCGGCGACCTTCCGCATCGGCGGTAAACTGATCACCGTGCCCGGCGCCCGGGTGTTACCGCGCGCCGGGGTGTCCGCTCACGGATTCTGGTTGGTCGCCGAGGACGTGGATTGATCGCGTCCCGCCCACGCAGCTAATCCGCCGCGCGGGCAGACGCCCACGCTCCATGTGTCCCGGGTTTGCGCGGGAAGGGAGAAGCGGATTCCGGTTTCGCCTACGGTGACCGTGCGCGGCGTGGACAAGCCTAGACAAAGGCTCCAGTCGCGCGCGCCGTAGTCCAGCTCCAGGGCATCCAACAAGATCGGCGTCGGTGCTTGCGCCGCGGCTTCGAAAACCCGCACCCCGGTCGCGGTGCGCAGTCGGCGCCAGCGCGCCGGTTGCGCCCAGTCTCCGGGGAACGCGACATGCACCCGTTGCGACCGCGCCCATTCGGGGATCAGGTTGAAGCGGACGCGGTCATCCTCGAACCGCGCACGCCAGCGCAACCGGTTCTCGGCGTGGGCCACCAGTTCCGCCGGACTTTCCTCGGTCCAGGTGAAAGCGGTCTGCGTGTCGGGGGACAACAGCAACCGCTCGTCGTCGGCCAGTGTAAACAGCGGCTCGCCGTCGAGGATCCGGGTGCCGTCGGCGTGGATCAGGCGACGAATGAGTCCGTGATGCATATCCAGCTCCACCGTGTAATCCGGTGCATGCACACGGTAAACCGGAGGATTGGGGAAGTCGTACACCGGTTCCAGTACCGCACCGACGGCCACCGCCAGGCCCCGTGGTCGGGACCACCGCCACGGACCATCGTCGGACCGCTCTGCGGTGCGATAGGGCAGCACCGTCCACCCTGGGCGGGCGTTGCGGGTGATGACCGTAACCGGAAAGCGGACGGCGGCGCCCGCTTCCAGGCGCCGGACCGCGCCGGCATTGGGCGCAATCTCCATGCCCTCGGGTGCGGCGAGCCGCACCTGTGCCTCGATGGCCTTTTCGGCGGAATTGCGCAGCGTGATCGTGGTGGCGGCGCGGTCGGTGCCGCGCATGCGTATCGTTGTCGCGGTGCGCGGTATGTCAATGGATGCGCGCGGCATCGACGCGGGCGGCCGCGGCGCGGCACCCAGCTCGCCGTATTCGAGGTAACCGTCCTTCGCGCGGACGCGCGCGCCGCGGATAACGTGTTCCGTCCGTTCGCTCGGGACGCGAAATCCGCGCCAGTTTCCCCGCGCCGCCACGTGGCCATCGCGATGCATTCGCAACCAGCCGTAGCCGGTAAAGGCAAACCGGGTACGCGCATCGGCGCGAGCGTGCATCTCGTGGGACGTCCCATGGCTGTCCGGCGCGAGGGCGGCGGCCGCGTAGTCGGTGAAGTCGTCGGCAATGATACGCACCACGGTGGCGCGATCGTCAGCGGCGAGCACCTGCACGCCGATCACCGACGGGTGATCACGGTAGGGTTCGTGGACCACGGTGAACTGCGCATCTTGTACACCATCGCGGCGGGCGATCAACATCCCCAGTCCATGCCGGCCGCGCCCGTAACCAATGGTGGTGTCTGCGGCGGCCGCGGCGGTGACCCGCACCGCCGCCCTGTCCAGCGGTCGATCTTGAAGATAGCCCTCGGTTGCCCGGCCCTTGAGCTGTTCGTCGGCGTATTCAATGTAAGTGTCCCATGCCGCGGCGTCCAGTACGAAGTCCAACGACCAGGCGGTATCGGTGCGGCTGGCGTGCGGCGCAACCATGCCCCAGTAGCGTTGTGCGAACGCATCGGTGGGGCCGTAGCGGTGGTCGCTGACCGGCACCGGACGGCCGAAACTGTGCAGCAGGTAATCGTATCGGTGAGGCAACAGGCTGCGCGCTTGAAACACGTCGAGAAGATATTGTCTCGTCAGCATCAAGATGCGGGTCTGATCCACGCCGAGAAACACGCCGCTCGCGGCGGTGGCCAGATACTTTACGTCCGGCGAGAAGTCGTGATGCACGGCGGTCAGCGGTGCGTTACGGGTGTCGCGCCCATCGGCAGTGAGCGTGTTGTGGGCGATGGTATGGCGGGTCCAGCCGATCGACGGGTTTTCATACTGTATCGCGTTGTAGTCCGGGTACAGCAGTTGCCCGGCCCCATGGAGGGTGATGGAAAACTTATCCCGGTGGTCGTGGCCGTAACCCCGGGACATGATTTGCAGCACGGCGATGGCATCCGGGTTGCGCCAGTACCGTGGCGTTTCGTCGGAACGCAACATCGCAAGGCCGTAGTCAGACCAGATCTTCGAGGGCGCCGCGGGCAGCGACGCGCGCGCCGGCAGCGGCGGCCGGTCCGTGAGGTCGGGACGGTAGTCCGGCAACAGGGACAGGAACGCGGCATATCTCCCATCCGCGACATTTGCGTAGGCCGCCGCCAGTTCGTCGTGCAAATGGTGGCGGTGGCCGGACTGGTTGATCACGAACAGATCGCTCGCGGGACCGGTGGCGCCGTCGCCATAGCTCGCGATGCGGATACGCTGCCGACCCCCGCGCAGGCGCTCCACCGGATAGGCGGTATCGATGAAGTAATCCATCAGCGTCCGGGGGCTGGCACCGGCGGAGGTTTTCCGCGAAAACCAATCCCCGCCGTCGATGCGTCCGAGATGGCGGGACATGCGCGCCATCAGCAGCAGGCTCTTGTGGGAAATCGGATACAGCGGCGCTTCGCCCCATACGCCGCCGTCACGCAGCATCGCGTTCAGCGCATGAAAGTAACCCCCCTGAGGGGAGCCCGGGTGGCGAAAGAATCCCCATTGGGTGGATTGCGCGTCACCGGTGACCAGTCCCGCCAATGCCACCATGTAACCGGGTTTGAACACCAGATTGGGTGTTTGCGGCCAGTGATCGACGGCACCCATGCGGTAACGCGCGGAGGCCAGTATGCCGCCCTCGATCTCGGCGCGCTCCGCCGTGGTGAGCGCCTCGTATAGCCAATCGTAGGCTATCAGCGGCCGGTCGTCGATGCGGTAATAGACGTCGCCCAGCCACGGCCGCGGTCCGGCAAAAAATCCCGGATCCGTCCGCGACGCCGGGCGTTGCAAGTCACCGCCGCGCCGGCCGTACTTGAGCAGCCACTCCCGGGCGGTCGTCAACTGCCTTGAATCGTGGTCCAGCGCATACAGGAAGGCGGCCCAGTAACCATCCCCCTGCGCGGCCAGGTGTTGCACCCGGCGGTACTCTTCGGCGGCCCAAGGTTCCGTTGCAATCAAACGTCGCACGCGGGCGAGGTGTTCGTCGTTGAACATAAACGGACGCGCCTGCGGTGTCGGCAGCGCCGGCGGCTCCGCGGCGAAACCGGCGGGAGTCACTGCCAGCAACCACGCTAGGACCAATGCCGCGCCCGAACGGCGTACAGCGCGGCGATGAAGGAGGACATTCTTGCGGCTGTGTATCACGACCTGGGGGTAGGGATTCGCCAACGTCTGCACAGGCTATGAATCACGTTGCAGCTGAATGCTCAACTCTCCCGCTTCGCCGCTGACATCGACGTTCGAGTTGTAGCGTTGATATCCATTCGCCATCAGGTCGAGCCGGTGTACGCCCGGGCCAAGCTGGGTGAAACGGAAAAGCCCCTCTGCGTCCGTCAATGTACGGCGCGACGAACTGCTCAATATGAGTCCCGCCTCATGGCGCCAGGTCAGCGCCGCGTCAACGCCGGGGAGTGGGTTGCCGGAGATGTCCGTGACCCGTCCGACCAGGTCATGCACCCCCCAGTCGATCACCAGGCGCACAAATACTTCGCTGGTTGCGGTAAGTTCCGCGCCGCGAATACTGACGCGCGGCTGCGAACGGGTTACAAACGTCAGCCGTCCTTCCGGGACCTTGTCCACTGCAAAATAACCGTTGTCGTCGCCGACGACCGGCACCGTCCTCCCCGCGGCCTTGGAGCTGGTCAGCAGCAGCGTGAAGGAGGGCACCGGTTCTCCCAGCACATCCACCATGTTGCCGACCACGCGGCCGCCCGCTATGGAGCGCAGCGTGATGTCCAAGGTCGAGCCGCCATCGGTGATTGCCACCGGTCTTCTGATGTAGCGTTCGTAGAGACCACGCACGGTGGCGGTGAGCTGGTAGTCCGAGCCCGCTTTAATGCCGGAAATCGAATAAAACCCGTTGGCGTCACTGCGCGCGCGGTATGTCGTTTTGAGGGACGGCGAATTGATCCAGATTCGCGCACCCACCACGACGTTTCCGAACTCATTGGTCACCATGCCGGTAACCTGTGAATTGCCCGCCGGTCGCAACCGCGCGTCCAGTCGGGTTTCCGTAATGCCCATGACCTCGGCGCCGACAAACGAGCCGATCTCGTCGGTGTAACCCGCGGCTTGAAAACGTATCGAGTAGGTGCGGTTGCGCTGAGCAAGGACGCTGAGCTCATAGTTGCCGGCTTCGTCCGTGGTAGCGGAGCGGCCGCCGCGGGATGGGATGACTTCCACACCCGCCAGAGGGTAATCGGCGTTATCGGTGACGGTTCCCACGACGCGCAGCTGATGACCGTCGTTGAGCACGATGTCCGCAGAATGAAAACCTGCTCGCACATAGATCGCCGCGGACGTGTAGCGGTCGTTCCCGGTAGTGCGCAGCTGGTAGTCGCCGGCGGCCAAACCCTCGATGAGGTACCGGCCTCCGGCAAGACTGCGCGCCGAGTTTTGACGCGATGAAAACCGATTGGTCGCCGGATCATAACGTCGCGCTCTGATCTCGATCCCGGAAACCGGATCACCACGCCGGTTCAATATCCGCCCGGCGATAGACAGCTCTCCTTGCTCCACCGGTGTTGATCCGGGTTCATCCGTTGCCTCTGTGGAATCGTCTAAGGTGTCTCGTTGCGTCGTCCGAGCGGGCGCCGGGCGTAGTTTGGCCGTGGTTACAGCCGGCTGCACGGGGATAGTAGCGGTTAAGGGGTCCGCCGCCTCCGCCGTAGTGCGTGCGCCAGGGTCCTGATGCGGGCCGGCGGGTGGCAGCAGGTAGTAACCCAGTCCGATTGCGGCCCCGATCAGCAGCACCGCCGCGATGTACACCCCGGGATTTGACCGTAAAGCTGATCGGTTCATGTAAGCCGCATATTGCGCCAAGCGTTGCGGTTAGCCTGCCGACAGCATACGGCCACTGTCAAGGGGAAGGGCGGATGGCGAGCCGATGAATTGCTCACGGCCTTATCTGTCGCCGCTCTCGGGTGGCGGCGCGTCCGGGCGTTCGCCGCGGCGATGCGCGCGCCCATGGCTCCCGCTTGAACGGGACTCACCGCGTGTGCCAGCGACGCCGCCGCGGACAAGGCGTAACTCTTGAGTATCGACGTGAGTTTTACATTAATCGCGAACCGCAGTAGATTGCTCCTGAACCAGACCACCATCACGTGAGAATGAACCATGCAATCTTTCAAGGCATATCGTATCCACAACGATGACGGATCGATCCGTGCGCAGTTCGAAACCATCGGCATCGACGACCTCACCGAAGGTAACGTCGTCATCCGCTCCGCATATTCCGACGTCAATTACAAAGACGCTCTGGCCGCGACCGGCAAGGGTAAGATACTGCGCCACTATCCACTGGTAGGCGGTGTCGATGTGTCCGGCACCGTGGAACAGTCGGACAGCGATCGATTCAAACCGGGTGATGCGGTTACCGTATGCGGGTGTGAGCTTTCCGAGATCCGCGACGGGGGTTACGCCGAGTACGTGCGGGTGCCCGCTGATTGCGTGGTGCGCATCCCCGATACCCTGTCGCTGTTCGACGCCATGGCCATCGGCACGGCGGGATTCACCGCGGCGTTGGCGGTGCAGCGTATGGAGGAGAATGGCCAAACACCGCAGCATGGACCGATCGTAGTCACCGGGGCCACCGGCGGTGTGGGGAGTCTCGCCATCGATATTCTTGATGGCGCCGGCTATGACGTGGTGGCCTACACCGGTAAGCGGTCCGCCGAGGAATATCTGAGCGAGCTGGGCGCGTCGCGGCTGCTGTTGCGCGATGAGACGGATCTCGGCAAGCGTCCCATGGAGAAGGCGGAGTGGGGAGGTGCCATCGACAATCTGGGTGGTGAGGTGTTGACGTGGCTGACGCGCACCGTGAAGCCGTTCGGCAACATCGCTTCCATTGGCCTGGCCGCGAGCTATGAGCTGAATACCACGGTGATGCCTTTCATTCTGCGCGGCGTGTCGCTGCTGGGCATCAATTCGGTGTTGTGTTCTCCATCGCTGCGCCAGAGCGTGTGGGGCCGCCTCGGCAACGATCTCAAACCGCGGCATCTGGACAAGATCGTCACACGCACCGTGGGCTTCGATGAGCTGCCGGGTGTCTTCGATGACTATATCAGCGGCACCAACACCGGCCGCACCGTCGTGACCATCGGTGGTGGATGACGCGGAGCTGAGAATATGGCTAAACCCCTGTGGCAACCCGATCAACACACGCTGGCGAACGCCAACATCACGCGTTTCGCGCGCGAGGTGTCCCAGAAACATGGCGTGAAGCTCGACGGTTATCAGGAACTGCATCAATGGTCGGTGGATCAACCGCAGTTGTTCTGGGGCGAGTTCTGGTCGTTTGCTGAAATCATCGCCAGCGAAATCAGTGAAACGGTTGTGGACGGTCTGGAAAAAATGCCCGGCGCGCGCTGGTTTCCGGATGCGCGGCTGAATTTCGCCGAGAACCTTTTGCGTCACCGGGGATCCGGCACCGCTATTGTGTTCCGCAACGAGAACGGTGACATTCGCAGCTATTCCCATGACGCGTTGTACGACGAGGTGTCGCGCTTTGCCCAGGCGCTGCGCGCTGTGGGCGTTACCGTGGGTGACCGGGTGGCGGGATTCGTCCCCAACACGCCGGAGGCGGTAATCGCGATGTTGGCGGCCACCTCGGTGGGCGCGATCTGGTCGTCGTGCTCGCCGGATTTCGGTGTGCAGGGAGTGCACGACCGCTTTGGGCAGATCCAACCCAAGGTGCTGGTCAGCGCCGAAGGCTATTACTACAACGGGAAACGGCACGACTGCCTGCAGAAGCTTTCCGAAGTCAAGGCCAAGCTGCCGACCGTGGAGCGCGTGGTCGTGTTCCCCAACACCACCGACGAGCAGGATATCTCTGCTGTGGACACGGCGGTGTGGTGGCAGGATTTCATCGCCGGGTTCGCCGCCGGGGACATCGACTTCGAGCAACTGGCGTTCGTGCACCCGGTGTACATCATGTACTCATCCGGCACCACCGGCGCGCCGAAGTGCATCGTGCACGGCGCCGGCGGCACCCTGATTCAGCATCTCAAAGAACACATGCTGCACACCGATATTCATCCCGGCGACCGGCTGTTTTATTTCACCACCTGCGGCTGGATGATGTGGAACTGGCTGGCGTCCGGACTGGCCTCCGGCGCCACTTTGCTGCTGTACGACGGGTCGCCGTTTTATCCCGACGGCAACGTATTGTTCGATTTCGCCCAGGAGCAGGGTATGACGGTGTTCGGGACCTCGGCCAAGTACATCGATGCGCTGAAAAAAGCGGGCCTGGCGCCGGCCGACACCCACGACCTCGCGCGGCTCAAGATCATGACCTCCACCGGTTCGCCCCTGGCGCCGGAGAGCTTCGACTTCGTCTATGACAAGATCAAGCCGAATCTATGCCTTTCGTCGATTTCCGGAGGCACCGACATCATCTCCTGTTTCGTGCTGGGCAATCCGACCCTGCCGGTGTGGCGCGGCGAGTTGCAGTGTCTCGGCCTGGGGTTGCGCGTCGTGGCGTTGGATGAGAACGGGCAGGAGCTCCCGCCTGGACAGAAGGGCGAGCTGGCCTGCACCAAGCCGTTCCCATCGATGCCGGTCGGGTTCTGGAACGATCCACAGGACGAGAAGTATCACGCCGCGTATTTCGAAAAGTTCCCCGGCGTGTGGTGTCACGGTGATTACATTGAGATCACCGAACACGGCGGGGTGATCATCCACGGGCGTTCCGACGCAGTGCTCAATCCCGGCGGCGTGCGCATCGGCACCGCCGAGATCTACCGCCAGGCTGAACAGGTGGACGAGGTGGTGGAGAGCCTGGTCATCGGTCAACAGTGGCAGGACGACGTGCGCGTGGTGCTGTTCGTGAAACTGCGTGCCGGAGTCGCACTGGACGATGCCCTGATCGACAAGATCAAACGGCAGATTCGCAATAACACCACCCCGCGCCATATGCCCGCCAAGGTGATTCAAGTGTCGGACATACCACGCACCAAAAGCGGCAAGATCGTCGAACTCGCGGTGCGCAACGTGGTGCACGGCGAGCCGGTGAAGAACAAGGAAGCGCTGGCCAACCCCGAGGCCCTGGACCTGTACGCCGGTTTGCCCGAGCTGCAAAGCTGATTTTTTTCGATGCACGATTCCGCGCCGGCTGCTGCTTTGCATCGATGTTGCGCCGGTGAGTCGGGGATGATGCCGGTCGCCGTGATGGGACATGCGGCATAAGCCGCTGGCCGGCATCCGGGTGCTGGATCTGACGCGCCTGTTGCCCGGGCCGATGTGCAGCCTGCATCTCGCCGATATGGGCGCGGACGTGATCAAGGTGGAGGACACCGGGCAGGGGGACTACGCCCGCGGCATGGGGAGCTTTTACGGCAGCGTGAACCGCAACAAACGTTCCCTCGCCGTAGACCTCAAGCAGGCCGCCGGGCGCGAGTTGTTCCTGTGCCTTGCGGATTCCGCCGACGTCGTCATCGAGGGCTTCCGCCCCGGCGCCGTGGACCGACTGCACATCGCTTATGACGACATCCAACCGCGCAATCCTAAAATCGTGTATTGCGCGATGAGCGGTTACGGCCAGACCGGACCATTCCGGGATCGGGCCGGCCATGACCTCAATTATCTGAGCTACGCCGGCGTCATCGACCAGATCGGAGTGCGTGGCGGGCCGCCGGTGATCCCGAATATACAAATGGCCGACCTGTTGGGCGGCAGCCTCAGCGCGGTGATGGGTATACTGGCGGCATTGATCGATGCGCAACGCAGTGGCCATGGACGCTACGTCGATGTCGCTATGAGCGACTGCACGCTGGCCCACGCGGTAATCCCGTTGTCGGCCCGCCACCAGTACGGCGCGGTAGCCCCCCGGGGCGAGGATATGCTCAGCGGCGGGCTGCCGTGGTACGGGATCTACGAGACCGCAGACGGGCGCTATGTAGCGGTGGCGTCCCTGGAGGAAAAATTCTGGCGCCGATTGTGTACCGCCCTGGACCGAGAACACTGGATCGGCGCCTACCACGGCGATGCCACGCAACGTGAGCAGGTACGCAGCGAGTTGCGGGACTTGCTCAAGTCGCAGACCCAGGCGCATTGGGTGGCGCGGCTAGAGGCCGCCGATTGCTGTTTTTCGCCGGTGCTGACCCTGGACGAGGCGCTCGACCACCCGCAGTTCGCCGCCCGGGACATGATCCACACGTCCGCGGATGGTTTGCCGCGGTTCGCCTTCCCGATCCGGTTCAGTGAATTCAGCTTCGAGGCGCGGGCCCCGGCCCCTGCCCACGGGGAACACAGTGCGCAAATCCTCGGAGAGCTCGGCTACAGCAGCGAGGAAATCACTGCGCTGCGCAGCGACGGTGTTATCTGAGAGGACGTTTGCGCGTGCATCAGGGAGCGGGTAGCATCTGGCGACACTCGGCGTAATAATCTTTCATCCCCTGGAGTACGCAAACGAACAATGAAAATACTGGTGCCGGTCAAACGCGTGGTGGATTACAACGTCAAGGTGCGCGTCAAGAAGGACGGGTCCGGCGTCGACACCGCCAACGTGAAGATGTCGATGAACCCGTTCGATGAGATTGCCGTCGAGGAGGCGGTGCGCCTGCAGGAAGCGGGGCAGGCGGAAGAAGTCATCATCGTTTCCATCGGTGTCAGGCAGTGCCAGGAGACGATCCGCACCGCACTGGCCATGGGCGCGGACCGCGGCATCCTGGTAGAGACCGAAGACCAGTTGGAGCCGCTGGCCGTGGCCAAGATTCTGCGCGAGATCGTCAACAAGGAATCGCCCGAACTGGTGATCATGGGCAAACAGGCGATCGACGACGACAGCAATCAGACCGGACAGTTGCTGGCCGGCATGCTGGGCTGGCCGCAAGGCACGTTTGCATCCAAGCTCGAGTTCGCCGATCAGCGGGTGGCGGTGACCCGCGAGGTCGATGGCGGGTTGGAGACACTGTCTCTGGCGCTGCCGGCGGTGATTACCACCGACCTGCGCCTTAACGAACCGCGCTACGTGAAGCTGCCCAATATCATGAAGGCCAAGAAAAAACCGCTGGAAACCCTGGCCGTCGGCGATTTCGCGTTGGACCTCAGCCCGCGGCTGAAGACCCTGACTGTCGCGGAGCCCCCGGGGCGCAGCGGCGGCGTACGCGTGGAAAGCGTCGAGGCGCTCGTCGACAAGCTCAAGAACGAAGCCAAGGTGATCTGACCATGCCGGTATTGGTGATCGCGGAACACGATAATGCTGAACTCAAGGCGTCGACGCTGACTACGGTGACCGCGGCCGGGGAAATCGACTCGTCCGTGGCGGTGCTGGTGGCGGGACGGGATTGCGGCAAAGTGGCGGAGTCGGCCGCCAGGGTCGTCGGTGTGTCGGAGGTCCTGCTGTGCGACGACGCGCGTTACGAACATCAACTGGCGGAAGACGTCGCCGCCCTGGTGGCTGCGGTGGCCGCCGAGTTCCCACACATCCTCGCGCCGGCGTCCACGTTCGGTAAGAACCTGATCCCCCGTGTGGGCGCACTGCTGGATGTCGCGCCGATCTCGGACATCGTCGGCATCGAGTCGGCAGACACCTTCGTTCGCCCGGTGTATGCCGGCAACGCCATGGCAACTGTCCAGAGCGGTGACGATAAGAAGCTGATCACCGCGCGTACGACGGCGTTCACCGCCGCCGCACCGGAGGGCGGTTCGGCCACGGTGCGTGAAATGCAGCCGGTGGACGGCCCCGCTGATCTGTCGCGCTTTGTCGGTCAGGAACTGACGCGCTCGGAAAGGCCGGAATTGACCAGCGCGCGGGTGGTGGTGTCCGGGGGACGCGGCCTGGGCAGCGCCGACAACTTCAAACTGCTGGAGCAACTGGCGGATAAGCTCGACGCCGCGGTGGGCGCCTCGCGCGCCGCAGTGGATGCCGGTTATGTGCCCAACGATTATCAAGTGGGACAGACCGGCAAGGTCGTGGCTCCGGAGCTGTACATCGCCGTCGGCATCTCGGGGGCGATCCAGCACCTCGCGGGCATGAAAGACAGCAAGGTGATCGTCGCCATCAACAAGGACGAAGAGGCGCCGATCTTCCAGGTGGCCGATTACGGCTTGGTCGCCGATTTGTTCGATGCGTTACCGAAACTATCCGCGGCCCTCGAGAAATAATTATCGGCGCCCGCGCTGACTCCCAAGTAATGAGAGAGCAATCATGAGCACTTATACCGCGCCGCTTCAAGACATGCAGTTCGTGTTGACCGAGTTAGCCGACCTTGAAGGCGTCGCGGCGCTGCCCGGATACGAAGAGGCCACCCCGGATGTCGTGCAGGCGGTGCTGGACGAGGCGGCCAGGCTGGCGCAAGAGGTGCTGGCGCCGCTCAATCAGGTCGGCGATCAACAGGGCTCGCGCCTGGCGGACGACAAGGTGATCACCCCGGACGGCTGGAGACAGGCCTACCGGACCTTTATTGAAAGCGGCTGGAATTCGCTGGCGTTCGAAGAAAAGTACGGCGGGCAGAATCTGCCCTGGCTGGTGGCGACCGCGGTGCAGGAAATGTGGCACGCCTCGAACATGTCGTTCGGCCTGTGTCCGATGCTCACCCAGGGCGCGGTGGAGGCGTTGATCCTGCACGGGTCCGAGGAATTGCAGGATCGCTATCTCCCCAGGATGGTGTCCGGAGAGTGGACCGGCACCATGAACCTTACCGAATCCCAGGCGGGTTCGGATCTTGCCGCGGTGCGCATGAAGGCGGTGCCCGAGGGGGACCATTACCGGTTGTTCGGGCAGAAGATTTTCATTACCTACGGCGACCACGACCTCACCGAAAACATCGTGCACATGGTGCTCGCGCGCCTGCCCGACGCCCCGGAAGGCGTGCGTGGCATTTCCTTGTTCCTGGTGCCCAAGATGCTGGTGGACGACAACGGGGAGCCCGGCGCGCGCAACGAAGTTCGCTGCGTGTCCTTGGAGCACAAGCTGGGCATCCACGCGAGCCCCACCGCGGTGCTGGCCTACGGCGATGACCAGGGCGCGTTGGGCTATCTTGTGGGCGAACCCAACCGCGGCCTGGAATATATGTTTACGATGATGAACCTGGCGCGGCACGCCGTGGGCGTGGAAGGGCTGGGGATCGCCGAACGCGCGTTCCAGCAGGCCAAGAGCTACGCCCTGGAGCGGGTGCAGGGTCGGCCGATTGGCGCGCAGACCGCGGACCGCGCGCCAATCGCGCATCATCCCGACGTGCGCCGCATGTTGATGACCATGAAGACCAAGGTCGAGGCGATGCGCGCGCTGGTCTATGTATGGGCATCGGCCCTCGACAAGTCGCAGCATCATGCGGACCAGGAGGAACGCTTGCGCCACTTCGGCGCCGTCGAGCTGCTCACGCCGGTGGTGAAGGGCTGGTGTACCGAGACCGGCAATGAGGTAGCGTCACTGGGCATTCAAGTCCACGGCGGCATGGGCTACATCGAGGAAACCGGCGCGGCGCAGCACTTTCGTGACGCGCGCATCACCACCATCTATGAGGGCACCACCGGCATTCAGGCCAACGACCTCGTTGGCCGCAAGCTGCTCCGCGACCAGGGCCACGCGGCACGCGCGTTCATCGACGGACTGCGCGACATCGACTTCGATGTCCTGGACGGCGTCGGCCGCGCGGTGGAGGCTGGCCTGGACCATCTCGAACAGGCGACCGACTGGATCGTCAACACCGCGCAGGGCGACCCGCGCCTGCCCGCCGCGGCGTCCTACTACTACCTCAGCTTGTGGGGAACCGTCATCGGCGGCTGGCTGATGGCCAAGGCGGCGCTGGTGGCGCAGCAGAGGCTCGAGGCCGGCGGCGGCGACGACAACTTCTACCGCGCCAAGATCGAAACCGCGCGCTACTACGCCACCCACATCCTGCCGCAAAGCGGCGCCTTACTGCACACCATCACCGAGGGTTCCGAGGCGACCCTGGCCGTCGCGCCGGAACAACTCTAAACGCAAAAGGGGTCAGGTCTTTCACCTCACAATGTCAAACGACCGCTAACTGATATCATGAAGGAAATATCGGGAATCAATCACGTAGGCATTCGAGTATCCGACCTGGAAAAGGCGAGAAGATTTTATGAGCAATTGGGTTTTGAATTTATTATAGGACCAGTAGGTCCCGAACCGGTGGCTATCATGGAGCATCCTTCGGGAGTGAATATCAACCTAATTCTTAATGCAGATTCCGGCGTCACCGACAACATACTGATGGACGTGCCCGAGAGACATCCCGGCTATACCCACATGGCCCTTGATGTGACTGATATAGAAGCAATCGAGGCTTCAATAAAGAACTTGGGGATTGAGATTACGGAAGGACCCGTTACTCTGCCGGACGGAGGGGTAATGTTATTCATCCGTGATCAGGACAGGAACGTAATCGAGTTTCACCAAAATCCACAATTATGACCGGCAACAGGCGCACGGAGCCGGACTATATTACCGCCGCGCGTGCGCCTTGACGCTGATGTAGAGCAGCAATGCTGCTGATCAAGCGCGGAAAATACTAATGTCACGTGTGATCCACTTCGATATGAGCGCGGACGATCCTGAACGTGCTGCCGAATTCTATCGACGTGTATTTGGATGGAAAGTTGAGAAGTGGGAGGGTCCGGAGGACTATTGGCTCATACAAACAGGAACGGGGCAAGATCCCGGTGTGACGGGTGGCGTCGCGAGAAGAATAAATCCGGGGGATACCACGGCGGTGGTTTTCGACGTCGCGTCCGTTGATGATTTTGCAAAAGTTGTTGTAGAGGCGGGTGGAAAGATCAGGGAAGACAAGAAAGCCCTCCCGGGAGTCGGCTACTTAGTCATGTGTATTGACACCGAGGGAAATACGTTCGGTATTTTGCAACTGGATGAAGCGGTCAAATAAAGAGGCGCCTGATAAGCCCTTCGTGAGCAAGCTCGAGACGCTGTGCTCTCAGGGCGACGTTAAGTTTCAGAAACAATTTAATGTGGCTGCAATCGAGCGTCATAGCTGGCAACAAGAGCGCTTTTCGCCAAGAGCCCAATACGCTGAGGCGTTAATGCCGTGAATCCTGCGCCCTGAGGAGAAGCACACGTGATAGAGATCGCGGCAATTGATCATCTTGTTCTAAGAACAACGCGGTTAAAGGAGATGCTCGACTTTTACTGCAATGTCTTGGGCTGCGTCGTTGAAAGGGAAACCTCCGTTGAAATGGGATTGACCCAACTGCGCGCCGGAAACGCTTTGATCGACCTGGTTGTTGTCGACAGCCGTTTGGGAAGGATGGGTGGTGGGCCGCCGGCGAAATCTGAAAACAACCTGGATCATTTCTGTGTTCAGTTAAAACTCGTCTCCGAGGCGGAAATAAAAAAACATTTATCGTCCCATGGCATCGATACGGGAAATTTTCAGGAACGATACGGTGCGCAAGGCTTTGGAAAATCCATCTATATTAAAGATCCTGAAGGCAACACGGTTGAGCTCAGGTCGCAACTATCATCCGGCGAGAGAAACATAAAGGATAAGTCTTGAGTTGAAAAATCGGTTCGATTATTCCGCAGTTTTCGGATCAAGCCCACCATGTCAGGGCTGAGATACAAAATTAAAATCAATACCCTACTGCAAAGAGAAGCGCCATGCTGCAAAGAAAGACCTGATCCCCGTGAGCATGAACCCGCTTCAACTGGCCGAAAAATACATGGCGTGCTTCTATGGCGAGGTGCCATTGGGGTCGATGGAGCCTCTGTTGGCTGAAGACCTGATTTTTCAAGGTCCGCTGTACGAATTTTTCTCCGCCAAAGATTATCTGAAATCCCTAAAACAAGACCCGCCGCATGGCGCCGCGTACAAAATCATGAAGGTTTACGAAGCGGCCGATTCCGTATGTTTAATCTACGAATTTACCAAGCAAGGCATCAAAACTCCGATGGCGCAAACCTTCGACGTCAAGGACGGCAGGATCGCCAGGATCCGTCTCATTTTTGACACGTCCCATTT
>CAMYKW010000034.1 GCA_947259175.1 uncultured Gammaproteobacteria bacterium | reverse complement strand
TGTATTTCATGCATTCCAATCTGCCGCATCTGCCCTATGAGTACTTTCCGTCAGGCACCCTGTATTTTCGCCACGCCTTGATCCGCGGCATCGACAAGCGCGGCAATCTGGACGCATGGGCGCACGATGCGTTGGCGATCTCGGAAGCGACCCAGCGGTTTTTGCTGCAAGTGGGCTTCGTGGACCGCATCGTGGGGGAAGTGGTCACGCGCCTGGAGCAGCAGCAATTGTACGACCGGGCGTTGATCATCATTACCGCCGACCACGGTGTAAGTATTCATGCCGGCGACCTGCGCCGCGGCGTGAGCGACGTCAATCAACGCGACATCGCCGGGGTGCCGCTGTTCATCAAGCTGCCGCACCAGGAGCGCGGTGTGGTCAGCGATCGCAACGTGGAATTGGTGGATATCCTGCCGGCTGTCGCCGAGGCCCTGGGGCTGGCCCTGGACTGGCGGCTCGATGGCCGTTCGCCGTTCTCCGGCCCCGAGCGGCCGTACAAGACGCTGTTCGACCTCGGACAGCGGTTGCGGTTGGCGGCGGATTTGATGGTCCCCGGCCCCCGCACGCGCCGCCGCTGGCGCGAACAAATCCTCGCGCACCCGGTGGCCGCGGAACTGGTCGGCAAACGCATCGAGCAACTCGCGGTGCGCAGGCCGGCGGATCGATCCGCCGAAGTGATGCATGGGCAATTGTACGAGGATGTGCGCCGCGCGGCGTTTGTTCCCGCTCACGTCATGGGCCATATGCCGGGCGCTCCGGGCGAGCTGGTTGCGGTGGCGCTCAATGGCCGCATTGAGGTGGTTACGCGCACCTATGCAGGGGAGACGGATGGGCGCGCGGAATTCTCGGCGCTGGTGCCGGAACGGGCTTTCACCGAAGGCGGCAACCGCTTGACGCTGCTGCGGGTGGAACCGGTGGACCACGGTCCGCCGCGCCTGACGCAGATTTATTGACGGCGGGGCGTACCGCATCAGCCGCTTCCCGCCCGCCAAACGCGGGTATAATCGCCAGTGACATCAGCGGACGCGAAACCATGGGCAAAGCCAAATTCGACTATCGTCGCTATCGGGTTCCCGACAGCGGTGCTTTCAATCTCGCGTCGATTCCTTGCGACGACAATCAGGGATTGGACGAGGATTACGCGCGCAAACGCCTGAAAAAAAACTTGGACGATCTGCAGGAATTTCAAGAACGCCTGTATGCCGAGGGTAAACAGTCCCTGCTGCTGGTTCTGCAGGCCATGGACACCGGCGGCAAAGACAGCACGATTCGCAAGATCGCCAATGACCTCAATCCCCAGGGCTGTCAAGTAACCGGCTTCAAGGCGCCAAGCCACGAAGAGTTGGCGCATGATTTCCTG
Organism: uncultured Gammaproteobacteria bacterium; assembly: GCA_947259175.1. Classification (GTDB taxonomy): domain Bacteria; phylum Pseudomonadota; class Gammaproteobacteria; order Arenicellales; family JAANXG01; genus CALZGZ01. The sequence goes on along the minus strand of CAMYKW010000034.1, from coordinate 48,988 downwards.
TGGCGGGTCCATGACCATGCGCCGCCCGCCGGACACATCGGGATTTTCAATCGTTCCCATTACGAAGACGTATTGATCGTCCGCGTTCACCAGTTGGCAACCGCCGCGTTGATCGAGAAACGTTACCGGCATATCAATGACTTTGAACGCATGCTTCACGACCATGGCACGCGTATCATCAAAATCATGCTGCATATTTCCCAGGACTATCAGCTGTCGCGCTTGCGCCGGCGTCTGGAGCGGGCCGATAAGCATTGGAAATTCAATCCCAGCGATCTCAAGGAGCGCAAACGATGGGACGAGTACATGCATGCCTATGAGGCGATGCTCAACCGGTGTTCCACCGAATATGCGCCGTGGTACGTGATTCCCGCGGAGAAACGGTGGTTCAGAGACGTGGTAATCAGTGAGATATTGATCGATGCATTTGCGGACATGGATCCCAAGTACCCGCCGCCCGGGTTCGACATCAAGGATTACCCCCCCGACTCTCTGGTGTAATCCGCGGTCGGCGTCTGTGAGCGAGCGGTCTCCGCTCGCGCCGCCGCTGCGGCGAAGGTCTGTCCGGGATACACCGTGAGCGGTTACACGACACGCGAGGTGGCGGAGCTGGTGGGATTGACCCCGGACCACGTACGCGCCTTCGCCCGCGCCGGATTGCTGACCGCGAGCCGCGACGGGCGCGGTTGGTACCGCTATTCGCTTCAAGACGTGGTGCTGCTGCGCACCGCCAAGGGTCTGCAAGATGCCTACGTCGCGCCGCGCAAGATATGGATGAGCCTGAGGAAACTTAAAAGCGCCCTGCCGCGCGGCCGGCCTTTATCCACGATTCGCGTGTTGGTCCAGGACGCCGATGTGTTGGTGCAAGACCGCGAGTCGCTGTGGCATCCCGGATCCGGCCAGATGCACCTCGATTTTGCGATGTCCGACATGACCCGCGAAATTGCGCCGCTGGTGCGGAAGGCGATGGCCGCCGCGACCCGGCGGCGTGATCTCACCGGCGGTGACTGGTATCGCATGGGTCTGGATCTGGAACTGATTCGCGACCTCGAGCAGGCGAAAGACGCCTACCGCCGCGCACTGTCCCTGCAACCGGATCATGCGGATGCCCATGTAAATCTGGGCAGGCTGCTCCAGCACGAGGGCAGGATAACAGAAGCCGAGCGGCATTATCTCGCCGCCATTGAGCGGGCGCCGAAACATGTCAATGCCATCTTCAGCTTGGCGCATGCCCTGGAACAGCGCAAACGCTTCGACGCCGCCATCGCCACTTATAAGAAAGCGTTGCGCGTCGATCCGGATTTTGCCGATGCGCATTACAATCTGGCGCAGCTGTACGAGCAACAAGGGTATCGTCAATCCGCCCTGCGGCACATCGCCCGTTACCGGTCTTTAACCGAACATTCGAGTACAATCTAACCACCCTGGGCCGCACGAGTCCTGCGCCAGTAATCGGGATCCTGGTGAGAAATGCGTGCTGGCGGAGCAGAATATGACCGATTCCGAAGAAAAAATTGCAATCAAAAGGGGCCTTAAGGGCGTATATTTCGACCGCTCGGCGACGAGCTTCATCGACGGCCGCGCCGGCGAGCTTCGCTACCGGGGCTATTCGATACACGATCTGGCCGAGCATTCGACGTTCGAGGAAACCGCGTATCTGCTGCTGAACGGAGATCTGCCGTCCCGCGGCGAGCTCGAGGCGTTCGATCAGCAGCTCAAGGACGCCCGGCAGTTGCCGGAACCGGTGTACGAAGTGATTCGGCTGGTGCGCGACGCCCACCCCATGGACGTGTTGCGCACCGCGGTATCGGCGTTGGCGGCTTTCGATCCGGAGGCCGCGGACAAGTCCATCGCAGCGACGTTGCGCAAGGGTATGCGCCTCACCTCCCAGGTGCCGATTATTGTCTGTGCGCACAGCCGGATACGCCATGATCTGCAACCGGTGGCGCCCAGCCCTTCCCTCGGGCATGCGGCGAATTTTCTGTACATGTTGAAAGATGATCCTGCATGCGGAGCACGGTTCGAACGCGTCGTCATTCACCGCGCGGGTGGTGACCGGTACGGAGGCCAATCTGCACGCCGCCATCACCGCAGCGGTGGCCGCGCTCTCCGGGCCCGCCCATGGCGGCGCCGCCGAAAACGTGATGAAGATGGCGCTGGAGGTCGGCGACCCGGCGCGGGCGGCGGACTATGTCAAGCAGAAACGGCAGAACCGTGAACCGGTCATGGGTTTCGGGCATCGGGTGTATCGCGCGGAAGATCCCCGGGCGCGGCACATGCGCGACGGGGTGCAGCGTTTGTCGGCGGAGATGGGGCAGCCGCAATGGTACGAGATCCTGCAGGCGCTGGTCGACGCAATGCGACCCTATGCGCGCCACGGGGTGAATGTGAACGTGGATTTCTACGCCGGCGTGGTCTACTACCTGCACGGGATACCGGAGGACTTGTTCGTGCCGATCTTCGCGGTTGGGCGTGTTCCCGGATGGACGGTGCAGGTCATGGAGCAGTTGGAGAACAATATCCTGATTCGGCCGCTGACCCTGTACACCGGACCGGAGCCGCGCGACTATGTGCCGCTGGAGGAGAGGGATTAAATAACCCCCATGCGAGGGATAAGCTCTGCGGTGTGGCTGAACCGCGGGCAACTACCCGGGACCCGCCGTGAATACATCCGTGTAGGCTCGACGCCCGCATCCCTGCGGCCGACGGTCCCGGGTATTTACCCCCGGCTCCGCCTTTGAAAATCACGAATTCATCGCGGGTCGCTGTCGCTCGCGTTGGCCGCCAGCGTTAGCAGTTCTTGGGGCAATATCCAGGGTGGATTGCCGCTGGATTCAGTCGGGCGCCGCCAGGGCCAGGATCACCGCGATGGAGGCGACGATGTCTTCGCTGCCGGCGCCGCGGGACAGGTCGCCCAGGGGTTTGGCGAAGCCTTGCAGCACCGGGCCGATGGCCCGGGCCTTGGCCAGGTGTTGCGTCAGTTTGTAGGCGCTGTTGCCGGAGTTCAGATCCGGAAAGATCAGCACGTTGGCGCGTCCGGCAACTTCGCTCGCGGCGCGAAGTTTGTTCGCCGCGACTTCGGGAATCAGCGCACTGTCCGCCTGGAACTCGCCATCGATAGCCACATCCGGTGCACGGCGTCTGGCGATGTCGACGGCGTCACGAACCTTGGTTACTGATTCGTGCTGCGCGCTGCCTTGGGTCGAGAATGACACCAGGGCGACGCGGGGGGGTTCGTCGAGCAGTCGGACGGCGCTCGCCGCCGAAGCGACGGCGATATCGGCAAGCTGTTCCGCCGTTGGATCAATGTTGACTGCGCAGTCGGCGAACATCAATGGGTGATTTTTCCTTCCGCGAAATTCCGGCATCACCATCAAAAAGAAGCTCGATGGAGTCTGTATTCCCGGCATCAGCCCGATACCGAGCATGCCGGCCTCGATGACTCGTGAGGTAGGGTGGTCGACGCCGGCCACCGACGCGGCGGCGTCTCCGCCACGCACCATCATCGCGGCAAAAAACAATGGCTTGCGCATCAATCGCCGGGCGACTTTCAAGCGGGTCTTGGGGCGTTGTTCGACGTAGTGCTGGGCATAGACGTCGATGCGGTCGCTGCGCTGGTGATCGAGCAGGGTGATCCCGTCCAGTGCAATGCGGCGGGTCCGGGCAAGTTCGCGGATGGCGTCGACGTCTCCCAACAGGATCGGCGCCGCGATATGCCGGTCGTGCACGAGCCGCGCCGCAGCCACGATCCTCGCGTCTTCGCCTTCCGGGAACACCACCTGTTGACTGCGCCCGGTGGCCCTCGCGGTGAGCCGCTCGATGATGTCCATAGAAGGCTCGGTGCTTCAGCGCATTATTCGAGCTGGTTCCGGCGATGCACGCTTACTGGTCGATGCCTCCCAGGCACAGGTACTTGATTTCGAGATATTCTTCGATACCGTACTTGGAGCCCTCGCGGCCGACGCCGGATTCCTTGACACCGCCAAAGGGCGCAACTTCGGTGGAGATGATGCCTTCGTTGATGCCCACGATTCCGTATTCCAGGGCCTCGGCCACCCGCCAGATGCGACCGATATCGCGGCTGTAGAAATACGCGGCGAGTCCAAACTCGGTTTCATTGGCGATGCGGATCGCTTCGCTCTCATCTTCGAACTTGACCAGTGGCGCGACCGGACCAAAGGTTTCCTCATAGTTAAGCACCATGTCTTGCGAAATGTCGGTCAAAACCGTTGGTTCGAAGAAGGTCCTGCCCATGTCATGACGTTTGCCTCCCACCAGCACCTTCGCGCCTTTGGCAATCGCGTCGGCGATGTGGGTTTCCACTTTTTCGACGGCACGCATGTTTATCAACGGGCCTTGTTGCACCCCGTCTTGCATGCCGTTGCCGACCTTCAGCGCGCCGACCGCCTTCGCCAACCGGTCGGCGAATTCTTCGTAGACATCGTCCTGCACTAGAATGCGGTTAGCGCACACACAGGTTTGACCGGTGTTTCGGTATTTGGAAGCCATCGCGCCTTCCACCGCGGCATCCAGGTCCGCGTCCGCGAAAACGATAAACGGGGCATTGCCGCCCAGCTCCATCGAGACCTTTTTGACGTTTTGCGCGCATTGCGCCAGCAACAGCTTGCCGACTTCGGTGGAACCGGTGAAACTCAATTTCCGGACTTTGCTGTTGCCGGTCAGCTCTCCGCCTATCTCCCGCGCCGGGCCCGTCAGTACGTTGAGTACCCCCGCCGGAATACCCGCGCGATCGGCAAGCTTGGCCAGCGCCAGGGCGGTGAAAGGGGTTTCCGGCGCGGGCTTGATCACCACCGGGCAGCCCGCCGCCAGCGCCGGTGCGCATTTGCGGGTGATCATCGCCGCTGGAAAATTCCACGGCGTAATCGCGGCAGCGACGCCCACGGATTGCTTGAGTACCACGATGCGCCGCCCCGGCAAGGGGTGATCGATGGTGTCGCCGTATATGCGCTTCGCCTCTTCCGCGAACCACTCGACAAACGACGCCGCATAGGCGACCTCCCCGCGGGATTCGGCCAGGGGCTTGCCTTGTTCCGAGGTCATCAACACCGCCAGGTCTTCCAGGTTCTCCATGATCAGATCGAACCACCCGCGCAACAGATTAGCCCGCTCTTTGCCGGAAAGCGCCCGCCACGCAGCCCACGCGGCGTCGGCCCTATCGATGGCGTGGCGGGTGTCGTCGCGGCCCAGGGACGGCACCGTGCCGATGGCCTCGCCGGTGGCGGGATTGTGTATGGTCACGGACTCACCGGAGGGGGCTTCAATCCAATTCCCGCCGACGAGGCAACGGTGTTCCAGTAGTTCGGGATCGGCAAGTTGGATCGGTTGCGTTGCTGCTGACTGCGTGACACTGCTCATGGTTATCTTGCTCCTAATGTGGCAAGGTTTTCCGCGGCGATCTTGTCGCCCTGTGCGGCCGCCCGCCGCAACCAACGGATCGCTTCCTCGATGTTCTGCTCGACGCCGGTACCGTTTGCGTACATGACGCCCAAATTGGTTTGTGCCCCGGCATATCCCTGCTGTGCCGCGAGACGATACCAGCGTACCGCTTCAGCGTCGTTCTTGGCAACAACCAGGCCGTCTTCATACAGGGACCCCAGGTCCGCCTGCGCCCACGCTTGGCCTGAGGCCGCCGCGCTTTGCACCGCAGGCAACGCTTTGCGCACCATTTGCTGCGCGAGATCCGTGTTGCGGGTGACTCCGCGTCCCAGGTTATACATCATACCCAAGCGGAATTGGGCCCGGGGATAACCGGCTTTCGCCAGCGGATTCAGTTTCTGGAACGCCTCATCATAGTCACCCCGATAGTAAGCGTTGATACCGGAAACAAGTGTTAGCCGCTGTTGCGTGCGTAGTTTGCGTTGCGCCAGTTCAGTTTGCCGCGCCGCCTGGGCGTCCCGTTGTAAGCGCTGCGCCTGCTGTTGGAGTACGGTGCGGCGTGCTTGAAGTTGATTGCGCAACAGGCCGACGGTGTCGGCGTCGGCGTCGGCGTCGACCGCGGATTTCAACAACTCCTCGCCGCGCGACAAATCATCATCGACGATCGCCTGACCGGCCATGGTGAGGAAGCGCCGGCCGATCTGCTTGATGCCCGCGAGGGCGTCGGCATTGTTTTCGTCCAGCCCTAGAGCACCGCGATAGTGCGCCAGCGCATTATCGTCCACGGGTGTGATCAGCCGGTTATTACGCATTGCCGACTCGGCTCGTTTCAGCAAATCGGAAATCCGGCGGTTGCGCGCCTCCAGTTCCCGCTTTCGCTGTAACTCCGCGAACTGCCTTTGTTGCTCGACGCGCTGTGTGTAGTCCTCCATCCGCCGCCGCAGTTCACCCACATCCTCACGCCCGGATTGAATGCCCTCCACTTCGTCCAGTTGTGTTTGTGCCTGGTCCAATTCTCTCTTCTCGAACGAATTACGGGCGTTGTCCAACAGCGTGGTGACGATGTTGTTTAGCCCTTCCCTGGCATCGACGTGCTCGGGATCGATTGCGAGTATCGCGCGAAAATCGGTGACCGCGTTGCGTTGCGCAGGAGAGGTGAGCTCCCCGGCCTCGACATGAGCGTGGGCCGACGCCAGCAGCTTCTCGATTCGCCTTTGATCTTGCGCCAGCTCCCGAAATGCTTCCGCGCGCATATCGTCGTCTTCGCGACCGAAATTCACCGCCTCGTCCGGCGCCGGCAATTCCGTTGGCGGCGGTTCGTCCACTGCGGGAGATGCGGGATCGGCCCCTTGCGTGACGGCTGCGGTATCAGGAACCGCGGGGGATGACTCATCGAGATCACGGTTGGTTTGCCACAGCGCGAATGCGATCAAGCCGGCGAGCGCTACGCCCGCCACGGCCCAGCCGTTCACGCCGTGGATGAAGCGCCGGCGCAGCGGCGCCGGCGGCCGATCGCCGTCTCCGGTTTGGCGAAGCGAGCGATACGGCAATCGATAATTTGATTCGGAATCGCTCGTCCCGGGTAAACGCAAGTTCTGCTGTAACGGCCCCGGCTTGGACGCGGCGGCGCGCGAACTCCGCTGGTCGGACAGCAGCCCGAGTACGGCGCCGGCGGATTCGGGGCGTTCGGTGATAACGGGTTTCAGCATCCAGTCAATGGTGCCGAGCAAACGGGTGCTGTGGTCGCCGATGCCGATTTCCATCGCCGGCACCAAAGGGTCGTCGTCTCCCTGCGCAAGGGCCGCCACCCGCTTGGTGGCGTCTACCGGTGCGACGCCGGCAATGCAGCGATACAGGGTCGCGCCCAACGCATACAAATCCGTCCATGGGCCGAGGTTTCCTCCATCATGGTATTGCTCGATGGGGCTGTACCCAGGGGTGACGCAGGTGTCCAAAGTGACGTGATCGTCAACCACTGTGCGCGCCGCGCTGCCGAATCCAATCAGTACCGGCGGGCCGTCTTCGCGCAGAAAAATACTGCTTGGCCTGACATCACGATGCAGCAGGCCGTGGGAATGAATGACGCGCAGACCCTTGAGCATGGGGATGAGGATCTCCTGCAGCCGTTGTTCGTTGAGCTTCGGATGATTTTGTAGAAAGCGCCGCAGCGTTTGTCCTGACTCGTGTTCGATCACCAGATACGCGGTGCCGTTGGTCTCGGTGTATTCGATCACCCGGGCGATGTACGGATCGTGGATCTGCGCCAGGATCCGCGCTTCCTGCAGAAACAAGGTGAGCCCGTCTTCATAGGCGGTGGTTTTTTCCTCGACGGCGGCGACGCTGACGGCGTCCGTGGTTCGTGTGGCGAACGCCGCCGGAAGATACTCCTGGATCGCGACGTTCCGATCATGCTCGGTGTCGCGGGCGCGGTACGCGACACCGTGATTGCTGAGCCCCAGGGTCTCCTCGATCTCGAACATGCCGATCCTGGTACCGGGGGCGAGTGCTTCCAAAGTGGACATCTTGTGTAGTGAAGCGGAACTAAACCGCACTTCTATATTGCACCGGGGCGCTGACAACGGAGTTAACATTCTGATTGTTATCAGGATATCGATCAATACCCGGTGTCGTGCGCAACCGTCCCGGTTGTTGGATTCCCACTGCTTGTACGGTGTTTTGTTTGCGAAAAAGCGGCGCCTGCGAGATATTTTGTCGTTCCGGCGGCCCGTGGCCGGGTGGGTGCGGCCTACCGGTGAGGTCAGCCTTTCCGGATCAACTCGACGATGCGTTTGCCGCTACCCGGGCCCAGGGTCCAGCCCAGCGTGCCGTGGCCGGTGTTGAGCCACAAGTTGCGGAAGCGGGTGCCCTGGATGTACGGCACGTTGGTGGGTGTCGTGGGACGCAGCCCCGACCAGTACTGGACTTCTTCAAAGCGGCCGGCATCGGGAAACAGGCCGCGGACGTTGTCGACGATCGCCCGGCAGCGGCGATGGTCCAGATGAACGCGGAAACCACTCAGCTCAGCGGTTCCGGCGACCCTGAGCCGGTCGCCGAAGTTGCTGTAGACCAGTTTGTATTCATCGTCGGTCAGGCTCTTCTGCGGACAGCTTGGCGCTGACGGGTCGGTGGGCAGGGTGATTGAATAACCCTTGGCGGGATACATGTTGAGGCGAATCCCGTAGGGCCTTAAAAACGGCGCCGAGTAGCTCCCCAGGCACACCACTACGTCGCGGGCAGCCACGGATTTGAATCCCTGCGGCGTACGCGTCTCCACAGCGGTGATGCGCATGCCGGTTTTATCCCGGTGCAGAGCGAGCACCTCTGACCCGTAGCGGAATTCCACCCCGCGGGATGCGCAAAGGTCCGCTAACGCCTGAGTGAACTTGAAGGCGTCGCCGCTTTCGTCGTCGGGGGAGTAGGTCGCGCCGACGATTTGCGCCTTGCTGCCGGCAAACGCCGGCTCCAGTTCCACCACCTGATCGGGCTGAATGGATTCTATCCGGCACCCGTGCTGGCGCATCACTTCCACGGCGTGCAGCGCGGACTCGAAGGATCGGGGATCACGATAGAAATGCAGGATGCCTTCGCTGCGGTGATCGTATTCGATGGATTCCCGTTCCCGGACCTCCTGCAGTCTGTCGCGGCTTTCCACCGCCAGGCGGACGATGGATGCGGTGTTTCGATCCGCTTTGGCGGCCGTGCAGTTGGCGACAAACGCCGCAATCCAGCGCCACTGCGCCCAGTCCATGCGGGGTCGAAACAGCAGGGGCGCGTTGCTGTCGAACAGCCACTTGATCACTTGAAGCGGGGCTTGGGGATTGGCCCAGGGCTCGGCATGACTGACTGCAATCTGGCCGCCATTGGCGAAACTCGTCTCCAGACCGGCGGCGGGTTGCCGGTCTATAACCACGACCGACAGACCGGCCTGTTGCGCCCAGTAGGCGGTATTGACGCCCAACACGCCGGCGCCCAGTACGGCTAAATCGAAATCGTCGCTGTGGTTGTCCATTGGTGACGGGTCGGTAAGGTTTCGCCAGCTGTTTCAAAGTCCAAGGAACCTCCGATTGTCAGAGGTTCCGCCGGTACATGGATGTACTGACACAGTTCAATCACGCAACTGATTGAAATGGATTATTCAGAGCTTCCCTAAATATACACCAACCCGGTTCGTGCGGGATTTGACCCGCCGCAAGCGGTGTTAGAATGGCGCATATTCCATCGCCACCGATGAACGCAATGAACCTGCGACTTGCCATCCCGCATACCCTGCGTCGTGATCCGGTTGAGTTCACCTTCCGCATGGATTGAATTAGACCGCCACGCCATGGAACACAAAATTGCCGTGATGCGTCACGAATTGGCTGCGCTCAAGAAACAAGTGCGCAGCAATGAGAAAATCTGGTCTGGGTTCCGCAAGGTTGAAATTGATGCGATCGGCGCGGATACATTTCATCAACTCGTACACGGCATCACTACGGGCATTAAGAGCACCTTTCCCAAGGTTGATGAGGCATCGATAGCGTGCCTCAATCTTGATTACGAAATTGTCCGCATCATGGCCAAACGCGAGGCGCCGCACGACATTAGCCCGTATTTTGTCATGGTGACTGAACATGAGTTGGACCAATGGTTTCCGGACTCGCTACAGCCGGTCGTGGGCGGTTGCGATGTCCCGACGCAGCAACGGCTGTTCCCAGGTTGTAAAAGACCCCTGGGTTCCACGGCATTGTCCCCATTGATCGTCTCCGGGAAGCTTATTGGTTGTCTCGCCCAGGGCAGTTATGACCGGCGGCATTTTTCGGCAGAAGCGGGGACCGAGTTGCTGGCGCATTTGTCGGCCACCATTGCGCTTTGCATACGCAATACGGTCAACATCGCCAGGCTCGAACGCCACGGATTGACCGATCCATTGACGGATATTCCCAATCGGAGATTCCTGGAGCGCCGTCTGGACGAAGAAATCGAACGCTGCCGCCGCTACGGGCATCCGCTGACCTGCGTGATGCTGGACATCGATCATTTCAAGAAGATCAATGATCAATATGGCCATTCCGTGGGGGATAGCGTTTTGAAGTCGGTGGCCGATGCTTTGTGCAAGGGGTTGCGCGCCAGCGACATCCTGTCGCGCTATGGTGGTGAAGAATTCGTATTGCTGCTGCCGGAAACCCGGTTGGTTCACGGCGCCAAGATCGCGCGGCGGCATCATCAGGAGATTAAGAAGTTGCAGTTCAAACTGCAAGACCAGCAGCGGCTCAGTATTACCATTTCCGCGGGTGTGGCGGTGCTGGATAAGCCTCCAACGGCCGCCGGCGGGGATCTCGGCCAATGGCTGTTGCAGCGTTCCGATCACGCCTTGTATCAGGCGAAGCGTCAGGGACGCAATCGAGTCATCGTCGCCGAATGACGATGAGCCGCTGTTCTTCGGTGTGTTCCGGTGCGCTATGCGCTCGTTTTTTACGGTCCCGAGGTGCGGCGACATTTATGTTCTTTAATGGTTACGCGGAACCATTTTGTATCAGGCGGACGATCCGCGTGTCGATCACGTACCGGTGTTGGTAATTAGCGCTCCATCCAGCGACGGAACCATGCATAACCTGGCCAGATTCAAGCGTTTCATTGAACAGCTGTCCCGAATCGTGGACGAGGGTGAAGACGCTGAACGGCGGCTTTTCGAATCCGCTAAGCCGTTACTCGCCGATCTCGTAGGGCACGATGATTGGTTGCCGGCGGAACTTGCGGCCCCCGATCCGGATTGGTATCGACAGTATCTGTTGTACCTGGACCCGCGGGAGCGGTTTTCGGTAGTCAGCGTCGTGTGGGGGCCGGGGCGGGGTACCGCGATTTACGACCTCACGGTTTGGGGTATGACCGCGGTCATGGAGGGTGTCTTGCGCTGTGAGGTGTTCGACCGCGACCCCGTGGGGTACCAGTTATCGCCGGCGACAACCCGCCGGTTGCAGCGTAGTGACGTGTTTATCGCATCCCCTGCGATCGGCGACATTCATCGGCTGACAAACGCTCTGGCCGATGCGGTGACACTCAGCATCCATGTCTACGGCGCGAATATCGCCACAGTGAAACGCTATATCTACGATCCCGATACCGGCCATCGCAGGAAGTTTGTGAGCGCCTACGACAATCCAGTGGTGCCGCACATCACTCAATCGCGGCTGAAGGTATTGTTGCGACGCATTTAGACCGCCCTCGGTTTTGGCTGGACTGAACCGCCTTTCACAGGTTAACGCGGGCGCTGGCCCAATGAAAATATGCCGCGATTCATTGTTCGCGCGTGAAAAGCGCGCCCACCTGCTTTCGGGTTTTTGTGCGACCGGCGATTTGGCCGGCGGTTAGCGCGCGGTGCGGCTGTAAAGCTTGTGATAGAGGCCGTCGGCATTCATCAACTCCTCGTGGGATCCCTGTTCGATGATATGCCCGTCCTCGAACACGTAGACGCGGTCGGCTTGTTTTACCGCACTCAGCCTGTGGGCGATGATCAGTGTGGTACGGTCCTTGAGATATTCGCCGAGGGCGTGGTGCAGGGCGGCTTCGGTTTCGTTGTCGAGGGCGGATGTCGCCTCATCGAGTATCACCACCTTGGGGTCCGACAGGATCATGCGCGCTACCGCCAGCCGCTGCGCCTGACCTCCGGACAGGCGCACCCCGTCGCGGCCGATTATCGTGTCCAGTCGGTGGGGCATGGCTCTAATCACGTCCGTCAACTGGGCGACGCCGAGGACCTTCCAAAGTTCGTCGTCACCGGCTTCACGTCCCAGAGTCAGATTGGCGCGCACCGTATCGTTCAACATCGCCGGATGTTGCAATACGGTGGCGACGTTGTCGCGCACCACGTCGAGTCCGATCTCGGTAACCGATATGCCGTCGAAATACAGGTGGCCGCTTTGTATCGGATACATGCCGAGGATCACTTGCACCAGGGTGGATTTTCCGCCTCCGGAGGCGCCGACCAGGGCGACCTTCTCGCCCGGTTGAATCTCGAGATTGACATGTTTGAGCACCGGTTCGCCCGCAACGTAGGCGAAGTTCACGTCTTCAATGCGTATCGCTACCGTACCGGCATCCCGAAACGGATTCTGCAGATGCGGGTAGGCCGGTTCCTGCTGCAAGTCCAGCAATTCATTGATCCTCCCGAGCGCCGCCTTGGCGCCGAAATAGGCGTATTGAATGTTCAACACCTCCTGTACCGGTCCCATCATGAACCACAGGTAGGAGAATACCGCGAGCATCTGGCCGACGCTGAGGTCGGAATACACCACCATGAGCATGCTGATCGCGCGAAATACATCGAAGCCGATCAAGAAGACGCCGAAAGAGAAACGATTGGCCGCGTCCGATTTCCAGGAGAACGCCGCCGAATGGATTTTGATTCCCCGCGCCTTGTCGACAACGTCGCGGATATAGTGACGTTCGCGATTGCTGGCGCGAATCTGCTGAATGGCGCCGAGGGTCTCGGCCAAGCTTTGCTGAAACAGTTCAAATGCGGAGTTCTCCCGTTGTTTCAAACTCTTCACCTTGTTGCCCAGCGCCACCGTGAAGAACACAACCAGGGGATTCATAAACAGGATGAACAATGCCAGCGGCCAGTGCATCCACAACAGGACAATAGTCACGCCTATCAAACTCAGAATCGCCACCAGCAGTTTGCTCACGGACTGTCCTACGAACTCATCAATTGAGTTGACGTCGGTGACGAAGCGTGATGACACGGCGCCGCTGCCCAATGTTTCGTATTCCGCCATCGATACGCGTTCCAGGTGTGCGAGCAGATCGCGACGCATGCGATACGTGACGTCTTTGGAAATCAGCGTGAATTCCCGCGTCTGTAGCACATTGAGACAGGTCGACGTGAAGCGCAGCAGGACGGTGGCCAGAAGTATGAGGCCGATATACAAGGTCGGTCCGTGCCAGGCGTCGGGCATGATCTGGTTCATTTGATTGACCAGCACTCCCGGTTGCTCGAGCAGCACCTCGTCCACCAGCAGTGGCATCAGCAGCGGGGTCGGCACCGCCGCAACCACGGCGATTACGGCGATAATATTGGCGACGGTCAGATTGCGCTTGTGTTTGCGCGCTATGTCGATGATGTAGGACCAGTTATACCCTGCATCGTACGATGCTTCAGGCTCAGGGTGTTTTTCGGAACCGGCGGGTGCGACGGATTGTTTCATAACCACATTGTAGAACGAATCGGTGACGGATGGTGTTGTTGCCTGCCCAGCGAAGTCCAATCTTGCAACTACTACGGCGCCGCCGCATCATCAGCGGTTGAGTGGCGAATTATACGAACGGGAATGAACCATGATCTATGATTTCGAAGAACGAAGTGTGGAACTCCGCGGCAACGAGCACTTCATTGCCGACAGCGCCACCGTTATCGGTTCGGTTATTCTGGAGAATCTCAGCAGTATCTGGTTCAACGCGGTTCTTCGTGGCGACAATGATCTCATCCACGTAGGCGCGAGGAGTAATATCCAGGACGGTTCAGTGCTGCATGTGGATCCGGGTGTTCCATTGGCGATCGGTGCCGGAGTAACCGTCGGCCACATGGTCATGCTGCACGGATGCACGATAGGCGACAACAGCCTGATCGGCATCAAGTCGGTGATTCTGAATAGCGCGACGATTGGCAACAATTGCCTGATAGGCGCCAACACGCTGATCACCGAGGGAAAACAGATCCCGGACAACTCCCTGGTGATGGGCAGTCCGGGGCGCGTCGTGCGCGAGTTGAACGCCGACGAGATCGGTCATCTCGAGTGGGCCGCCGAGTTGTATGTCAAAAAGATTCGCCGTTACTCGCAGGCGTTGTCACCGCGGGACGCATAGCGGAGCAGGCGTCTTCCCCGGCCTCGCTGGGGGTGCCTGCGCTTGGCGTTATCGATGGCTGAGCATATCGTACAGTTCGTCTTTCAGAGTCACCCGGACTTTTTTGAGATCCTCCATGTAATTATCAGAGACCGGTTGCGCGTGTTCTTCCAGACTGCGGATCTTGGCATCGAGTTCGTCGTATTCGATCATCAGGCGGGCGAATTTTCCATCGGTGTGTCGCAGCTTGGTGATCTTGTCTTGGAATTCGGGAAACTCGTGGAGAAGGTCGTGGGATTCGCCTAGCATATTGTTTGGACTCCTGATATTGCCGTTGTGCCGACGGATGGAATTTGGAAAATGATTATATCGTACCACGGTGATCGAACGTGCGTGACCCGTTCAGCCCGCGGCAGCGGTAGCGGCTGGCGCGGTTTTTGTCGTAAAAAACGTAAGGCACAAACAGCCGCGAACCCGGGAATTGAAGTCGGGGGTGTGGCTGAACCGCGGGCAAATCCCCGGGACACGCCGTAAATACGTCCGTGTAGGCTCGGTGCCGGCATCCCTGCCGGGCAACGGTCCCGGGGATTCACCCGCGCCTCAGCGAATTGACGTGGTGGGAGGGCTTTTGTCGTAAACAGAGCACGGTACAAGTACCGTAAACAACGCACGGCACAAACAGCCGCGAACCCGGGAATTGAAGTCGGGGGTGTGGCTGAACCGCGGGCAAATCCCCGGGATCCACGGTGAACTCCGCCGTGTGGGATCAAGCAGTTTTACGGGTCTGCACTCATTGAGCGATGCGCGCCTCGAGGCCTGCGGCTTCCACGCCGGCGAGTGCGCAGGCCTCGTCGTCCTCGGATACGGCGCCCGATACGCCCACGGCGCCGCACAGCGCGCCGCCGGTGTTGTAGACGAGCACACCGCCCGGCAGTGGGATGACGTTGCCCCCGGTCATTGAATTCAATGCATTGATGAATCCGGTCTCACGCACACCACTCTCGTAGCGCTTGGAGATGTCGCGTGAATTCACCCCCAGGCCGACGGCGCCCCAGGCCTTCGCCAGGCTGATGTTCGGGCGTAGAAATGTGGCGCCGTCATCACGCTGCAAGGCGATAAGATTGCCGCCGCGATCGACTACCGCCACGGTGAGTTTGGGCAGGTTCATTTCCCGCCCCTTGTTAAGTGCCGCTTCGATGATGGTATTGGCTTGTTTCAGTGTTATATCTGGCATCTTTAGTGCTCATTGTTGATTCTCGATGGCGCACGGCGGGACGGTCCCCGGGACCCGCGGCTGCCGTGCTGTGGGATAATCACGCCTGGGTACTATAAAGGCTTGTGCCGAGGCGTCAACCAAGCAAGGCATACCTGCACTGCAATACCCGCGGTAAGGACAACGGTGTTTCGCCGCCACCGCAAACACACATCGTTTGCAATGTTTTAAGCCGGCTGGTCGGCATCGATCATTAGTTGACTGGGGTTTGCATAATCTATAAAACACTTGTCAATCAAGCGCCGAACTGCCGCCATGGGTGGGGAGCGATCCGAGACGGCGTGCGCCGGGAACCGGTATTGTCCGTCAATGATTCGCTGTTTAAAACCTGGATTCGCGGAATCAATCTTAAGGAACCTCTGATTGTTAGAGCTTCCTAAAAAATTACATTAAACAAGACACTGCTTTATGACCGGTACCACATTCTCTCTCGAAGTTCGTCCCACGATTCCCAAGCCCCTGTCGCGATTGACCGATCTCGCCAGCAATCTGCTCTACAGCTGGGATCGCGGGATACGTCATCTTTTTTCCACCCTGGATCCGGAGCTGTGGGAAGCCACCGGTCATAACCCGCGCTTGTTCTTACGCCGGGTCGATCAGGATCGCCTCAACCAGGCCGCCGGGGATCCGCTGTATTTGCGGCATTACGTGAGTTGTGTCTCGTCTTTTGACACCTACCTCAAGCACCGGCACTCCAAGACGGTGACCAAGAACCTGGACAAGAACAACGATCTCGTTGCCTACTTCTGCGCGGAGTACGGGGTGCATGAGAGCCTGCCGATCTACTCCGGCGGTCTGGGAATACTCGCCGGCGACCACTGCAAGGAGGCAAGTGATTTGGGTCTGCCGTTTGTCGGCGTGGGCTTGCTTTATCGTCACGGGTACTTTCAACAACAGATCGACGGCAATGGACGGCAGCACGCGCAATACGCAGACTTGAACTTTGACGAATTGCCGGTATTCCCGGTAAAAGACACGTCGGGTCAAGATCTCACGCTCAAGATGCGTCTCGAGGATCGTGAGGTAGCCTTCAAGGTCTGGGAAGCGAAGGTCGGCATCATTTCGATTTACCTGCTGGACACCGATTTAGACCAAAACAGCGAGAACGACCGATTCATAACCCATCAGCTTTACGGCGGCGGCGCCGACACGCGCATCCAGCAAGAGATTTTGCTTGGCGTCGGTGGAGTCAAGGCGCTGCGGGCAATGGGCCTGCAGCCGACGGTCTGGCACATCAACGAAGGGCATGCCGCGCTGCTCGTGCTGGAGCGATGCCGCGAGATGGTGGTGCAAAACGTGCCTTTCGAAACCGCGTTCGAAAGGGTGGCCGCGTCCACCGTGTTTACCACCCACACCCCGGTCCCGGCGGGGCACGATATCTTTCCGCGGGATGTGATCATCCGCCATTTGGGAGATTTGCTGGATGAGCTCGAGGCGGACTCCGATAAGCTCCTGGGATTGGGGGACAGCCCGGGCCACGAGGGCGGCTTCAACCTGACCGCATTGGCGTTGCGCGGATCGCGTTTCCGCAACGGCGTCAGCCGGCTGCACGGTGAGGTGTCGTCCAAATCGGGCAGTTTCGTCTGGCCGCAGATTGAGCCGGAGGAAAATCCGATCGGGCACGTGACCAACGGCGTGCACGTGCTGTCGTTCATTCATCACGAGTGGGTGCGCGTGTTCGATCAACATCTTTCCGGAGAATGGCGCGATCGTCTGGTGGATCGGGAATTCTGGGCGGCGATCAAGAACATCCCCGACCGCGCCTTCTGGGCAACCCACCAGACCATCAAGGCGTTGTTGATGGATGAGGCGAAACATCGCATCACCCAGCAGGGACAAAGGAACGGGCTGAGTCAATCCCAGATCCGTCGATTGACCCGATGTCTCAATCCGGAAAGCCTGGTGATTGGTTTTGCGAGGCGTTTCGCGACCTACAAGCGCGCCACGCTGTTGACCAGGGATATGGACCGACTGGCGCGCCTGGTGCAGGACAGTGCACACCCGGTGGTATTCATATTCGCCGGCAAGGCGCATCCCCAGGATGGGCCGGGCCAGGAGTATCTTCACGCGATTTACCAGCTGTCACGCCGTCCCGAATTCGAAGGGAGAATCGTATTGCTCGAAGCCTACGACATCGAATTGGCGCGTTTTCTGGTCACCGGCGTGGACGTGTGGTTTAACACCCCGGAGTATCCGATGGAAGCCAGCGGCACCTCGGGGCAGAAGGCGGCAATCAACGGGATACCCCATTTCAGCGTGCTGGATGGTTGGTGGGAGGAGGGATACGAGGGCGACAACGGCTGGGCCATCAGCCCCTACCTTGCGACCGCGGACAGCAACGAGCGTGATTTCATCGAGGCATCCGGGGCGTTCGATCTTCTGGAGGGAGAGATTCTGCCTCTCTATTACAAGCGCGACGGGCAGGGCTATTCGTCGGACTGGGTACAGGTTGCGAAGCGAGCGATGATATCGGCGCTGTCCCGCTTCAGCGCGCAACGCATGTTGACCGACTACATCGCCCAGTATTACTCACCGGCGGCGAAGCTGGGCCGGAAGTTCGCCGCCGACGACGCGGCCTGGGCCAAGGAATTGGTGGCGTGGAAGAAAAAGATCGGCAAGTGTTGGAACGGGGTGAAGATTCGGCGCGCGGAAATCCCTACGGAAGGGATACGGGTGGGCGATGAAGCGAGGCTGGTGGTGGAGGTGCTGCTCAATGGTCTGGATCCCGGCGACGTGCGCGTCGAGTGCCTGATCAGCGACAAATCCGAGGCGGATCGTCTGCTGGAGCCGCGGCAGTATCCGTTGTCCGCGAGCGGTGCGTCTAATGAAGGCTGGCGGATTTACGAGGGGGAGATCGGCCTCGCTCAATGCGGCCGTTATTCCTACAAGTTGCGCGCTTATCCCTACAACCACACCTTGTCGCACCGGTTGGAAATGGGGCGTATGCTCTGGCTATAGCGTCCGTCAGCGGCCGTAGATCGACGCCAGATGGGCGAGCCGATCGGCGGTGCCGAACTCGAGATCCGGCCAGTCGAAGCGCCACGCCCAATTTCCGCTGTCCGTGCCGGGCAGATTCATGCGGTGTTCGTCATCCAATTCCATGATGTCCTGTAGCGGCAGTATTACCATTCTCGCCACCGACGCCATGGCGGCGCGAATCAGCGCCCATGGCATGGTCGTTTGAGGATCGCCGAGATATTCGTAAATCCTTTGCCGCTGCGCGGACGCAAGCTGCTGAAACCATCCAAGGGTTGTACTATTGTCGTGGGTGCCGGTATACACCACGCAGCACTCCGGGTGATTATGGGGCAAGTGCAGGTTGTCCGCGCCGCCGTCAAACGCAAATTGCAGCACCCGCATGCCGGGGAATCCCAGGCGGCGGCGCAATTCGTGGACGGCGGGCGTGATCTCGCCCAGGTCTTCGGCAATCAGCGGCAGCGAATCAATCTTTTGCGACAGCGTATTGAACAAAATTTCGCCGGGGCTGCTGCGCCAGCGGCCCCCGGTCGCATCTTCGCATTGTGCGGGAATCGACCAATATGATTCGTATCCGCGGAAATGATCAATGCGCAGTATATCGAACAACTTGAGCTGTGACCGGAAGCGATCTATCCACCACGTGAAACCATCCTGCTGCATGCGTCGCCATTCGAATAGGGGATTTCCCCAGCGCTGTCCGGTCGCGGAGAAATAATCCGGCGGTACCCCGGCGACATTCACCGCCCGGCCGGTGGCGTCGAGCTGAAAATATTGTGGGAATGCCCACACCTCGGCGCTGTCGTGGGCGACAAACATGGGCATATCGCCCATGACGCGTACGCCGTGCCGGTTTGCGTACGTCTTCAACTGGCGCCATTGTTGCCAGAACAGGTACTGAGCGTAAACGCCGAGTTGAATTTCGTCATCGTAATCGGAGCGCGCCGCGGCGAGTGCCTGCGGGTCCCGGTCCCGCAAAGGCGCCGGCCAATCGAACCACGGTGCATCATCGTGGTGATTTTTGATCGCGCGATACAGCGTGTAATCGGGCAACCAGTATTCATTTTCCTCTACGTAGCGGGTGAATTCTCCGCGCGGTTCGGAGCCGCCTGTGCGATAACGGTTAAACGCATGCGTCAACATCCGTTGATGTGTTGCCTTATAGTCGTGATCGCGATTGGCGCTGTGAATAAATTCGTCGATTTCATTACCGGTGAGCAAGCCGTCATCGAGCAATTTTTGCGGGCTGATCAGCAGGGGATTGCCGGCGTGGGCGGAATCCCCAAGATAAGGAGAATCACCGGGGTGCGTCGGCACCAGAGGTAAAACCTGCCAGACCCGGGCGCCACTCGCCGCCAGGAAATCGGCGAACCGGTAGGCGTCCGGTCCGAAATCGCCGCGTTCGCCGATCCCGGGTAACGAAGTGATATGCAGCAGAATGCCGAATTCCCGTCCCGGCAGGACGCGGCAATCGCTATGCATCAACCGCCTCCGCGGCGCATGACACCACCCTGTTCGGCGGTGCCGCCCCGGCCAAAGGTCGCATCGAGGCTCTGCGGTGGGGGTTGACCCATCATCTGATGCAGATTTGTAATGTGCCGCCGATACAGATTGCTGAAATCCTCGACCGACTCGATGGGATTGTAGTCGCCGAACCACCAGAACCAGTCCGAACCCTCGCACATTGCGAGTTGCCGATTCAGCCGCCTGCGCTCTTCTTCGGAATAGTTTCCGCTGGCCGTTACCTTGTCGAAGGTACGCTTGGTTTCGGTCAGGATCTTCCATGCGCGATTCTTGCCGTCGTCCCCGATCCACGTGCTGAACGTGCCGTAGACCCAGCTTCCCGCGCAGACACTGGGCAGATCGTCGGCGTGCCGCCGATGTTTATTGAGAAATTCTCGGTAGGTTGTCAGATGGATGGCCGGGTGGTCAGACAAGGAGCGATACAGGGCGCTGAGGAAGTGATAGCCGTTGTCCGGATAATGCTCCCAGGCGTTTTCACCGTCCATAATGATGGACACGACATGACGATCGGGTGTATTCAGTTGCGATGCGATGTGTTCCAGCCGATGGGTTAAATCGGCGACCGCGTCATCGGCCTGCCAATCGGAATATGTAAAGCCGATGGCGTCGGACAATCCGTCGTCGCGGAAGAATCCGTGTAGCGGCAGCCCGTTCAGCCGGTAAGGCCGGTATGGCCAGGTGCTGTTGTCGATCGCACGGTGGGCGCGCTCCAGGCTGTTGCGTAACACCGCCTGACCGCTGGCTACCCAGCTCAGCCCGTACTCGGCAAGCAACGGCAGGATCGCGTCGCTGACGCCTCCCTCCGAGGGCCAGCATCCGCAGGGTTTTAGTCCGAAGATCGCCTGAAACGACTCCAGGGCGCTCTCCAAGTGCCAGCGCACGCGCTCTACACCGCCGGGATACGACGATGGCGGCAGATGGATATCAGGAATCGCCTCCCGCGCTGATTTGAAGTCGACCAACAGCGGGAGCATTGGATGGGCATAGGGCGTCATCGACAGCTCAACCCGGCCATGAGCCGCCAGGTCGCGGTAACGCCCGGGTATATCACCGATCAATTCGCAAATTACGCGCAGCAGTTGAATTTGATCGTCGTAGCTGAACAGGTGTGATTTGTCGATCAGCGCCTGTACCCGCGGATCGCCGCGGCGAATCGTCTCACCCAGCCACGCCAGGTGGTACCAGACGACCAGATCGCGAAAGAACTGGTCGTTGAGATAGTCCAAACCGTGCATGCGCTGGCCGTGGGCGCCAAGCGTGTGTATCAGGTCCGCGTAGGGACGAAAGCGCTGAATCATGCGTTGCTCGTTGGCGCGTTGGCAGCGCTGCGCAAGCGCCACCCGGTCCGCGGCGGACAACGGTGGCGAATCGCCGGCTAGCGCCGCCAGCAGTGGATCGCTGATCGGCGTGCCGTCGTCCAGAAAAGCTTTGATCTGGGCGTGGTAATCGGCCATCTGCTCCAGCACGATGGGCACGAAGTTCACCACCGCACGGGCGCCGGGATACGTTTCCAAATGCGCGGCCATGTCGGTGTAGTCCTTGATGGCATGCAGGTAAGTCCACGGTTGCAGGTATTCCCCGGTCAACAGGTCTCGGTATTCGGGCTGATGCATGTGCCAGCACAGCACCACGTTGAGAGGTTTGCTATCGGACATAGTGCAGATTCTGGTGCAGCATATCGGGAGTCACCAGCACCACGCCTTCTGGAGAGACATAGAAACGCTCGGCATCGGCTTCCTCGTCCCAGCCGATACTCGTGTTGTCTTCGATCTGGCAGCCCTTGTCGATAATGGCGCGTCTGATCTTACAATTCTGCCCGATGTTGACTTCCGGCAGCACTACCGAGTCGATAATCTGCGAGGCGTTGCGCACCGCAACTTGCGAAAACAACAGGGAATGCCTGACCAGGGCGCCCTGGATAATGCAGCCGCCGGACACCATGGAGTTGATGGCGACGCCTTGTCGGTCCTCGTCATCGAAAATAAACTTGGCCGGCGGCAGTTGTTCCTGATAGGTCCATATCGGCCATGTCTTATCGTAAAGGTTCAGCTCCGGAACCGGATCGATTAGCTCCAGGTTGGCCTTCCAGTACGCATCCACGGTGCCCACGTCCCGCCAGTAGGATTGTGTGCCGCTTTGCACGTCGCGGAATGGATAGGCAAACGCGCGGTAAGCACCGATCACGCTGGGAATGATATCGCCGCCGAAATCGTGCCTGGATGTCGGGGTATCCGCGTCCTTTATCAACTGCTCGTAAAGAAATTCCGTGGTGAACACATAAATCCCCATGGACGCCAGGGCCATCGCGTTATTGCCGGGCATCGGCTTGGGATTGTCCGGTTTCTCATTGAACTCATGAACGCGGTGGTCCTCGTCCACCGACATCACCCCAAACGCGCAGGCTTCCTGGAGCGGCACTTCGATGCATCCCACGGTGAGATCCGCCTGCTGCTCAACGTGGTACGCCAGCATGCGGCCGTAGTCCATTTTGTAGATATGATCCCCGGCCAACACCAATATGTAGCTTTTTTCATAGGCGCGAATAATATCGAGATTCTGATACACCGCATCGGCGGTGCCCGTGTACCAGGACCCCTCGCTCACGCGTTGTGATGCGGGCAACAGATCCACCGCCTCGCCAAGTTGTCCGCCTAGAAATCCCCAGCCTTTTTGTAAGTGTTTAATGAGTGAATGGGCTTTATACTGGGTCAGCACACCGATCTGACGCACGCCCGAGTTAATGCAGTTGGATAAAGTAAAATCGATGATGCGGAACTTGCCGGCGAACGGTACCGCGGGTTTAGCTCGCCATTCGGTCAAATCCTTCAATCGCGAACCGCGGCCGCCCGCCAGCACCAGGCCCAGGGTATCTTTGGTGAGCAGGCTGACAAAGCGCCCATGCGAGGATTGGTCGAGTTTGTCGTTTTTCTGTGTTTTTTTAACCATGTGACTATCTCAATGATAACATCAGGTAAGAAGCTCTCGAACAAATTGGAAATGCTCGCTTCCGAACGCAAACGCATCGAGCAAGCGGAACATCACGATCCATTTGCGTACTTGGGCCGCCATCAGTCCGGAGACCAGGTTATTTTGCGTGTATTCGCCCCGGCCACGCAACGCATCGAGATCATGGAATCGGGTTTTTCTCTCGAAAGATTGACCGGATCGGATTTCTTCGAATGGTCCGGGCCCGCGCATCAGGTGCCTGCCCGTTACCAGCTTCGCCGCGTCGATACGGCGGGCCGGACGATTACTTATTTCGACCCCTACTGTTTTCCGCCGCAACTGTCGGACTACGACCTGCACCTGTTCGCGCAAGGTAAACACTGGCACATCTATCGCGTATTGGGCGCCCGCCGGCACAGCTGTGACGGTGTCGAGGGCGTACTGTTCGCAGCCTGGGCGCCGACCGCGGCCCGGGTCAGTGTCGTTGGAAATTTCAATGAGTGGGACGGGCGCCGGCATCCAATGCGGGTGCGCGGCGACAGCGGGGTTTGGGAGTTGTTCGTGCCCGGCCTGGATTCCGGCGAGTTATACAAGTACGAAGTGCGAAATCGCGACACCGGTGACGTGTTTCTCAAGGCCGATCCATACGGTCAGCACTTCGAAATAGCCCCGGACACGGCAAATCTGGTTCCGGTGGACACCGCGTACCAGTGGTGCGACCAGGAGTGGGTGAAACAGCGCGAGCAATGGGATTGGCTACATGCGCCGATAGCAATCTACGAGGTGCATGCCGGATCGTGGCGGCACGGCGAAACCGGCGCACCGCTCAATTATCGCGAGCTCGCGGATCAGTTGATTCCCTATGTCGCCGATCTGGGCTACACGCACATCGAATTGCTGCCGGTCACGGAACATCCGTTCGAGGCTTCCTGGGGTTACCAGACCGTCGGCTATTTCGCGCCCACCTCCCGTTTCGGACCACCGGACGATCTGCGCTACTTCATCGACCTTTGCCACCAACACAACATCGGCGTGCTGCTGGATTGGCCGCCGGCTCATTTTCCCAAGGATCGCTTCGCATTGGCTCAGTACGACGGCACCGCCCTGTACGAACACAGCGACCCGCGCCGCGGCGAGCACCGCGACTGGGGCACCTTGATCTTCAATTACGGCCGTAGCGAGGTGGCGAATTTCCTGTTGTCGAGCGCCGTGTATTGGCTGGAGGAGTTTCATTTTGACGGTCTGCGCGTGGATGCGGTGGCATCGATGTTATATCTCGATTACTCCCGCGAAGAAGGGGACTGGGTGCCGAACAAGTACGGTGGACGGGAAAATCTCGAAGCCATCGATTTTCTGCGTCAGCTCAATGAAGTCGTGCATGAGCAGTTTCCCGGAGCCATCGTGACCGCGGAGGAATCCACCGCCTGGCCTATGGTATCGCGGCCGGTGTACGTCGGTGGATTGGGTTTCAGCATGAAATGGAACATGGGATGGATGAACGATACCTTGTCCTATTTCGCGCTCGATTCCATTTATCGAAAATTTCATCACGATCTGCTCACCTTCAGCCAGCTCTATTGTTTTACCGAGAATTTCGTGTTGCCCTTCTCCCATGATGAGGTCGTGCACGGCAAGCGATCGCTGTTGTACAAGATGCCGGGAGACGAGTGGCAGCGTATGGCGAATGTGCGTCTGCTCTACACTTATCAATATACACACCCGGGCAAGAAGCTTCTGTTTATGGGATCGGAATTTGCTCAGGGCAACGAATGGTCGCATGCCGACGGCTTGGACTGGTACGTCACGCAATTCTCCGGTCATGCGGGGGTGCAACATTTGGTGCGAGATCTCAATTTGCTGTATCGCGGGACTCGGCCGTTACATTATTTCGATTTCGACGCCAACGGGTTCGAGTGGCTGGACTGTCATGACACGGAACAATGCGTACTTGCGTTCCTGCGCAAGGATGGAGATGCGTTTGTCGTCGTTGTCCTTAACTTCACCCCGGTGGTGCGAGACAACTATCGGCTCGGTGTTCCTCAACCAGGCGCGTACCGCGAGGTATTCAATTCCGACTCCCATTACTACGGGGGATCCAATGTGGGCAACAGCGGGCAGGTGGACACGCAACCGATTCCATGGATGGGGCAGCGGCAATCCGTTTCGCTGACCTTGCCACCCCTCGCGGGAATCGTCTTGAAGCCCGATTGATATGAGGATACTCCACGTCGCCAGCGAGGCTTACCCGTACATCAAAACCGGCGGCCTGGCGGATGTTGTGGCAAGCCTGCCGCGGGCGCAGGCGCAGCTCAGGCACGACGTACGTGTCTTGATCCCCGCCTACCGTGCGGCGGTTTCGCGCCTGCGCAACGCTGCCGCCATCGCGGAAGTCCGCCTGCCCGGTTTGCCGGGTTTTGTCCGTATCCTGACGATGCCTCCCCGGGACGGGTCGCCGACAGTTTGGTTGGCGGATTACGCACCGGCGTTTGACCGCGACGGCAACCCGTACGTGGATGACACCGGTGAGCCGTGGGATGACAACGCGGAGCGCTTTTTCCTGTTGTGCCGCGTCGCCGTCGCTATCGTTCACAACGAAGACCTGCTCGATTGGCGCCCGGACGTGGTCCATTGCCATGACTGGCAGACCGGCATGGTCGCGCCGCTGATTGCCGACAGCCACGACGTTGTCAAGGTCTTCACGGTGCACAACTTGTCCTACCAGGGCATATTTCCCCGATCGACGTTTACGAGTTTGGGATTGAAAGAAGAACTGTGGACCATGGATGGCGTCGAGTACCTGGATCAGATGTCTTTTATCAAGGGCGGAATCGTGTTCAGCGACTGGATCACGACCGTCAGCCCGACCTACGCACGAGAAATTCAGACCAGCGATCTGGGTTGCGGACTCGATGGCCTGTTGCAACACCGGGCCGACAACCTGCTGGGAATCCTCAATGGAATAGACTACGACGAATGGAATCCAGCCACCGATAGCCATATCGCTTTTCACTACAGCGCGGACAACCTCGACGGCAAAAGCCGAAACAAACGGGCATGTATGGAAAGATGGTCACTGAAGGGGAGAGCCGATACGCCGCTTTTTGGTTTTATCGGGCGTTTGGTCGAACAAAAAGGGATCGACCTTCTGGTCGCCGCGCTGCCGGGGTTATTGAGCTCCGGGTATCCGTTTGTCGTCCTGGGATCGGGTGACCCGGCTTTGGAACGTAAGTTGAAGGAGATCGCCCGCGCCCACCCGGGTCAAATACACGTTCGTATCGGCTATGACGAGCAGATGTCGCATCAGATCGAGGCAGCGGCGGATGTTTTCGTCATGCCGTCGCGCTTTGAACCGTGCGGACTGAACCAAATGTACAGCATGCGCTATGGGACGGTGCCCATCGTGTCCCAAACCGGCGGGTTAGCGGATACCGTTGTACCTGCGACGCCGAAAAACCTGAGTGTTAACATCGCGACGGGTTTCGTATTCAGTGAATTCACCGCCGATGCGTTAACCAAGGCCGTGGACCAGAGTGTTGCGCTGTTCCGCGACGCGCAACAATGGCGCGCGCTCATGCAGTGCGGAATGAATACGGATTTCAGTTGGACGCACAGCGCGCGAGCCTATCTGGAACTGTATCAGACGCCATCAACGTCTTCGATTCCCGGCGAGAAACATAACACCGGCGGTGGATGACGTGGGTCAATAAATGCGCCCGTCGCATATTGTGTCCTGCATTACATTATCGTAACGTGTTCGTGACGCCCGCTACGGCGATGTGAACGTCATTGCCGGCCACGGTAAACATACACGCAGTCCGTAACATGCGGTGCGTTGGGCTGACACGAAGCCGGCGTCCGGACGAATCGGGCCGTGTCCACCGCCCGGCGGCGGAACGGGTTGCGCCGTTGACGGTTAATGCACCGGGTTTGAGTCGAGGGCTCCGTCGGAACTAGAATTGGGGCCTGCAAATGACCAGTTGCTTACATCAAAGACCATTGAGGAGAGTTCTATGCATCGCATGTGGTACGTGCTCGTATTGATAATCGCGATGTGGATCGCACCTGCGGCTCAGGCCAGTTCCGGTAGGCCCGCCGCCAAGCCTAAGGCCGAGGAACCCGCGGTGTCGATTTTTGCGTCACCGGTTGAGGTCAGGGCGGGGCGGGCGATCGCCGAACAGACCTGCGCCCGCTGCCATGGACTGGACGGGCTCAGCGTTGAAGACGGGGCGCCCCACCTGGCCAGCCAGCATGCGGATTATCTCTATGCGCAACTCAAGGCGTACAAAGACGGGGTGAGAAAACATGCACGCATGCGCCGATCAATCAAGATGTTGAATGACGAGGCGCTGCGGAATGTGGCCGCCTACTATTTCAGTCTGGACTTGCCGTTCACCGCGGCGGCGCAGCAGGGGCTGGGCGCCGGCGCACAACATGCCGCCGCCGATATTAACCCGGAGGGGGCCGGCAAAGAGGCGTCGGTCGGCTGCGCGTCCTGCCACGGCAAGGATGGAAACAGCATTTTGCCCGGGATGCCGAGTTTAGCCGGGCAGAATCTTCAGTATTTGGTCAACGCCATCAAGGCGTATCGCTCGTCGAGTCGCAAGGATGCGATGATGCGGCCGGCGGTGGCGCTGCTGAACGACGACACCATCGAGAATCTCGCATTGTATTACGCGCTGCAGGAGCCCAAGACCAGCCCCATGAACGCCGAGGGCGACGCCAAGGCGGGTGAGGCGGTGGCCACGGCGTGCGCCGAATGCCACGGCGCTGACGGAAACAGCGCCAAACCCGATACCCCGAGCCTGGCCGGTCAGGATCCCGGATATCTCGCCACGGCGACCCAGGCCTACAAGGACGGCATTCGGGATCACAGCGCGATGCAATCGATTGTCTCGCCACTGAGTGAGGACGACATCAAAAACGTCGCCGCATTTTACGCCGCCTCGTCACCCAAAGGCGGAGCGGCGCGTAAACCGCTGACCACCTTCCAATGGGCCGAACGTTGTGACCGGTGCCACGGCATCGATGGCAACAGCATCGACCCTCAAATTCCGTCGATTTCGAGTCAGGGAGAACAGTACCTGATCAAGGCCATGACCGCATACAGAGAGCAAGACCGCGGCAACACGATCATGCGCGCGATGTTGAAGCCGATCAAGGATGTTGAAATCGACAATATCGCCAGGTACTACGCCGGGAAAAAACGCAAGTCGGTTGTATTCGTGAGAGTGCCCTGTAAGTGATCTAGGATTGGAGATCTAACAGATCGACGGCGCGCCGTACCGGGGGATTAAAGCTTCGCACTCGTCCCCGCCCCGGGCTGGAAACAGAGGCGGGATCAACCGACGGCTTGCCGCTCTCCTGCGCGTGAGGCAATGCGTTCGGACGGCTTATACAGCCACATCTGATACATCGACACCACCCACATAAACGCAAAGCACGCGCCCATCAGTCCGCCCGCGATCACGATCACATAGGCAAAAGGCTCGAAGACTTTGGTGAGATACCACGAAAAAATATCCAACACGATCTGTATAAACGGAAACGCCACGATCAGAGACTTCAGCCACACCGGGCGCACATAGGCATGACTGAAGATCAGGGCGGTGATGAAGAATATGAAGGTCAGACCAAAAAGATGGATGTGCGACACCCGTACCAGGGTGAAAATATCCACCCCCTCGTCCAACTCGGCGGTTTGCACCACGTTGTCGTAGCCCCCCAGGTGTGGAATGTGCGGGTTGCTGCCGTCGTGGCACGCCAAACAGCGTTTCTCGAAGATTGGATCGATACTCTTTTCGAACACCCCCTTGTCCAGCCCGCCGTGAATCCAGGCAAAGATATCGTTGGCCTCGCTGGTGGGTAGCATGCTGGCCATCGGGCCGCGCAATGCGGACTCCAGGCGCGTGGAATCTTTGCTGCCGCTGTAGGCGATGACCACGTCTTTAATCGACAGCCCAGACTCGCCGTCGCGTCCAGCGTGGGATCCGTACAAGTGGAGCAGGGCAAACAAGTATCCGGTCGCCAGCACCAGGAGGGTGGCGGTGTACAGTGTGCGCAAACTCCACGGTAGCTCCTGAAAGTGCAGGTAGTGGCGGTGAAGTGCTTGTTCACTCATAGTTGGTTTCTCCGCGACCAAAAATCATTTGAGGACGGCAAGGGTCTGTTGTGCCCGTTTCCGCGCGCGACCGCTCCTATCGACCGTCGCCAGACGCGGCGGGAACAACGCCAATCCCGGCGTGGCCACACCCTAGACGGGTTCCGCTTGGGAAGTCAATGCCATTAGTAGAGGAGCGGGGAGGCGGCAAGTCATAGAGATCTCCACCCTTCGCCATGCAAGCCGAAACTTACCATTCCTTTCAAGAAACGTACATCATCGGTGCAACGTACCGGGTACGCCAAATTGTGCAGCGCAACATAACATGGGCCGACAAATCAAATCAATATGGCCCGACCCGCTCCCGACCGGTATCGCAGTGAACGCTGCCGACGGTGGGTCCCGGTTACGCCGGTACCGGGGCAATAAAGCCGCACTCACCCATGAGCCGCACGCGCGTGTCGTCAACGATGGTAGCGACAGTTGCCGCCAACGCCGCTTAGTTTTGCCGCGTGTATGACTGCCGGAACCGCGCCTATTGTGGCGCGGTTGGCCTTTTGCGACAATGCCGGAAGTCGAATTTGCGCCATGCGCCATGTAAGGAACGATAAAAGATGCATGTAAGAAAAATAATGTGGCCGGTCTCATTGCTGGCATTGGTGATTGTTGCGGGTTGCGCCGAACAGGAAATAAGTTTCAAGAAAGATGTGATGCCGATACTGCAGGAGCGATGTGTGTCATGTCATAAACCGGGTGGCTCGGGATATATTGCCAGTGGACTGAGCATGGAAAGCTATGACAACCTCATGAAAGGCACCAAATTTGGTCCGGTAATCATTCCGGGGTACAGTTTTTCCAGCACTTTACAGATCCTGGTTGAGCACAAAGCGGACTCCTCGATAAACATGCCCAAACAATTGCCGCGATTGCCGCAAGAGCAGGTGGAACTGATCGGCAAATGGATCAACCAGGGGGCCAAGAATAATTGATCCGGATTGTGTCGTGGTTCGTGTGTGAGCCGGCGACCGCATGGATCCGTCATCCCGGTATCATTTGACTCGGCTTGGCTACGCAGTTGTCCCTTCGATGCGCTGTCCAGCCGCCCGTACACCTCTCCGTTGATCGTGTTCCGCGGCGTGACCAACTGACTGTGCATGGGCGCCCATGAGCCAATACGACATCGTAGTTATCGGCGCCGGGATAAGCGGACTGAGCCTTGCTCATCATTCAGCCGCCGCCGGACTAAAGACCTTGGTAGTGGAAAAAACCGAGCGCGTTGGGGGTGCGGTGCATACCCATCAATTCGCGGCCGGCAC
The DNA here is from genome assembly GCA_947259175.1 of uncultured Gammaproteobacteria bacterium. Lineage (GTDB taxonomy): Bacteria > Pseudomonadota > Gammaproteobacteria > Arenicellales > JAANXG01 > CALZGZ01. The sequence goes on along the minus strand of CAMYKW010000034.1, from coordinate 18,636 downwards.
ACGACCCTTTTGGGTCGAACTGGGGGCCCACACTTGCTATAACTCGTACGCCGGGTTTCTCGAGATCATCGAAGCCCTGGGCATGCTCGACAAGCTCATGCGGCGTGAGAAGGCGCCGTATCGTATGTTGGTCGACGACCGTCTCAAGTCGATTCCTTCCCAGCTGAACTTTCCGGAGTTACTGGTATCGGTTCCGCGCTTATTTTTCCTGAACAAGCGGGGGCAGAGCGTCAAGTCTTATTACTCGAAGATCGTCGGCAGAAGAAACTACGACAAGATCTTCACGCATCTATTCTCCGCCGTGCCTTCGCAACCAGCGGACGATTTTCCGGCGGACATCATGTTCAAACGGCGCGCGCGGCGTAAAGACGTGTTGAAAAGTTTTACCCTGCCGAACGGGCTGCAATCCGTGACCGACGCCATCGCCACCGCGCCGGGAATTGAAACGGTTACCGGGAGTGACGCGGTTCAGATCGAGGCCAAGGAGCAGTGTTTCGAAGTTACCATCGCAAACGGAGATCGATACATCAGCGATCATATTGCATTGGCCACCGCCCCCGAGGTGAGCGCCGGCTTGCTGCGTCCGGTGTACCCGGAGCTTGCCGACGAGTTGGCTCGGATCGGAGGCGCTGCCGTCGAATCGGTAGGCGTCGCGGTCGCCAAGCAAGTGGTTCCCGTGGAAAAAGTCGCCGGTATTGTCGCCGTGCGCGACAGCTTTCATTCGGTGGTGTCCCGGGATACGGTCCCCGACGACGAGTACCGGGGATTTACTTTCCATTTCAAGGGCGATCAGATCGAGCTGGATGCCAAGCTCGAACGGATCGCACAGGTGCTGCAGATATCAGCTGGTGATCTGGAGCTGGTGGCCACCAGGCGAAATATCCTGCCGACCTTCCGCATCGGCCATGGGGACCATGTTGACCGGATCGACAGCCTGCTAGCCGGCAAACGCGTGCTGGTAACGGGAAACTACCTGCGCGGCATGTCTATAGAAGACTGCGTCTCGAGGTCCGCAAGCGAATTTAACCGGCTGCGCCAGCAGTCCGGTTAACCCAGCCTACAGGGAGGTATTCACGGCGTGTCCCGGGAATTCTCCCGTGGTTCGGCCCGGCACCAAACCGGCTTGGTGGCCCGCAGCGTCGAACCGATCAGATCTCTTCGGGGATCATCTTGATCGCGCCGCAGGGGCACTCGGACGCGCACAAGCCGCAGCCTTTACAGTAATCGTACTTGAACTCGAAGCGATTGCCGGGTCCGAGTTTTTTCACCGCATTATCAGGACACACGCCATAGCAATTATCACACTCGAAGCAATTACCGCACGACATGCAGCGACGGGCCTCGAAGGTGGCATTCTCCTGGTCGATATTACCGACGATCTCAGCGAAACCGGACTGCCGCCGCATTACGCTGAGCATCGGGCGGACGGTGCGCGGTGCGTCGGAGTAATACCAGGTGTTGAGCATGTCATGGCTGACCACCTCGTGCTTCTCCGCAGGCGAATAACTGACGCCGCGTAGATAAGCATCGATGTGGCGCGCGGCCTTCTTGGCGTGACCGATTGACGTGGTCACCGTACGCTCCGAGGGGATCATGTCACCCCCGGCAAAGATGCCGGGTGAACCGGTCTGCATATCGGTGCCGACCTGCACCGCGCCCTCGGCGACCTTGATGCCGGATATGGCCTCGGCCAGCCCGGTGTCCACGTTCTGCCCGAGGGCCTGCACCACGACATCCGCGCTAATGGTCTCGAACTGGCCGGTGGGCTGGGGCCAGCGACCTTCGCTGGGCACCATCTTTTCCAGGGTGACCTGTTCGCCGTTCACTTCACGGATTGCGCGCAGGCAGACCAGCTCCACGCCCTCTTCACGAGCCTCTTTGACCTCGAATTCATGCGCCGGCATGTGTTCCCGAGCTTCGAACACCACCGCGGTCACGCTCTTGGCGCCGAGCCGGACCCCCGAGCGCGCGACGTCCATCGCGGTGTTACCGCCGCCATACACCACCACGTGGCCGCGCATTCCGGTAGGTTCCTCGAGCTCGGTGTTGCGCAGCACGGACACCGCGTCGAGCACCGGCAGTTCACCGTTCACTTCGATGTCCACGCGCTTGGGCAATTGCGCGCCGATCGACAGGAATACGGCATCGAATTTACCCTCATCCCGTGCGGCGACCACATCGTCGATACGGGTATTGAGTTGCAGCTCAGCGCCCATCCGTTCAATGCGCGCGACCTCGGCGCGAAGTTTTTCTCGCGGCATGCGGTATTTGGGTATGCCGTAACGCACCATGCCACCGGCCTGGGGCGAGGCGTCGTACACCGTCACCGCATGGCCGATGCGACGCAGGTGATACGCGGCCGTCAGTCCGCTGGGGCCGGCGCCGACGATCATCACCCGTTTCCCGGTTGGCGCGCCGGCCTCAACCTGCCACTCGTTGATCAGGGCCTGGTCGCCGAGAAACCGCTCAACCGCATTGATGCCCACGGCTTCATCCAGCTGGCCGCGGTTGCAGTGGGTTTCACAGGGGTGATAACAAACCCGTCCCATCACCGCCGGAAACGGATTGTCATCCATGATCTGCCGCCACGCCTCTTCGTAACGGCCTTCCTCGGTGAGATACAACCATTGCTGGATGTTCTCGCCGGCGGGGCACGCATGATTGCACGGCGGTAATCGGTCCAGATATACCGGACGCTCGTTGCGCCAGGAGCCGGTCTTGTTCAACAGGCTGCTGCCGACGTCCAGCGTAATCGCGAACGGGGTTTTCATTCCTGGCCTCCTTTTTCGTCGATGAGGCTGAACTTTTTGATGTTGCGATCGGCGATCGCCTGGAGTTGTTCGAGCTGATGGGCGTTTCCCGGTTTCAATACGTGGGCGAATCGCCGCTGCAGCTTCAAATACTCACCGACCGGCACGTGCTGTCGTATCTTGGTCACGCCGGTGAGCTCGCCGTGCTCCGCTTCGATCAGCGGATACAGGCCGCATTCCACCGCAAGGCGCGCGATCTTCACCGTATCGCTTGGTTTTGATCCCCAGCCCAGGGGGCACGGTACGAAAATTTCAATGTACCGCGCGCCGTGGATACCCATGGCCTTGGAGACCTTATGCTCCAAGTCGTGTAGATCGTGCACCGACGCCGTCGCGACGTAGGGGATCAGATGGGCCATGGCCACCAGGGGCACGCTCTTTCCGGTGTTGAACGCGTTGCCCGGATCTTTTCCCACCGGCATGGTGGTAGCGGTGCGCGCCCCCCCGGGGGTGGCGCTGGAACGCTGCACGCCGGTGTTCATATAAGCCTCGTTGTTGTAACAGATGTAGAGCACGTCGTCGTTGCGATCGAACATGCCGGACAGGCAACCAAAGCCGATGTCGGTAGTGCCGCCGTCACCGCCCTGGGCGATGACGCGCACGTCGTCGCGACCCTTGGCCTTCAACGCCGCGGCAATCCCGGCGCCCACTGCGGCGGCGTTGCCGAACAGCGAGTGAATCCAGGGTATCGACCACGCAGTCTCGGGGTACGGGGTGGTGAACACCTCCAGGCAGCCGGTGGCGTTCGCGGCGATGAGTTGATTCTTTGTCGCGCGCATCGCGGCATCGATGGCGAACCGGGCCCCCAGGGCCTCACCGCATCCCTGGCACGCGCGGTGTCCGGAATCCAGTGAATTGGAACGGTCCATGGTGCCCTGGACCGATCGGTGTTCGGCATCCAGCAGCCGGTTGCCGACCGTCAGTGTGCCGGTCTGGTAGAACCTGACTTTTTGGTGTGATTCGGGAATCTGAGGCATGGTGCGCTCCTGCTATATGGTTTTAGCCGCGGCAACGACGCCGACGTCTTGAAGAATATTCTCGGCGATCGAACCGGAGCGGCGCTGCGCCTGTTCGCGTTCGAGTTCACGCTCGACAATGTCCATGTGGATGTCATGGAAGTGTGGTTCCTCCATTTCATCCCGGATTCCTTTCTCGAACATGCGCCGCAGATTCGCGCGGGTGATCGGTCGCGGTCGTCCCCCCAGCCCGCCGATCGCAGAATGCACGCGAATAGGAAAATCCTTCAGCGCCATGCGCAGGTTCATCGCCAGGATTCCGCCCATGCCCACGGCGAGGCATTTCTCGAATACGATCACCCGTTTGGCGTCTTTGAGCAGATCGCGCAAGGTCTCTTTGGGGAACGGGCGGAAGGAACGGACCGTGAGCGCGCCTATGGAGATGCCTTCATCGCGCATCTCAGCGAGGACGTGCTTCATCGTGCCGATGACCGAGCCCATGGTGACGACCACCGTCTCAGCGCCTTCACAGTCGAAGCTCTTGACCAATCCGCCGGAGTCGCGCCCGAAAAGCGTTTCGAACTCGGCCGCCTGTTCCGGTATCAGTTCCAACGCCTCCATCTGTTTGTGATGCGCGAGATATCGCACTTCGGTGAACGCATCCGGGCCTACCATGGCGCCCATGGAAACCGGTGACGCGGGGTCGAGGAGCTGGCGCGGTTCGAAAGTTGGCAGAAAGGCGTCCACCTGTTTCTGATCCGGTATGTCGACTTGGCTGTATGAGTGCGTGAGAACGAATCCGTCCATGCACACCATCACCGGGAGGCTCAGCTGTTCCGCCAGGCGGAACGCCTGGATGTGCACGTCCACCGCCTGCTGATTGCTCTCGACGAACAACTGAATCCAACCGGCGTCGCGTGCCGACATCGAATCGCCCCAATCGTTCCAGATATTGATCGGCGCGCCAATAGCGCGGTTGCCCACGGTCATCACAATGGGTAAACCCATGCCCGATGCGTTGTAGACCGCCTCCATCATGAACAGCATGCCCTGACTGGAGGTCGCGGTGTAGCTCCGCGCGCCGGCCGCCGAGGAGCCTATGCAGGCGCTGAGCGCCCCGAACTCCGATTCCACCAACAGGAATTCGCAGTTCGCAATCTCCCCCGACTTCACCATCGAACCCAGATCCTCCACGATGTGGGTCTGCGGCGTTATCGGATAGGCGGATATCACCTCCGGCCGGCACAGCGCAACGGCTTCAGCCACCGCATGAGAGCCTTCTATTTGTTTCAGCATGACAGGGTCCTCCTAAGGAATTCAGCTTGCAGTGGCGGTGTCATAGGCCGCCTGGGCCGCGGCGACATTCATCTCGCCGATCTTGCCGGGAAATTTTTTCTGGATGGCTTTGAACACCGACTCCAGTTTGACGATATCGCTCATCGCCGCGAACGCCCCCAGCAACACGGTGTTGGGCGTCGGACGCTTCAAGTGGTGCATCGCCAACTCGGTCGCCGGAACTGCGGCCACGTGGCCGTCCGGCAGCTGATTGGTGGCATCCGCTATACCCAGCTGCTGCGGGGTCTTGCTGGTGTTCACCAGCACGTATCCGTCGTCGCGCAGCCCGGCAAACACGTCTATGGCGGCGAACAAGGTTGGGTCCTGCACGATCAACAGGTCGGGTTCCAGCACCGGTTCCCGCAATTCAATTTCCTTATCGTCGATTCGAACGTAGGCTACCACCGGCGCACCCATGCGTTCCGAGCCGAAACTGGGGACCGCCTGGGAGTGCTTGCCCTCTTCGAAGGCCGCGATGGACAGCATCTCGGCGGCGGACACCACCCCCTGGCCTCCGCGGCCGTGGATACGGACTTGAAACATGGTTGTCTCCTCTTCTATCTATCGGTCACAGCCGGCGATGCCCGTTGTTGGGGGGCCGGCGGTACCCGTCTCGGTGTTCAATTCCATCGTCGCGGACAGGTCGACGGCCCAACGCAATCGAGATCCAAAGCTGCCAAGTGGATGTTTGTGTTGCTCTTCCCCGCTGAGGCAGTGGTGGGCGCCATCTAGGATTTCCCCTCCGCGGTTTGAATCTGCGCCTCCACGCTGGTCATCGCGGTCATATTGATCAGGCCGCGCACGGTAATGGTCTGGGTGACCACATGGGCCGGTTTGGACGGCCCGACCAGTATCGGGCCCACGGAAACCCCGCCGCCCAGGACCTTGAGCAGGGTGTAGGAGATATGCGCGGCGTCCACGTTCGGCATCACCAATAGATTGGCGGATCCCGAAATACGCGAATCGGGAAACGTGAGGTTGCGAATCTCGGCGTTCACCGCCGCTTCGGCATGCATTTCCCCGTCGACTTCGAGTTCCGGGGCGCGTTCGCGCAGTATGGCCAGCGCCTGCTGCATCTTGCGCGCCGATGGCGTGTCGCGGTTGCCGAAGTTGGAATGCGACACCAGGGCCACCTTGGGGACGATGCCGAAACGCCGCACCTCCTGGGCCGACAACAGCGTCATCTCCGCCAGGTCTTCGGCGCTGGGCTCGTCAGTCACATGGGTGTCGCAGATGAAATACGTGCCCCCCGGGAGTATCAAGGCGACCAGGGTCGAATAATCATGCACGCCGGGCGCCTTGCCGATGATGTCGTCCACGCGTTCCAGGTGTTTGTGAAAGGCGCCGACCGTGCCGCACAGCATGCCGTCGGCGTCGCCGCAACGGACCATCAGCGCGGCGAAGGTGCTGCTGCGGCTGCGCAGCAGATGTTGCGCACGCGCCGGTGTCACGCCCCGGCGCCCCATGATCTTGAAGTATTCGTGCCCGTAGGTGTCGAAGCGCGGATCGGTCTGTGGGTTGACGAGTTCGAAGTCCCGGCCCGGCCGGATACGCAGGCCGAGTTCCCGCAACTGCGCCTCGATTACGTCCTCGCGGCCGATCAGGATGGGGTGGGCGAGGCCGGCATCGACCACCTGCTGGGCGGCCTGCAGTACGCGCTCTTCCTCGCCTTCGGCGTAGCAAATGCGCATCGGCTGTTCCCGGGCGCGTTCGAAGATGGGCTCCATCACCGCGCTGGACTTGAATACGTAATGGCTGAGGTCGTCGCAGTAGTGTTTGAAGTCGGTGATCGGTCGTGTTGCCACGCCCGAGTCCATCGCCGCCTTGGCGACCGCCGGCGCCACCACGGTGATCAACCGCGGGTCGAAGGGTTTGGGGATCAGATAGTCGGGACCGAAGGTCAGCGGTTGTCCCGCGTAGGCGGTCTTTACCACGTCGGAGGGCTCGGCCATGGCCAGCTCCGACAGTGCGTTGACGCAAGCGATCTTCATCTCCTCGTTGATACACGTCGCACCGACGTCCAGCGCGCCGCGGAAAATGAACGGGAAGCACAATACATTGTTCACCTGGTTGGGATAATCCGACCGCCCGGTGGCGATCACCGCGTCGGGGCGCACCGCGCGGGCGTCGTCCGGCATGATCTCCGGCACCGGATTGGCCAGCGCCATGATGATTGGTTTGTCGGCCATCTTCTCCAGGTACTCGGGACGCAGCACCCTGGGCGCCGACAGCCCCAGAAAGATATCCGCACCGGCGATGACCTCGCCCAGGGTGCGCGCCTGGGTATCCTGGGCATAGCGTTCCTTGTACGGATCCATGGACGCGGTGCGCCCGCGGTACACCACGCCGTCGATATCGACCACGGTGACGTTTTCCCGCGGCAGGCCGATCTTCACCAGCAGGTCGAGGCACGCGAGGGCGGCGGCGCCGGCGCCGGAGGCGACCAGCTTCACTTGTGCGATGTCCTTCTCCACGACTTTGAGTCCGCTTCTGATCGCCGCGCTGACGATGATTGCGGTGCCGTGTTGATCGTCATGAAACACCGGGATGCGCATCCTTTTGCGCAGCGCCTCCTCGATGTGAAAGCATTCCGGCGCCTTGATATCTTCGAGGTTGATGGCGCCGAATGTAGCCTCCAATCCGGCGACGATGTCGATGAATTTGCCGGGGTCGCGTTCTTCGATTTCGATATCGAACACGTCGAGACCGGAAAATTTCTTGAACAGCACCGCCTTGCCCTCCATGACCGGTTTCGCCGCCAACGCGCCGATGCTGCCGAGCCCCAGCACCGCGGTGCCGTTGGTGACCACCGCTACCAGGTTGCCGCGGGCGGTGAGAGTTGCCGCCTGCTGCGGGTCTCTGGCGACTTCCTCGCATGCAGCGGCGACGCCGGGTGAATAGGCGAGCGTCAAGTCATGCTGCGTCGCCATCGGTTTGGTGGATGATAGGCCAGCGCCGCATCTGTGAGCTTGTCTGACATTATTGTTTGTCTGCCCTCACGGATCGTGAGGTTTGGTTGCGTTAACGAGCCTGGTTGGCGAGTGTCGCCTGTTCCAGGATCTCCGTTCCGATCTGCGATTCAAACTTCTTCCAGATTGGTGTGAGCAACGTGCGCCACTCCTCGAGTTCGGCGTCGGTCAAGGTGATCACGTCCGCCTTTTTAGAATCGATGACCCGCTGGCGATCCGCCTTGGCCTTGTCGCGGGCATTTTTGTTCACCTCCGCGGTCACTTCCTGGATGATGTTCTCCAGTTCTGTACGAACTTGATCGGGCAGCTTGGCCCAAAAGTCCGCGTTGGTGACCAACATGTAACCGAGAAAACTGTGCCCAGCTTCGGTGAAGTACCTGTGAAAATCGTGAAAGCCCTTGGAGCGTATGTTGGACCAGGCGTTCTCCTGGCCGGTCACCAAGCCCATTTTTAAAGCCTCCCTGACCTGCTTGAACGGCATCGGCACGGTCGCCGCGCCCAGCGCCCGGTACTGGGCCTGCATCACCGCCGACGGCTCAATGCGAAACCGCAGGCGTTTGAAGTCTTGCGGCTTCCGTAAGGGACGGTTGGCGGACATCACGCGCATCCCGTTGTCCCAGTAGGCCAACCCCTTGATGCCGTGCGACAGCATGGAATCGAGCAGCTCGACGCCGGCTTCGCTGCGCTGAAAACGTTTTACCGCATCGACGTCCGAAAACAAGAACGGCAGGTCGAAGACCTGAATTTGCCTGGAAAAACTTCGGAATTTGGCAAACGAAGGCGCCGCCAATTCGATATCGCCGAACAGCAGGGCGAGCAGCGCCTGGTCATCGTTGTATTTCAAGGCGCGGGGATAGATCTCGACGCGCACTTTTCCAGCCAGCCGCTCCTCCACCGTTTTCTTGAACAGCGCCGCGCCGTGTCCCTTCGGGGTGGCCTCGCTGGTGACGTGGGAGAAACGGATCAGGATGGGTTCGTCCGCGCGGGCGTTCACTGTCAACAGAAACAGCACGCAAGCGACCACAAACCAACGCAGCGGGCGATTGATACTTACCGGATGCATATCCGAGCAGAACGGGACCGGCATTTATTTGTAACCTTTCAGATAGTCGATGTACTCGGGCAGGAACAGTGATATCTGCGGGATGTATGTGATGAAGATCAAGAACACCAACAACAGGGACAGCCAGGGCAGCGCGGCCTTGATCGCCCACTGCAGATTCTCGCCGGTGATTCCGGCGGTCACGAACAGGTTGAGCCCCACCGGGGGTGTGATCATCCCGATCTCCATGTTGACGACCATGATGATGCCCAGGTGGATGGGGTCGATGCCCAGTTGGGTGGCGATCGGGAACAGGATCGGCGCCATGATCAGGATGATGGCCGACGGCTCCATGAAATTCCCGGCGGCCAGCAACAGCAAGTTGACCACAATCAGGAAGCCCCATGCCGGCAAGCCCCAGTGGACGATGGTCTCGGCGATGGCGTGGGGAATGCGCTCGGTGGTGAGCACGTGCGCGAACAGCATCGCATTGGCGATGATGAACAGCAGCATTATGCTGACTTTGGCGGCGTCCATGATCGTGTGCCGCACTTCTTTGTCGAACACGCACTTCGGCAGCGCCCAAAGAATCTGACCGCTGTTGCGCGCCACGATCCCGCCGATTCCTTCGCCGTCTTTGCGCCACGGAATGTCCTTCATCGGACCGATGTCACGGTAACCCAGGCACGCCACCATGAACGCATAAACCGCTGACACCGCCGCCGCTTCCGTCGGGCTGGCGATGCCGCCGTAGATTGCGCCGAGCACGATGACAATCAAGAACAAGCCGCCGGATGCGGAAAAACCGCTGGTCATCAATTCGCGAAACGAAGCCCGAGGCTGGGAGGGCAAGCCCTTGATACGGGCGACGACGTAAATGGCGACCATCAACAACAGGCCCATGCCGATGCCGGGAATGAAGCCGGCCATGAACATGCGCGCCGCCGACACCTCGGTAGCGGCGGAATAGACGAGCATGACGATGGACGGCGGGATCAGAATTCCCAGGGTGCCGGCGTTGCAGATGACGCCGGCGCCGAATTCCTTGGGATAGCCGGCTTTCACCATGCCGACGATGACGATGCTGCCGATCGCCGCCACCGTTGCCGGTGACGATCCGGACACGGCGGCGAACAACATGCACGCGAGCACCGAGGCCATCGCCAACCCACCGCGGATATGACCGACGGCGTCGATGGCAAAACGAATCAGTCGTCTGGCGACGCCGCCACCGGACAGGAACGCCGAGGACAGAATAAAAAACGGTATTGCGAGGAGCGTGTAGTGCTCGGACACATTCTCGAAGAACTTGAGCGCAACGGATGCCAACGAGTCATCGGAAAATAACAATATGGTTGCCACACTCGAAAGGCCGAGGGCGATGGATACCGGCACGCCGATGAACATGCAGGCGAAAAGCAGAATGAATAGCGCGGCTGTCGTCATCCTTTAGTGTCCCCCTGTTTTTCGTGAGCGAGTTCCTCCAGGGCCTCTTCGGCTTCATCGGCATGGCGAAAGCCGGTTTCCTCGCCTTTGACAATGCGCCAAAACAGTTGCAGCAGCCGCAGCGCGAGCAAAGCCATGCCGAGCACCAGGATCGAGTGGGCGACCCACTTCGGTATGGGAATATCCTCGAGCTCGATGCCGATCTGGAGCAATTTCGCCAGGTAGATCCAACCGCCATACATGATCAGTCCGCAGTAGATGAGACTGCCCATTACGGCGATAAGCCCGAAAACGCGTTGCACACCGCTGGAAAACAGTTTGACGAATGCGTCCACGCCGATGTGGGCGCCTTGCTTGAGCACCCAGGAGGTGCCGAACAGCACCATCCACGCCGACAGATGCAATGTCAGTTCTTCCATCCACAAGATGCCTTGACCGAGTACAAAGCGGTCGAAGACCTCGATGAACACCAACACGGTCATACCGACCAGGAGGAGGGCGATCACGCCCTCCTCGATTTGGTTGAGAATGCGACTCATGACGATGTGCGAAGCCTGTTTAGTTTAATGTTGGTTGGTTTTCGGGCTCAGCGCCGTTACTTGTTTGCCGCCAGCGCGGCGTCGATCAAGTCCTTGCCGATGTCGCCTTCGAACTTCTTCCACACCGGCTTCATCGCCTCGACCCACTGCCCGCGTTGTTCCGGAGTCAACTCGATTATCTTGCTGCGCCCGGAATCCATGATCGCCGTCTTGTCGCCGACCGCTTTTTCCTTGGCGACCTGGTTGCCGAAGGTGATGGCCTCATCGAGGGCCTTTTGCAGCTCGCCGCGGACGTCATCCGGCAGATCGTTCCAGAACTCGGATGAAGTGACCACCATGTAGCCGAGGTAACCGTGATCGGAGTGGGTGATGTGTTCCTGAACTTCGAAAAACTTCTTGGAAAAGATGTTGGACCAGGTGTTTTCCTGACCGTCAATGGCCTTGGTCTGCAGTAGCGTGAACACCTCAGAAAATGGTTTTTTCTGCGGAGAGGCCTTGACCGCCTGGAACTGGGCGGCGAGCACATCCGAGGTCATGATGCGGAATTTCATACCGGCAGCGTCCTCCGGCACCGTCAGCGGTGAGCTGGCCGACAACTGTTTCATGCCGTTGTGCAGAAAGCCGAGGCCCAACAGGCCCTTGTTCTCGGTGGCGCGTAGTAGTTTTTTGCCGGCGTCGGTGGCCATGAACTTGTCCACGGCGCCGATATCGTTGAACAGAAACGGCAGGTCGAATATCTGCAGACTCTTGGTGTATTTCTGAAACTTGGACAGCGACGGCGCCGCCAGCTGGACGTCGCCCAGCAGCAGGGCTTCGAGCACCTTGTTGTCGCCGAACAACTGGGCATTGGGAAACACATTGACCTCGACCTTGCCGGCCAGGCGCTGCTCGACGAGCTCCTTGAATTTTTCCGCCATCTGGCCCTTGGGCGTGTTTACCGCGACGACGTGGGAGAACTTAATCTTGATCGGGCCAGCGTGCGCGACGGGACCGGTCACCATGAATACCAATACGGTAAGGGCACTGATTAGGAATCGCATTCGATCTATCCTCCAAAGCTTATAAGTGGTGGCTATACGGGTATTAAAAAGAGAATGGTTGGAAAACGCAATCCGGCGTCGGCGGATTTAGCAAAACGATCCGGGGCCGCCCTGGCTCGAGCCCATGTCTCCACCCTCTGGGGCGCAAGTTGATGCAAAAACAGGGCCAGACCCGCTAACCATCGCCAAAATCGGCGATTTCCCCGTGGAATCGGGCGTCCCCGGGGGCCTGGCGCAGGACTGCGGGCGGCCAGCAAGGCGGTAAACCGCCGCAATGGCGATGCAATACGGCGAAATCTCGCCCATAATCCGGGGGGTAGTGGCGACCGAGAGACGTGACACGCTGATCGCGTCGGTGCCGCACACGGGATCGGCGCGGCTTTTACGGCAAGGCCGCGAGCTGCGGATGATTTTGCGACGGTGGTGATCGTGGTTGGTAAGAATCTTGCTTGACGCAATGCCCAGCGGTGCCCCGACGTCACCGTATCGACAGCAATTCCTGTGGTCTGAAACCGCCGGCATACCGAAGCAACCATGATGAACGACTCACTTTCCGTCCCTGGCGTGACCCAGGGAAGCGTCATCTTCGTTGATGATGAAATGCATATCCGCCGCGCGGGGGAACAGGCATTGAAGATGGCCGGTTTCGACGTGCAATGCTTTGATGCCGCCGAACCGGCGCAACGGTTGCTGTCCAGAAGCTGGCCGGGCGTGCTGATCACCGACGTCAAGCTGCCCGGGGCGAGCGGTCTGGAACTGATGAACCGGGCGCTGGCGCTCGATCCGGACCTGCCGGTGGTATTGATTACCGGCCACGGCGACATCTCAATGGCGGTGCAGGCGATTCGCGACGGCGCCTATGACTTTATCGAAAAGCCCTTCGGCGCCGACCGGCTGGTCGAAGTGGCGAAACGATCGGTGGAAAAGCGCAGGCTGATACTCGAGAACCGGGCGTTGCGCAACGAACTTCGCGACCAACTCAGTCAGTTCGACATCATCGGAAATTCTCCGCAGATCGAACTGGTGCGCACGCAAATAGCGAAGATCGCGGATGTCGACGCCGATGTGCTGATATTTGGCGAGACCGGCACCGGCAAGGAATTGGTCGCGCATACCTTGCACAAGCAGAGCCGGCGCCGCGATAAACCCTTCGTCGCGGTCAATTGCGGCGCCATGCCCGAGGACATTATTGAAAATGAATTATTCGGCCATGAGCCCGGCGCATTTACCGGCGCGAATGCGCGCCAGATCGGCAAATTTGAAACTGCCCACAGGGGCACCGTGTTTCTCGACGAGATCGAGAGCATGTCGCAGGCCCTGAGCGTGAAACTGCTGCGCGTATTACAGGAGCGCACCATCGAGCGCCTGGGATCATCCAAGACCATACCGGTGGACGTGCGCGTCATTGCCGCCACCAAGACCGACCTTAGAGACGCCAGCACGCGCGGGGAATTCCGCGAGGATCTGTATTACCGGCTCGCAGTGGTGCAGCTCAATCTGCCGCCGCTCAGGGAGCGGCGCGACGACATTCCGATTTTATTCGAGTATTTTCTCGATAATGCGGCGCGCCGGTACGAGAGCGCCCCCGCCTCTCCGGGGCCGGAGGTGATGGCGGAATTGATGGCCCACGACTGGCCGGGTAATGTCCGGGAACTGCAGAACACTGCAGATCGCTATGTGTTGGGTTGTTTTAACGATCTGTCGGGTCTCACAAACCTGTCCCATAATGCCGACTGTGGCAATTCGCAAACACTTGCAGAGATGGTGTCTTGTTACGAAAGACGGGTCATCGAACAGCAGCTGGTACAGCACAAAGGCGATGCGCGGGCCGCCTACACGGCGCTGGGTTTACCGCGCAAGACGTTCGAAGACAAGCTGCGCAAATATAACTTGAATCGCAGGGACTACTGTTAACCCAGCTACTATTCATGGCACGCAGTCTGAGACACCCGCAATTTTGGTTCAATGATTCTGCGACTTAAGACCAACGATACTGCTTGCCGAAAATAGTAGCCGGGCGTTTCTTCCGTGCAATAAAGGAGATAGACTCCTCGCTGATAGCCAATTCTCGATTAATGGCCGCCAGAAGTTAAAGTCGATCAACGTTGGTTACTTTCGACAAGCGTGAAACGAACGCGCGCGGAAACCGGTGAATATCATGTACACCCTCAACATGATGCCTGGTGATATCGCCGGCCGCACACGGAGATGATGCAGTCGCCGAAGCATCGGCAACTGCAACAGTGGCTGGTTGTGCTGGCGTGTGTCGTCATGGTGCTGCTTGTGTTATGGCAGGCTGCGGTGATCACGCGCAACGCCGCCCTCGATGAGATGCGGCAAGCGAACCTGAATAGCTTGAGGCTGTTCGTCGCCAACCTTACCAGCGAACTCGAGAAGTACGAATCGCTGCCACAGATTCTCGCCCGGGACGAGCGAATCATCCAGTTGCTTCGCCAGCCGACTGATGACGCGCACCGGGATCTGGTAAACCGCTATTTGCAGCAGGTGAACGAAATCGCGGCGGCGTCGGATACCTACGTTATCGACAAGCACGGATTGACGCTGGTGGCCAGTAACTGGGATACGCAAGCGCCATTCGTGGGGCAAAACTTTAGTTTCCGGCCGTATTTTCAAGCGGCGATGCGCGGTGAAGTCGGGCGCTATTACGCACTGGGGGCAACCTCGAAAAAGCGCGGGTATTACTACGCGTCTCCGGTAAGGTCGGGCAATGAGATTCTGGGCGCCGCGGTGGTTAAAGTCAGTCCCGAGCGTGTCGAGGCCGCATGGCGAAACGCGCCGGAAAAGGTAATCGTTACCGACTACAACGGGGTGGTGTTTATCACCAACAATCCCAGCTGGAAGTTCAAGACATTGCATCCCCTCAGCGACACGGTGCGGCAACGGATCGAGCAAAGCCGTCAGTATCCAGACGCCGTGATGTCGCCGTTGCCGATAATAAAAGAACAGCTCTACGACCATGGCGCCAGCCTGTTGACGTTTCGCGCATCCGACGGCGATTCGCCGGGACGGGAGAACACCTACCTGACGCAAAGCCGGGAGATGCCTGATCACAGGTGGCTGGTGCATTTGCTCGCGGATACCCGGGGCGTGGACGCGCGCGTGACCCATTCAGTGGGCTACGCGACCGTGTCGGTGATTACTCTATGCCTGGTCTTGTTATATGTGCTGCAGCGCAGGCGCAATCTTGCGCAACGCCTGCAGCACCAGCAGCATATCGAGGAAACCCTGCTCAATGCGCAACAGGAACTCGAGGTGCAGGTCAAGCAACGCACGGTCGAACTCATAAGAACCAATGAACAATTGGACAATAAGATCAAAGAACAGGAACACACCGAGCGCGAGCTGCGTCAGGCGCAGGAAGAATTGATCCAGTCGGCGAAACTCGCAGCGGTGGGCCAAATGTCCGCAGGCGTCACCCACGAGCTCAATCAACCGTTGACCGCTATACAAACCTACCTCGGCACTGCAACTCAGTTGCTGGAACATCGGCACTACGATGAACTGGGCGAAAACCTGGCCAACGTGTTGGCGCTGACGGATCGTATGGCCAGGTTGACGAGCCAACTGAAAACTTTTTCACGCAAGTCGACACAAAACCTCGACGCCGTGCCGCTAAAGCAGACAATCCATGATGCGCTGGCGTTGATCATGCACACGCACAACCAGGAGGTGGAGGTGAGCGATGCAATGCCCGAGCATGAGGTTTACGTCCGCGCGGATGCGACTCGATTAGGGCAAGTGTTCATCAACGTCCTTAAGAATGCTGTCGACGCCATGCAGGAATGCGTTAACCGCAAGTTGACGATCTCCATGCGCACCACAGGCGATTCGGTGAGCGTCAGCATTGGAGACAATGGCGGTGGTATTCCCGAGGAAAATCTGCAGAAACTGTTCGATCCGTTTTTCACCAGTAAGGAGGCCGGTGCGGGGCTCGGCCTGGGACTCTCCATATCGCAAGAAATAGTCAACGAATTCGGCGGTTCAATAACGGCGAAGAATCAACAGCAGGGTGGGGCGCTGTTCACGCTTACGTTTCCCGCTGTGAACAGTGATGCCGCCGCACAGCGTGCCGGGTGAGGTTCAATTGTAAAAGTCTAAACGTGGTCTTTCAGTTTAGATCCACGAGCGCGACCTAACCTGGCAGTTCTGCAACAGCAGCCGCTGGGTTGAAATCCTTGTACGGCTCGTCAAAACCGGACCTTACATCGTCTGCGACCGCCTGGACGTTCAGCTGCCTCCATTTTGCCCCCGAAATTTCTAAGCCCCGCTGTTCACTAATTTCTTGAAAATAAAGAGCCTGCCCTTAGATCCAGCTTAGGGCTGCGGCGATGATCGAGGTCGCCTCTGTCTGTACGCACTCGCCGTGGGCGATCAACAGTCGTTCAGCCTTCCAGCCGAGCACCTTATCACGTGCAGCGCGGGCCGGTCCGCGATGGAGGAAAGTCGCGCGCCACTCGCGCGGTGTGCTTCCATGTTCACCAACCAGGCCATCGAGCCGCATCAGCTTCCCCTTCCAGCCCAACATCTTTGATTCGGGATGACGCTGGATAAGGTCGCAGATGATCGCGGTCCGGGACGCGCGGTGGAAAAACACTACCTCTTCCATCGCGAACGAGCCGTGGAAGATCACCTGGTCAATGTCCGCCGCCCACCCAGCATCAGGCTCGTCGCCAAGTTCGGCATCAAGGTGGAGGTCGGGTTTCTTCCGTGCGAGACCAGGCGGCGCATAGAGGCGTGCGTCGGGCCAATGCTCGGCCCACTCGGACAAGAAAAGATGATGAATCTTGTTCGGCGAGAGGATGTAGCGCACCGGTCCGATGGCCTCCAACGCACTGGCCAGCCCTTCGGTCAGTGATACCGGTGACCACACCCATAAATTGCCATCCGAAAGCCGCACCACCGCCATGCGAGTGGGGTATGGGAAACCGAAAAATGAGACGGTCGGTCCATTGGCTACGTAAAGCGATGGTCCGAAAGGTTCCAGCATTGATACAGGTCAGTCGGTTAATGTGGCGATACGTTGTGGCCGGCCGTTGGTCATGCGTTAATCGGCTGGTGTAGGTGTACCGATTGGGCTGTCACCTCGAGCGATGTACAGCCTGTAGAAATGCAGCTCCAGTGCCCCAATGCCCAGTAACAGCACGAGGAATAAGACCAATCCCCCTATAAACGGAATTAACCCCGCAACGAGAGCGACGAAGTACAACGCCAGCACGATAAGCCCTAACGGTACCCCGAGAACCGACACCAGCAACATCAGCACCACAAAGGGTGTTGCAAATAAGACCATTAGACCCAGTCCCAACGACTTAAACGGTTCGTCTTGTAACCGCTGTACCACGGACGTAGAAAAGCGCGGGTAGATCAGAAACAGCACGATCGCCGAAACAGCCAAGCTCAAGAAAAACACCAAAGTCCCGGCAAAACCCCAACTCGGAACGCCGAAATCGCGGTGTAGATCGAGCTCGTGCCAGGTCACTACGCCTTCGATTGTCGCACCTTCATGGACCACGGCCTCCTTCGGCGCCGAGTAGGTGAGGTTTCCTTTGATGACGGCACTTGGCTGGATCTCGATGGATTCTGCGTACAGTTCCACATCTCCACCGATCGTACCCGCCACAATAATTTCTCCGCCCGCCGCTTTCAGTTCGCGGCCGACGGTGCCGGCTACAGTAACGGTGCTACCGGCGAGCCAAGCTCGTCCACTGACCGTGCTGCCTGGCGCAAGTGTGACTGAACCGCCGGCAATGATTGCATCATCACCCACGTTACCGGTCACTACAACCGAACCGCCCGCGGCGCGGATATCGTCATCGACGTTCGCTACAATGCTCACCGTGCCGCCGGCTGCCAGCACGTCGCCCGACACAGAATCGACTATGGTCACACTACCACCCGCTACCACCACGTCACCCTCTACATCGGCCAAGACCTGCACCGTGGCTCCGGCCATATAGACGTCTTCGGTAACCTGACCGCTTTTGGTCACGGTCAGCCCCCCGTGCTGCGCGAATAAAGCTCCGGTTGACAACACAGTTAAAAGGACAAGAACCATACAAATGCTAACTTTAGGCGTCCTCATTATCGCTTTTCCAGAAGTAGGGTTAACGTACCGATGGAGAAATATCGATCCCACCGCTATGGCACTGTCTGATCACTATTAAATCAACAGACATGAACTTTACCTATGATGTTCGTCAACTTTATGACAGTTTCATGGGGCAACTGCAGTGCAACCTCTTCACTGTCAAAAAGCGATTCTGGTCACCGACAACACAGGGTTCCAGCGAATTTTCTGAGCGCGAAACGCTCACGTTGTGCGTCGGCTATTGGCCGTTTGCCGCACGACGCAGCGCAGTAAACAGGGCTGAGTTTTTCGTTTTAGTGATCCAAGCAAGGCCAATCATTGCGTCTCGATCGCGTGGCCGGTGCGCCGATGATCCGCCTGCCATGCCCCGAACACCGCGAGGTCAAGATC
>CAMYKW010000033.1 GCA_947259175.1 uncultured Gammaproteobacteria bacterium | reverse complement strand
TGTTCGAATTTACGATGTGTCTTCGTAGAATTATCGTATGAGTCTTTTCGGTGCTTAACAAGAATAGTAGCTGGGCGCCTGGTGAGAAATGCGGGCTAGCCGCTGTGCGGAAATATCTTGTCAGGATTGAGCAATCCATTGGGATCGAACTCGCGCTTGATGCGCCGCATCAGATCCAGGGTGACCGGGTCGATCTCCTTGGTGATGTAATCGCGTTTCTCTTGTCCGACACCGTGCTCCCCCGATAGCGTGCCGTTCAAACCGACCACCAGATCAAATACCCGGTCGAGACACGGGCGTGCGTTACGCTCCTGCGCCGGATCCTGGGTGTCGTACAGCAGATTGACGTGTATGTTACCGTTCCCCGCGTGCCCGAAATTGACGATGGGAATTCCAAACTCGCGGCTCAATTCATCGAGGCCGGTAATCAATGCGGGGATTTTGGACACCGGCACCACCACATCCTCATTCAACTTGTTGGGCGCAATATTCCGCAGCGCGGGAGACAACGCCTTGCGGGTGTCCCATAGTGCGGCAACTTCCTGCTCGCTCTCGGCGGTTTTCAATGACACCAGCCCGTCGCCACTGGCGGCACCGGACAGCGTAGCAGCGGCCGCGTCCATGGCCGCGGCCGGTCCATCGACCTCGATAATCAACATCGCACCGGCGTCGCTGGGTAGCGCCGCCCTGGAGTAGTCGCGAATGACATCGATTGCGTGACCGTCGATAAACTCCAGCGCGCACGGCGTGATGGGTTGGCTCATCAACCGCACCACCGCCTGTACGGCGCTGTGCATATCATGGTAGATGGCTTGCAGCGTGCGCTTCGCCTCTGGAAGGGGAGTCAATTTGAGCACGGCCTCGGTTATGATCGCCAGGGTGCCCTCGGAACCGACGATCAATCGCGTGAGATCGTAGCCCACGACCCCCTTGGTCGTGTAACAACCGGTATGAATCTCCGCTCCGTCCCCGGTCACCCCCTTGAGACCAAGAATGTTCTCGCGCGGTGTGCCGTATTTTACCGCACGCGGGCCGGCGCCATTGAAGGCAAGATTTCCTCCGATGGTGCAGAACGCGCCGCTGCTGGGGTCCGGCGGCCAGAAGAAACCCTGTTCGCCGGCACAGTCCTGCACCGTTTGATTGAGCACCCCCGGTTCGACGGTAATCGCGCGGTTGGCGGCATCCATGCGCACGATGCGGTTCATGCGTTCCAGCGACAACACAACGCCGTGTCGCTTCGGGATGCAGCCGCCGGTGGTGCCGGTGCCTCTGCCGCGCGCGACGATAGGCACATGGAATTCATTACACAGGCGAACCAGATTCACAACGTGGTCATGGGACGTCGCAAATACCACCATGTCCGGTGCCTGGTGTTTGCGAGAATTGTCGTATCCGTAGGTCCATGTATCAGCGGGGTCGATGAGCACCAGATGGTCACCGACCGCGTCCCGGACGCGACGCTCGAAGTTGGCGGGTAAATCAGGCATCACCGCGAATCCGCCTTATCAATTCGGTGGTGGAGCGTTCATACCGGATCGGAATGCTGCGCACCTGCCCACCGCGTTCCTGTACCTCTATTGCGCCGACAATCCGATCTGCGGGCCAATCGCCGCCTTTTACCAGAAAGTCCGGTTGTACCCGCACGATCAATGACAGCGGTGTGTCTTCGCCGAAGGGGACGACGAGATCGACGCACGCGAGCGCGGCGAGCACCGCCGCCCGGTCCGGGAGGGGATTGATCGGACGCTCGCCACCCTTGTCCAGACGCCGCACCGAGGCATCGTCATTGATGCCGATCACCAGACTGTTTCCCAGCGCTGCGGCCTGTTCGAGATACGCGACATGCCCTCGGTGCAGGATATCGAAGCAACCGTTGGTAAATACCAGGGGCCGCGCCAGTACGCTCAGCAGCGTTTCGAGCCGTGCCGGATCATCAACGATTTTGTCCGCGCTCGAACTCAATCGGTGTACTCGAACACCTTGACGACGCGCACCACACCACCGACCCTGCGCACCGCGTCGGTGGCCGCAGCGCCCTCTGCGCGGCTGACCACCCCCAGCAGGTACACATTGCCGTATTCGGACACTACTTTTACGCGGTTAGCGTCGAGTCCGGTGTCGTTTATCAGGCGCGCCTTGACCTTGCTTGTCAACCATGTGTCGTTGGCGCGGCTGAATAGGGCTGTTTTCCCCGCCACGCGAATTTCGTTGACGATCTGGCGCACGCCAGCCAGGTTCTTGGCCGTAGATTCCACTTTGTTGCGTAACTCAACGGTGGGCGTCTCTCCGGTAAGCAACACGATGCCGTTCAAGCTGGTGGCGCTGATGTGTGCATTTTTACGCAACTCCGGATCACGCACCACGAATTCCCTGATCTTGAGTTCGATGGAGCCGTCGTCAATGTATGAACCGACGGTACGGCGGTCATACGCAACATCGACCGCGGTGACCGCCGCGGTACCGACCAGGGTGGCGACGCAAGATGCCAGAAACACAATGCTCGTTAGAACAAATGCTATTGATGAGGTGGTGCGGAGTGTTGTCATTGGCCCAATAGTTGCTGGTCGATTAAATCACATATGCAGTGGATCGCTATGCCGTGGACCTCCTGAATCCTGGCTGTGGAAGGCCCGGGTACTAGAATATTCACATCATTGCCGGCCAGCAAGCTCGTCAGCTCACCGCCGTCTCTTCCATTCAAGGCCACGCACGGCATGGCGCGCTCATGTGCGGCTTTCACAGCGCGCAGGATATTTGCCGAACTACCGGAGGTGGTGATCACCAACAATACGTCGCCAGGTTGCCCCAAAGCCATCACTTGCTTTGCAAATACATCATCAAAACTGAAGTCGTTGGCGATCGACGTCAGCGTCGAGCTGTCCGTGGTTAGGGTGATAGCCGCCAGGCCGGGTCGTTCAGCCTCGAAACGGTTTAGCATCTCGGCGGAAAAATGCTGCGAATCCGCAGCCGAACCTCCGTTTCCGCAACTGAGGATCTTGCGGTCCTGGTACAGCGCGCCGGTCATCAGCTGCGCAGCGGCGACTATATCCGCGGCGATGTGATCCACCGCCCCACGGACCACTTCCAGGCTTTGCTGGAAATTACCGATTACGCGCTGAATAGGATCGGTGTTCATTATGGTTGGTTCGCACACTTTTCAGCAAGTTGAAACTCGGCCTGTCGGTCTTGCGTCAAAACGCATCTTTGATCCATGCGGGATCTGCCGCGTTGACGTCGCCGGTAAGAGATATCACATCGAAACGGCAAGGCCGGTGGCAAATCGGTCTGCGACGCTGGCGATAGTGTTCAGCAGTGGCGCGCAGTTTATTCTGCTTTTTGGCGTCAATACTGGCTAATGCGCCGCCGAAGCGTTCATTGTTTCGATAGCGTACCTCAACGAAAACCACGTGTTCCCCGTCTTCCATGATCAGATCAAGCTCGCCGCAGGGACAACGGTAGTTGGATTCGATATGTCGCAATCCGTTCTGTATCAAAAATTCACGGGCCTTGCGTTCCGCCAGCTGTCCTCGTTTTAAATGGAGTGCCACTTGCCTCGTTCCTGGTTTCATACGCGTCCATACGGCGCCCGGTGACCGGGAGCTCCTGCATGACCGGTCGTCCATTTTCGAATTTGGCCCAACTCAAATGACGTATGACCCGGCCTGCGCGGTCCATGCTCAAATCCGCGGTGACGCCCTCGATGCGCAGGTCTTGGTCTTCGCGCAATCGTGCGAGAACGGGGATTATCGCATAGCTGTCCATGCCCAGGGCGAATAACCGATCCAGCGCGCTGTAGGCGTACGGCCAGCTGCCCTGAATTTGCTTACGGGTATTGCGAATGCGCCCGACGTTTTCCAGAAACCATGTCATGTAGACGAACACGATGCCGTTGAGGTCGATATCGTTCACCGGGTCCTGTTTTCCGGCGTAGACATGGGACGTTGCGTAAACCGGCAAATCATGCGCCTGAAAAAAATTGATCTGCGGTTTCAGTAACCGCGCGGTGGATGTCTTGGCGGCAAGAAATAAAAAATCGATGTCTTGACGGCGGCGCGGCTGGAAGCCCAGTTTTGTTCCGAGCAATGCCGACAATTCGTATTTGCGTCCCTCGCTCTTGTCGATATTCAAGACCTCCTTGATCGAGGCGGAGTAATCGGGGCGGTTATCCACGTACGGACGGGATTCCACAACTACGCCACCCAGTTCCCGCCATCGCGCGCTAAACGCATCCTGGACACGCTGACCCCAAGGAGTCTCCGGGTACAACACCGCTGCGGTCCGGTGACCGTCGAGGTAGGCGCGCAGTGCAGTCTGCTCGGCATCCTGCTCCGGTGAAAGGTCGAATTGAAAACCGTTCACAGGGAGCGTTTCAGCCGCCGACGCGCCGCCCAGCAGCAGGGTCGGAACCGAAAGCGCGTCGGTAGCCAATAACGCAGCGACCGCTTCTTTGCCCAGTGGGCCGACCACCAGATCCGCACCTTCCTGTACCGCAAGCCGGTAATAAATCGGCGACAACGTGGCTTCGGATCCTATATCGTATACGGCGATCTCGGGCTTGTTTGGGTCACCGTTGGCGTGGTGCACCGCCGTGAAACCATCATGGACCGCTTGCGCCGCGCGTCCGTACTGCGAAGCCAGCGGTAGCAATAATGCCACGCGCCGGGCGGAGATGATGGCCGGTCCGGTGTAGGCAGTGGCGCGTCGTCGCAAAAAGAGATCTGCGCTGTGCCGAGGGTGCAGCGACCGCCAGCGTTGGATCTCATTTTCGAGTCGAAACGCATCATGCCCATACTCCATGTGCGCCAGAGCGAGATCTATCCATCCGGATAATTCTTCGCTGATAGCCGACTGGCGTATGTCGAGTAGTTGGTTCATCTTGGTCCGACTGAGCAATGCCCAAATCTGACGTTGATTGAACAGCAGTTCATCCGGTTCGGTTAAATATCTTTCGCGCATAATCAATGCGCGTACGGCCTCCAGCGGACGATCCACGAGTAGATTCGCCCGCGCTCGCAGTTCCCACAATTGTCCGCCGAGCTGGGGATTGAGGCCAGGCCGAATCTCCAGTCCGGACAGGAACACAAACGCGGTGTTGGGACGGTTTGAACGCAGCGATATGCGCGCCTTGAGCAATCGGCGGCGCGTGTCGTAGGCTGACGCCAATCCGGTCAGGTCGATGGAATCCAGAAGACGCATGGCCGGATCCAGGCGCCCCGATTGCACCAATGCCGCGGCGGCCTTGAGTTGAAAGTCGGCGCGCTGTGGTGGTAACGCCTCATCTGCGCGAGTAAGGTATTCGGAGGCGGCGTTGAGCAGTTCCTGGGGCGACGGAGGTTTGGCGGCGGGTTCCACGGTTTGCGACACCGGCGGATCGACACGTTGCGGGGTCGGCGCAGTTGAAATCTCCGGCGCGGGTTGCGACGCACAGCCGGCGATGAGCAGAATGGTGAGCGCAGTGACGAGCCGAATTTTCACGATTGAGCGAGATCTCATTAGCACCGAAGCAAGTGGAGTATAGCGAGTGGCCGAGCAACCAGGCAAAGGCGGTATTTTGTACATTGTAGCGACGCCGATCGGCAATATGGAGGATATTAGTGCGCGTGCGCTGCGTGTTCTTGCCGGCGTCGATGTCATCGCCGCGGAAGATACGCGTGTCAGCCGGAAACTGGCAGATCGCTATCACATCCAAACGCCGATGATCGCCTACCACGACCATAATGAGCAGCGAAAAGCCCCGCAATTGGTGGATAAGCTGGTTCACGACGAGGATATCGCGTTGATCAGCGATGCTGGTACACCGCTGATCAGCGACGCCGGTTACCGTCTGGTGCGCCTGGCGCAGCAACGCGGCATACGCGTGACTGCGGTCCCCGGGCCCTGCGCGGCGATCACCGCCTTATCGATGGCCGGGTTGCCGACGGACCGGTTTGTTTTTGAGGGCTTTTTACCGGCCAAAGCCGCGTCGCGGCGCCGGCGTCTGGCGGATCTCAAGGATGAATCGCGCACCTTGGTTTTCTACGAATCCGTGCATCGCATCCTGGCTACGCTGCGCGATATGGCGGCTATTTTCGACGGGCAGCGGGAAGCGGCCATTGCGCGCGAGATCACCAAGCAGTTCGAAACCGTCAAGCGTGATTCACTTGCCGGCCTGCTGGCGTGGCTGCAGGACCATCCCCGGCAGCAACGCGGGGAATTTGTGATTTTGGTGCACGGGCGAACGCAAGCCGCGCCGGCGGCGGAGGAACTGGAGCGCGTGCTGTCGCTGTTGCAGGCGGCGCTGCCGTTAAAGCAGGCAGTGGAACTGACGGCGCAGATCACCGGGGCCGCGCGGAACGAAGTGTATCGCCTGGCGCTCGAGGATTCCGGGGATTGAGCCGGGCTTGTATCGGTCGGTCCCGATCTTGTATGGTGCAGGCGAGAGTCAGCCGGGCAGTCGCCCCCGCGGGGGAGGAAAGTCCGGGCTCCACAGGGCAGGGTGCCAGGTAACGCCTGGGCGGCGCGAGCCGACGGAAAGTGCCACAGAAAATATACCGCCGGCCATCTACCCTCGGGCGGTTCAGGGCCCAGGTGCCGGGCCGGAGAGCCGATCGCGGGTAGGTGGACGGTAAGGGTGAAAAGGTGCGGTAAGAGCGCACCGCGCGGACGGTAACGTCCGTGGCAGGGTAAACCCCACCTGGAGCAAGACCGCATAGGGACCCACGGGTGTGGCCCGCACCGGGTCCGGGTAGGTCGCTCGAGGCAGGCGGTGACGCCTGTCCCAGATGAATGACTGTCCGCGACAGAACCCGGCTTACAGGCTGGCTCTCGCCCCCCGGGGCAGTGGACGCGCCGTGGGGATTCCCGCCGGACCCGTGCGTCCATAAAAAATATATGTTTTTCAAACAGTTGTACTCATTCTCTGGCGTCATCGCGCGACCGGGACGCGGTGGGAAAGGACTGCCGACCACGCGACCTGCGGCGCGGCCCGTGCCCGTCCGCCAAAAAAACTCGTAACCGATTGTCAGATAAGGAAGATTTCTTATTGAATTGAGACCGTTTTTTGCTTGACACCTGCTGTTTGACCTCTCTATAGTGTGTTTATTAGTGGGGCAAAGTGGGAAAACGTGGATTATTAGGGCAGGTGAGGGGCAATGTTCCGCGGTGTCAACACACTTAACCTGGATGCCAAAGGCCGACTCGCGATCCCAACGCGGTATCGGGAAGGACTCGTCCGGCAGACCGAGGGCCGGATGGTGGTCACTATCAACAATACCGAACGTTGCTTATGGCTGTATCCGCTCATTGAGTGGGAAGTGATCGAGCGGAAACTGGTCAACCTGCCCAGCCTCGACGGCAATGCTCAGCGATTAAAGCGCATTCTCATTGGCCACGCGAATGAGTGCGATCTCGACGCCAGCGGCCGCGTGCTGTTGCCCGCACCACTGCGTGATTTCGCCGAGTTGAAGAAGCGCGTCGTGTTGATCGGGCAGGGCAACAAGTTCGAGATCTGGAACGAAGACCTGTGGACGGCGCGAAGAGAAGTATGGTTGTCACAGGACATCGAAGGAGGAGGCCCCTTATCGGTGGAGCTGGAATCCTTGTCTTTATGACGGATGCGTCTCATCACCGTGGTTACCCAAGGGCATAAGCCGGTACTGTTCAGCGAAGTCATGCAGGCTCTAAACATCAAAGTAAACGGAACTTATATCGATGCCACGTTCGGCCGCGGGGGACACAGCCGCGGCATTCTTGATTTGCTGGCGGACGATGGCAGATTGATTGTCATCGATCAGGATCCCGATGCCGTAACGGCGGCAAGATCATTATTCGCGGGGGATCCCCGTGTTGTCATCCTGCATAACCGGTTCGCGGAACTGAAGCGCGCCGTCAGGGCTTTATCGATTGCCGGCAAGGCCGACGGTATAGTATTCGACCTCGGAATGTCTTCACCGCAAGTGGACGATGCAACCCGGGGATTCAGCTTCACCGCTGACGGCCCCTTGGACATGCGCATGGATCCTGACGCCGGAGTCGCGGCAGCCGAATGGCTCGACACCGTGGAATGCCGGCAGCTCGAGCAAGTGATCCGTGAGCTGGGAGAAGAGCGGTACGCAAAACGCATTGCATTCGCGATCGTCAGCGCTCGCCAGCAGCAGTCCATTCAGCGTACCCGCCAGTTGGTTGAGATCATAGAGCAAGCGGTTCCTAAACGAGAGCCGCACAAACATCCGGCTACGCGCACGTTTCAAGCCATTCGTATGTTTCTTAACAAGGAATTGGAGCAGCTTCGGGATGTGCTCCCCCAAGCCGTGGAGACGCTGGCCACCGGGGGGCGGCTGGTAATCATTAGTTTTCACTCATTGGAAGATCGTATCGTCAAGCGCTTCCTGCGTCGCGAATCCAAGGGTGATCCTTACCCGCCGGATTTTCCAATCCCCGACCATCAACTGACGCCGAGATTGCGTTTGATCGGCAGGCCGATCAGGGCGGGCGCGAACGAAGTATCCCGTAATCCACGTGCGCGCAGCGCGGTGATGCGCGTGGCGGAGCGTACGGAGGCGGCCTATGCGTAACACGATGTTGATGCTGATTGTAACGCTCGTGATCAGTGGAATCGCGGTGGTCCACGTTCGTCACCAGCATCGCTTGACATTTATCGCGCTCAAAGACGCGCAACAGCAGCGCGATCATTTGAATATCGAATGGCGGCAGCTGTTGCTGGAAGAAAGCACGTGGTCGATGCATCACCTGGTGGAAAAAAACGCTCGCGAGAAATTAGGCATGACCACGCCGAGCCCGAATCACGTTTCGGTATTGTCGAGGGGACTGCGGTGAGTACACGGCCTGAACCCATTGCCTACGCCGGACGTCAGTGGCTGGTGCTGGTGATTTTGTTCTTGTGCCTGGGGCTGCTGGCCGCGCGTGCTGTATTCCTTCAAGTTTTGGATACCGACTACCTGAAAGCCCAGGGTGATGCCCGATATTTGCGTGTGGTTCACACGCCTCCCACGCGCGGCATGATTCTCGATCGCAACGGAGAGCCGTTGGCCGTGAGCACCCCCGTCGATTCGGTGTGGGCGCATCCGGAAACACTGCTCGAACAAGGTCATTCCTGGCGCAAGCTCGCGCGTGCGCTGAAGCTGTCCCCGGCGAAGATAAAAAAAATATGCCGTAAGAATCGCAACCGTGAGTTCGTCTACCTGAAACGTCATCTGCCGCCGAAGACCGTAGAGCGCGTCATGAGTTTGCGTATTCCCGGCGTGGATCTGGTACGGGAGTATCGGCGCTATTACCCCGCGGGACCTTATACGGGTCATGTGCTCGGTTTTACCAACATCGACGACGCAGGTCAGGAAGGAATCGAATTGACGTACAACAAACGCATGCGTGGCGTCGCCGGCAAAACCCGGGTGCTCAAGGATCGCCTGGGCCGGATCGTCGAACGTGTGGAACTCATCCAACCCGTGGTCAACGGCAGCAATCTCAGCATCAGCCTCGACGCGCGTATCCAGTTCCTTGCCCATCGTTATCTACGAGCGGCGGTGCACCGCCATCGTGCAAAAAGTGCCTCAGTGGTGGTGTTGGACGCGAAAACCGGGGAGGTGTTGGCGATGGTCAACGAACCGAGTTTCAACCCCAATAACCGCGACGACATTCGCGGCAGTCGATTCCGCAACCGTGCCGTGACCGATGTGTTCGAACCGGGTTCCACCATCAAGCCGTTTACCGTGGCAATGGCTCTAGCCAGTGGCCGTTTCGGGCCGGATACCCGTATCGATACAACGCCCGGTCATCTCATGGTTGGGCGCCATCGTGTGCGTGACGTGAAGGATTACGGATTGTTGACCGTGTCCCGGGTGATAGTGAAATCGAGTAATGTCGGCGCCGCCAAGATCGCCATGGCCTTCGAGCCGCAGAAGTTGGTCGCCGCACTGCAGTCGCTCGGATTCGGTAACGCCACCGGTTTGGAATTGCCCGGGGAGGTCGCCGGTAGTCTTCCACAGCGCCGCCGTTGGCGTCCGATTGAACAAGCGACTTTGGCGTTCGGATATGGTTTGTCGGCGACCCCGCTGCAACTGGCGCGCGCCTACGCGGTATTGGCCAATGACGGCGTCTTGCTCCCGGTGAGCATATTGCCGGTGCAGGGACCGGTTGTCGGCGATCGGGTGATGCGGCCGACCATCGCCCGGCAAATGCGGCAGATGCTGGAAAAGTCGGTGGGTGACCATGGCACCGGGGGAGCCGCCCGTGTCGACCGCTACCGGGTCGCGGGCAAGACTGGAACCGTGCACAAGGTCACCAAGTCCGGTTACGCCGACGACCGGTACATGTCCATATTTGCGGGATTCGCGCCGGTGAGTGATCCCCGGCTGGTGATGGTTGTTGTCGTGAATGATCCCAGAGGCGAAAACTATTACGGTGGCGATGTCGCGGCGCCGGTATTCGCCAAAGTCATGGCGGGCGCGCTGCGGTTGTTTAATTTGCCTCCGGATCGCTCCCCCGACGTCCCGGATCAGCTGCGGGCGGGCGGTGCGGGCGTATGACCGGGGATGCGCAGACAATGCGTTTGGGTGAGTTGCTGGCAGAGATCGCTAAAGTCGACTCCGCCACCGCCGATGTAATGGTTTCCGGAATCGCCCTGGATAGCCGAGAGGTCAAGGCGGGGGACTTGTTCTGCGCGTATCCGGGGGCTCGTCACGACGGCCGTGATTATATCCAGCAAGCGCTCGATCAGGGAGCGGCGGCGGTGATCTATGAATCCGCCGGTATGCCTGCGGGACCGGGTGCAACAGCGTGTTATGCCGTCGCACAGCTGCAACGCAAGATCGGCGTCATTGCCGATCGGTTCTACGGACAACCGTCTCGGGACCTGTTCATCACCGGGGTGACCGGCACCAACGGCAAAACCACGTGTTGCCATTTGTTGACACAGGCTTTGGGTGTCCTGGGGAACCGATGTGGCCTGATCGGCACCCTGGGCATCGGATTCATCGGTGACATCGCTCCGGGATTGCACACCACGCCGGATCCGATTCGATTGCATCGTGAATTGCGGCGTTTCCTGGACAACGGCGCCACTCACGTATGCGTGGAGGTGTCTTCGCACGCGTTGGATCAAGGACGCGTCGCGGGGGTCGCGTTCGATACCGCGGTATTTACAAATCTCAGTCACGATCACCTCGATTATCACGACGACATGGCTGCCTATGGCAGCAGCAAGGCGCTGTTATTCGATTGCGCTTCGTTGCGAATTGCGGTGCTCAATCACGACGATCCATTCAGCTACACGTTGCGCGCTCGAACCAGCGCGAAAGACACCTGGACTTTTGGTTTGGCAGCCGGAGACGTACACGGGGAGTCAATTACGCCGGAGGACGACGGCCTCATGGTGGTGATCAACAGCGGGGAGCGCACATTCACCGTGCGTTCGGGGTTAATTGGACGCATCAACGCGGCAAACCTGTTAGCGGTGGCAGCGGTGTTGCTCGCGTATGGACACGACGTGGAACAAATCGGCGCGGCGATGGATCACTTGCGCCCGGTACCCGGACGTATGGAGTTGTTTCGTGGCGCCGGCGATGTGCCCACCGTCGTTGTGGATTATGCACACACGCCGGATGCCTTATCCCGCGCACTGCGGTCGATTCGCGAGCACTGCACGCGAAGGTTGTGGTGCGTGTTCGGATGCGGTGGTGATCGCGACCGCGCCAAGCGGCCGATGATGGGCCATATGGCCGAGATACTGGCCGACATCGTGATTCTCACCGACGACAATCCGCGGTTGGAGCGGCCGCAGGCAATCGTGTCCGAGATCATCTCCGGGATGAAGACGTCGCCGAAGGTAATTCATGATCGATCTCGGGCGATCCGATGGGCGATCAACAACGCGCAGTCCCGCGACTGGATATTGATTGCCGGCAAGGGTCACGAATTGGTGCAGCACATCGGGGATCGAAAAATTCCGCTCAGCGATCGTGACATCGTGAGTCGAACATTGGGAATGGCGGCGTGATGCGTTTGCGGGAGGTGGCCAAGGCTGTGGACGGTAGATTGATTGGCATCGACATCATGATCGAAGGCGTATCAACCGATACGAGAACCATCAATCGCGGCGATCTTTTTGTCGCTTTGCACGGGCCGCACTTCAACGGTCATCGCTTCATCGACGATGCGATGCGGCAACAAGCGGCGGGCGCGTTGATCGACGAACGAACCGAGACTGGTCTCAACATCATCCGGGTCGGGGATACCAAGGCGGCGCTGGGCGAACTTGCGGCGCACTGGCGGAGAAAGTTCGATATTCCGTTAATCGGAATTACCGGCAGCAACGGTAAGACCACCGTAAAACAAATGATCGGCGCCATCGTCGGCACCGAGGGTGAAGCGCTGGTTACCGTGGGAAACCTCAATAATGAGATCGGCGTACCGCTGACCTTGTTGCGCCTGCGTGACACACATCGATTTGCGGTCGTGGAGATGGGAACCAGCCACGTGGGTGAGATTGATTATCTCAGCCGTATGGCGCGGCCTACGATTGCGGTAATCAACAACGCGGCTGCTGCGCATTTGGAGGGATTGGGTAACGTAAAGACCGTCGCCATGGCCAAGGCAGAGATCTTCAACGGTCTGGACGATGCCGGTATTGCGGTAATCAACGCGGACGATGCGTATGCGCCGTTGTGGAGGCGGCGGGCTGCTCCGCGGCGATGTCTGGAATTCGGGCTGCACAGCGAGGCCGATGTCACCGCCGAGTACCGCTTGGGCGCCGAAGCGACCGAGATGCGCATGCGCACATTTGCCGGAGACATCGCGGTGACCCTGCCGTTACCCGGCGTACACAATGTCGCCAATGCGCTCGCCGCAACCTGTGCCGCGCTGGCGGCAGGCATCGCGCCGGCGCATATCAAGGACGGCCTGGCCGCGGTGGCGCCGGTTTCCGGGCGTTTGCAAAAGCGCGCTGGGATCTGCGGGGCGCGTGTCTATGACGACAGCTATAACGCGAATCCTGCATCGATGCGCGCCGCCATCGACTTTTTGTCCCAGGCCGCAGGCAGGAAAATTCTGGTGCTCGGCGACATGGCGGAATTGGGCGCGGAACAGGAGGGGCTGCATCGCGAAATAGGCGAATACGCGCGTGACCACGGCATCGACGATCTGTACGCGGTGGGTCCCCTGAGTCGGCATGCGGTGCACGCCTTCGGTAGCCGCGGCGGTCATTTTGTGGACCGCGAGGCGTTGATCGAGCGGTTGCGGGAAGATCTGGGTGAAGGCGCCACGGTGCTGGTAAAGGGATCGCGCTGCATGCACATGGAGCGGATTGTCGCGGAGATTCTGCGATCGGACGAGGGTGTTGCGAACGAGGTGCTCAAGTAATGCTGCTTTACTTGTTCGATTATCTGGCGAATGAATTTAGCGTGTTCAACGTGTTTCGTTATCTCACGTTCCGCGGTATTTGTGGCGTAATCACAGCTTTGGTCGTGTGTTTTGTGCTTGGACCCATGATGATCCGCAAGCTGAGCCACCACCAGATCGGGCAGACCGTTCGCCAGGATGGTCCCCCAACTCACTTTGAAAAAGTCGGCACGCCCACCATGGGCGGTGCGTTGATACTGGTGTCGGTGATCGCCACCACGTTGTTGTGGGCTGACCTGGCGAATCGTTTCGTATGGGTGGTGCTGTTCACCTGTCTGTCGTTCGGGGTCATAGGATGGGTCGACGATTATCGTAAGCTTATTGAGAAAAATCCGCGGGGTATCGGCGCACGGGCCAAGTTCTTCTGGCAGAGCCTCGCGGGGCTCGCCAGTGCGCTGTTTCTTTACTTCAGCGCGCAATCACCGTTGGAGACCGCATTAATCGTGCCATTTTTCAAGGAAGTGGCGATCACCATGGGCCCCTGGTTTATTGTATTGACCTATTTGGTGATCGTCGGTTCCAGCAACGCCGTCAACCTTACCGACGGCCTCGACGGCCTGGCGATAATGCCCACGGTTCTGGTCGCCGGAGGACTGGGAATATTCGCCTACGTCACCGGCCACAGCGTATTCGCAAACTACCTAGCGATACCTTACATACCTGGAACCGGGGAGGTGCTGGTTTTCTGCTCGGCGCTGGTGGGCGCCGGCTTGGGATTCCTCTGGTTTAACACCTATCCCGCCCAAGTGTTCATGGGAGATATCGGAGCGTTGGCGCTCGGTGCATCGTTGGGGACGGTGGCCGTTGTGGTCCGCCAGGAAATCGTGTTGGTCATCATGGGCGGAATATTCGTGGTGGAAACGGTTTCCGTCATCTTACAGGTGGCGTCGTTCAAATTGGTGGGCAAGCGCATTTTTCGCATGGCGCCACTGCATCATCATTTTGAACTTAAGGGGTGGCCGGAACCGCGGGTCAGCGTGCGGTTCTGGATCATCAGTCTGATCCTCGTACTCGTGGGTCTGGCAACATTGAAGATACGCTAATGGATGTACTGCGCTATACATTATGGTTAAGGGTGGATGTATGACCGCTGCGCTTCAATTCTGCGAAGAGGCGACTGACGTGGCCCGTGTTCGGCAATCCGCGGTTGTGGTGGGACTCGGTAAGACCGGGCTGAGTTGCGTACGTTTCCTGACGAGCCATGGATACAAAGTCCAGGTAGTGGATTCGCGCACGGAGCCACCCATGAAAGCGCAACTCATGGTGCAGTTTCCCGATGTGCCCGTACACGTCGGATTGCACTCAAAATATTGGGCGGATGCCGACCTGGTGCTGGTTAGCCCCGGTGTGTCGATCGCCGAGCCGGAAATACAACAGGCGCATCAAAGCGGCGCGGAAATAGCCGGTGACGTGGAGTTGTTCGCAAGGTATGCACAGGTTCCGGTCATCGCGGTAACGGGCTCAAATGGAAAGAGCACGGTCACCGCGCTGGTCGGTGCGATGTGTCGCACGGCGGGGCTGGATGCGCCCGTGGGCGGCAACATCGGCGTGCCGGTGCTGGATCTGCTGGCCCCGACGCGGCCGGTGCCGGATTGGTATGTTCTGGAGTTATCCAGCTTCCAGCTGGAGACGACGTCGAGCCTGCATCCGAAGGCTGCAGCGGTATTGAATGTGAGTCCCGACCATATGGACCGCTACCCCGACATCAGTGCCTACGCGCAGGCCAAGGCTAGAATCTTTCACGGCGAGGGAGTGGCGGTGGTGAATCGCGACGATCCGGCGACGCTGGAGCTGGTTCCGCCGTCACGTTCCGTGGTCACCTTCGGATTCTCGAACCCACAACGCGATGACGAATTTGGGTTGATAACGCGGGGCCGCAGCATATGGTTGGCTCAAGGCGGACACGCGTTAATGCAGCGCGAGCAAGTGCCGCTGTTCGGTGGCCATAACCTTGCCAACGTGCTGGCGGCGATGGCATTGGCTAGTGTCGCCGGTGTGTCGTCCACCGACATGGTGAATGCAGTGCGGCGGTTTGCGGGACTGCCTCACCGCACCGAGTTGGTGTTGGATCACGACGGGGTGCGCTGGGTAAACGACTCAAAGGCAACCAACGTGGGCGCCACGGTTGCGGCGTTGAGCGGCAGTGATGCGCCGGTGATTCTGATCGCCGGCGGTGACGGCAAAGCGGCGGATTTTTCTCCACTCGCCCCCGCGGCCGCGCAACATGTGCGCGCGGCGGTGCTGTTGGGCCAGGATGCGGCCGCCATCGCCCGCGTCATCGAGGACGTAACCCCGTGTCATTTCGTTGACAGCTTGTGCGAGGCGGTTCAGATGGCCGGTAGGTTGGCGCGGAACGGCGATGTCGTGATGCTGTCGCCCGCTTGCGCCAGTTTCGACATGTTCGACAATTTCGAACATCGGGGTGATGTGTTCCGCACCCTGGTAAAGGAGCAATCCGCGTGACTTCCTCTATGTCTCATGCGGTTCGCTCCCGTGATGCCGCTCCGTTACCCAGCATCGATCGTTGGTTGACAGGCGTGCTGATCGCGATGCTGTGTTTCAGCTTGGTGATGGTGTACTCGGCGACCATTGCAGGCGCCAATCATTCCCTGGCGGCCAGCGTTCAACACCTGTTGCGACACGCGATACACGTCGCCGTAGGCGTGGCGTTGATTGTGCTGGTGTCTTTGACTCGTATTCGTTGGTGGGAGCGAATCAGTAAGCCGTTGTTGGTTGCAAGCATGACCGTGCTCGCCTTGCTGTTGATTCCCGGCATCGGAGTCGAGGTTAACGGGAGTGTTCGCTGGCTTGAGTTGGGGCCAATACGTATTCAGCCGTCTGAATTCGCCAAGGTGGCAATGATCATCTATGCCGCAGGTTATCTCACACGCAAACGGGAGTCGCTGAGTGAATTCAGCCAGGGTGTACTGGTGATCGGCATCGTATTGGCCGTGCTCGCGTTGTTGCTGTTGTTGGAGCCCGACTTCGGCGGTTTCGTTGTGATCACGCTCACGGTCGGAATTATGTTGTTTCTCGGCGGTATCCGCTTCTGGCACTTTTTATTGTGTGTGTTTTTGGGAGTCGCAGCCATGGTTTTGTTGACCATCATCTCGCCCTACCGTACCGAGCGTGTGATGAGCTTCATGAACCCGTGGTCGGATCCTTTCGACAGCGGCTTTCAGCTGGTGCAGGCGTTGATCGCCTTTGGACGTGGCGAATGGTATGGCGTCGGTTTGGGCGCCAGTATACAGAAACTCTACTATCTGCCTCATGCAGACACCGATTTCCTGCTTGCCGTTATTGCCGAGGAACTGGGACTGATCGGGGTGGGGTTCGTCATTGTGCTGTTCGGTGTTCTGTTGTGGCGCGCTTTCGCGATAGCGCGACGTGCGGAGCGTTTAGGCGAGATTTACGCTGCGCGCCTTGCCCAGGGCATCGGGGTGCTCATCGCGATTCAGTCGATAATCAATATTGGCGTTAACACCGGCGTGCTACCCACCAAGGGATTGACGCTGCCGTTCCTGAGTTACGGCGGTTCGAGCCTGCTCGCCAGCAGTATCGCGGTCGGTTTGTTGTTCGCTGTCGACCGCGACACGCAGCAGCGCCCGGGAGCAAGGCGATGAGCACATTATTGATTATGGCCGGCGGAACCGGGGGGCACGTGTTTCCAGCGCTGTCAGTGGCGGAGATTCTCCGCAGCCGGGGCGTCGACATCGTTTGGTTGGGCACTAAATCGGGTATTGAAGCGCGATCCGTGCCGGCTGCGGGTATAGACATCGAGTGGGTGAGTATTCGCGGGCTTCGCGGCAAGGGATTGTGGGGCATGTTGCGCATGCCGTTCTTGCTGCTTACCGCAATGCTGCAGACCATCGGCGTGATACTGCGCCGCCGCCCGGCTGCGTTGCTGGGTATGGGTGGATTCGTCGCCGCCCCCGGAGGAATCGTCGCATGGTTGCTTCGTCGACCGTTGCTGATTCATGAAGCGAACGCCATCGCCGGCCTCACTAATCGCGTTCTGGCACGGATGGGATCGCGGGTCATGAGCGGTTTTCCCGATACATTTCCCAAGGGCGTGAATGCTGAGTACGTGGGCAACCCGGTGCGCGCCGATATCGCACAGCTCCAGGACCCCGCCATCCGGCTCGCAGGCCGGCAGGGTGCGTTACGGCTGCTGGTCGTGGGCGGCAGTCAAGGCGCGAAAGTATTGAATGAGTTGCTGCCGGAAGTAATCGGCGGGCTTCAGCCAATGCCGGACGTCTGGCATCAAGCCGGGGCGGGTAACGCCGGGGCAGTCAATGCCGCCTATCGTGAACGCGGACTTTCGGTGCGGGTGGATGAGTTCATCGACGATATGGCGCATGCCTACGGTTGGGCCGACGTGGTGGTGTGCCGGGCCGGGGCGATGACCGTGGCGGAAGTCAGTGCCGCGGGGGTGGCGGCGATCTTTGTGCCGTTTCCCTACGCGGTGGGTGATCATCAGACCGCCAACGCGCGTTTCCTGGTCAACCACCATGCGGCGATTGCAATTCAACAACAGGACCTCAGCGCCGAAAAGTTGATCGAAACAATCGGCCGCTTACACCACGGGCGTACGGCCACCATTGATATGGCACGGCGTGCGCGGCGTTTCGCCAGGCCCGACGCGGCGGCGCGGGTTGCCGAGGCATGTATGGAGGTCCTAAGTGCGTGACCGCGTTCAACGAATACATTTCGTGGGCATCGGAGGCAGTGGCATGAGCGGCATCGCCGAGGTATTGATCAACCTGGGCTATAGAGTCTCCGGCTCGGATCTGGCGGAAAACAGCGCCACCGGGCGCTTGCGGAAATTCGGGGCCGACGTGCGCATCGGGCATGACGCGGCTTTGGTGCAGGACTGTGATGTAGTCGTTACGTCGACGGCGGTCAAGGAAAACAATCCGGAAGTTGAGGCCGCGTTGCTGGTCAAGATTCCCGTTATTCCGCGGGCGGAAATGCTTGCCGAATTGATGCGTTTTAGAAAAGGTATCGCGGTCGCCGGAACCCACGGTAAAACCACCACGACGAGTCTGGTGGCCAGCGTCCTCGCCCGGGGTGGCTTGGATCCTACCTTCGTCGTCGGCGGGCAAGTAAAAAGCACCGAGTCCAACGCCAAACTGGGTAGTGGCGAATACCTGGTGGCCGAAGCGGACGAGAGCGATGCGTCGTTTTTGCATCTGCAGCCGCTGATAGCGGTGGTGACCAACATAGACGCGGACCATATGGATACCTACGAGAGGGACTTTGGTGTACTCAAGCAGACATTCGTCGATTTCCTCAAGAATCTCCCGTTTTACGGACTGGCGGTTCTGTGTGCGGACGATCCGGTGGTGCGAGAGATCAGCCCCCAGGTGAGAAAGCCGATACGCACGTACGGCACCACCCCGGCGGCGGACTTTTACGCCGTAAATATCCGGCAGCAAGGGCCGGCAATGCATTTCGATGTGATGCGTCCAGGTCACGGAAATCCATTGGCCGTCGAACTGCCGATGCCGGGACGGCACAACGTGGGCAATGCATTGGCCGCGATCGCGGTGGGGGACGAACTGGGTGTGCCGGAATCGGCGCTGGTGGAGGGATTGCGTGAATTTCAAGGCATAGACCGTCGCTTCGATATACGCGGCGAAATTAAATTTGATCAGGGTTCGGCGCTGTTGGTGGATGATTATGCCCACCATCCGCGCGAGATCCAGGCGACTTTACAGGCAGCCGCCGAGAGTTGGCCGCAGCGACGGCTGGTGGTTGTATTTCAACCTCATCGCTACACGCGTACGCGGGATCTTATTGATGACTTCAGTCAGGTGTTGGCTGACTACGACCCGCTGATCATTACCGAGGTGTACGCTGCCGGCGAACGAACGATAAGCGGCGCGGACGGACGTGCGTTATGCCGATCCATTCGTGCACGGGGCCGGACCGATCCGATTTTCATCCAGACTTTGGCGGATTTGCCGCGGGCGCTGTCGTCCATCGTGCGGGACCAGGATGTGATTTTGACTTTGGGCGCGGGCGATATCGGTCAAGCGTCAAAACAACTGGCCGGCGAGGGCTGCGGGGATAAGCGCCTATGATGACGGCCGCACTCAAACACCAGGTGGACACGCAAGCAATGATCCGGGGCGAACTGAGATATGACGAGCCGATGTCGAAACACACCAGTTGGCGTGTCGGGGGTCCGGCGGATCAGTTCTATACGCCGGCGGATCGCGATGATTTGATCTGTTTTCTAAGCGAACTTTCTCCGAACGTGCCGGTGACGTGGGCGGGATTGGGCAGCAACCTGTTGGTGCGCGACGGCGGAATCCGCGGCGTGATCATCGCCACTCATAGAGCGCTGAACGAAATCCATCGGCTCGGTGCCGCAGGGATCTATGCGGAGGCGGGCGTGCCGGGGGCAAGGATTGCCCGCTACAGCGTGCGCGCCGGACTGAGCGGGGCCGAGTTTTTCGCCGGGATACCCGGCACCTTGGGCGGCGCGCTGGCGATGAACGCCGGCGCCTTCGGTTCCGAGACCTGGCAGGTGGTGACTGCGGCGGAAACCGTGGACCGGAGCGGGCGCGTCCACCGGAGACTTCCCGGTGAGTTCGAGATCGGGTATCGGACAGTCGTCGCGCCGCGGCCGAACGAGTGGTTTATCGCCGCCGAATTGAACTTAAGCCCCGGCGATGTGGCGGCCGGGCGGCAGAGAATCAAGACTCTTTTGGCCAAACGCGCGCAAACGCAGCCGATTCGAGTGCCAAGCGCCGGTTCGGTATTCCGCAATCCGCCCGGGGACTACGCGGCAAGATTGATCGAATCCTGCGGAATGAAAGGCGTGTGCGAAGGGCGGGCCTGTGTGTCGCAACGACATGCCAATTTCATCGAGAACCGCGGCGGGGCGACGGCGGAACAAATAGAGGTTCTGGTGCAGCGGGTACAGCGGGAGGTGCTGGAAAAACATGGCGTATTACTGGAGCCCGAGATTCGAATAATGGGCGAACGCAAGTGAATGAAGATTTCGGAAAAATAGCAGTGCTCATGGGTGGATTGTCGGCCGAAAGAGAAGTGTCGTTGAACAGCGGCGCCAGAATTGTGCAGGCGTTACAGGCCCGTGACCTGGACGTGGTGGGCGTGGACGCCGACCGCAACGTCCTGCGGCGGTTGCAGGAGCTGGCAGCCGACCGCGCATTCATCGCCCTGCACGGCAGGTGGGGAGAGGACGGGGTTATTCAGGGGGCGCTGGAAGTCGCCGGCATACCCTACACCGGGAGCGGCGTGCTCGGCTCGGCGTTGGCCATGGATAAACTGCGGACCAAGATCATGTGGCAAGGCGCGGGCATACCCACACCGGAATACAGACTGCTCACCGAAGAAGCCGAGCTTGCTGGTGTGGCGCGCGAACTCGGATTACCGCTTTTTGTTAAACCATCGCTGGAAGGCTCGAGTATCGGCGTGACCAAGGTCACTACGCAACAACAG
The DNA here is from genome assembly GCA_947259175.1 of uncultured Gammaproteobacteria bacterium. GTDB lineage: Bacteria > Pseudomonadota > Gammaproteobacteria > Arenicellales > JAANXG01 > CALZGZ01. The sequence goes on along the minus strand of CAMYKW010000033.1, from coordinate 11,633 downwards.
TTATCGCACGCCTGGCGCGACGCAAGGGAATATGGCACCGACGTGCTCGCGGAGCGTTGTATTGAGGGACCGGAATTGACGGTAGCCATACTCGGTGACGAGGCGCTGCCGATCATCCGGCTGGAAACGCCGCGCACGTTCTATGACTATACAGCCAAATACGAAGCGGATTCCACGAAATATAACTGTCCAAGCGGGCTCGATGCGGATTTCGAGCTGGCGCTGCAACAGCAATCCCTGCGCGCATTCCAGGTACTTGGCTGTTCCGGATGGGGCCGCGTGGACCTGATGCTGGATGCGCACAACGCGCCCTATTTCCTCGAGGTCAATACGGTGCCGGGCATGACCGATCACAGCCTGGTACCCATGGCGGCGCGCGCCAAGGGTATGGAATTCGAACAACTGGTGCGCAGAATCCTGGAGATCAGTCTATGACGCAGCGGGCGTTGGCGCGACGGGAACGCGAACGCAGAAGCGTGCGGCGTCTTCGCTTCCGGCGCTCAACCTTGCTGGTGACCGCAACCTTGCTGGCGGCGACCTCCGTTGCAGCGGTGGTGGCGGATCGATTGTTCGTGCCGAGCGCATTCCAGTTGGATCAGGTACGCCTCGAAGGCACGTTCGAACACGTCGACCCCAAACAGCTGCGCAGCAGGGTAGTGACCGCAATGGAGGGAAATTTCTTTGCGGTAGACCTGGAATACGTGGAGCGTGCTGTGCTCGGAATGGATTGGGTGTACTCGGCGACGATACGACGCGTATGGCCGGATAGTATCCACGTGCGGGTGCGGGAACAACACCCGGTTGCCCGCTGGGGCCGGGACAACTGGTTGAACGTCGATGGGGATGTGATCACCTTGACCGCTTCGTCCGACCTGAAGGACCTGGTTCAACTGGACGGGCCGTCCAAGTTGTCGCGGGTGATGTTGGAGCGTTATCGAAAGTGGCAAGCATTGCTGGCCGGTTGGAGCCTCAAGATTCAGCGAGCTGCGTTGACGCAGCGCCATGCGTGGACATTGACATTGCTGCCCACGGATGCGGCGGAGACGGCGCCTTTCAACGGGAAAGACCTGGAATTCGAGGTGCTGCTCGGCAATCGGCATGTCGAGTCTCGCCTGCGGCGTTTCCTCGATTCTTATCACAGTTCTTTGTACACCCAGCTTGGCGCCCTGTCGCGGATCGATTTGCGCTATCCCAACGGGCTTGCGGTGTCGCGACGACCCGAACCGAAATCAGAAAAAAATTCAGACGCGGACATTGAGACATGACCAAGAAAAACGATGACCATTTCATAGTAGGGCTCGATATTGGCACCTCCAAGGTATTGACCATCGTAGGGGAGGTCAATCCGGTGGGAGAGATAGAGATCATCGGTGTCGGCCATCATCCGGCGCGCGGCATGCGTAAAGGTGTGGTGGCCAACATCGAATCCACGGTGCAGTCGATTCAAAGGGCGGTAGAGGAAGCGGAGTTGATGGCGGGATGTCAGATTTACTCTGTTTACGCGGGTATCGCCGGAGCGCACATCAATAGTTTCAATTCCCACGGCGTGGTGGCGATACGGGATAAAGAGGTCGCCGCTCAGGATGTGGAGCGCGTGTTGGAGGCGGCGCGCGCGCTGGCGATACCGAATGACCAGAAGGTTCTGCATATCCTGCCGCAAGAGTTCATCATCGATGGCCAGGAAGGCATACGTGAACCCATCGGCATGAGCGGTGTCCGGTTGGAGGCAAAGGTCCACATAATTACCGGAGCGGTCAGCGCGGCCCAGAACATCATCAAGTGCATACGTCGTTGCGGTCTGGAAGTGGACGACATAATCCTCGAGCAATTGGCTTCGAGCCAGTCGACGGTGACCGAAGATGAGAAAGACCTGGGCGTGTGCCTGGTCGATATCGGTGGTGGGACCACCGATATCGCAATCTTCACTGAAGGCGCGATTAGTCACACCGCGGTCATTCCCATCGCCGGCGACCAGGTGACGAATGACATCGCGGTGGCCCTGCGCACACCGACCCAGTCCGCCGAGGAGATTAAAAAGAAGTACGGATCGGCGCTGACCCAGTTGGCCAGCAGCGACGAAAGCATTGAAGCCCCGAGCGTGGGCGACCGGCCGCCGCGCAAGTTGTCCCGGCATACCTTGGCCGAAGTCATCGAGCCGCGTATTGAGGAGCTGTACGAGTTGGTGCTGGGTGAGCTTCGCCGCAGCGGTTTTGAAGAACTGATCGGGTCGGGGGTTGTGTTAACCGGAGGCAGCTCCAAGATGGACGGAATGATCGAATTGGCCGAAGAGGTTTTTCATGTGCCGGTGCGGTTGGGCGTGCCGAAGTACATCGGCGGGCTGAATGAGGTGGTTAAGAACCCGATTTATTCCACCGGAGTCGGGCTCATTCAATTCGGAAATTTACATAAGGGTCCGAAGCTCGACGCAGGACCTCGCCGCTCGGGATTCAAGGCAGTACTCGAGCGCATGAAGGGTTGGTTTCAAGGCGGCTTTTAAAGGAGTTGGATGCAACGAACCACATACAGATGGCGAGAAGGACATCCTATATAACCAGAGTTTCGCAGGTACAGGAGTATTCATATGTTTGAGTTAATAGATACAGTCGATCAACAAGCAGTCATTAAGGTTGTAGGCATCGGTGGCGGAGGCGGCAATGCCGTGGATCACATGGTCTCCGCCAGCATCGAAGGCGTGGAGTTCATCAACGCCAATACCGATGTGCAATGCCTCAATCGGACCAATGCCGATACGATTCTGCAACTTGGCGCCAATCTCACAAAAGGTCTGGGCGCGGGAGCGAATCCGGATATTGGACGGCAGGCGGCGATGGAGGATCGTGACCGTATCGCGGAGGCGATCCAGGGTGCGGATATGGTGTTCATCACCGCCGGGATGGGTGGTGGTACCGGTACCGGTGCCGCCCCCATAGTGGCGCAGATCGCGCGCGAACAAGGGGCGTTGACGGTCGCGGTGATCACCAAACCATTCCCGTTCGAGGGCGGCAAGAGGATGTCGGTGGCGGCCACGGGCATCGAAGAGTTGTCCGAGTTCGTGGACTCCCTGATTACCATTCCCAACGAGCGGGTTCTGGATGTCATGGGGAAACAGGCGACCTTGCTGGAGGCGTTTGCCAAAGCCAATGAGGTGCTGCGCAACGCGGTGCAGGGGATTTCCGAGCTCATTACCCGTCCCGGCCTGATTAACGTGGATTTCGCCGATGTGCGCACGGTAATGGGTGAAATGGGCATGGCGATGATGGGCTCGGCGACGGCTACCGGTATCGAGCGCGCCGCCGACGCCGCGCGGGCGGCGGTATCCAGTCCGCTGCTGGAGGACACCCGTATTTCCGGCGCCCGCGGCATATTAATCAATGTTACCGCCGGTATGGACATGTCCATCGGTGAATTCGAGGAAGTCGGCAATGTGGTGCGGGAATTCGCGGCGGACGACGCCACGGTGGTGATCGGAACGGTGCTGGAGCCGGAGATGCAGGGGGATTTGCGGGTTACCATGGTAGCCACCGGCATCGGCAAGTCAAAATCCGAGGCGCACCCCTATAAAGTAGTCCATTCCGTCCCCAAGGCGGTGAATTATGAGGATTATGAGGCCCCCACGGTGATACGAAACCGGCGCGAAGACCGGGATTTACCGTCGATGCCGGATGAAAAGAACATGGATTATCTGGATATTCCCGCGTTTCTCCGGCGTCAGGCGGACTAAACCCAGGTGCCGTTATGACTACACAAATCCACTAGAATCGTGTACGATGCGCCGCTTTGGGGAGGGCCTCTCCATAGCCCGCTGACGGGCGCGTGTCGCATAACAAATGGCTCAAGAACAATCCAATGATCAAACAACGCACGCTGAAAAACGTTATCCGAGCAACCGGGGTAGGGCTACATACAGGGGACAAAGTCTATTTGACGTTACGGCCAGCTGCGCCCAATACCGGTATTGTATTCAGACGGGTCGACCTGGATCCAGCGGTGGAAGTCCCCGCGCGATCCGAGTATGTCGGCGACACCCGGCTATCCACCACCCTCGAGAACGACGGCGTCAAGATTTCCACCGTTGAACACTTGATGTCGGCGTTCGCAGGTCTGGGAGTCGATAACGCTTATGTCGATCTTACCGCCGGCGAAGTACCGATCATGGATGGCAGTGCCGGACCGTTTGTGTTTCTGATTCAATCGGCGGGCATCGAAGAGCAAGAGGTCGCCAAACAGTTTATTCGCATCACTAAGAAGATAGAGATTAACGAAGGGGATAAATGGGTTCGCTTTGATCCGCTGGACGGTTTCAAGGTGTCGTTCGCGATTGACTTTGATCACCCAATATTCAACAACATTACTCAACGCGCTAGTGTTGATTTCTCCACGACATCTTTTGTTAAAGAAGTAAGCCGAGCACGTACGTTTGGTTTTATGCAGGATTTGGAAGCGTTGCGCGATGCCGGCTTGGCGCGTGGAGGCAGCCTCGATAACGCTATCGTGATGGATTCATATCATATACTGAATGACGACGGACTGCGTTACGAGGATGAGTTCGTCAAGCACAAAATCCTGGACGCGATCGGCGATTTGTATTTACTCGGTCATCCCTTAATCGGTGCGTTTAGCGCTTACAAGTCGGGGCATGAATTGAACAACCAACTGCTGCGAACCCTGGTCCACGACAGGTCCGCTTGGGAATTGGTGTCCTTCGATGATCCTGAAGTGGCGCCGATCGCATTTGTACGAACGGTGCCTGCGACGCTGTAATCAGCATACATAAGGGCGGCGGCGGCGTTAAAGCAACGGATGTTCGTCGGTGGCAGGAGCGTTTGCTGATAACACAACAGCTTCAGCGGAACTTTCTGCTAAGCTTAATTAGGGCGGTTCTCAGCTCTTGGTCTTGGATTCCCGCGGCGGTGTTTTGAATGATCCGTTGGGTGCCGGACGACGGCGGTTTGCGGGGCGGCGGGATGCGGCGCCGCTGTTGATCTGCAGGGAGTACGTGGATCTGGATGATTTCGACTTTGCTCAATCCATGTTGGCGGAGCCGCCGAACCAGGGAGGATTGGTTATGTCGGATGCTGTTTGCCCAGACCGCCGAGTCGGCGCAGACGGTCAACCGGCCATGTGCATAGAATGTGGGCCGGCTATGTTTCGCCAGCTCAGCGGATACGACGGTGAGCCAGACATTGTGGATTTTTTTGAGTTGTTTGATGAGACTCGGCAAGGAGATGCCCGCGGTCTGATGTGTTTCGAGCAACGCCGCTACAGATTGGAAGGACTTGGTTTTCGTTGTCGGCGGCATGGGTGAATCACTGATTTCTTAAATAAACGATCACGTCAACTCAATGCGTATTATCATCGTTCCCAGTGGTACGGGTAAACGCCGCAGCACCAGTCTCACGCGCCACAAAGTGACGGTGCTGATGATTTCGGTATTCATTGTACTCCCTCTTTTGTCCGCAATCGCCGGATATTACATCAGTAGCGGTAGGCAAACCGCCGGGAATCCGGCGTACATACATGACTATCAGTACTACGCGAGGTTGATCGAGAGCGGGGTGCGGGAACAGCGGGCCCAAGTGGCGAAAGCGAAAACCGAAGTGGAAAATCATCTCGACGCCATGGGACGCAATCTCGGCCAGCTGCAGGCCCAGGTGTCGCGGATCAACGCCCTGGGGCAGCGGTTAACGGAAATGGCGGGCCTGGATCCCGGTGAGTTCAGTTTCAACGCTGAGCCGGCGGTTGGCGGGCCGGTGTCTTCCGCTACGTTGCAAAATCGATCGCGGGCCGATTTCATTCGCGCCCTGGACCGCCTGGACGCGCGTCTGCAGGAAAAATTCGAGGAACTGAAAATTCTGCAATCACTGATGATGGATCGCACGCTGCACAAACGACAGTTTCCCAGGGGCTGGCCGGTGGACGGCGGGTGGTTATCGTCTCCATATGGTTACCGTACCGATCCTTTTAACGGCCGTCGTGATTTTCACGGCGGCGTCGACATCGCCGGCAAGTCCGGCAGCTCCATCAAGGCGGTGGCGGCCGGCATCGTCACCCACTCGGGCGTCGAGGCCGGCTATGGTTTGATGGTTGAGATCAATCACGGCAATGGGTACACCACTCGATATGCCCATGCCCTGGCAACGGTGGTACAGGTCGGCGATCGCGTTGAAAAAGACCAAGTGGTCGCGGTGGTAGGCAACAGCGGCCGCTCGACCGGGCCACATTTGCATTTCGAGGTTCTATTGAACGGCAAAACCGTGAATCCGCGGCGCTATCTCAAAGCCTCCCGCTCCAGTTAATAATCTCCCGGAAGCGACGTTGAATTGTTGAATCCAATGAGTTTTCATTGGGTTCATTACCCTTCATACTAAGCGCCTGTAATAGCAAATGTTATCTGAATTGAGGTAAGTATTGGGAATGATCGGATCGTTACTGCAAAAAGTCTTTGGTACGCGAAATGAAAGATTGATCCGACAGATGTCGAAGACCGTCGCCGAAGTGAATGCACAGGAACCTTCGGTGAGCAAATTATCGGATGGCGAATTGACGGCGAAAACGGCCGAATTTCGCCAGCGCATCGAGCAAGGCGAGACCGTGGAGGACTTGCTGCCGGAGGCCTTCGCCGTCGTGCGGGAAGCCGCCAAGCGCACCTTGGAAATGCGGCACTTCGATGTGCAGATTATCGGCGGTATGGTGCTGCACGAGGGCAAGATAGCGGAAATGCGTACCGGCGAAGGAAAAACGCTGGCCGCGACCTTGCCGGCTTATTTGAACAGTCTCGCCGGTCAATCCGTGCATATCGTCACCGTCAACGACTATTTGGCGCGCCGTGACGCCGAATGGATGGGTGAGATATATGAGTTTTTGGGGCTCACAGTGGGGGTCATCACCACCGGCCAGGACCCGCTCTCCAAACGCGAAGCCTACGCAGCGGATATCGTGTACGGAACCAACAATGAGTTCGGCTTCGATTACCTGCGAGACAACATGGCGTTCTCCGCCGAGGATCGGGCGCAGCGCAGGCTTCATTACGCCATTGTTGACGAGGTTGACTCCATCCTGATCGACGAAGCCCGCACGCCGCTGATAATTTCCGGCCCTGCTGAAGAGAGCACTGATCTTTACGGGAGAATGAATGGCATCATCCCGAAGTTGACCCGGCAGGAGGTGGAGGACGGACCCGGTGATTACAGTGTGGACGAGAAAAATAAGCAGGTATTTCTCACCGAACAGGGCCACGAGACATCGGAACGCCTGCTGGCCGAAGCGGGTTTGTTGTCCGAGGGCAGCAGTCTATACGATGTTACGAACATTTCTTTGCTGCATCACTTAAACGCCGCGTTGCGCGCCCACACGCTGTTCCAGAAAGACGTCGACTATATCGTTCGCGACGATCAGGTGATTATTATCGACGAGTTCACCGGACGGATGATGCCCGGCCGCCGCTGGTCCGAGGGACTGCATCAAGCAGTAGAGGCCAAAGAAGGGGCGAAGGTGCAGCAGGAAAATCAGACGCTAGCGTCGATCACGTTTCAGAACTACTTCCGATTATACGGCAAGCTCGCCGGCATGACCGGCACCGCCGACACCGAAGCTGCCGAGTTTCAGCAGATCTACGGTCTGGAAGTGGTAGTGATTCCCACCGACCAGGACATGATCCGCATGGACCATCCGGATCTGGTGTATCGCACCATGCAGGAGAAGTTTAGCGCGATCGTGGACGGCGTTCGTGAATCTCACGAGCGCGGCCAACCCGTGCTGTTGGGGACGGCGTCGATCGAGGCGTCCGAGCTGCTGTCGCGGCTTTTGTCTACGGAAAATCTGGAACATCAGGTGCTAAACGCCAAACATCATGAGAAGGAGGCGCAAATAATCACCCAGGCCGGGAGCCCGGGGGCGATCACCATCGCCACCAATATGGCGGGTCGTGGGACGGATATCGTGCTGGGTGGCAATCTGGAAATGGAGCTCAAGGACCTGGGTGATGATGCGGACGCGAGACAACGGGCTCGTGACGCGTGGAACAAGCGTCACCAACAGGTAGTTTCGGCGGGTGGCCTGCACGTTATCGGTACTGAGCGCCATGAGTCGCGTCGAATCGACAATCAGTTGCGCGGACGTTCCGGCCGCCAGGGCGACCCCGGTTCGTCGCGATTTTATTTGTCATTGGAAGACAATTTGATGCGGATTTTCGGATCCGATCGCGTATCCGGATTGATGCAGAAGCTTGGCATGGAGGAAGGCGAAGCAATAGAGCACCCCTGGGTTACCCGGGCCATTGAGAATGCGCAGCGCAAAGTCGAGGGCCGCAATTTTGACATTCGCAAGCAATTGCTCGAGTACGACGACGTCGCGAATGAACAGCGGAAGATCGTTTACGAGGAACGTAACCGGCTGATGGATGTCGAGGATATATCCGAGAGCATCGCAGTCATGCGTCGGGATGTTACGACTGCAATCATCGATCGTAGCGTACCGCCGCAGAGTCTGGAAGAGCAATGGGATATCGATGGCCTGGAGCATGACCTGGAGGGCGAGTTCGGAACTCAGTTGCCCATCAAGCAATGGCTGGAAGACGATCCGGAACTCCACGAAGAGACGCTGCGCGAGCGAATCGCCACTGAGATCGCAGATGCGTACTCTGCCAAGACCCAGGAAGTTGGAGAACCGGTGATGCGCCATCTGGAAAAAGCCGTCATGCTGCAGGTGCTGGACTCACAGTGGAAGGAGCATCTTGCGTCCATGGATCATCTGCGGCAGGGAATCGGCTTGAGGGGATATGCGCAGAAAAATCCGAAACAGGAGTACAAGCGCGAAGCCTTTGAGATGTTTCAGGACCTGTTGGGGCGAGTGAGGCACGATGTGATCACCATCTTGTCCAAGATTCAGATTCGCTCCGAGGGCGAGGTCGAGGAGCTGGAGGCGCAACGGCGCACCCAGCAGCCGATGGAGTTCGTTCATCCGGAAATGGGCGACCAGGCGTTACCCGAATCTCAGGATAGCGGAGAGGTGGCGGTGCAGGCCCCGCCCAAGCCTTATGTCCGCGAAGGGCGCAAGATCGGCCGTAATGAACCCTGTCCCTGCGGATCCGGGAAGAAATACAAACATTGTCACGGCAGGCTCAACGCCTGAGGAGTACGACCTTGCCTGTGGGATTGCGCGCTCCCGATAATTTGCTGCCGGTGGCCGGCATTCGGTGGGGAACCGCATGCGCGGCGATTCGCCAGTCACAACGAGATGATATCGCGCTGCTGGAATGCGCGCCGGGAACCCGGTGCGCCGCGGTTTTTACCCGCAATCGCTTTGTAGCCGCGCCGGTGCAAGTGGCCCGAAACCACCTCGGGAACGGGCCCGTGCGTGCCCTCATCGTGAACAGCGGTTGCGCGAACGCCGGAACCGGCGATGCTGGATACCGCGACGCCAGGCAGATATGTCAAGCGGTCGCCGCGCAGTTGAATGTGGCGCCGGAGCAGGTGCTGCCGTTCTCGACAGGGGTGATTGGGGAACGCCTGCCGGTTGACCGCATGCTGGTCGGGTTGCGCCGGTGTAGCGAACGGCTGCGGGAAAAGGATTGGTTGCCCGCGGCCCGCGCCATAATGACTACCGACACGGTGCCCAAGGGGTGCTCGGTACAGACGGTCCTAGGAGGGCAGACCGTGACCATCACCGGTATCGCGAAAGGCTCGGGAATGATCTGCCCGGACATGGCGACGATGCTGTCCTACATCGCCACGGACGCATCGGTGACGCAGGCTGTGTTGCAGGCGTGTCTGGAACAGGCGCTGGCCCGGAGTTTTAATCGGATCACCGTGGATGGTGATACGTCTACCAATGACGCGTGCGTGGTGCTGGCCACCGGCGTGGCGAGCCATGCGTCCATCACCACCCTGGACCAAGCTGAGTATTTGCAATTCGCCCAGGCGCTCGAGTCAGTCGCCGCGACCCTGGCTAAGGCCATAATACGCGATGCTGAAGGGGCAACGAAATTCGTGGAGATCGAGGTGGCCGGTGGCGCCAGCGAAACGGACTGTCTACAGGTGGCGCGCACGGTTGCTCATTCGCCGCTGGTGAAGACTGCGTTCTATGCCAGCGATCCCAACTGGGGCCGACTGCTCGCAGCGGTGGGAAGATCGGGAATCGCGGACCTCGATATGAGCCGGGTGAACATGCACATCAACCAGCACTCCATTGTCGCCGGCGGTGAAGTATCACCGACGTACACCGAGGAGGTCGGGCAGTCTGCGATGGCGGCCGAGGAGTTGCTGGTGTCCATAAACCTCGGTGCCGGTGACCGGAAGGCGACGGTGTGGACCTGCGACCTGTCCAATGAGTATGTGCGCATTAATGCCGAATACCGAACCTAGCCCTGGATCCGATCGCATCGAGGTCGCCGCCGGTATTGTCACCGATCGCGATGGCAGGATTTTGATCACGCAGCGGACGTATCCGGACCACCATTGCGGCAAATGGGAATTTCCGGGTGGTAAGCTGAAGTGCAACGAGACCGCGGGACAGGCGTTACAACGGGAATTGCACGAGGAGCTCGGTATTCGTGTGGTGCGATCGCAGCCATGGGCCACGGTGTTTCATGAGTACCCACAGCACCGCATCACGCTCAACGTCTACCGGGTGCTGAGCTACGAAGGGATACCCGAAGGACGCGAGGGGCAGGCGCTGCAGTGGTTGCCGCCGCCGGACCTCCACGAGGTTGAGTTTTTGGAAGCCAACAGGACCGTAGTACGCGGCCTGCAATTACCGGCGAAGTACCTGATCACCGACGCGCAGCGATTCGGGCGCGAGCGCGTGCTATCGCGCCTCGATGCTACTTTGGAGCGCGGAGGATTGGTTCAGGTGCGAGAAAAATCGCTGCCCCGCGCGGCGTTACGGGAGTTCGTCGGCGAAGTCGTGGCCAAATCGCGCCGCCGCGGCGCCAGGGTGTTGTTGAACGCGGACGTGGACACGGTGATGGAGTTGGACGTTGATGGAATTCATCTCACCTCCGCGCGATTGCGGACATGTGATCGGCGGCCGCTTGCGGATCGGTATTGGGTGGCGGCTTCGTGCCACAACGAGGCCGAGATCGAGATGGCCAGAAATATCAATGCAGACTTCGTGGTGCTGGGTCCCGTCGCTAAGACTGCATCCCACCCCCAGACAGAACCGTTGGGGTGGCGCCGCTTTGCCGCCCTGTGCGCGCGGGCCGGATTGCCGGTGTATGCCCTGGGGGGCATGCGGCCCGAAGATCTGGGCGACGCACAACGGGCTGGTGCCAGGGGCGTCGCAATGATCAGCGCATTGTGGGAGTGATCACGCAGTTAGCGCGGATAATGCACCAAGGATTCCCGGAAGCTGGCGAAGAGGCTTGTCCTGAGCGTAGTCGTAGGACCGGGCGTCGGGGGGCCTAGCCCGCATTTCTCACCAGGCGCCCAGCTACTATTCCTGGCATGCACCGGAAAGACTCGATACGTAAATTCTATGAAGAGACAGCTTAAATTCCTGGTGTGGATTGCTGAGAATAGTAGCTGGGCTATCCCGGCCCTGGCTGGTTCTCGCACATCTGCGCTTGGCCTTCACTCGACCCATAGCTCGCTATGGGTCTCGCTCCAGGCGCGGCGCGCAGCCGCACGAGCCCTGCG
>CAMYKW010000032.1 GCA_947259175.1 uncultured Gammaproteobacteria bacterium | reverse complement strand
AACCCATAGCTACGGCTATGGGTTTCGTTCCAGCGCGGCGTCCAGTCGCCCGGTCTCTTCGCCAGCATCCGGGATCCTGGTGAGAAATGCGGGCTAAGAGCCGGGTTTCACCGCGGCTTCGAGTCTCCTCGCCAGGAATTCACCGACCGCCAGATACCCACGCTCATTGAAGTGTCCGTTGCGATCGGGGTAGGCGTAGAGATCGGCGGGGCGCTCCAGCGTCACGAAATGTGAATGCAGATCAATGAGCGGTATACCCAGTTCTTGCACCACGCGGATCACGTCATCGCGATTTGGGTTCACGGTGTCGCCGCCCGTGTAACGGTCCCATTGCGGGACATACACGAACACGAGAGCTCCGCCCCACGACCTGGTGATTTCGTGTGCTCGTTCGAGGACTCTCGTAAGATCCGAGACATCGTACTTTTTCGCGCTGCGCACGGCATACGCTTGTTGCTTTCTTTGTTTCTCCTGTACCGACAGCACACGTCTCACCATGGCTCTGGTGCTGCGGAAGCGAATGATGGATTGCACATCAGAGGATGTCCGCGCGGCGATTTTGACATTCCTGTATTCGGGGAGTTGGGCGACGTAACTTCTTAACGCGTAATCCACGTCCGGTTGCCGTTGCATCAGACCTTGGCTGAACTCCGAGGTCAAGTAATGCCGAAGCAATGGCGAGTCGATCTCACTGGCCAAGTCCGGTAGATCGTTGCCCTCATAGAACATCCATACGACCATGTCGGGCCGCAAGTGCGTACCAAATTCAATCAGTCCCGCCAACTCCAACAACGGACCATTGCCGTTGTAACCCAGGCTCACCGTCGGTGCATGCAGGCAGGAGAGATTTTCGGCGATGGTCGCGCTGCGCGGGACGCAGGCGCCGTGGGCGAAGGAATCGCCCAGGATCAACACCCGAGGGTTGTTGTCCCAGATTTGGTTTTCGTTATTGAAGCCGAAGCGGTCACTTTCGTAGATGATGAATTTCTGCAACTCGTTGCAAAATGCGGTGGTAGTCCTCGAGATGCCCCCCAAGGGGAGCAGTGCGGGCTCGGCATCGGCCAGCGACTTGCGGTAAGTAGCGGGCGGTATGATCGGATAGGCATCCTGGCCCGCCGAGAAGAGATCATACAGGGCGCTTCGGGTGTCGCGGTGATCGTAGGTCTTGCCGTCGATGACCTTGATCTGGACGCCACGGTAATTGTGGAAGTAGTGCAGGTATGCCTCCACGGCGAGCAAGGCGGCCAGGGTCGCGCACAGTACCAAGGCGCCGTTTGCAATCCGTGTTCCCGCCGCCGGACTGCGGCGACGGCGCTTTGTCGACTTCGTTTCACGCATAGATTGTTGTCTAGGCTGCAACTGACGATGATTCACATTGGCAATGGTGCCACCAATCGCGGTAACTCCATGGATGTTAAACCAAGCATTGCGCGATGCAAACGCGCGGCCTGTTCTTCCGATTTCGCTCGCGGCATAAAGCATCCCGGATCCGTGTCTTGAATGATAAGCACTTCCCTGTCGGGATTCGGCGGATCATGGGTTATCATCCGTAACCCTATGCACGCGGACGGTTTATTCGGATGAACGTACCTGCAGAACTGCTCTCTCCGGGGCTGGCTGCCGTCGGTTATGTGCTGTTTCTGTTGGCACTGCTGTGGGCGGCGCTCAAGGCGCCGTGGTGGCATTTATCCGACAACGAGGACAGCCACGTCCTACTGGCCACGTGCGTGGCGCTGCTGTTGGTCTGGGCGATGAAGGCGGGTGTAGCCCCGGGGCTTGAGCTTCACTTACTGGGCGTGACTCTGGTAACGCTGATGTTCGGTTGGCAGTTCGCGCTGCTTTGCGTGGGCGCAGTCCTGCTCGGCGCCACGATCTACGGCAACGGCGGCTGGTTGTCGTTTGGGTGGAACGGATTGTTGTTGATTTGTCTGCCGGTGCTCGTGAGTTGGCGGGTATTGCGATTCAGCGAGCGTCGCTTGCCGGAAAATTTTTTCATTTATATTTTTGTCGCGGCTTTTTTTGGCGCCGCGCTGGCGATAATCAGTGTCGGCGCAGTGAGTACCCTGCTGCTGTGGTCGGTCGGCGCATACCCCTGGCAACGATTAATGGAGCATTACACGGTGTTCTATATGTTGTTGGTGTTTCCAGAGGCGTTCTTGACCGGCGCTATGATGACGATATTTGTCGTCTACCGCCCGGCGTGGGTTGCAACATTCGACGACAGGCGATATCTCACCAATCGTTGAGCGCCAGCCCGCATTTGTCACCAGGCGGCGCCGGGCTGCTAAGTCTTCACCGGTGTGTCGGCCCGGTTGCCCCATTCCGCCCAAGCCCCCGCGTAACCTTTGGCTTTATCGAAGCCCAGATGCCTGAGCATGACGTAGCTGTGCGCGGAACGGTGATGGGTATGGCAATAAGCAATGATCTCTTGATCCCGGTGCAGACCGCGCTCGGCGAGCATAGCGTGCAGCACGTCGTCGGGCAGAAAGCGGTAGTTGCGGGTCCGATCGATAGTGTCCAGCCAGTTCAGGTTGATTGCGCCGGGAATGTGACCGCCGCGCGCCGCGCGCACGCTGGTCCCATTATACTCCTCCGGCGTGCGGGCATCGAGCAATACCACCTGATCATCATCCAGGTGTTGTTCGATGTAGTCTCGGGTTGCGATTCCACGGTCGCCGATTGACGCCGTGTAGTTGCTCGACGCAGGCGCCACGGGTTTTCGCGAAAGGGGGTGACCTTCGTTGGCCCAAGCCAAAAGCCCTCCATTCAACAACGAAGCGGCGGGATGGCCGAGAACATCCAATGTCCAAATGAACCGGCATGCGCGGCCGCCGCCCTCCACATCATAGGCCACAACGTGTTTGTCCGCGGTAAGCCCGATGGCTGAGAGTGTTGCCGAAAGCCGCGCTTCATCCGGTAACAAACCCGGAGCCGGTTTGGTGCCGAGTAACAAGTTGGCGTATTCGAGATGTACCGCGCCGGGAATGTGGGCCTGCGCATAGTTGTTGGCTTGGCACAGATCGACAATCAGCAGTTCAGGGTCGTCGAGCAGCGGTTCGAGATCCTTCGGTTCAATCAGCAAAGATAGTTTTTGCATGTGGTTTTTCGCTATACGGTTCGTATTGTTCACTCAGGTGTGGCGCTTCAATGTCCTTCACGAAGTATCGCTTTAAACTCAACACTCGTCCCATCGTCTAATTTGAGTCGCACGGTCACTTTATCCCCCAATTGCACTGCAAGCTTAGGCATCATCATCATTAGATGGCGGTCATTTGGCGCCAACACGAGTTGTGCTTCCGCGGGCACCAGAAAGTAGGGTTGTCTGCGCATGCGGGCGACATCGTCCTCGATCACGGTGCGGTGCAGCTCGATCATACCGAATTGCGGACTCTCTGCGGCGGTGATCTTGATATCTTCGGGTCCCGGATTTTCCAACGTCATATAGCCCGCCAGCACCATGACACCCGGCGGTGCCGCCCTTATCCAAGCGTCGGTGACCCGCAACCTGTTCGCTGCTTGCGACTGCACCGCACCGCTGATCAGCACGATGCATAGCAGCACGAGCGGTCTGATTTTACTCTTCATTTCAGTTTTCTGATCTTCTCGAAGTCGGCCGCCAGGCGCTGCGCTTCGTGGGGCGCGCCAAACAACGCCCGCATCGCGCCGTTTGGATCGAACAGCAGGACCGCGGCACTGTGGTCAACCAGGTATGCCTGGCCGCTGTTTTGTTCGACACGAATATGCAACACGCCCAATTGCTTGGTCAGACGATTTATCTCATCCTCGGGGCCGGTTACGCCGATAAATGCCCTGTTGAAGTAAGGCACATAATTGCCCAGCTGCTTCACGGTATCGCGAGCGGGATCGACGGACACGAACACCACCTGCACGTCCGCATGCACTTCGGGTCGCTTGGCCAATATACGATCCATCTGCGCGAGAGTATGCAGGGTGGTGGGACAAATGTCCGGGCAATGAGTGTATCCGAAGAACACGAACGACCATTTTCCTTTGAGTGTGTCCAGGGTAAAAGACTCATCACGATGGTTGATTAGGTGGAAATTCGACACAGTCTTGGGTGGATTCAAAACCGTGGCGGAAATCTGCTCAAGCGAAGGTTCGCGGTTGAGTACCAGGTTTCCCAGCCACACGCCGATGGCCAGGGCGAACAACATAGCGGCGGCAATGAAAACCTGTTTGTTGCGGTTTGGTTTCGACGCGGATCCGTTCATGGGCGTATTATTTCACAAACGACCCAGCAGGTTTTATATGGTCACAAACGGCAGCAATCCGATCGGTGATATCGAAGGCGGTGCGGGTGGGCAGGACCGCGACGTGATGCAACCATTTGCGCATGCGTATGATCCCTTGCCCATCTCGGGCCTGATACGTCAGGCGCCGGAGGACTTTGTCGTCGTTGAGGTGCTCGGCTTTGAACCGGGCGGTGAAGGTGAGCACCAATGGTTGCAGGTGGAAAAACGGGGGATTACAACGCGCGACGCGGCGCGTGCGTTGGCAAATCACGCAGGGACGCCGCTGCGCGAGATCGGTTATTCCGGGCTGAAGGACCGCAACGCGGTAGCGACACAGTGGTTCAGTGTCCGTGTCCGTCCCTCGAAAGAACCCGACTGGCAGGCCCTTCACTCCAATTCGCTGCGCATCGTCGAATCTACGCGGCATCGGCGCAAACTCAGACGCGGTAGCCATCGCGCCAACCGCTTTCGTGTAGTGTTGCGAAACCTGGATGCACCGTCAATGCTGTTGCAGCAGCGGTTGACCGCTATCCAGCGTTGCGGTGTGCCGAACTATTTCGCGGCGCAGCGCTTCGGGCGCGCGGGTGAAAATCTTCGTCGTGCGGAACAATTATTCGCCGGTCGGGCCGAACGCGACCGGTTCAAACGCGGGTTGTATCTATCCGCGGCGCGGGCGTGGATCTTCAATCACGTGTTGTCGCAGCGGGTCGAGGTAGGAACCTGGGATCGCCTGCAGCCGGGTGATATGGCGATGCTCGACGGCACCCGCAGTGTGTTTCCCGTAACCGACGTCGATGCCGTGTTGCAGCGGCGCGTCGAAAACGGTGACGTGCATCCCTCCGGGCCGCTGGCGGGCTCCGGCGACGGCGGCGTCGGCCGAGATGTGCAAGCGCTCGAGGCTGCTGTGATAGGCCGCTTTTCCGCTTGGGACGCGGCGCTGGCGGACGCCGGCCTACGCCATCAACGCCGGTCGCTGCGCGTATGGGTGGATGCACTGCGCTGGACAGCTTGCGCCTCGGACACGTGGGTTTTGGAGTTCAACCTGCAACGCGGTCAGTTCGCAACCGCCTTGTTACGCGAATGCGGACGCTTCACTGCACAGCAATAAACGCGTAAGCTGTTGATCTTGATTCGTTATTGACCAGCGACCCGGGATTTTGTCATAACATTGTAATAAAATTGCGTTCCAATATTACAGCGGTACGACACGCTTGGGATGAACGAGAAACCGATGCAGCACACGATTCTTATCGTTGAGGATGACACCGCAATTCGAGAAATGGTGGCGTCTTCTGTCGCCGCCGCCGATTTCAGCGTTATCGAATGCACCGAAACCGGTAACGCACTTCACCAGATCGGTGATCGCTTACCGGATCTGATCCTCCTCGACTGGATGCTACCCGGGCAGAGCGGGATAGAATTTGCGCGCCAGCTCAAACGGGATGACGCCACCGCGGACATTCCGATCATCATGTTGACCGCCAAGGGCGAGGAAAACGATAAGGTCCGAGGTTTCGAGGCCGGCATCGACGATTATGTCAGCAAGCCATTTTCGACCCGTGAGTTAATCGCACGCATCAAGGCGGTGTTGCGCCGCGCCAATGTCCATGGGGGAAAACAGCCGGTGACTCTCGACCACCTGTCTCTCGACCCCGCCAGTCACAGGGTTTCCGTAGGTAATAGCGAAGTGAAACTGGGCCCCACCGAGTTTCGCCTGCTTAATTTCTTCATGACCCATCCGGATCGCGTGTTCGACCGTTCCCAGTTGCTGGACCGGGTGTGGGGGAGAAATGTGTACATCGAGGAACGGACCGTGGATGTGCATATACGTCGGCTGCGAAAGGCTCTGATGCCATATGGCTATGACGGACATATACAGACTGTGCACGGCGCCGGTTACCGATTCTCCCAGAGCCTTGCTGCATGATTGGATTTTGGAAAGCTGAAGCCTGGCGTATTCTGATTCTCGTTATAGCGGCCCTGGTACTGGGGGCTGTCATCAGTGACTACAAGACGGCGTTATTGCTAGGTGCGCTTTCGTATCTGGCTTGGCATGTCTACTGTCTGACGCGACTCGCGCGTTGGTCTTCTGAGCGCGATACTTCCGCGATCCCCGAAGGTGTCGGTATATGGGGAATCGTGTACGACCGCCTGCGTGGCTTGACGAAGAAGCATCAAAACGACATGGACAAGTTGCAACAGGAATTGGAGCGATACCGTCAGGCAACGATGATATTACCCGATGGCGCTGTGACACTGGGCGCGAACGACGAAATCGAATTGATAAACGAGAACGCGACCGCGCTGTTGGGTTTGAAGGATCCACAGGATATGGGGAGTACAATTACCAATCTAATCCGCGACCCGGACTTCTTGAAGTATCTGGCTGAACGCGATTTCTCCCAGCCACTGGAGCTTCCATCCCCGGTTAATCATAGCTTTCATCTGTCGATTACCGTTGTTCCATACGGAGATGCGTACAAAAAGCTGCTTCTAGTTCGTGACGTTACCAGGCTGCACAAACTGGAAGAGATCCGGCGTGATTTCGTCGCAAACGTTTCCCATGAGATGAAATCTCCCCTTACCGTCATCAAGGGATATGTGGAATCGATGTTGGATGATACCGGCGAGTTCGGGCTCAAGTGGAAGAAGGCGTTGTCTCAGGTCGACCAGCAAACCGACCGCATGTGCCGTATCGTTGAAGATCTGCTGGAATTATCCAATTTGGAAACCGGGCCCAATACTAATCCTTCCGTGGTCGATGTTCCGTCCCTGATCAGATCAATCTACGGTGAAGCCCTGGAATTGAGTAACCAAAAACATGATATGCATGTCGATTTGGATAACACGCTGTTTCTTCGAGGGCACTTCAATCAACTGTACAGCGCATTCTCCAATTTAGTGATTAACGCCGTGAAGTATACGCCTGCAGGTGGAACTATAACCATTCGTTGGTTTGTTAGAGATTCGGACGCCAGATTTTCGGTCAGCGACACAGGTCCCGGCATTCAACCCGAGCACATACCGCGACTCACCGAGCGATTCTACCGCGTGGATACCGCGCGCTCCCGCGATCTTGGAGGCACCGGCCTGGGGCTGGCCATCGTAAAGCACGTATTGTTACGGCATGATGCCCGGCTTTTTATTGAGAGCGAAATCGACAAGGGATCGCAATTTTCTTGTACTTTTCCATCGCGGCACGTTGTCATTAAGGACGCGTTGCCGTCCTCCGCCTAATCTACCTTCAACCAATCGCAAAAACAGGACGAGCGTAGAACCGTACGGGACTTCTCCTTCGTCCGAACTAGCCAAATCTTCCGGTGAGATAGTCTTCGGTAAGCTTGTGCTGGGGATTGGTGAAGATGATTGAGGTCTCGCCGACCTCAATTAAGTCACCTAGATGAAAGTAAGCGGTGCGTTGGGAAACACGGGCAGCCTGCTGCATGGAGTGCGTGACGATGACGATGGAGTAGTTTTGCCGCAATTCATCAATCAATTCTTCGATCCTTGCGGTGGCAATGGGATCCAACGCGGAGCAGGGCTCATCCATGAGGATGACATCCGGATTTACTGCGATGCACCGCGCGATGCACAGCCGTTGCTGCTGACCGCCGGACAGGCCGGTGCCAGGTTCCCGGAGCCGATCTTTGACCTCGTCCCAGAGGCCGGCACGTCGCAGGCTGGTTTCCACGATTTCGTCCAACTCCGATTGATTTCGCGCCAGGCCATGAATGCGCGGACCGTACGCGACGTTTTCATACACCGATTTCGGAAACGGATTGGGTTTCTGGAACACCATCCCGACGCGGGCGCGCAGGGTTACGACATCGGTCTTCTTGTCGTAGATGTCATGGCCTTCCAGTTCGATACTGCCTGTGACACGCGCCGATTCGATGGTATCGTTCATTCGGTTCAGGCATCGCAAGAACGTTGACTTACCACAACCCGACGGTCCGATCATCGACAACACTTCGTTGTAGGCGATGTCGATACTGACATTTCTAATGGCTTGCTTGTCGTCGTAGTAGACATCCACGTTCCGTGTGGTCATGATCGGTTTGTCCACGGTTACCTGCCCGACGGTCTTGGTATCGGTATCCTGGATCTTCACGGGTGCTGACGGCAAGACGTCATTTGTTTTGGCTGGACGTTCCAAGAGTACAGCTTGTTTTTGATTGAGCACGGATATTACCTCACTAAACTCAGTTGCTACCAGCGTTGCTCAAATCGCTTACGCAACCACACTGCGGCGCCGTTCATAATTACCAAAAACGCGAGCAGGACCAGGGTCGCCGCCGAAGTACGCTCGACAAACGCTCTTTCTGGGGTGTCCGCCCACAAGTAAATCTGCACCGGCAACACTGTCGATGGGTCCAACGGTCCTTCGGGGACATTCACGATAAAGGCGACCATCCCAATCATGAGCAGGGGCGCGGATTCACCCAAAGCCCTGGCCATGCCAATAATAGTACCAGTCAACATTCCCGGCATCGCCAGCGGCAAGACGTGATGCGCGACCATTTGCATTTGCGACGCACCCATGCCTAATGCGCCTTCGCGAATCGATGGTGGCACCGATTGCAGCGACGCGCGACTGGCGATGATCACGGTCGGCAGAGTCATCAGACTCAACACCAGTCCGCCCACCAAGGGCGCTGAGCGGGGTAGGGACATAAAATTCAAGAACACCGATAACCCCAGTAGTCCAAACACGATGGAGGGCACCGCCGCGAGGTTGTTGATGTTGACTTCGATAAAGTCGGTCCATCGGTTCCTGGGCGCGAATTCCTGGAGATATACGGCAGCGGCGACACCGATGGGAAACGACAATGCCAGGGTCACCACCAGAGTATAGAATGAGCCGACCACCGCCCCCCAGATACCGGCCAACTCCGGCTCGCGAGAATCCCCGGCAGTAAAAAATATCTTGTTGAACCGTTTTTCCAGGCTGCCGGTTGCAGCGAGGGCATCGATCCAGGCAATCTCCTTGTCATTCAAGCGTCGTGCCGATTCCGGGACGTCGCGGTCGATGTAGCCCTTGATGAGCATATCAACATCGTCATCGGCCGGGACCCACACCGTTTGCGAGGTTCCGATGAGTTCTGGATCCTTGCGCACCATGTCCTGGAGTATGAACACCGCGCCGGGGCTAACCAGTTTATAAAGTTTGCGTTTGTCACGCCGGTTCTTTACCTCGGGAAAAAGTTCGCGCATCGTTTTCTTGATCAACTGTCCATAGTCCGCACGGGCCAGGCTCTGCGGGTCACGTGTTCCTTTTGGATCGATGACCGCCTCATCGAATTGCACGTCGAGCTTAACGAAGGTCTGTTGGAATGCGCTATATCCATTACCGATGATGCTTACAAACAAAAGCAACAACGCGGCGAGGCCGATGGTCACGGAAACCAACCCGTAGCCGCGGAACCGGCGCTCGGCGGCGTAGCGCTTCTTGAGACCGGCCTGAATCTTGTCTGCGGTTGTTGGTGTCATTCGTATTGCTCGCGGTACTTTCGGACCACATACAACGCTATCACGTTGAGTGCCAGGGTCACCAAGAACAACATCAGTCCCAGCGCAAAAGCAGCGAGAGTTTTTGGGCTGTCGAATTCCTGGTCGCCGACCAACAACGTGACGATCTGAACGGTTACCGTGGTCACTGCCTCGAGAGGATTCACGGTCAAGTTCGCGGCGAGGCCCGCGGCCATGACCACAATCATGGTCTCGCCAATTGCCCGGGAGATTGCAAGCAGCAGGCCGCCGACAATGCCCGGCAAGGCCGCTGGCAGAACAACCTTGCGGATCATTTCGGACTGAGTTGACCCCAGCGCGAGAGATCCGTCTCGCAACGATTGCGGAACGGCATTGATGACGTCGTCGGAGATCGACGAGACGAACGGAATAATCATGATTCCCATGACCAAACCGGCGGCGAGCGCGCTCTCGGACGACACGTCGAGACCGAAATTGGTGCCCGCATCTCTGATCAGCGGCGCCACCGTCAATGCCGCGAAAAAACCGTAGACCACGGTTGGGATACCGGCCAAGATTTCCAACAACGGTTTTGCGGCCGCGCGAAAACGTGGATGTGAGTATTCGGACAGGTAGATCGCTGACGTCAATCCGACCGGCGCCGCGACCAGCATGGCGATCAAGGAGATCAAAAGCGTGCCGGCGAATAGCGGAACTGCCCCGAAAGCCCCGGAGGATCCCACCTGGTCTTCGCGGATGGCGGTCTGCGGGCTCCATTCGAGTCCGAACAGAAAATCGAATACCGGCACCGCTCGAAAGAAGCGAATGGATTCGAACAGCACCGATAGGACGATGCCGATGGTGGTGAAGATGGCAAGGGTCGAACAGATGATTAGCAAAACCTTAACGATTGCCTCAACACGGTTACGCGCCCAGAAATCGGGTGCAATCTTGCGCCATGCCAGTCCCATCCCAAGCATGGCAACCGACAGGAATATCACCGCCAACGCCGCCTTGCTGGTGGCTCTGAGACTTCCGTAGTGCTTCACGGCGGCTTGCATGTCGAGGTTCAGTTCCCGAGACACCACATTACCCGACAGCTGATTGCGCAGATCGTTGACGATCAGGTTGAGTTCCGGTTCCGACAGCGATTGGTACGCGGCGGGCAGATCAGCGATGACCAAGATGGTGATTATCTTGTCCTCGAAAGCCAGCCATGCGCCCAATAATATTAGCGCAGGTAGCGCGCACCAGAGCGCGGTGTACGAACCGTAATAACGGGGTAGTGAATGAAGTGTCCGGAATTCGGGTCCCGCTACTTGCAGCGCTCGACGACGTCCGAACTCAAAGGCCGCGGCCGCAAGCAACAAGAGTACAGCTATGAGTAAGGGCGTCGACACGATCGAGATATTACTGTGAAAATAGAAATCCGCAGCCGTCCGTGGCCGCGGATTATCATCGAATCGCTACAGAGAACTCAAGACATTCAAGGCACGGACATCGGACGCGAATTTCCCACGCTCTTGCTCGGGCATAGGGATCAAGCCCTTGTCGGACAGGTAACCTTCGTCTCCCCAGGCTTTGTCGCTGGTGAACTCGGCGAGAAAATCCTTGATTCCCGGGATGACGCCAACATGGGCCTTCTTGACATAGAAGTACAGCGGGCGCGAAATTGTATAGTTGCCATCGGCGATGTTTTCAAACGACGGCGCCTTGTTGTCGACCAGGGAGCCCTGGACCTTGTCGGCATTCTGGTCCAGGAAGCTGAAACCAAACACGCCAAACGCTTTGGGGTTGGCTTCCAATTTCTGTACGATCAGGTTGTCATTCTCGCCCGCCTCAACGAACGCGCCGTCTTCGCGGATGGTGTGGCACATCGATTTGTACTTTTTCTTGTCTTGCTTCTTCATCGCCTTGATCCACGCGAAATGACTACAACCGCCTTCCATCGCCAGCTCGACGAATGCGTCCCGGGTGCCGGAGGTGGGTGGCGGTCCGAGGACCTCGATTTTGTTTGCCGGCAAGCTCGAATTGACGTCCTTCCATGTCTTGTGTGGATTCGCTATCAGTTTTTCGGCGCCGCTCGGATCCGGGATCTCCTTGGCCAGCGCCAGATAGATATCCTTGCGCGACACGCTCATTTGAGGAGACCGCTTTGAGTTCGCCAGAACGATGCCGTCGTAACCAATCTTGACTTCGATGATACCGGTCACGCCGTTCGCCAGACATTTCTTGAACTCGGACGCTTTCATACGCCGCGAGGAATTGGTGATGTCCGGATGTTCCACGCCCACCCCGGCGCAAAACAGCTTCATGCCGCCTCCGGAGCCGGTGGATTCCACTTTGGGAGTCTTCACACCGTATGACCTGCCGAACTGCTCGGCAACCACTGTCGCGAAGGGATACACCGTCGACGAGCCGACGATACTGATGTAGTCACGCCCGGCGGCGAATACAGAAGCGGTGGCCGCCACGGAAAGTATGAAGGGGATAGTGTGTTTCAGTCTGATCACAACAAAATCTCCACTGGTTGATGCGTCTCGCAGTTTGTTAAAACGTCTCGCGCCTTGTACATGACGGTTGTTAAAGCAATGTGACGTAGCACATTAGTCATGCTGGCGAGCTGTGTTGTACGATTTAGATGTGACCAAAATATGACAATGGCGTATCATTATTAAGTAACCCGCGTTAATTCAGGGTGTTGCTAGTCATATTTCAGTTGGTACTATAATAACGCCGGCTAACTCGGTAATAGAGTTGTCACAAAACCCTGGCACTATCTCATGATCTGGATCAATCTTGCTTCGATTTTCGAATAGACGACCATGAAAACCATCGACATCAGTCATCACACCTCGCAGCAATACAACGCTGAGCTGGAAGACATACGCAATAAGGTCCTAACCATGGGCGGGTTAGTGGAGAAGCAGCTTGCCGACGCCCTCACCTCGATAATGGAGGGTGATAGCGCAATCGGCGAGTCGGTGGTCAACGACGACTACAAGGTTAACGCGCTCGAAGTGGAAATCGATGAGGAGTGTGCCTGGATCTTGGCCAGAAGGCAGCCGGCGGCCAGCGATCTGAGATTCCTGGTCGCGGTGATCAAGACCATTACCGACTTGGAACGCATGGGCGATGAAGCGGAACGCGTCGGCCATATGGCAATCCGGTTGGCACAGCGTGAACCACCCAAAGATCAATACCGAGAGCTACGGCATCTGGGCGATTTGGTGAAAGAGATGGTGCATAACGCACTGGATACCTTCGCGCGAACCGATGTCGAAGCCGCGGTTCGCACGCGGGCGTATGACAGCGAAGTCGATCGGGAATACGAGAGCATCATGCGACAGTTGATCACCTTTATGATGGAAGATCCGCGCCACATACCGCGTACCCTGGAAATCATGTGGTCTGCGCGTTCCTTGGAACGGATCGCCGACCGAGCGAAAAACATCTGTGAATACGTGGTGTACCTGGTCAAGGGCAAAGACGTCCGGCATACCAGTTGGGAGCAAGTCCAGGCGGAATTAAAGCAACAGGCCGATTCGAAACCCACGCAGAAATAGACCGGGCGGCACAGGCCCCCGGCGGGTCGATACGCCATTAGATCGAGTTACTGCAGGGACTCGGCCGGCTGCTGCAAGATACGCCCTGGATTGCGACAGGTTTGCCGCCGACGTTGGTTACGCCAGATTTTTACGCCGAACTCCGGCAGCATCATACAACATAAGCGCGATATACTAACTCGGCAATCCGACGACTGCGCACCCACCATGGATACCGACGCCACCAAGCCCTCACTTTCCGCCGCGGAAGCCGACTCGCCGCCTGTGCGCTCACCGCATCCCGCCGGCCCGCGGGCCGAAACACCACAGGACCGGGCCGCTCGCCGCGAGGCGCAGCGCATCGACCTCGACTCGCCCGAATGGTACCTGAACCGCGAATTGACGTGGCTGGAGTTCAACTGTCGCGTCTTACACGAAGCCCAGGATCCGCGCACGCCGTTGCTGGAGCGGGTGAAGTTCCTGGCCATAGTTTCGGCGAACCTGGACGAGTTCTTCATGAAGCGCATCGGCGGTCTGATGCAGCAGGTCGGTGCGGGGGTTACGCAACTGAGCGTGGACGGCCGCACGCCCGAGAGGCAGATCGACGAGTGCCATGCCGTCGTCGTGGAGTTGGAGGAACAGCAGCGGGCGCTTGCCGTCGAACTGCATGCCGCGTTGAAGCAACAGGAAATTTTCGTTCGTGGCTATAAGAACTTGTCCGAACAACAACGTGAACAGGTGGGCAAGGAGTACATCGAGAATATTTTTCCCTTGATCACGCCGCTGTCGATCGACCCCGCCCATCCGTTTCCGTTCATTTCGAACCTGTCGTTGAATCTGCTGTTAACGGTCCGCTATCCGGAGCAGGCAAAGACCGGTCTGGTGCGCGTCAAGGTTCCGGTGGGCGCCGGCGTGCAACGATTCCTGCAGGTAGGAAAAGATCATCTGTTCGTGCCCCTGGAGGACGTAATCGCCAACAATCTCGATCTGTTGCTGCCGGGCATGATCATCGAGTCGTGTGAATTGTTTCGCGTGACCCGAAACGCCATCGCCGAACCAGCGGAGGAGCAGGCCAACGACCTGCTCGTCATGATCGAGTCGGAACTGCGCGACCGGAAATTCGCACCCATCGTGCGGTTGGAAGTTTCCAAGGAAATGGATGCCGCGTGCCGGGGCATGTTGGCCTCGGAATTGGGTCTGAACGAAGAGGCGGACGTGTTCGAAGTTGACGGGTTGATGGGCAAGGTTGATCTGTGGCAACTCGCGGGCATCAACCGGGGGGACCTGCACGATCCGCCGCACCATCCTGTTGATCACCCGGCGATGTCCAAGGCGATCAACATGTTCCATCTGATTCGCGACCAAGGTCCGATTCTGGTGCAACACCCGTACGAATCCTTCTTGACCTCAACGGAGCGCTTCGTGAGGGAAGCAAGCCGGGACCCGAAGGTGTTGGCGATCAAGATGACTATTTACCGCACCGGCGAACAATCCAAGATTATCGAATATTTGATCGAAGCGGCCAGGAACGGCAAACAGGTGGCGGTGTGCGTGGAGCTCAAGGCGCGGTTCGACGAATCGGCCAACATACGCTGGGCGAACTATCTCGAGGAAGCCGGCATTCACGTGACCTATGGCGTAATCGGACTGAAGACCCACTCGAAGCTGGTGTTCGTTCTGCGCCGTGACTTCGACGGTCTACGCCGCTACGCGCATATTGGCACCGGCAACTATCACGCGCAAACCGCGAGGATATATTCCGATCTCGGCATGTTCACCTGCGATCCCGTGATCGGTGAGGATCTAACGGAGTTGTTCAATTACCTGACCACAGGACACGTGCTGAAGCGAAAATACAGGAAGATACTTCCCGCGCCCAAGGTGCTCAAGCGTGCGTTGCTGGATAAGATCGAGCGGGAGATCGATCGTAACCGGAAGCACGGCGATGGTTTGATTCAGTTCAAGATGAACGCGCTGGAGGACCGTGATGTGACCCGGGCGCTCTATCAAGCCTCCCAAGCCGGCGTCAAAGTGGATCTCATCGTGCGCGACACTTGCCGCCTGCGTCCCGGCATCCCCGGGCTTTCGGAGACGGTGCGGGTGGTAAGTATAGTCGGACGCTTTCTTGAACATGCCCGCATCTATTACTTTCGCAACGGGGGACAAGAAGAGTACTACATCGGATCGGCAGACTGCATGAAGCGCAACTTGGAGTCCCGGGTCGAAGTGGTTGCCCCGGTGGAGGCGCCCGAGCTACAAGCCCGTTTGCGCGAAATAATCGATGCCCAACTCGGCGATCAGCGCAGTGCCTG
This sequence comes from uncultured Gammaproteobacteria bacterium, assembly GCA_947259175.1. Lineage (GTDB taxonomy): Bacteria > Pseudomonadota > Gammaproteobacteria > Arenicellales > JAANXG01 > CALZGZ01. Next base: position 27,517 of record CAMYKW010000032.1, on the reverse strand, counting down.
GGATATGCAGCCGGACGGAACATACGTGCAGTGCGTCCCGCAGCAGGAAGACGCCCTGAGCAGTCAGGCCATGCTGATCAAGCTGGCGAAAAAACGCGCCAAAGCCGCGCGCGCACACAAGAAAACCAAAGCCGGTAAGCTTCAACGCGCCCCGTAGTTCTGCGCTGGTTGAAGCGCATCGACCCGCTACGGACTCGACGGCTATGGGTTTCGCTCCAGCGCGGCGCTCGTCCCCGCAAAGCAGGGGGCTTCTCCCCGCACAACAGGGGATTCAGCCGCCCGATCCTGTTTGCAATATCCGGGAAAACGGCGTGCTTTTTCGCTTGGCTACTTTTTCTTCGACACCTTGCGGGTCTTTGCGGATCGAATCTTTTTAGCCGCCTTCTTTGGAGATTTTTTCACCGCCCGTTTGGATGTCTTGTTCGCCGCGCGGGAAGGTTGCTTGGTTGCCTTTTTCTTGGTTTTTTTCTTCTTGGCCTTGACCTTCTTCTTGGCCTTGACCTTTTTCTTGGCCTTGACCTTTTTCTTGGTCGCGGTCTTTCCGGCAATTTTTTTCTTTGCTTTGGGTGGCTCCGCCGAAACCACCTTTTGTTTCAGTGAATCAAACAGGTTTAGGGCCTGCTGCGCCATCTCCTGTCCGGCATGCTCAACTTCAGAAGCCAGATCCAATACGGTTTGGCGCACGCTGCTCTCGGCGCCCCGGACCGAATCGCTTACGCCCGAGGTCTTCGCGGCAACCGCATTTGCTGTGGCGGAGACTTGCTGCGTTAATTGATCGAAAAGCTGGTGGGCGTGATCCAGCACGCTCGACGCGGTGTCTTCAACGTCATCGAGCAGGGTTCGGGATTTCGCTTTGGTTTTTCTCTTCGCCATTGCGGTCTCTCAGGGGATGTTGTCGTAAACTCATAATCTACCTGAATGAGGCTGCGATTCTATGACGTGGATCAATCCCGGCAACGTGCAGTTCTATATCATTGAGAACAGCACAGGGAAGTTCCCGCCCGCTCGTGTCTCGGCGACCAGGCGGCACAATTGTTGATGAATGCATAAACATGACGACGGTAGACCTTTCCGCAAGCGATGACGCCCGCCATGCCCCGGTTGATTTCTTCGCTTTCGTGGTCAGTGAAACCGGCAACGGGCGCTTGCGTTGCAGCGTTTCCGGCTTGCGGGATAATCCCGCTTTCAAACGCGCCTTGGCGTCACGCTTGAACGCGACCGGGTTTTTCACGTCGATCGATGCGAGCACGGTTACCGGCACGGTGCTGCTGCGGGTGCGCAAAGGGATAGCCAATCAAGGGATACGGCAACGGGTTGTGCAGGAGGCGGCTTCGGCATGGCTTGATGCCATGGGATTCATACCCGTTCCCCGTTCGCACACGGCGCGTCGGCGCCGTGGATCGAGATCCCCACAGCGAAAACGGCCCCGGCATACGCAGTCTCAACAGCGCGACTGGCATTGCATGTCGCCGGACGAAGTGGTTGCGACATTCGCATCCGATACGGTGGGAGGGTTGCCCGCGACGGTCGTCCAACAGCGCCGTCAGCAATTCGGCATGAACCGCCTTGATTCCATCGACGGCACGTCGGATCTGATGTTGTTTTTGAACCAGTTCCGAAGCTGGCCGGTGGCGATGTTGGGGGTGTCGGCCGCGGTCGCCGTCCTGTCCGGCGGTATTTTGGACGCCTTGGTGATCGGGTCCGTGGTAATGCTGAATGCGGGAATCGGTTTTGCCACGGAACGGTTCGCGGATCGCACCATCGCTTCGTTGACGCGTTTCACGCCGGAACATGTCCTGGTGCGGCGCGGTGGCAAGCTGGCGGAGATTGCGGCCGACGAGCTGGTTCCCGGAGACGTCGTGCTGTTGCGACCAGGCAGCTACGTGCCTGCCGACATCCGTCTGATCGAGTCGCAGCGGCTCACCGTCGACGAGTCTCTGTTGACGGGGGAGAGCGAACCGGTCGGAAAGTCGCACCGCTGGGTAGGGACGGACGCCGCGCCCCTGGCCGAACGCGCCAACATGCTGTACAGCGGCACCACGGTGACCGGAGGCGGGGCATTGGGCCTCGCGGTTGCGACCGGTCCGGCGACTGAAACGGGCCGCATCCAGGCGATGGTGGGTGCGGCGCGGCCTCCGGCCACCCCGATGCAACGCCAACTCGACACCCTGGGGACCCGTCTGGCGCTGGGTTCGGCGGTGCTGTGCGTCGTGGCCTTCTTTGCCGGCGCCGCCCGCGGGTACGGCGTGTCACAGATGCTGAAGACCGCGATATCGCTGGGCGTCGCCGCGGTTCCGGAGGGCCTTCCCGCCGTGGCCACCAGTTCTCTGGCTCTCGGAATTCGGGACATGCGGCGGCGCAAGGTATTGATTCGGCGCCTGGATGCAGTTGAGACGCTGGGTTCGGTGAGCGTCATGTGTTTCGACAAAACGGGGACGCTGACGTTGAACGAGATGCGCGTGGTCAGGTTGTACGGGGCTGGACGGGAAATCGCGGTTCACTCCGAAGGCTTCTTCGAAGCCGATAGCGATGACGCCGTGGCGATCGGCGACGATCCGCTGTTCATTCGGTTATTGACGGTGGCGGCGCTGTGCAACGAGGCGGATGTCGCAGGGACGGCGGAAGAACCCATTTATCGCGGTTCAGCCACGGAAACGGCATTGTTGGACGCCGCCCACCGTGCGCAGCTCGACATCACCGCACTGCGGGCGCGGTACACCCTGCTGCACACCCAGTACCGGGCCGAGGGGCGCCCGTACATGATCACCGTGCACGGCAACGAAGGACCGAAAATGCTCGTCGCGCTCAAAGGCAGACCGAAAGACGTGCTGGCGATGTCCAGCCATTATCGCGTGGGAAAAGACGTTTACGAGATCGGCGACGCGTTTCGGGCATCGGTGATTGCCGCCAACGCAAGAATGGCGGAGGACGCGCTGCGCGTGCTGGGCATTGCCTATCGCTACGTCGACAACGACGTCATGCATCCGCCCAAAGAGCACTATATATGGCTCGGTTTGGCGGGTATGGCGGACCCGGTGAGGGACGGCATCCGTCAACTCATTGCATCGTTTCATGACGCCGGTATTGCCACCAAGATGATCACCGGCGATCAAGCGACTACGGCGCACGCGATCGGAACGCAACTGAGATTGAGCTGGGGCGGCACTCTCAACGTGATCAAGGCGAGCGAACTGCACGAGCCGTCCCATGGGCCCATGGCGCATCGAATCGACCGGGCCCACGTCTTCGCTCGTGTGACGCCCGCGGAGAAATTGAAAATCGTCAAGAACCTGCAGGCGGCCGGAAGGGTGGTCGCGATGACCGGGGACGGCATCAACGACGGTCCGGCGCTGAAGGCGGCCAACGTCGGCATCGCGATGGGCGATGGCGGCAGCGGCATGGCTCGCTCGGTATCGGACGTGGTGCTGGAGGATGACAATCTGTCCACCATGATCACTGCAGTCAAGGAAGGCCGGATGTTGTACGCCAATATCCGCAAGTCGCTGCATTTCCTGCTGGCAACGAATTTCAGCGAGGTGCTGTTCATGCTGGCCGCGCTCGCGACCGGTTTGGGGCGTCCACTGAATCCCATGCAGCTGCTGTGGATCAATCTCGCCACCGACGTGTTCCCGGGATTGGCGTTGTCATTCGAAAGGCCGGAGCCCGATGTATTGCGGCGGCCGCCGCGCGAACCCGGAGACGCGATCATTGGCGCCAGGGAACTGAAGCGGATCGCCGCGGAATCCGTGGCGATCACCGCGGGCACCTTGGGCAGTTACTCCTACACCCTGTGGAAGGGCGGAACGGCGGCGAGTGCCGGCACCTGCGCTTTTACCACCCTGACCATGGCGCAGCTGCTGCACGCCTACCACTGCCGTTCCGACCGGGCGACGATGTTTACGCGCGATGGCCTTTCGGCGCGAAACCGCGTGTTGGACGTGGCTATCGGGACGTCGCTGGCGGCACAGGCCTTGACCTTGCTGGTTCCAGGATTGCGCCGCGTGCTGGGTACGGTACCGTTAGCGGGAAGCGAGTTGGCGGTGACCATCGGCGGCGCGGTGCTGCCGCTGGTGGTGAACGAGGCGACTAAATTCCTCGCTCAGCGGCCGTCCGCGGCGCCGTCCGATGCGGGATAATCCCCGTCGATGGCGGGAAGCAGGGTTGCCGCGTACCAAAACATGCTGGTGGCGGGCGCCATGACGTCGCCGCGCAGAGTCTGGATCGCCGCCAGGCCGCCAAACAAGCCGGCGAGCAAGAGCCTGGGACTGGGGGGCGTGATGCGAGGCGCGAGCGCAAACGAATGCGCGGTGGCGGAACCGCGGAGGTCGAACCAGTCATTTTCGCTGGCGGTGGTCGCGATTGTGGACAGGCTGTCCGGTAGATGGTGCAGCAGGACCCCGGCTGTCCGCGGATCGCAGCGAACCCGCCGCACCTCGGCGCAGCGCGCAAGATTATCTTCAAGGGTGGCAAAATAGTCCGGGTTCCCGCGCATGGCTTTAACGCGCATGCGCGTGCGCCCGGTGAGGGCGTGCTCAATCAATGCGACAGGAGCCGTCAATGGCTAAGCTCTGCGGTGCCGCCGTCGCCGTCGCCGGTCAAGTCCGCCCCGGCGTCGGCGTCTCCCTGTGTACCCTGCTGTTCCCATGCGTCCTTGGCTTCGGCGACAAAATCGTCCACCACCTCGCCCAGTTCGGCGAAGGTTTCACGGGACTTTTCGTATAAGAGGCTGCCGGTCTTCGCTGCCGCCCGACCCATGGGACCGGCGAGAGCCGCCGCTACGGGCAACACCAGCGGAGTGATCGCGATGAGCCCGATGCCAACCGCCACTCCGGTGATGATTTCTCCAGTCTTTACAACCATGTGATTCCTCTCGTCTGCGATATCTTACGTGTCGATGAAACGGCTGATCACCGCGTCGACATCGAGCTGCGGAAACAGCGCCTTCAGCGCCTTCGACAGGGCTTCTACTGCGTGTGCTTCAGCGATGGTCTTCCTGTCGTATTTCACCAACAGCGACGCGGAGACCGGATTGGCCTGGACGCCCTTGACCCCCGCGACGCCGGACAGCTTGCGCTCAACCTGTTCTGCCAACTCCGGATTGTCATGAAGCTCATTGACTTTGAGGCGCAACCTCCCGGGAATGAAGCTGGAAACCTTGATTCCTTCCGCAATCTTCATATCTAATTGAACCTCATGACGACGTCAGAATCCAGCTCCACTCGCCCGGCTAATAATGTGCACCCTATCATCGCTCCCGATGACGTGCGGGCGTTGCGGCGCGCACACCAACAATTGGAGCATCCCAGCCTTGCCGCCCGGCTGACCAGCGTTGTCGGTACACCGATTGAAATTGCTTTGAAGCTGTTGCCGCGCCGCTGGTCCGACGCGTTGAACGCCACCGCCGACAAGGCTATCAAGAAGGCGCTGGAGGCCGCAATGACGTCAATCAATCCGGTACCCCAAACCGAACCGTATAACGGTATGCACAAACTGATGGGTGCCTGCACCGGAGCCTTCGGGGGCTTTTTCGGATTGCCGGCGATGTTGATCGAGATGCCGGTGTCGACGGTGATTATGTTGCGTACCATCGGCGAAATAGCGCATAGCGAAGGGGAGGATCTCACATCGGTGGATACGCGCCTGGCTTGCGTCGAGGTGTTCGCCTTGGGCGGCAGAACGGAAGCGGATGACGCGGCGGATACCGGATATTACGGCATGCGTCTGGCGCTGGCGGTGCCGGTTGCGTCCGCGGCGCGGCACCTGGCCGGTTCCGGATTGGGCGGCGATTCTCCCGCACTGCTGAGCCTGGTGGAGACGGTCGCATCGCGTTTCGGCGCGGCGTTGAGCAACAAGGCGGCCGCACAGGTCATCCCGTTGATCGGCGCCGGGGGCGCGGCGATGATCAACGTCATCTTTCTCGATCACTTTCAACATGTCGCCCACGGCCATTTCACGGTGCGGCGTCTGGAACGCACCTACGGCGCCGAGGTCGTGCAGCAGGAATATCAACGCCTCGACTAGGCAGACTGGCTAAACCAGGACGAACGGCCCCCACCATCAGGACGTATGCCAGCGATCGACACGTTGCCAATCCGCGTGTTACGCCCGTGTAACAATCAAAGCAAAGAACGGCGTCGATCACACGAGCATGCCGCCGTGCGAACTCATTCCGTTCCGAATCAATCTCTATACCCCGAAATCCGGCAGTTTTAGAACCGGCCTCAAATAGGTTCGAACAGCCCCGGCGGCTTGGGTGCAGCGCACGACTGACTTAGCGTTTTGTCTCGGATGCGCGCTGTTTCTCAGCCTTTTCAACTTCGCGGACGATCAGACGAGTGACCCAGTTCGACAGTGAGCGGCCGTCTGCAGATGCGATTTTCTTCGCTTTTTTTTTCAACTCCGGATCGATGCGGATGTTGAGAAGCTTGTTCTTGGACATGGGGGCTACATCGCAAAGCAACTACGGTACGAAAGTATAACATGCGTCAAGACGAAAACTTGCTAATGTGTCGTTATTGTGTTATAGGTGTATTATTATTGTATATACATTGTATCTTATTCAGGGGTATCACCGGATGAATCTGCACACCGCGCGAGACGAATTGCGCCAACCGCCCAACGTCACTTGGACGAACGTGGGTTGGGGATACGCGATGATAATCGCCGTCGCCGCGACCATTTCGGCGCTCGTTGCGTAAGGGAGCTGCACGCCGTCAGCGGCGCGCTCGCCGCAGCGTAGATCAGCGGCAAACGCCCCCCGTACACTCGCCGTCGCACTCGGCATGACGTTTGCGTTTCTGCCCGCTCGTTTGAGATTGCGGCGGGTTGAGGGACGCATCGTCCATTCACTGTCCGGGTTGGCGGTGCTCAGCGGATGTCCCGTGCTGGCAACGCATGCCGTGGCCTTGCCCCGGGATCCCGCCGACGGCGACCGTTGGGGGCAGATCGTGGATCTTTGGATTAGTGCCGCTCGCCTGCGCGTCATCAACACCCACCTGACGCACCCGGCGGGGCGAGATGATCTGCGCCGTGATCAGGCCGGTGCCTTGATCGCGGACCTGGCGAATCGGGTGGCTAGCGGCTCGCGGTCACGTTTACCTTGCTTGTCGAAAGTGTTGTTTCTTCTGCGGTCAGCATGCGGCCGAATTCGTCGGCGGGTACCGGCTGGCTGAACAGGAATCCCTGGGCTTCGTCGCAGCCGTGGGAGCGAAGGAATTCGAGCTGGTCCTCGGTTTCGACGCCTTCGGCGATCAATCCCAGTTTGAGGGCGTGCGCCAGCGAAGCGATCGCATGAGTAATCTCGGCGTCCTTGTGGTCGGTCATGAGATTGTTGATGAACGTCCTGTCGATTTTGAGTATATCGACCGGGAATCGGCTCAAGTAATTGAGTGAAGAGTAGCCGGAGCCGAAGTCGTCGATGGAAATGAAAATACCGAGCTCTTTTAAGTCATTCATTACCGCGATGGCGCCGTGGGCGTCATCGATCAACAGGCCTTCGGTAAGCTCGAGTTCCAGAAACTGGGGCGCAAGGCCAGTCTCCTTCAAGCTGTCACGCACTGTGTTTACCAGGGACCTGTCCCTGAACTGCGACGCGGAAACGTTTACCGAAATTCTCGTGTGAATCAAACCGCTGTCCTGCCACAGCTTGTTTTGTTGACATGCGGTCCGAATGACCCATTCCCCCACCGGTACGATGAGTCGTGTGTCTTCGAGGATGGATAAGAATTTGTTCGGGGCCAACAGTCCCAGCCGCGGATTCTTCCACCGCAACAACGCCTCCATGCCGATGATGTGCCCGTCGGGCAGCGACACCTTGGGTTGATAATAGAGGACGAATTCATCGTTCTTCAGCGCCTGCTGCAACTCCGCTTCGAGGGTGAACCGCTCGACCGCATGCAGGTTCAAGTCGGCCGTATACGTTGCGTAAACGTTACGCCCGGCCTGCTTGGCGCGGTACATCGCCGCATCGGCGGCCTTGACCAGACCATCGGCATCAGTCGCATCGGTGGGGAAAACCGCGATTCCGATGCTGGCGGTCACGGTCGTAGTGTGGGTAAGCAATTGAACGGGCTCGGCGATCACATCTGTCAATCGCTGCGCCACTCTCGCTGCATCCTCGGCATGTGTCAGATTCTCCAGAATGACGGTGAACTCGTCGCCGCCCATGCGAAACACCATGTCGCTCTCGCGGGCAACGCCGTGAATCCTTTTCGCTGCCACGCGCAGCAGTTGATCGCCGGCGTCGTGGCCGAGGCTGTCGTTCACGTTTTTGAAACGATCGAGGTCGAAGTACAGCAGCCCGGCCAGTGCCTTGCTTCGTTTGGCCCGCGCCAGCGTCTCATTCAAGCGCTCATTAAAGCTGACGCGGTTGGGCAGCCCGGTCAGCGGATCATGATATGCCTGATACCGAACCTGCTCCTCGTTTTCCCGGCGCTCTTCTTCTCGTGTGCTGATGATGCTGTCCGCGCGTTTGACGATCAGGTAAAGGAACGCGTAGAGCAATCCCAGGACGATCGACACCACGATGATGACTTGCACTTGAGTCCGGTTCAGTTCCTCCAAAAGATCGGTGACGTCCGAGTACAATTCAAACACCGCCTCCACGGTGCCGTCGGCGGTGCGCACCGGTATATATGATGTCACCAGATTACGATCGACGATCACCCGTTCAAACGCGTAGAACTCGTTGCGGAAAGTGATTGAGCTCGCAATCTCGCCGCCCCGTGCCTGTTGAAAGCCGGTGTTATCGCTCTTGTCGGCGCCGATCTGCGTGGCATCCGTGGAAAACACCGTTAACCCGTCCAGGTTGTAGATCTTGACCTTGACGACATCGAGGTCCTGCATCTGCGCCAGGATATCGGAGCGCAGTGCAGTAATCTCGCTGCGACCATGCAACTCTGCCGCGGGAATGTCGGAGGCGGATGTGACGAACGCGGCGTACTTGGACCACACCGAGTTTACGAACGCCTGTGCGAGTGCGGCGTTGCTGCGCGTCTGGTGCGCCATCATGGTATCCGTGGTGCGGTCGCGATAGTACATGGACAGCGCGGTAACGACGACGATAATCGCGACCAGGCTGGCGATGGAGAAATAGCGGCTCAGTTTGAACATTTAGAATGCTTCTAGACTGCGATGCCTCTCCTAAGCTTAGCCGCTGTGTCGCCTTATTCAACGCGGTGTCTTTCGACGCGGGACTACGCCGTGCGCGGTACGGTGCATGGAGCGGCTTATGCTCAACGGGAAAATACGATCCATGCCCGGCACGGTCGCCCACGGCCGCCGGATCAGAAGCGTAACAAGGGTGGAGACGCCTTGCGAACTACATGTTCGCGACGTCGATTATGCGTCGTTGAAACCGATTCTGGCGTGGCTGCCGTCGCAGAAAGGTTTATTGCCGGATGCGCCGCAGCGGCAAAGAACCGCCCGGGTGCCGGTCCACGCTTCGCGTCCGCTGCCGGATCTGATGGTGACATTACCAGTCACCACGAGCGGGCCGTTGTTTGTGGGTTTGACCTGCAGCGGCCCGCCCTGATCGGTCAATGCCTGCCCGGCCTCGCCGACCGCGCCGGAGTCCTTGAATCCGGCCGCCTCGTGGCTGTTGTCACAAAACGGTTTGTGCTTGGAGTGGCCGCAGCGGCAAAGGGCGGCCCTGAACGCGAGTCCGCGGCTGGTTTCCGGCGCCCCCGTGATCTGCAAATCGCCGTGAAAGAAGAATGGCCCATTGTAGGTCACCGTGATTGTATTCTGTTCGGCCGCTTGCTCGTTAAGCTGTGCGTCTTTGAACTGATAAGTCAACGCACCGGTGGGGCAACGCTGGACCACGTCCACCACTTCGTCTTGGGAGGCTAAATCCGGGTTACACCATGGTTTTCGGCCGCCGACGAACAACTCCCCTTCGGCACGGCCGCATTCGCCGATGTGTATGCACAACCGGCCGTCCCACTGTACGTTTACCTCATTTCCGGGATATTCGAATGGTTTCTTGGCGCTCATGTCATCTAGCGAATAATAAATTTAATGTAAGACATTATATAAGGTCAGATTATAACGGCAATTACATCACCGGCAGCGGAATCTTTGCCTCCAGATAGTTCTTGGGTGCTTGCAGTGCTTCGGAGGCCACCGGAGCGAAGCTCGTTTCTCGCAAGATCGTTGTCGTTTGCTTCGTTAGATCTTTTATGACCACGGGGATGCCTTGGGTCTTGCCCCCGCTTTGTGTAACCGGGGGTGTCTTGAAACCGAAACTGAGAAGTCCCTGGTTGGAAAGACGTTCCGTGACACCCAACATCGCCTGGAAAGTCTCGTAATCCGACCGCGGTATCTTCAGCGCGGAGGCGTTGGCGATACACAGTTGCTGGACCTTTTTGCCGTTCTCCATGACGTCGATCCGACGGCAAGTAAAGCCGTCCGTGTTCGTCGCCCCGAAAGGCATATAAGTCCTGGTGGGCGCGGGCGTCGATGCGCCGCTCATCATCGGCGCCATCATCGGCATCATCATGCGACCCTGTTGGACCATACCGCGGTATTGCGGTGGCATGTTCTCCATTTGCTGTTGCATCTGGCTTTCCATGCGTTTCATTGCCGCCTTGGTGCGTTGCGTCGCTTGTTTCATCCACGCCTCGCTGATGACCGTGAATTGCCGATGCTCGTGATTAATAAACGTGAATGACGAATCGGACCGGTTGAATAGGGCAACGAGACGTTCCGTATCCGTGTCTGAACGCTCACTGATGCCGATCAAGTTGTCCTTGATCACCAAGCGAGTAGCGCCCGGCGCAGCGTTCTGACGCTGGTTGTCGAAGATCAACGTGGTGTCGGCGAAGGCGCTTGGCGCGAGGAACGCTGCGCCCAACAATAGGTTTCGTATCATCGGTTTATTTCCTGCATTTATAGTCGTTAGTGCGGTCCGCGCGTCGCGGCCCCACCGGCGGCGAGGTCCAGCCGGAACGTCGTCCGCCTGGGACCTATCTCGAAAGGAGGGGTTGCATCGGCGGAGATAATATATTAGCTTATTTAAATATTCAAACATACTTAACAACGCGGGAATCAATACAATGAAAACTCTGCCGAAAACGACCCTTTGGTTGCTAGTGACCGCCCTGTCTGCCGTGCTCATCACGCTCACTCCGGCGCGCGCCGAAACCCCCGACACCAAGAGCGAAGCGCAGCCGTCCGGTGAGCATAAATTCGAATTGGCTAAGCAATACCATGCCGAGTGCAAGCACGTCAGTGAGGCGGATTTCGAGGCAATTCGGCCGTATCTAAAAGCGTTCACCGACGCCGAGGTCATGGCCGATATGATGGCCGATCCCATTAAATTCAGCAAACTCATTCAAGTCGTCAATGATCCACGCACGATGCACGTCATGATGAAGTGTTCCACGGAGCCGGTCATGTGGGATACGTGGATGCGTGGCCTGACCGATCCGGTGAAACTGATGAACGCCGCCACGCGTTTTATGAATCCGATGATGTATTTCAACTGGGCAATGGCGCCGATGAATCCGCAAATGTACGCCCCGATGTTCGCAATGATGAATCCACAGTATTACACCAACTGGATGAACGCGGCGATGAATCCGGCTTTTTATCAACCGATGTTCGCGTTCGCAGACCCGAATTGGTATACCCCGCGGCTGAATTGGATGATGAATCCGAACTCGTTTCAGCCGATCTACAATCTGTTCGGCGCCGCCTTGCCCCAGGCCGCTCCGGCCAGCAGTGGAACCGCCGCTCCGGCCAGCAGCGAAACCAAGAAATAGCGCCGTACCGCTGTAGCAACCCATCGAGCGTTGTAACGAACCCCTTTGCCGGTTACCGGCAAAGGGGTTTTTTGTGCGTCGGTTGTTGAGATTTTCGTTGCGCGACCGCATCTGAAACTTGAGGTTAGACGCCGGCTGAGGCGCCCGGCGTTTTTGTTAACGCTTGTGTAAGCTTATTATTTTATTATCGAAACTGCGGCAGGACCCTGCTCATGGTGCAAGCCAGCCTGAAAGCCAAAATGAACCCGGAAAGTCCATCGGCCGCGTTGCCGGCGTGGCTGGCCACGGTGTCGACCGGTCGCAGTATGGAGGAGATCGACGTCATCCGCCGCGCCGCGGATTTGGCGATAGAGGCCCACCGGGGCCAAACGCGCCGCTCCGGTGGACCGTTTGTGGATCACGCCTTTTCCGTGGCGCATATACTGCACGGGCTGCAACTCGACCACCAAACCATTGTCGCCGCGTTGTTACACGATGTGGTCGAAGACACCGATATATCGTTGGAAGAGATACGTGGACGATTTGGTCCGCCCATCGCGCGCCTGGTCGACGGCGTGACGAAGATGGACGTGATTCAGGAGTTCGGCGATGACGACAAACTCAAGGCGAAGGAGGCGGCGCGCACCGAGAGCCTGCGCAAGATGCTGCTGGCGATGGTCGAAGACGTACGCGTGGTGTTGGTCAAGCTGGCTGACCGGCTGGACAATCTGCGCACACTGAAAGCCCTGCCTCGAGATCGTCAGCTGGTCATTGCCCGTGAGACACTGGACATCTTCGCTCCCTTGGCGAACCGCTTGGGCGTGTGGCAGCTCAAATGGGAGATGGAGGACCTGTCGTTCCGGTATATTGAACCCGAGACTTACCAACAAATTGCCGCAAAACTCGCGGAGCGGCGCGTCGACCGGGAAGGATATATTCAACGGTTTATCGATGCCGTCTCGGCGGATCTCGACAAAGCCGGTGTGCGCGCGGAGGTGAACGGCCGCCCAAAGCACATTTACAGCATCTGGAACAAGATGCGGCGCAAGGACCTGAACTTCGAGCATATTTTCGATATCCGCGGAGTGCGCATCCTTACCGATTCGGTGCAGGATTGCTATGCGGCGCTGGGCATCGTACACATGCGTTGGCCGCATGTGGCAGGCGAATTCGACGACTACATCGCAACGCCAAAGGAAAATGACTACCAATCCATCCATACCGCAGTGATTGGTCCCGAGGGAAAGACGGTCGAGGTGCAGCTGCGTACGCGGGAGATGCACGATCGAAATGAACTGGGTGTCGCCGCCCACTGGCGCTACAAGGAGGGAGTTAAGGGCGACGCAAACCTGGAACGCAAGGTTTTGTGGTTGCGTCAGTTGCTGGAATGGAAGGACGAAGTGGCGGACGCCAGCGAATTCATTGACCGCGTTAAGTCGGAAGTCTTCGAGGAGCGGGTGTACGTGTTTACTCCCAAGGGCAGCGTGATTGACTTACCCAAGGGAGCCACACCAGTCGACTTCGCTTACGCGATCCACACCGAAGTCGGACACCGATGCCGCGGCGCCAAGGTCAACGGGCGGATCGTACCGCTGACTTACGCACTACGGACCGGCGAAAAGGTTGACGTGCTGACGGTAAAAAAAGGTGGTCCCAGCCGCGATTGGTTGAGCCCGCATTTGGGTTACACCAAGACACCCAAGGCCCGCGCCCGAATCCAACGGTGGTTCAGGCAGGAGAATTTTGATCAGAACGTCGCCACCGGCCGGCAACTGTTGGAAAAAGAATTTCAGCGCCTGGCGTTGGCGGACATCAATCTCGAAAAGCTCGCGCGCAAGCTCAATTTTGCCAAGGCTGAAGATATGTTCGCCAAGATCGCCGAGGGCGAATTGAAGCCTTCGCGGGTGGCGGGCACGGCGCAGGATATGATCACGCCGCACACCGTGGACGAGGTTACGGTGCGCGCCATAGCGCCCGCGCGCAAGCGGCGCGTGGGCGGTGACTTTCAAATCGCCGGGGTCGGTAATCTGCTCACCCATATCGCCAATTGTTGTAATCCACTGCCTGGAGATCCAATCGTCGGTTACATTACCCAAGGCCGCGGGGTCACCATCCATCGTAAAGACTGCCACAACGTACTCCGCTCTTTGACCAGCGTCCCCGAGCGCCTGGTGGAGGTGTCATGGGGCGAGGAGGGCGAGGACACGTATCCCATCGACATTGTGCTCACCGCCTACGACCGGCAGGGACTGTTGCGTGATGTCTCCGCGGTGTTGGCCGACGCCGGGATTAATGTTACCGCCGTCAATACGCAGACCGACAAGCATGATCACTTCGCCAGAATGACGTTGACGGTCGAAGTGACCGACATCGACAAGCTAAGCCAGGTCTTGGCGCGGCTGAGTCAATTAACCAACGTCGTCGAGGCCAGGCGGCGTATGCATTAGGCTAGGGAACGTACGGGTTAATGCTTACATGGTCACCCGTGTCGCCTGTCGCGAATCATCCGAGCTGGGTTCATGTCCGCTTCCCGGGGTGTCGCGCCGAAAACGGGAGTGGGACGTTTGCGCGCAAGTCGGGGACGGGATCGTACCGGGTGACCGCATTTCACCTCGCTGCATGACATTGCACGACGACGTGTTACGCACGAGCGGCGACGAGTCGCGTGATCCGGCGATATTGTTCGGTATGTTATGATCCGTCGGCAATGTCAACCGGGGTACAGACATGAGCGGCGTTCAGATTCAGCGGCAAGCTTCGCCGCAATCGGATGTTATCGGGCGCTTTCGCGAAGTGCGCGACGCCACTGAGCGATTGTGCGCAACGCTGTCTGCAGAAGACTGCGTCGCCCAGTCGATGCTTTATGCCAGCCCGGCGAAGTGGCACATTGCCCATGTCACCTGGTTCTTCGAAACCTTCGTGCTCGCACCCGGCATGAGCGGCTATCGTCCATATCACCATGCTTACCGGGAGATGTTCAATTCTTATTACAATGCCGTAGGTGAGCAGCATCCGCGTCCGCAGCGTGGGCTGCTGACCAGGCCGTCACTCGAGGAGGTGCTCGATTACCGGTTTCATGTCGATGAACGGATGACGCAACTACTGGAGCACGGTGTAGCCGAAGACTTGGGGCAGGTCATTGAATTGGGCTTACATCACGAGCAGCAACACCAAGAGCTGTTGCTGATGGACATCAAACACTTGTTTTCCTGTAATCCGCTGCGTCCCGTGTATCAGCAGGCGCCGCCGCGGCATGAAGCGCCCGCATCGGCGTTGCGCTGGTTTGGCTACGACGCAGAATTAGCTGAAATCGGGGCCGAAGAACAAGGTTTTGCGTTCGACAACGAACGTCCGCGGCATACCGAATTTGTCGCTGCATTCGAGTTGGCCAACCGGCTGGTTACTAACGGAGAGTATCGCCGGTTCATGGAGGATGACGGGTATCGGCGCCCGGAGCTGTGGTTGGCGGATGGTTGGGATCGCGTACGCAGCGAAGCCTGGCGGGCGCCGATGTACTGGGAACGGCGCGAAGGTGACTGGTCAGTGTTTACGCTCAACGGTATGCAGCCGGTGGCGGATGACGATCCTGTGGTGCACGTCAGTTATTTCGAAGCCGACGCCTATGCGCGCTGGGCGGGCGCCCGGTTGCCCACCGAAGCGGAATGGGAACGGGCAGCGGCACGGTTGGCGCCGTCCGGTAATTTCATGGAGGATGGCATATTGTCACCCAGGTGCGGCCGCGGGCCTGGTGAAGACGTTGCGCAGCAGATGTTCGGTGACGCGTGGGAATGGACCGGTAGCCCCTATACGCCCTACCCTGGATATCGGCCGGCGTCCGGGGCGCTGGGCGAATACAACGGAAAGTTCATGTGCAATCAAATCGTGTTGCGTGGCGGCGCCTGTGTCACGCCGCGCGACCACATCCGCGCCACTTATCGTAATTTTTTCCAACCCGAGCTCCGCTGGCAGTTTGGCGGCATAAGGCTTGCAAGAGATGCGCGTTAAACCCCCTGGCGGGGCGCATCTTGGCTGCGGAGCGATTTCGCCGGGTAACTCGATTGCCGTAACGCCGGAATTCCCGGACGCCCCATTGAATGACCGCGGTCGGCGCGCGAAGCGGTATTGATGGACCACGCCGCCGATACGGTCGACCGGGCTCTCGTCTCGCGTGAGACTTGCGACTGGCTGACGACCCTGATCGCGTTCGATACCACCAGCCATCGCTCCAATCTGGCTCTCATTGATTGTGTGCGGGATTACCTTGCGGGCTACGGCGTCGCGTCGCGGTTGTTTCATAACACCGACAAGACCAAGGCCAATCTGTACGCCACTATCGGTCCCACGGATCGCGGCGGGTGCGCGTTGTCCGGTCACACAGACGTGGTGCCGGTAACCGGACAGAACTGGCGGCGTGACCCATGGGCTGCGACGGCGGAGGATGACCGTATCTACGGGCGCGGTGCGTGCGATATGAAAGGATTCATAGCCGTGGCGCTGGCGCAAGTGCCGCAGATGGTGAATGCGAACCTGGTCAGACCGATACATCTTTGTCTGTCCTATGACGAAGAAATAGGATGTGTCGGCGTCCGTTCGCTGTTGGCGTTTCTGTCGGAGGCGGCGGTAAAACCGACGGCCTGTATCGTTGGTGAGCCCACCGGTATGCGGGTGGTGACAGGCCACAAGGGAAAACTCAGTATGCGCTGTCAGGTAAAGGGCCATGCCTGTCATTCGTCCCTGGCGCCGCGGGGTGTGAATGCGGTAGAAGCGGCGGCGCGGATCGTCACGTTTCTGAGCGATATGGCGGATCGCATCAAGCGCGATGGACCGTTCGACTATGCGTACGACATTCCCCACACCACGATTCATACCGGCATGATTCGCGGCGGCGGCGCCCTGAACATCGTGCCCAGCGACTGCCGGTTCGAGTTCGAGTTCCGGCATCTGCCCGATGTCGATCCGGCCGCTTATTTCCAGCAGGTCGAGGCGTTCGCGTTGCAGCAGCTGCAACCGGCGATGCAGGCGGAGGTCGCGGAGACCGGATTCGAGTTTAGCGAACTGTCACAGTTCCCGGGGCTGCACCAGGATCCTGAATCGGCAGTTGTCGCGTTGGCATTGCGCCTCAGCGGCGAACGGGATACCGGTAAAGTGGCGTTCGGCACCGAAGGCGGCGGATTTGACGCGATCGGCGTCCCCGCGGTGGTGTGCGGACCCGGCGATATCGACCAGGCGCACAAACCGGACGAATTTGTAGGCGTGGAACAATTGGTCCGGTGCGAGCGATTCATGCGGCGCTTGATCGAGGAATCGACCCGGACGTAATCATGGAGTCGCCCCGGGGGGCGAGTTTGCGCCGCGCGGCTTGGCGGCCACTGGGGGTGTCGATTAACATTGGAAGTCTATAAGGCATTTTCGGTACACTGCCGCGCCGTCTCTCGCCAGAAGGCCACAATCGATATACACCAACTTCTGAGTGCAACCGGGGAGGATTTTTCCATGAAGCCAGCTGTACGAGTCGCGGTAACCGGCGCTGCCGGTCAAATCAGTTATGCATTGTTGTTCCGTATCGCCCGCGGGGACATGTTGGGGCCCGATCAACCCGTGATCCTGCAGTTATTGGAGATACCGGTCGCCATGGACGCGCTGCGCGGTGTGGTTATGGAGCTCGAGGACTGTGCCTTCCCGCTGCTCCAGGACATCGTCGCCAGTGATGACGCCGAAACCGCGTTTGCCGACGCCCAGTATGCGATGCTCGTCGGCGCCAAACCCCGTGGACCTGGCATGGAGCGAAAAGATCTGCTGCAAGATAATGCCAAGATTTTTTCAGCCCAGGGTAAGGCCCTCAACGCCGTGGCGGACCGGGATATCAAGGTGCTGGTGGTGGGAAATCCGGCCAACACCAACGCGCTGATCGCGCAGTCCAATGCGCCGGATCTACCGAAGGCCAATTTCACCGCGATGACCCGGCTCGATCACAATCGGGCGTTGAGCCAGTTGGCAACGAAAATCGAAGTCCATTCCCAAGACATCAAACAGATGACGATCTGGGGCAATCACTCGGCGACCCAGTATCCGGATATCCATCACACCTTCGTCAATGGTCAGCCGGCGCTCGACCTGGTGGACCGGGAGTGGATGGTCAATGCGTTCATTCCTACGGTGCAGCAACGCGGCGCCGCGATTATCAAGGCGCGCGGCGCTTCGAGCGCCGCCTCCGCGGCATCTGCCGCGATCGACCATATGCGTACCTGGGTGATGGGCACCGACGGCGACGACTGGGTGAGCATGGGTATTCCCAGTGACGGCAGTTACGGCGTCGCCGAAGGTATAATTTATTCGTACCCGGTGCGCTGCAGCAACGCCGCTTATACGATCGTGCAGGGCCTGGAACAGGACGATTTCAGCAAACAGAAGATGCAAGTTACGGAACAGGAGCTGCGCCAGGAACGGGAGGACATCCAGGCGCTTCTTGGCTGATGCGGAACCGGCGTCGCGGCGCGGCGGCACCGACCGTTCCGGTGGCCGTCGCGGCGGCGCCGTGCGCGTAGGCCTATAAATATTCTGTTTCTCCCATAAAAAATTTTTATCACTACCTGCCTTGCCATCGGCACGCGTCGGCCCCTGCGGCGTGTTTGTTGCGTTTTTTCTATTTCTTGAGCTTGTATAAGGGTTTTCTCCCGGCCAATTACCGCTGAACACGCGGGGTTGAGGTCTCTGGTTCCGCGCGGCTAAGCTTAATCCCACCGATCATGGATTAAACTTACACCCGGTCGTCTGTTGATAACTTATTGATTTATATAATGAAAATTTTGAAGAACAGGCCCGTCCAAAAAACTTCACAGAAAAACAAAGACATAGACAGGCGTTTGTCGAGCGACCCGGAGGGCGCTACTATGAACGCCACCGAGGTCGAGCGTGACTGGGAACAGCGCGGATTCAGCTACGGTGTCTGGACCGATCAACCGGGCCAGGAATGGAAAGATTTCGTGCACGACATGGACGAGTTGGTGATGCTTTCGAAAGGCAGTATCGAGATCAGTTTTCAAGGCAACACCGTCAGACCCAATCTGGGTGAAGAGACATACATACCGGCCGGCGTGATGCACACCGTGCGCAATGTCGGAGACACATCGAGCCGCTGGTATTACGGATATCGCCAAAAGCGATGACGCATCTCCTTTCGGCCGCGCCGCGCAAGCGGCGTAGGTCGATTGGAGAATTTTTTTGCCTGTACATCTAGCCCGCATTTCTCACCAGGCGCCCAGCTACTATTCCTGGCACCCCCCGGGATGACTCGTGACGTCAATTCTATGAAGAGGCAGCTTAAAACCCATAGCTACGGCTATGGGTTTCGTTCCAGCGCGGCGTCCAGTCGCCCGGTCTCTTCGCCAGCATCCGGGATCCTGGTGAGAAATGCGGGCTAGGCACGTCCCCGCGAGCGCGGGAGCGGGCGTCATCACTTGTAGACCGGGCTGGTGCGCGCGTAGCATTGCCGCCATGCAAGTTTCGGTAATTATCCCGACCCACAACCGCGCATCGCTACTGATTCGCGCTCTTGGATCGGTTTACGCGCAATCGTTTTCGCCGCAGCAAGTGTTGGTGGTCGACGATGGTTCCAGCGACAATTCCCGCGAGCTTGTGGCGCAACGCTTCCCGCAAGCCGACTATATCCGGCAAACCCACCGTGGCGTCAGTCACGCACGCAATTCCGGTATCCGCCGCGCGCGATGCGAGTGGCTGGCATTTCTGGATTCCGACGACGAATGGTTGCCGTGGAAATTGCAGCGCCAGATCGACGCGCTTCGTGCACGACCCGAATATCGCGTGTGCCACGCGAACGAAATCTGGATTCGCAACGGGAAACGCGTCAATCCGATGAAAAAGCACGAAAAAGCAGGGGGATGGATCCTCGAGCGGTGTATGCCGTTATGCGTGATCTCGCCCTCCTCGGTGCTGATCCATCGCTCCGTTCTGGATGTGGTGGGCCTGTTCGATGAAACTCTGCCTGCATGTGAGGATTACGATCTGTGGTTGCGAATCTGCGCCCGCTACCCGGTGTTGTATCTCCCCGAACCGTTGATAAAGAAATACGGCGGACACGCGGATCAGCTATCTCGCAGGCATTGGGGCATGGACCGGTTTCGCGTTCGAGCGCTGGAACGGCTGACTGCCGAGGAGGATCTGTCAACCGCTGAGTTGCAGGCCGCCCTCGATACCTTGGTGCATAAGGCGGGCATCGTGCTTGCCGGAGCACGCAAGCGCGGCAATCAAGCTCTGGTCGGCGAGTATGAGCAAAAGCTCGTGCGGTATCGAGATCGGTTAAGCGGTTTGCCGAACGCCGGCTTGCTTGACGCAGGCTAGGCACATGATCAACCTGGTGGTGGCGTTGCAAAGCGAGGCGCGACCTTTTATCACGCATTTCGGATTGCGCACACTGCGCCGCCACCACGGATTCCGGGTGTACCTCGGTGATGGATTGCGATTGATTGTTACCGGCATCGGTAAGCGTGCAGTGCAGGAAGCGTGCGCGCGCGTCAATTCATGGGACGGATCCCCCGTACCGGCGTGGTTGAACGTCGGTATCGCCGGACACCGCGAGTTGGCGGTGGGGACGGGGGTGCGCGCCACTCGCATCATCGATCAAGCAAGCACAGATGTCTGGCACCCGGCGCCGATGGCGAGTATCCCCGGCGTCGCTAAAACCGTCTGCACGCTGCAAGAACCCGATAGCGAATATCCCCTCGACGTTGTGTACGACATGGAGGCGTCGGCGTATTACGCGGCCGTTAACAGCCTCACCCCGGGGGCGCTGATCCAGTGCTATAAGGTCATCTCCGACAATCGCAAGTCCGGTCTGGACGCGATTGATGCGCCGATGGTGGCGGCGCTATTGGCGCAACACGTCGAGCCCGTGGCTGCCGCGGTGTCGGCGCTGGCGAAGGGTGTCGATGCCATGATCGGTGGCTGTAAAGATGATTGATTTGCGCAGCGACACGGTTACCCGTCCCACCGCCGCGATGCGCGTGGCGATGACACAAGCGGAAGTAGGCGATGACGTCTATGGCGAAGATCCGACCGTCAACCGCTTGCAGGAGATAACCTGCGAACGTTTGGGTTTCGAGGCCGCGATGTTCGTCCCCAGCGGTACACAATCGAATCTTTGCGCGTTGTTGACACATTGCCGACGTGGCGAAGAGTACGTTGCCGGGCAGATGGCCCACACTTATCGCTACGAGGGGGGCGGGGCGGCGATCGTCGGCGGCATTCAACCGCAACCGCTGGATTTTGAAGCCGACGGAACCTTGGATCTCGACAAGGTTGCGGCGGTCATCAAGCCCGATGATCCGCACTTTGTCAAAACCAGGTTGCTGTGCCTCGAAAATACCCACTGGGGTAGGGCGTTGCCGTTACAGTACTTACCGCGAGCGGTGTCATTTGCGCGCGCCAAGGATTTGTCTCTGCACCTCGACGGCGCACGGATTTTCAATGCCGGCGTCGCTCAGGATGTTGCCGTAAACGACCTCACTCGCGGATTTGATTCCGTCTCGGTATGTCTTTCCAAGGGATTGGGGGCGCCCGTGGGATCGCTGCTGTGCGGATCGCGGGAATTCATTGTGCGCGCCCATCGTTGGCGCAAAGTCGTCGGCGGCGGGATGCGCCAGGCCGGCATTATCGCCGCTGCGGGTATCGTCGCATTGGAGCAGCAGGTCGATCGCCTCGCCGAGGACCACGCCCATGCGGCGGCCCTGGCCGATGGGTTGACGAGCATCGATGAGATTGCAGTGGACGGGCCTCATACCAATATGGTGTTTCTAAACCTGCAGCCGACCATAGCGCAGGACCTGCGGGCTTACGTTCGCGAACACGGGATTATCATATCACCGGCTTCCGGCCGTCTGCGCCTGGTTACCCATCTGGACGTGAGCGGCGGGGACATCGCTACGGTGGTCAGAACATTCAAGGCGTTTTTTGCTTCCCGTGGAAGGAAGTAAGGCGAATCGAAGTCGGGTGGGCTTCGGCGAACCGTTGGTATTCATCCACTTGCCAGCTTGTGCGCTGCGCGGGTGGTTTCCGGCAACCGGTATTTTGTGCAACACGCCAGCACATATTTGATTGCGGTCCGCAGGCTGACGCGGTGACCGCTGGAGACGTACACCGGCCGTACCCCGGATCGAGTGCGCAGCACCGCTCCGATGACCTCATTGTCGTCGATCAAACGCCGCCAACTGCCCTTGGATTCGGGAACCGGTTGATGCTTTCCGATCAAGCGCGTTTTCGCCACCCCGATGGTGGGTAGATCGGTGAGCACACCGAAATGACTGGCCAACCCGAAACGTCTGGGGTGCGCGTAACCCTGGCCGTCACACAGAACCAGATCCGGTTTTGTTTTGAGACGCCTGAACGCGGCCATCAACACCGGGATCTCGCGAAACGACAACAATCCTGGCACATAGGGAAAAATCGTTTTGCGGCGCGCAACTGATGTTTCCTCGATGGTTAATTCCGGGAAGCGAAGCACCACGACCGCCGCTCGTGCGGCGCCATCAGCCTCGAAGCCTACATCCATACCGGCTACAAACTTCACAGGTGGCAAGCGGTTTTCTCGTATGACCCGGCTGCGAAGTTCCAATTGAAGCTCGCGCGCACGAGCCGTGGAAACCTTCCAGGGATGGGTGGGCGCCACGTGCATGCGGTGATCACTTTAAATCAAAGCGCGAATATCGTCGACGGGTTGTTGCCGGCAGGCGCCATTCCGGGGGCCCGTTCGTAGACGCGACCGCGCGACGCGTGGCTGCAACCCGCGGCCGCGATAATTCCATAGTGGCAGCCGTTGTCAACTCTAATCGAGGGTTTGCAGCTGTATTTCCCGCCCCAGCGGGGCACGCCGCCGCGGGACGCAAACTGCCGGGTCCGCTTGGGTTTTTGAAACATCGCGCATTTAATGCTATAGATCAATAACATAAGGAATTCCTAACTCCGCTATCCGCGCATGAACGACGTTTCGCATCCAAGCGGTATCTTTCCCCGACGCAAGGCATCAGGGGGCACGTTGCAGCCCACCGGCGGAGGCCAGGGTTTCGCGAAGCAAATCATTATCCCGGTTGCAATCGCCGGTGCAGTACTTCTGTCGCTGTTCCTGCTATCCGCGTCCATCATCGCGGTGACACATCTTAATGAGCATACGGTGGAGCGAATCGCCACATTGGCCAGGAATGTGGAACAGCTCGTTGCCCTGGAAACAGAGAAGCTCGGCGCGCTTGCCGAATCCATCGCCAACAATTCTGCCCTTACCGAGGCGTTTGCCAACCAGGACCGCGCGGCCCTGTTGCAAAGTTCGGCCCCGCTCTTTGCCGCGGTCGAAAGAAAACACCGAATCTCCCACCTGTACTACCATAATCCGGACGGCATCAACTTCTTGCGGGTGCACCATCCGACCCGCCACGGTGACATCATTGAGCGGCATACGCTTAACATGGCGCGACAAAGCGGAGATGTGGTTGCCGGTATCGAACTGGGAGTGTTGGGCACGTATACGCTGCGTTTGGTTAAACCCTGGCGCCACCAGCAACGAGTGATCGGCTACGTCGAGGTCGGTATGGAAATTGACCATGTGTTCGAAACGCTGCACAGGATCACCGGTAGCGCGATGGCGGTGCTGGCGGAGAAGAAATACTTGACGCAAGCGCAGTGGCAGCAAGGGAATATGGTATTTGATCGCGACAGTGACTGGAATCGTCTACCGGATTTCCTGGTGCTCGCCGTGTTCGGCGAATTGGCTGAGAACGCGTGGTCGAACGTGCGCCATGAGAAGGGCACAAGCGAGTGGATAACGGGGGCGGGAATTGTCTATCGCAGCGTTCCGATTAATGACGTTCAACACCGCGAGGTCGGACATTTGCACATCGCCTTGGATGAATCGACGGGCAGGTCAGGAACAATTGAGATCGTCACCTATTTGAGCGTGCTCGTAGGTTTGTCTCTACTGGCGCTCATTCTGGTGTTGCGTGCGGTCACCGGCCGGGTCGAAGGCCGCTTGAGCCACGCGATTGCGGAAAAGTCGGATTTCGAGCGGCGGGTAAAGTATGACCAAATGACCAGTGTTTACAATCAGCAGGAATTTTACCGGCTGTTGGATCTGGAACTGGAACGCGCCGTGCGTCAGCAGTCGCCGCTGTCGCTGATACTGCTGGACATCGATTACTTTAAAACCGTGAATGATGAACATGGCCACCAGATCGGCGATTGCGTTCTGCGGGGTTTGGCCCTCGAATTATTGGCGTACGCGCGGGACGGTGATCACCTGGCGCGCTATGGCGGCGAGGAGTTCACGGTAATTCTGCCGAACACGGTGCTGAAGGATGCCTATGAGATCGCTGAAAGGTGGCGCGCCGTAATCGAGCGCCGCGTCTTCCGCTGCGACGGTCAGCCGGTTAAGATCACCATCAGCCTGGGGGTGGCGAATTTTCCGTTGCACACCGAAGTTTCCAGGACGCTGCTGCAATGCGCCGATATGGCGATGTACACGGCAAAACGCCGAGGCCGTAACCGCGTCGAGGTGTTCACCGCCCGCTGAGCCCGGTTATTTCCGCCGGGACGGTCGCGCATAAGAGCATATCGAAGTCCGCGCCCGTACGCTGAAGCAATTTCGCCACAGGGGCCGTCTATGGACGGCCCGGAATCGTCCTCCCGTAGCTCGGTGCCGTTGTTAACGGCGGCAGTCCTGGTGCAAGCCCGAAGTGCAGGTTTCCTCATGAAAATTAACCCGCGTGAATAGAGGTCCCACAAAGAACGCTCAGGGTGCCACGGTGTTGCTGCTGGCCCTGTGTCAAGGCCTGATGATGACCGGCAATTCGCTGCTGATGGCGAGTTCGGCTTTGATCGGTTATCAACTCGCCGCCAACAAGATCCTGGCGACCTTGCCGTTGGCCCTGCAATTCCTGGCCACGATGGTGACGAGTATTCCGGCCTCGTTGTTGATGGGGCGAATCGGCCGGCGTCCGGGATTTATGTTGGGTAGTGCGCTCGGAGTGTGCGGCGCGGTCGTCGGAACCTTGGCGATACTGAATAGGGACTTTTTGATCTATTGCCTGGCCGCCGGGTTGATCGGTGGCTTCAACGGCTTTGCCACCTATTACCGCTTCGCCGCCGCCGACGATGTCGAATCGGCTTATCGCAGCCGGGCGATTTCCCTGGTGCTCGCCGGAGGCGTCATCGCGGCGTTTATCGGTCCCAATCTCGCTAATTGGACCCGAGACTTGATGCCGTCGGCGTTGTTTGCCGGTAGTTTCGCGGCGTTGGTGGGGGTCTACGTGCTGTCGCTGCTGTTGCAGGCGTTGTTACCGTCGCCGGTCGCCACGGCTGCGGCGGATGTCACGCCGCGGGGTCGTGAACTGTCGCGTATCGCGGCGCAGCCGATTTTTCTGGTGGCGGTGGTCTGCGGCATGCTGGGTTATGCGGTTATGACCTTGATCATGACCGCGACGCCTCTGGCAATGCAGTCGCACGACCACGCGTTCGCGGACACCGCGTTCGTTATTCAGTGGCATGTATTTGCGATGTTTGCTCCCTCTTTTGTCACCGGCGATCTGATTAAGCGGTTTGGCGTCCTCAACATCATGGTGTGCGGCGCGCTGCTGGATGCTCTGTGTGTCGCGATGAATCTGTGGGGAAGCGCGGTGTGGCATTACTGGACGGGGCTGGTGCTGCTTGGTCTTGGATGGAATTTTCTGTTCGTGGGAGCGAGTACGCTGTTGACCGGCGCGCATACGGTGGAAGAGCGGGCAAAGACCCAGGGGCTCAACGATTTCATTGTATTCACTACCGTGGCTGCGGCGTCGCTGTCGGCAGGAGCGCTGCAACACACCCTCGGTTGGCAGTGGGTCAATATCGCCGCGATACCCGCCATCATTGCGGTGGCGCTGTCCCTCGTGTGGTTCAAATTTGCAGCGCCCAGGCCGCTCTCCGCATAGCGCGGCGCGGGCCCAATTTCCCCTGCTGCGGGTAACCCTGGGCCGCGACACTGATCGCCAATGGCCACGCTTCCCGGCGCATGAAAGGGGGACGAGTCCTGCCCCACGGGTTCGGGTGGTACACTCCGATGTCACCAATCAATAAACTTGCCGGCGCAGGCGGCCACTTTAATGGGAGCACGGAAATGATAAGAATCGGCGTTGCCGGCGCGGCCGGTCGCATGGGAAGGACGATTATTCAGGCCGCGCAGACCAACCCGGCCACCGAAATCACCGCGGCCACTGAAAAGGCCGGTAGTGACTTTATTGGCGTCGATGCCGGGGAACTGGCCGGCATCGGTGCCTTGGGCGTGGCTGTCGCCGATTCGCTGGACGACGCCGGATTTGACGTATTGATTGATTTCACCAATCCGGGGGCGACACTGGCGCATGCCGCGGTTTGTGAAGCTGCGGGCAAACGAATGGTCATCGGCACCACCGGTTTGGAGGCTGAAGACCGGCAGCGTCTTACACAGGCCGGTCGGCAAATCGCGATCGTGCTCGCTCCCAACATGAGCGTCGGGGTGAATTTGTGTTTCCGCCTTGCCGAACTTGCCGCCCGAACCCTGGGTGACGAAGTCGATGTGGAAATCTTGGAGGCGCACCACCGCCACAAAGTGGATGCACCCTCGGGCACTGCACTGCGCTTGGGCGAGGTTATTGCCTCGGCCTTGGGCAGGGAATTGACCCAATGCGCGGTGTTTGGTCGCGAAGGACACACCGGCGCCCGCGACCGGGCCACCATCGGATTTGCCACGGTCCGCGCCGGCGACATTGTTGGCGAGCATACCGCGATGTTTGCCGGTGACGGCGAACGTATCGAGATCAGCCACCGGGCAAGCAGCCGTATGACCTTCGCCAATGGCGCATTGCGCGCGGCCCAGTGGGTGATCGACCGGGACCGCGGTCTGTTCGACATGCAAGATGTGCTGGGATTGCGGTGAGTTGCCATTGAATGGAAGACGCGTGTCCCCTACAATTATCTCTTTAATGAAATCGCATTTTCAGAACGAATCCTAAGGGGAGAAACCGTGCGGGTTTCTCCCTTTTTTTGGGCCCTGGGTGTCGCCCTGGTCCGGGCCGGACAACAGTGCGGCACGATGGTCGGCATAGCCTAACAACCTGAGAAATCGTGGCCAATACCGCGTTACTAGCACTCGAGGACGGTACCGTCTTCAAAGGACAATCCATCGGCGTCTCCGGACAGACTGTCGGTGAGGTGGTATTCAATACCGCGATGACCGGCTACCAGGAGATACTCACCGACCCGTCCTATGCCAAACAGATCATCACCCTGACTTATCCCCACATCGGCAACACCGGCACCAATCCTCTCGACGTCGAATCGTCCCGTATCGATGCGGCCGGCCTGGTGATTCGCGATTTACCCCGGCGGGTGAGTAACTGGCGATCGACGCAGCCGTTGAGCGACTACCTCCGTGCGCACGATATCGTCGCCATTGCCGACATTGACACCCGTAAGCTGACCCGATTGTTGCGTGAGAAGGGCGCACAAAACGGCGCGATCGTGGCCGGCGATAACATCGATGCGGCCCAAGGGGTGGCTGCGGCACGCGCGTTTCCCGGTTTGAAGGGGATGGACCTCGCGCGTGAGGTGACCACCGATAAGCCCTATACTTGGGACAAGGGCGGCTGGGACGGTGAGCAATGCGCCTACCGGACCGCGGCGCCGACGCGTTTCAACGTCATCGCCTATGATTTCGGCGTCAAGCAGAATATCTTGCGAATGCTGGTGGACCGCGGTTGCGC
>CAMYKW010000031.1 GCA_947259175.1 uncultured Gammaproteobacteria bacterium | reverse complement strand
GCAGCGACGCCGGCCATAACGGATCCATGCGCAAGGTGCTCACCGATTCATCGTTGAAGAAAAACGCAAAGTCGTAGATTCCGGACGGATAGTTGGTGAGCACGATATTGATCGCGGCGAAGTCGCCGACGTCCATCACCGCCAGTTCGCGATGAAATTTCGTGATGCTGGTGGCGTCGCGCAAATCAAGATGGAAAGTGGCTTCGATGACGATCGCCCCTTCATCCAGCACCAGATCGGGGTTGAGCACGCCGGCGAGGACTGCCGCAGCCCTCACTATCTGCGCACTGCTGGCGCGATCCAGGCCCTGGGCGCTGGCTACGTCACCCCCCATGCCGCCGCCCGGCATCAAGCACTCGAACAGGGCGTTACGTTCGGTTCGGTGTGTCTGGTCGATAAATACGAACGGAGTGGGAAATTCCAGTGTTTCTCGTATGGATTTCCCCTGGCCGTTCAGCAGCGCATAGTCGATGCCGACAGACAGTGTGTCCACCCGAGCGACACGCGTAGTCAGTTCCAGCGCCGCCATGTCCGAGGCGACCAGCATCGTGGTGTCGTCACGGCAGTCGATCCGTACCAAGGGATTCGAGGTGATTGCGCGGTGAGCAATATCGAAGGCGCGGTCCATCGCGCGGCGATCATTTTTCCTCAGGCGCGGCTTCGTGGCCCGCCGTGCGGCCTCGGCAGGCAGTGCATCGCGGGGAAAGCGATAGTAGACAGGGAATTCACGCTGCTCGAATAGCGGGTGGTCGCCGAACTGAGGATGAAAGTTCTCGCTGGTGACGATATGTCCATTGTTGCGCACTGTCGGCGTGACCTTATCGTCTAAGATCTTCACCTGCGCGATGTTAAGCGCGACGTCTTTGACCGGCGCGCGTGTCGTGAGCACCGTGAAAAAGTGCCGTCGCGGGTATAGCTCGAGTTCGGTCGCCAGGTTCAAGCGGTCCCAAAAGAATCCGCTGTCTTCGCTGCGTTTTGCCGTGACACCGACCTTGCTCACCAGGTTGGATTTTTTCAGGTTTTTCAGAAATACACGGAAGACGAACAGGTTGCCGCTTGTCTCGCCCTGCGGCACGCCCCAGTTGGTGGCGGTTTCCTGGTTGAACACAGTGGGTAGCGGGTTTTTGTTACGTGTTGACGCGACTTCCATAACGATCGGGGAATTGTCGCCTTCGTCGCGCTTCGGCCGGCTTTGGCTGCGGGTGGCGTGGAAGTAGTAGTCCTCGAACGAAGCGATGGTGTCTTGCATGCCGTCGTAGTCGGCACGGTAGTAGCCGTCCGCGTCGAGGACGAAGCGTTGTTGCGGATAGAACACGTCTATCGATTCGAGCAGAGCGACAGAATAATAATTGGTGATTCCCCAGTGGATCAAAAAACCCAGAATCGGACCCGCGGAAAGCAGCCACGCCATACTGCGCACCCATTTCGTTCGCTTGCGCGCTCCGTGTTCCAGCGTCTGTAAGTGTCCATGCAGCGCAAACAGATCCTTTTCAAACGTCTCCAGGCCAGTCAACGCTCCCGGCGCCGCGAGCACCGCGTCGATATGCGCGAATACCGGTTCGCAGACGCGCCGAAAAGTCACGGGATCGCGGATATGCGTGCTGTCACAGGCGGCCTTCAACTCGACTTGCAGGGCCGCGAGCCCGCCAACGAGTTCCGTATCTGAAACTTGCGCGACCCTTTCATCGCCTCCGGTTTGGCGCACGTGCACATGACCGATGCTTTCCTTGATCATCGCTTTCAGCGCGGAGAAATCCGTTTCAGTCTTCGCGGGGATACTGCCAACGGCTTTCTGCAGGAAATCTAAAAACATCTGCGGTCCCTATTCGCGGCGTTGTTCTCGAGTAGTGGAAGTACCAAGCACATGTTACCTGGTTTAAACCGAGCAATCAGGCGATATCGTCGTGTGAGCGTTGTCTTGCATCGCCCGAGATCGGCCGTATTTCCCATTGGTTCAAGTTGTGCGCATTAGCGATGGGATGCGCCGGCGAGTGCGCGGCACGCTTGCCGGGCCCGGACGCCCGGGTCTCACCGCTTCAGTTCGGCGGCCAGGCGCCGCATGGACATCACGTCCCAGCCCGTCGCCGCCGCTACCAGCATGACGGCGATTGCGCCGCTGAGCCAAGGCGACAACGGCGCGGCCGCGGTGCTGCCGGCAACCTGCAGCCCGGCAAGCACGATCCAGGCGATCACCGTGACCGCCGCGATCACCGCGGCGGCGACCGGACCTTGCGCCCGCTTCGCGCCCATCGCACGCGCGGCCAGCCACAGCCGGGTTTCGCGGTCTTCCGGCGCGGCCTGCGCAAGGTCGGCTGCCGCCTGTGCCGCCTCGCGCCGCGCCTCACCTCCCCGCAGCATCAACAGGCCCAGCACCAGCCCCAGCACCAGCGGGAACAGGCCGATGAAGCTCGCCAGGTCCACCGGGATCACCCCCGAGATTCCGGACAACGACGCGAGTTGCTTGCGCTGCTCGCCGTACTGCGCTTCCAGCCTGGCCTGCTGCGCCTTCAGCTCGTCGCGGAGCGCTTCCTGCAGCGCAATGGCCTGTGTGATGCTGGCCGAGGGCGCTGCGGCGATCGCGCCGATCTCGCTGAGCTGAGCGTGGATGCTTTCCGACACCGCGTCGCGGAACGCGCCCTTGCCTTGCACCGTATGCCACCAGTCGCTGCCCAGGGCGGCATCGACGCCGGCGTCATGCCGGATCTCCAAGGCCTCGATCCTGCCCTGCTGGTCGCTGAGCTTGTCGGCTGCGGCAAGCAGCTCGGCCGCGATCTTCGCGTTCCCCGCCGGTGCGTGCTCCGCCAGCCTGCGGGCTGTGTCCCCGGTTTCTTTGAGCGCGAACAGGTAGGCCGGCCGGATCGTCCGGTTCCACTCGCCCTGGGCATCGGCGTATGCCTGCTTGACGATGGTGGATCGGGCAAACTCAATCAAGCGTTCGTAGCCTTCGGGATTATCGGCGCCGATGGCTTGCAGGATCGGCTGCAGCTCCGGACCGAAGCTGGGCGGCCAGTAGGGTGCGACCGGTCCGACCGCCGCCGGGCTGGGCGATCCCGGAAAGGGGAGATTCTCGGGTCCCGGAAATTGACTCGGATCCGGTCCCTGATACTGCGGCTGCGGCGGCAGGTTCGGGATCTGCATCTGCTGCATAGGCGGCGGTACATTCGGTATCCCCATCTGCGGTGCCCGCATTTGCGGCGGCAAGTTGGGAGCCTGCATTTGCGGCGGCATGTTCGGGATTTGCATCTGCTGCATCTGCGGCGGCTGCATTTGCGCCGGCATGTTGGGGGCCTGCATCTGCGGCGGCTGCATTTGCGCCGGCATGCTGGGAGGCTGCATCTGGCCGGGCACTGCGATCGGGCTGTCCCCGGTCGGACCGCCGACTTGGAAATTACCGGCTTTTGCGTGCTGAACCAGCGTCCGCAAATCTGCGAAATCGGTAATCATTCGATTCGTCGTCCTCTCGAGCAGCGCATCCAGCATGCGCCCGACCTTGTCCGAAGCAGCGCGCAGCTTGTTGATTTTCGAATCCAGTGCGGTCACCAGGGTGGTATTCGTCGCCATAGACGCCTCGATCCTGGTGATTTCACCGGCCGCCTTCAGGTAGGGGTGCACGGTCAGCAGATGGATCAACGCCAGCAATCCGGCGGCGAACAGCAGGTTGCGCCGCGACTTGGACAGTGTGTCGTGTGCCGTCGTGAGCGTGTCGCGCGCGATTTTCTCAATATGGTTCATGGCCGTTCCTTCCAACGAAGTTTCATGGACCACCGCCCTGTTCAGGGATGCTTGGAGTTACCGGCCAGGCCATGCGGCCGCAGTGCGCGCGAACGGTTCGATGCGGGAACGGCCTATCGCCGGCGTAAATTAACAGCTGCGCAATGCCGTGCAACGCCGGACGCAGCAGCAAACCGTTAGATCCTATACGCATACCTGCGGTAACACGACCGACTCGGGTCTGAGTGAATCATCATCTGTCCGTCCACGGCGCGCGTCAAGGCCGATCCTGGAAAATATTGCAGGTAACTGATGTGAAATAGATCACATTCATGGCGGGTGGTTGCTGTTACCCTGGTCGGACCAGGAAGCTTTGTCAGCGCGGTGATTGCAGACGCGCTGCGCGCCATTACGCGGAACGGAGGGTGGAACGATGACCGACGCTTGGGCATGGATGATGGGTGCTTTTGTGATGCTGTTATACGCGCATGCGCTACAGTCTTGTGGGTTCTAACTATTCGCAAGGTATATTGTAAAAACTTCAAATACCATCGATTAATGGGGAGGACGCAGTATGAATTCTGCCAGACGTAAAAAGCGAGTCAGCAAAGTCAAGCGCAGCAAGACCCGCGCACGATCCCGCGGTAAGAAAAAGGCGTTCGCCGCATTTCTCTCGAAAAGCCACCCGGCGGTCCGCACCCACCTGCGGGCCTCCACCGCGTTGTCGACCTTCATCTCAACGTCCGGTGTACTGACGCTGGCGAAACGAAAGCAGCTGGTCGATCAGGCGCTGGTGTTGTTGGAACAGAATTACGTCCACCTGCCTTTGAAGCGGGCCATGCACGCGGTAGACCCGATACAAAGACTGAAGCTGCTGCGGCATCGTCTCAATCAACTGACCAACAGTACCATGCCTGCCGAGGCGCAGTTTCACCGTGAGATGACGCAAATCTTCGCGTCGGTGCGTGATCTTCACACGAACTACGTGCTGCCAGAGCCATTTAACAAAGTGACCGCGTTCTTACCGTTCCTGGTGGAGGAATATTTTGAACAAGATACCCGGCGCTACGTCGTGTCTCACGTCATGGATGGATTCAGTCACCCGCATTTCAAAGAGGGCGTGGATATCGTCCATTGGAACGGGGTGCCCGTCGACAGGGCGGTTGAGATTAACGCCGACCGCCATGCGGGCAGCAACCCGGACGCGCGGCATGCCCGCGGTTTGGAACACTTGACCATCCGGCCGCTGGCGGTGTCTCCACACCCCGACGCGGAATGGGTCGTGGTGGGATTTCGCGCCCCAAATGGCGATGTTCGCGAGCATAAGTTCGAGTGGCTGATATTCCAGGCGCCGGACCCCGGCAGTGACGGAGATGGCGGCGGGTCGGTGGCGCAAAGAGCCGCTATCGGGTCGGACTTGGAGGTCGAGCTGATCAATCGCATGAAGAAAGTATTGTTCGCCCCGGCGGTGGTGGCCGCCGAACGGAAACTGTCCCGATCCAGGGCGCGAACCAAAGGCGGCCGGTTGAGCGCGCGCGCCGTGCGGGCATTAGCGTTGACCAGTTCCCTGCCGAGTCTGCTCGCCGCCAAGTCCGTGGATACGCCCAACGGCACATTCGGCTATATCCGCATCTTCAGCTTCAATCTTCCGCGAAAACCGTTTGTGGTGACGCCGGACGATTTCGTGAATGAATTCGTGCGCCTCGCGAGTCAGCTGCCGCAACACGGCCTGATAGTGGACGTGCGCGGAAACGGCGGCGGGCATATTCATGCCAGTGAGCAGTTGTTGCAGGTGCTGACCCCGCACCGGATTACGCCCGAACCCACCCAATTCATCAACTCGTCGTTGAATATCCGGCTGTGCGAGCGGCATAAGACCGGCGCCTCCGGAATCGATCTGGGGCCGTGGCTGGCGTCGATGAAGGAGGCCATCAAGACCGGGGCTGCGTACTCCCGTGCATTTCCGATCACCACCGAACAACAGGCCAACAATATCGGTCAGCAGTACATCGGACCGGTGGTGTTGATTACCGACGCCAAGTGCTACAGCGCGACCGACATCTTCGCCGCGGGGTTCCAGGACCACAAGATCGGTCCCGTGCTGGGCACGGACAACAATACCGGCGCGGGCGGCGCCAACGTGTGGGAACATGGATTGTTTAAGCTGTTGATGGAACTGCCCACACCGAGTGCAGACAATCCCTATGTGAATCTGCCCAACGGTGCGAACATGCGGGCGTCGATCAGGCGCACCCTGCGGGTTGGACACAACGCCGGCACGCCGGTTGAAGATCTCGGTGTGATGCCCGATCATCGCCACTTCATGACCCGGGCGGACGTACTCGAGGGTAACGTCGACCTGATCAACCGGGCCGGGGAGCTGTTGCATCAGATGCCGCGCTACCGACTCGACGCCGTGGCCACCGCCGGCGCCTCCGGCGAGTTGACCATTGCACTCACCACGAAAAACATCAATCGGCTCGACGTCTATATCGACACCCGGCCCCAGCTATCGCGCAGCATCAGCAGCGCCAGCACCCAAGTCACCCTGCCGTCGATCCCGGGAGCCGACGAGCTGCAGCTGGTGGGTTACAAAGGGGACGAACTGGTTGCGATTCGGCGCGTGGAGCTTTGATAAAATTCGAGGATGTGGCCCGCTGTAGCGCGGGATGGTTCAACAAGCAGGGGAGGAAATAGCATGGCACGCAAGATCGTTGTTTGTTGTGACGGGACCTGGAACAAACCCCGCGACGGGACAAATATCCACCGCACCTATGAGCATCTGCGCGCGCAGCTTCGCGATGCGAGCGATCCGGTGCGCGGGTTGAAGGGCAAGATCGAGGGTTGGCGGCACTGCCACGGCAAGGCGTCGGACGGTTCGGACGTGCTGCTGTACTACGACAAGGGAGTCGGAACGGGATTCGGTGAATTGGTCACCGGCGGTGCGCTGGGGCGCGGCCTGTCGGACAACGTTCGCGATGCCTACCACTATCTCGCTCATCACTATCAGCCCGGCGACGAAATCTATATCTTCGGTTTCAGTCGCGGCGCCTATACCGCGCGTTCGCTATGCGGCTTTATCGACCGGGCCGGTGGGTTACTCCAGAAGCCCAGCGAAGGCGACGTGCTGCGCGCCTACCTGCACTACTATGCCCTTGCGGACGCGGTGGTGGGAAAGCCGGAAGGCTGGTCGATCGATCGGGCCGTGAACACGATGAAAGCTTGGTTGAGCGATCTGTTAAGCCGCGATATCAAGAATCACCCGCGCCACACTGACATCAAGGTGCGTTTTGTCGGTGTCTATGACACGGTGGGTGCCCTGGGCATTCCAGTGCCCAAGGCGGACAAGCTCAATGACACCGTGGTCGGTTTCCACAACACCGGTCTGTCGACCCGTGTCGAGCACTCGGTCCACGCGCTGGCCGTCGACGAAAAGCGCGGTCCCTACGCGCCCACTCTTTGGACCGCGGCGTCGGAACACGCTGCCCTGGGGCCCGGACAGACCTGCCTGCAGGTGTGGTTCCCGGGGGTGCATTCGGATATCGGCGGCGGTTACGGCGACAAGGGTATCGGCGACATCACCTTCGACTTCATGCTGCGCCGCGCCGCGGAGTGTGGTTTGGTGATTGACCAGACCGAACCGCTGCCGCGCCTGGAATTGCGGGAGCTGCCGAGCCAACATGATTCGATGGACGGGCTTTGGGATAAGGTCGGGCGTTTGTTTTCGAGCTTTGAGCAGGAACGACCGGTTGGCCCGACTGCCCGCGCGCGAGCGCTGGAGTCCGGAGCCAAGGCCGCCGGTTGCGAGATGCTTCACCCCTCCCTGGTACAACGTCTGGATGAACAGGTGGAGATCGTCACCGAGAAGGATGATGGGCTGCAGAGGCGCTCCACCACCTACAGCCCAGGCAACATTCCTTGGTCTGCGATGGATATCCGGGAGGGCAGGGCGGAACTGCCTTTGTTTCACGAGCGCGCCGAGTTGCGGCGAGTAGTCGACGAATCGGCAACGGTCGAGGATACGCCTTGCACCGTGGTCGATCGCAGCAAGCAAGGCGTGCGCATTGAAATGGCGAATCCACCCGCGCAAGGTGCAACGGTAACAATCGGCGGGAAATCGGCCACGGTCGCCTGGATCGAGGGCAATCAGGCGGGGCTGCGCTTCGCCGCCTGAGCTGGAGTTCCTGTAAGATCACGGCCGCAGAGTATTTCGAATCGGGATTAGCGCCCGTAGAGCCGTATCATTGAACGGAGCCGTAGACCATGAAGGCATTGCCGATTTATTCCCTTGACGAACTCGACGATCGCGTGCCCGCGCACGCGCTGGTGGCCGATGTCGATCTTGTGGTCATCTGTTACGACGATCAGGTCAGCGTGCTTTATGGGCGCTGCGCCCACCGTGGCGCGCTGATGGCCGACGGCCATGTCGACGGCGACAATCTGATCTGTGGCGTGCACGGTTGGGATTACCGGCTCGACACCGGCATCAGCGAATACAACAACACCGAGACGCTGGCGAAGTTCAACGCCTGGGTCGAGGACGGTCAGGTCTACGTTGACGAAGACGAGATCGCGGCGTGGGCGAAACGGCACCCACAGCCGTATGAGCGCGACGCCTATCAGGGCGTCTACCAGGACCCGACCGGTACGGGCGACGAGCCACACGTCAAGTTCATTCGCAAGCTCGCGGACGAAGGCTTGAGCAAGCTCGGCCATCACGGCCCCGCCGCCGCGATGGGCGTGCCGCGCGACGGCCTGCCGAAGTGGGACGACCTGCAGTTCGTCGTCGGCCAGCTGCACAAGCTGCCGCTGCTGGACGACGAGCCGGTCGGCTCCGACATTACCATCGGGCCCAACGCCGCGAAACCGTTGCGTCTGAATATACCGCTGTTCGTCTCGGACATGAGTTTTGGCGCATTGTCCGAGGAAGCCAAGGTGGCGCTGTCGAAGGGCGCCGAACTCGCGGGCACCGGCATCTGCTCGGGGGAGGGCGGCATGCTGCCGGAGGAGCAGGCGGCGAATTCGCGCTACTTCTACGAGCTCGCCTCGGCCCGCTTCGGATTCTCGTGGGACAAGGTCAAACAAGCACAGGCGTTTCATTTCAAGGGCGGTCAGGGCGCGAAGACCGGCACCGGCGGCCATCTGCCGGGCGCCAAGGTCACGGGCAAGATCGCCGAAGTGCGCGGTTTGCCCGAGGGCGAATCCGCGATCTCGCCGGCACGGTTCCCCGACTGGGAGAGCTTGGAGCAGTTTCGCGACTTCGCCGCCGAAGTACGCGAGCGCACCGGCGGCATTCCGGTCGGCTTCAAACTGTCGGCACAACATATCGAGAAGGACATCGACGCGGCGCTCGAGGTCGGCGTCGACTACATCATCCTCGATGGCCGCGGCGGCGGCACCGGTGCGGCGCCGTTGATATTCCGCGACAACATATCGGTGCCTACGATCCCGGCGCTGGCGCGGGCGAGGAAGCATCTCGACTCATGCAACGCGAATGGCGTTACGCTGATCATCACCGGCGGGTTACGTACCCCGGCGGACTTCGCCAAGGCGATGGCGCTGGGCGCCGACGGGATCGCCGTGTCCAACGCCGCGATCCAGGCGATCGGTTGTCTCGGCATGCGCGCCTGTCACACGAACAATTGCCCGGTCGGCATTGCGACGCAGAAACCGCACCTGCGGGCGCGGCTGCCGGTCGACATCGCGGCCGAACGCCTGGCAAGATTCTTCGGTGCGGCGGTCGAACTCATGACCGTAGTCGCACGCGCCGCCGGACACCGGCATCTGTCCGAATTCAAAGTTTCCGATCTGACGTCGTTCAAGACCGACATGTGCCGACTGTCTGGTGTCGCCTACGGCGGCGTGTCCGCCGCCTGACGAGGACATCCCATGACCACGCAACGATTTCCGGAACTCGATGCCGGCGCCATACGTGCGACGCGCGACGCGCTGCACGCCTATGCACGCGTGCTCGGTGGCTGGCTCAGTCCGACCAGAGCACGCAGGAAGCACTGGTGGCACGCGAGTCTCAGACCGTCGCTGGCGGGACTGACGACGGGCGTCGTGCACGCCGGCGTCGACTTCGAGCTCGAGCTCGATTTTATCGCGAGTCGACTTAAGGTGCGGACGGCCGATAAAGACATTACCCACGACCTGAGCGGCCAGTCGGCCGCGAGCGTTGCGTCCTATCTCGACGAAACGCTCGTCGCGATCGGTGTCGACCCCTCGCTCGCACCGGGTGACAAGGTCCGGGCGGAAGAGCATTTCGGCGGCTATACCGGCGAGCAGGCGATCGGGCTGCAACGGGCACTCGCCTCGGTCACCGCCGCACTCGAGGACTTTCGCGCCGGGATCCGGGAAGAGACCAGCCCGATACAGGTCTGGCCGCACCATTTCGATCTATCGATGATCTGGCTGCCCGGGCACAAAGTCCCGGATCAGGATCCGGCGGACGAGGAGTACGCGGACAAGCAAATGAACTTCGGTTTCGTATACGGTGATGAAGGCATCGAGGCGCCGTATTTCTATATCACCGCCTACCCGCTGCCCGACGCGCTGCCGGAGATTGAACTGCCGGCGGGCACGACGTGGAAGAGCGAGGGCTTCAGCGGCGCGGTACTGTTATACAAGGATCTCGTCGCAGTGAACGACCCGGCCGGGTACCTGCAGGGGCTCTGGTCGAGGTTGCTGGCGGCGGGCCGGACCCATCTGGCAACCAACGAATAACAGGGGCGAGCGCAATGGGCGAACAGCAACTGAACTGGCATCGGGTGGCCGGTCTCGATGAACTGCCTTCCGGCCGCGTCAAGACCGTGACCGCCGGTGTACATTCGATGGCGCTGACGAATATCGACGGCGATTACACCGCCATGGACAACCGCTGCCCGCACCAGGGCGGCCCGCTCGGCGAAGGCTCCGTCGAAATCGGCGTCGATGGGCAGTGCTGGCTGCGCTGCCCGTGGCACGGCTGGGACTTCGATCCAAAGACCGGGTTACCGCCGGGCGGCCACCGGGACAGCGGTCAGAAGCTGTATCCGATCGAAGTCCGTGACGACGGCATCTACGTCGGCCTCGAGCCCGAGCCGGTACGCGAGAAGACCGTCACTGACGTGATGGCCCAGACGATGACCAACTGGGGCGTCAGCAGCGTGTTCGGCATGGTCGGGCACTCGAATCTGGGTCTGGCGGATGCGCTGCGCCTCGAACAGCAAAAAGGCCGCCTCAACTATTACGGCATCCGCCATGAAGGCGCGGCGGCATTCGCGTGCTCCGGCTACGCGAAATTGACCGGCAAGCCCGCAGCCTGCCTGACCATCGCCGGGCCGGGCGCGACGAACTTGATGACGGGCCTGTGGGACGCCAAAGTCGACCGCGCGCCGGTGCTCGCATTGACGGGACAGGTCGACGTGCAGGTCCTGGGTCCGGGCGCATTCCAGGAGATCGACCTGCATTCGGCGTTCGCCCCGGTCGCACGCTTCAGCCAGACGGTGCTGCACACGTCGAAGCACGCGGAGCTGATGGCGCTGGCGTGCAAGAATGCGATCGTCGACCGCGACGTCGCGCACCTGATCTTTCCCGACGACGTGCAGACATTGCCGGCCGCCGAATCGGCAAGCGCATCGGGCCCTGAGGGGAGGATCGCTCTGCCTGAGATTGCGCCGGACGAGCAAGCGCTGGCGGCAGCGAAAACGCTGATCGGCGCATCGAAACGGCCGATCGTCATCGTCGGCTACGGCGCGCGCGACGCGATGCCTGCAGTCATTGCGTTGGCGGAGCAGCTCAACGCGCCGGTGCTGACGACGTTCAAGGCAAAAGGGCAGATCAATGATCGTCATCCTTTGGCGGCGGGCGTCCTCGGGCGCTCGGGCACCCCGGTGGCGAGTTGGTTCATGAACGAGTGCGACCTGATCCTCGCGTTCGGCTCCTCGTTCTCGAATCACACGGGGATTACGCCGAAACGGCCGATCATCCAGGTCGATTTCGATCGCATGGCGCTGGGCAAGTTCCACAGCGTGGCCGTTCCGGTCTGGGGCGAGATCGGCGTCACGGCCAAACGCCTGGCCGCCGAGCTTGGCGATGTCGTCCACACCGTCGATCAGCGGCCCGAGCTCTCAGAGCGCTGGGCGATCTGGCGCGAGGAAAAGACCAGTCGCCTCGCCGATGACCGGGGCAAAGGCCTCGGCTCGGCAGCCGTGTTTGCCGCGCTGACCGATGCCGTGCCGGACGATGCGGTCATCGCGGTCGACGTCGGCAACAACACGTATTCCTTTGGCCGCTACTTCGAGTGCAAGGGCCAGCGCGTTTTGATGTCGGGCTATTTAGGTTCGATCGGCTTCGCATTCCCCGCTGCGATGGGCGCGTGGGCCGCGACGCAGGACCAGGACGAGTACCAGGGGCGCAAAGTGATCTCGGTCAGCGGCGACGGCGGCTTCGGCCAGTACCTGGGCGATTTCACGACGGCCGTGAAGTACGACATGAACATCACCCACGTGCTGCTGAACAACGCGCAGCTCGGCAAGATCACGAAAGAGCAGCGCGCCGGCGAATGGCCCGTATGGCAAACCGACCTGCACAATCCCAATTTCGCCACCTTCGCGAAACTGTGCGGCGCCCATGGCGTGCGCGTAAAGACAGCGGACAAACTGAAGGCGGCATTGGACGAGGCACTGGCTCACAACGGACCCGCGTTGGTGGAAATCATGACCGATGCTGAACTCATCTGATGGGATCCTGGTGAGAAATGCGGGCTAACTTCGCGCCGTTCAACAAGCAATAATTTTCAGCGACGATAGAGCGGGACGATCGTCGGGTGTCGCGGTCGTGAATTCGATCCACGGTCGCCTGTGACCTCGATCGAACCGGTTGTGGGCTAGTTACTCGTCCCGAGTGAGTCAGAGCGGATTTGTGCGGATGACACCGTCTATTCGATGATCAGTCTGTCGCTGTCGATCTCGAGTTTCCAGTCTTGAATGGCGGTGCCCTCCAGGTTCAAACGGCTGGCAAGATAGTACAGCCGGTCGGTCTCCGGCGTGTTGTAGCCCGCCGCCTTGGCGGCGTTCGCCAACGAGAACCTTTGATGGAACCAGGCCGGCATCAGCGACTGGGAGTACAGCGTCGCCCGGACCGAGGCCGGACGCCCGTTGAGTTGGCTAACGGGGATGTCGTAGCGCAGGCGATCGGCGCCGTCGTTGGGGCTCGCGGTGAAGTCGGTGTCCGCGTCGAACCGTGCGCCGTTCGGATCCGTTCCGCCGATGACGCTCGCGCCTTCGGGTTCGGTTGCCTTCATGAATTCGAACAGCAGCTGACCCTGGTCCCCGATACCGGCATCCGCCGTCTGCCCGGCAAAGGTCTTGGCATTGACCGCGCCCTCGGGCGGCAGCCGGTTATCCTTGATGTGATGCACCCGGTGGATGAAGCTGGTGGTGAATTCGTTGGCGGCGTTGGTGATGAGTTCTTCATAGATCTGCACCTGCCGGTCGCTGCGGATCGTCTGGTGGTTGGGCTGGTATTGGGCGATCGAATCTTTGTCGCTTGCCTTGTGGTTGAGGAACTCCGTTGCCAGCGGACGGCCGTGACGGTCGACGATCACGCCGGCGGAATTGGTGCGGCCGGAGCTCCAGATCACCCGGCCTTGCTCATCCAGCACCAGCAGCTCGAGGAACGCGCGCCGGAAGGTGACACCGCTGGGAAAGCGATGGCCGGTCTTGTTGGCGATCGTGACATCGACCGCCAGCTCGGTGTCGCCCACCGTGGCGGAATTCAAGGTCACGGTCGCGACCCGACCCTCGCGGGCGGAGAGCAGCATGTTTTCAATCGCAAAATCGGCGCCGGTGACGGCCCCGGTCTCGTAATCGCCCGGGGACACGCCCAGCACCTCAGGAAACTGTTTGAACATCTCGATCATGAACGCATTGAGGCCCACCAGTTCGTGACGCCGGTAGTCCGGACGCGTCTTAATGTCGAGATCGGCGGACGCGAGCTGATGCTCGGACTGGGGGTACGCCGCCCCCTGAATGGTGGCGATCTGGCTGGCGAGCCGCGGGATCTCCACCGATTTGTCCAGGGTCGCGAAGCGGTTGGGCATGTGGCAGTCCTGGCAGCTTTGAAATTTGTCCCCTTTTTTGTTGTCTTTACCGAGCCCAAACGCGCTGTTGAGCCACTCCAGGTAGGTGGCCTGTTCGACGCTGTGCGAGAGATGCTTGAAGTGCGGGTTGGGCTCCAGGGCGGTGAGGACCGGGGTTTCGCCCGCCGGCGCGCCGATGTTGGGAAGGTTGATGGTGTGACAAGTCCCGCACATCGCCGAGTCCGAGGTGAACGGCGTGTCGTGGTGCATGGCGGGCGCCACCCGCGGGGTGATCCCGAGGGCGTTCTGCATCGGCTTGAGCTTGATGTCGTCGAACGGCCCGTACAGCTCATTGGCCGCATTGCGTGTATACAGGCCCGTGGTGTTCCGCCCGAGAAAATAAAAGAACGCGTCGCTCCACACCGGTTGTTTGCCGAACCAGGCCGGATGGTCCGCCACCCAGCGCTTGGCGATTTGCGCATCCGGCGGGGCGATGCGGTGACAGACCAAACAGCTGATGCCCTCCCGCGCCAGCTCGCCCAGGTCGTGCGCGGCGTAGAACGCCTTGGGGTCCAGGCCCGACGGGGGATTGACCTGGTGCGCCGGCGGTTTGAAATCGGGATCGTCTTTTTGCGCCGCGGTGAGGGGTTCGGTGAGGTAAAAAAAGTTGACGTCGAACCGGGGATTGAGGATGTCACCGCCCTGGTCGATGCCCTTTTGTCTCAAGCCCATGGCGCCGTGACAGCGCAGGCAGGTGTCGGTGAGCGCCTGCTGGGCGGTGCGGACGTCGCCGGTCGCCGGCTTCCCGCCCTTAAGCTGCCCGTTTTCCTGCATGAGGATGATCAATTCGGTCTCGAGCTGCGCATGGAACACCGGATCGCGGCCCGCCAGTCCCATCGGCGACCACCGCCACTCGCCATACTCGGAGATGTTGAAACCGTCTCCCGATTTCGGACCGGTCTGCACGAACATGGTCACGGCAAACGGCGCGCCGCCGAGGCCGCCGTGGCAGCCGTAGCAGTTGTCCGAGGTGATGTACTCGCTGGGATTGTCGGTCCCGCCTTGCTCGATCGCCGGCTTCGGCACCACGTGATCCGACCACTGGAACGGGAAGCTGAAATTATCGATCTCCGCATCGCTCAGCCGATGGTCGACGAGGTGGTTCAGGTCGGCGAAGTTGGCCACGAAATCGGCATTGATCCCCGCCTTGCGCGGCGCAGACGCCAAGCCCGCCGACGGATCGGCTGCTCGGGGCAGATGCGCGCTGACGAACTCGGCGATGTCCGGGACGTTGTCGTCGCGCCACGGGCGCTGTTGTTGCGGGAGGTTCAGCTGGCTGAGCAGCGCCTGCGCGTCCGCTTCGGGAACGCCGCGCGCGGTGAGAAACTTTTGGATCTTGGTGTACACGGTGCCGAGGTAGGCGTCGGTGCGCCAGGAGTTGTCGACGCGGAACTGCAGCGGCGACGCGCCGCGCAGGAAGTTGGTGCTGGAGGAAAAGGTGTTTTCCGACTCCGCCGAGGCGTGGCAGCGGATGCAGGTGCCGATGCCGAACGCCGAGGTCAGAACGTGCGAGTAGTCGTCCACGTTGCCGGCCTTCGGGTCGAGCATCTTGGCCAGCGTTTCGGCATTGCCGGGTGAAGACCAGAACCAGCCGTCCTTGGAATCGCCCCTGGAATCCTTAATCAGGACCGCCCAACCGCTCAGCA
Organism: uncultured Gammaproteobacteria bacterium; assembly: GCA_947259175.1. GTDB lineage: Bacteria > Pseudomonadota > Gammaproteobacteria > Arenicellales > JAANXG01 > CALZGZ01. Next base: position 37,294 of record CAMYKW010000031.1, on the reverse strand, counting down.
GTTCCTCGAGCAGCGCCTCGTACTGGTCCGGATGCTTTTCGAACCAGGGATTCTGCGCGATTTCGCGGTAGATCGCGGCCGGCGGTGTGAACATCTCCTTGACGATGATGCCGCCGTCCGGCACCGGCCCCGATCGACCGCCGTCCAGCCATCGTCTGACCGCGGGCGAGTAGTAGATGCGCACCGCGGGATGCGTGCCGTAGTAATTCCCGGCGATAAACGGACCGGTATCGCGTACCCCGGAATCCACGGTCCATCCCAGCTCCGGCCGGGCATAACCCCGCGCCTTGAGCCACGGGTAGAGGACCTGGGTCTCGTAGTCCTGCAGGGGCATCGCGCTGGGCGGCGTATCGACCGGGGTCGGCGGCGCCTGATTGGATTTGCCGTTGGCGCCGAGCGCAACCAACAGCAGCAGCACGAGTGCGCCGCCGCGCGTGAACTGACGGACCTTCATGGCCACCTCCTTGGGTCTCACCGCAGACTGATTGCGTGCGATAATAACCCACCATACACCTGGGAATTGGCTTCACGCAATCTTTTTTTGGCGTGTACTTCGCTGACACATCCGCCGACTCGAGTGGCGGATTTACGGATTGATGTTTGCACTCCCGCGACCCCGGCTCGTCCACTGTGGCGTATTCAGACCACGGCGATTTCGCCGCGGTGAACTCAATCCGCGCAGACTCCTAGGTGGAACTGTATTGCTTATTCAGCTCATCCAGTAGCTTGTGCAGCGCCGCCTGGTTCTCTGCGCTGCTCAAGATCTCCTCGGTTATTTTTGCACGTTCTGCCTGGCTCATGTTGGGAGTCATGTCGGCGACCATTCGCGGCACCACTAAACGGTGTAAATCGTGAATCTTCAAATCCTTGCTGTCCGCGCTCTGTGCAGCAGCAACGTCCTCTCCATTGCCGGTTTTCGGTTTTGGAAATTTAGCATCCCAAGGCGGAGTCAGGGACAACTTGTCGGTTCTCGCTTGCTTGGCTTGGACGACTCTTTCAAAGGTGGGAGCACAGTTCACGCGTTCGCCGAGGCCCCATTTGGATTTGGGAATTCCCAACCAATTCAGCAGGGTGGCGAGTATCGAAGTAGAATCGTAGGGGGTGTCGGTCTCAGATCGGAATACGGTGTTTTTGTTGATCCACGGAGACACTAAAATTGTGGGTACGCGAACCCCCATGATGTCGAAGTCAAATCCCCCGGCGGAATCATTAGCGAAGGGTTTTTTGGCGTATGGTGGAGGAACATGATCGGCCATCCCTCCGTGTTCATCGAACGTGATAACCAGCAGTGTCTTTTCCCATGCCGGGCTATTCTGTAAGGCGTTAAAGATATCGTTCAAGGTCCGCTCTCCCGGAATCAGATCATTACCGGGGTGATAGGACGTTGAACCGCTGCTGGCGACCCATTTGGGTTCGAGAAATGCGAATTTGGGCAAGGTGCCGTACCTGGCGTCGTCATAGAATTGGTTCAGTTGCGGCGCGTAGTCACCCAACTTGAACGGGTTATCGATGGAAGGAATTTGTCCTCTCAAGAAAAGATTGTAGGTAAATTTGCAGTTCACCCACTCGACTGCATTGTAAATCTTCCAGTCCTTGAATCCGTTGCTCCACAGGACTTTCCATATCGAAGGCCGATGCGGGTATTCGGACCACTCCGTGTATTCAACTCCGTTTTGAAAATTGTTGAGTTCCGCAAATGAAGATCCGGTGAGTGAAAAGGCGCGGTTGACATCGGTACCGCCTGGCATCGAGCAAAACCATTCGTCCGAAACAGCAAAATTTTTGGCGAGACCATTCAGTACAGGCAGCTGAGCAGGCGAATAGCCCAGCATGACTTCCTGCGTGCCGTTGTTCCAGGCAAAGCCGCCCATGTCGGGTGTTTTCTTGTTGTGATAATCGTTGATGTCCTTGGAGAACAACTGCCTCAGCACGTCGGAGTTGTCGTGATAGGGGTCATGCTTATCCAGGTCCAAAGTGAAAGGTTCGCCATCCTTGGTCTTCTCGCTGAGTTTTCCATTGTTGTATTGGGTCACCGGGTAGTCTTCGCCGCGAAACTCGTTGGTGAACTTGTTGTCGACTCCTTTATAGGGACCTGAAGGCCCAATAACCTTTATCGGCGCATTTTTCTTGTACAGCCACCCGCAGACATGGTCGAAAGAGCGATTCTCGATCATGTAGTAGACAACGTGCTCAATTTTTGTGCGCATGAAATCCACAGTCCCTTCGACACGCGCGTTCCTTTGGTCGACCGGAATCGTGGTTTCAACCGGCGTGATGATCGAATCCTTGCTGAAGCTCTTCGGCAATTTACCGGTCTTGATCGGTCCAATCAGGGCGCCATCGCTGTTGGGATCAAACGCCCACAGTCGATACTCACCAGTCGCTTTAACTCGGTCGAGAACGGAGTTGCCGATGGCGATGAGTTCGTGCTTGCTGTTGATGCCGAGTGATTTCCAGTTGCCCTGTTGAATGGGCGGGAAACTCAATGGATTCTTGTCTTGTGCATCAAATTGCCATATCGCGTAATCGCCCGATCTGGACTCCCAATCGATGATATAGCCGCAACACGGTATGAGTTGGTGACCATCTTGAATGGTCAGCCAAGCTCCCTGGGGGGTTATTGTTTTAGGTAACGGGTCTTTGCTCGCATGATCGAAGTTGAACAGATGATAGGTGCCTCGCCCGGACGTTGGAATCCAATTCAGAACAAAGTTATGCAGCGAAACCAACACTACATCATCGCCGGACTCATAACCTTTTTCTGCGCCGCCGGGATTCGCAAAGTCGGATCGGGAGCCGAAAAACTTGCGTTTTTCCCAACTGCCGGAATTTACCGCCGCCGCTGTCCAATTTCCTTGTCGATCATAACTTCCCAGAGGATTGGGCTGACCGGGGTCAAACTCGACGAGCCTGTATGTATATTGATGGTCTCTATTGAGGGGGCTCCACTCAAGAATATAGTTACCGACTTGGGTCATGTGGTGGGAGCCGGGGACCGGGTGGCTGTCCTTGATTTTCAGCTTCTTCAGCAGCGTCGATGAATCCGCGTTGAACTCCCATACTGAATACTTGTCACTTTTAGGGTCTCGGTTGATGAGATATTGATGGCAGCTAGTGTTCATATTGTGACCTGTTAAAGTGCGATGATTGAATCGCCGGATGGTGGTTGTATGTTGACGGTTGCAGCGGACTGAAACGGTTGGGAAGTATAAACCCCTCGACCTATTGAAGGAAACGCAATCGGAGCCGGCCATCCGCGGTACGGACGGGTAATTTCCCCAAGATTCGATACCAATCCCGTGTTTGCAAGCAGTATTGTTTTATTGCTGGATTCACGAATGTATTATTACTTTACGCTTGGCGGGGTCGTGTGTGCCCGAGTATCAGCACAATACCTGCCATCTCTCAACGCAGCGGACAAGAGAATAGCGAGGAGCGAGGATGATCAAGTATCAGATTCCTGCCGATGGAGAAGCATCGGACTACTACCCGCCGGTGGATGTGATTGAACCGAATCCACTATCGAGCGGCCAAGCCAAGATCACGACACTCGCCGAGGTGATTGCGCACTACACGCGCAGCTCGCTTAATACCGACGGTATCCAGATCGTGCCGGAGTCTCTTAAGGTCTACCCTGACCCGTCATCGCGGGAGGCGCGTTACTGGGTCCAGTTCGAGGCGCAGCCGGGTTACGAAGAGCAGGGCGAGCACTTCGCCAAAATGCATCAGCAGTTGCTTCGCGAAGACTGCACGGGTCAGGCGGTCAACGGTGCGCGGCGCATGCAGGAGACCCCCGGCGCCTGGAACCCGATGTCCGGTTACCACACCAATAAAGCCGAGTTGTCCAGGTGGCACCTGTTCCTGCCCCTGGGTATGCCCATCGCCAACCACAGATCCGTCACCCTTTTACACTACCCGCCTTACGTGGCGATGCAGACTGCCGATTACCTGAACAACACTACGCTGTGGCGTTGGACTCGATTGCTGGAACACGTGGGGATCAAGAACGAGGCAGAACGAAAGCTCTACTGGTCGATCGTCGATGTCAATCCGATTGCCGCCCCCGGCTCCGGCGAGAGCGAATACCCCAACGACTATTTCCCGATCATGATGTCGTCCGTGTTCTTCGACAACGAGGAGTGGCACTGCAATTACATCCGCTCGGTTCTGGAGGTCATGCTCAACCCGCCGCATAACGAGCACAATCCATACACGCTCCCGCTGCTGGTGGGTGGGTCTCCGCTTTACGACCCGCAGGCACCCGGTTGGTTTCGCGTGCGGTACAAGGACCAGAAGCTCCCCGACGGGCAGCCGGCGCTAGACCGGAATGAGGACTACGGGGAGCCCGAGGTCAAAGTGACGCAGGCGGGTTTCGTGTTACTCAACCCCGAGAGCAAAAAGCTCACGCCCTATATGATTGCCAACCACATGATCGCCGCGGGTGTGACGGGCGTTTGCTGCAAGTCGAAGCAGGACGCAGCACCGGACATTCGCGTTTACGAGGCCCAGGACCTGGTGGCCGCTTCTTTCCTCAGGCAATACAACGAAAATCCAGGGATTCACCCAAAGGAGGCGCGCGCGAAGGCCTGTCTGGATTGGTTCGGTGACGAGAAAGGCGGTTGTCGGCCAAAACAGTCGGCAACGAACCCGGACAACCTCAAGATCATTTGCGCCCTGGCGCAGATGGATCTGTACATCACCTATCGTCCCGACAAACAGCCGCACGTCGTCCCGAAGTATAGTTTCGAACAGGCGTTGGAGCGATGCCGGGAGCAGGGGGGGGCGGATTTCGATCCCTGCGCCGACGGCATCGGTGCCAAGTTAACAAGCTGCGGACCCGGCGGCAGGTAATCCGGACGGTTCTTGCATCGTTCGTTACTGCAAGGTGTCGCCGCGCAACAGCGATTGCGGTAACGAATACGCGCTTCGCAGTGCGTCAACGCCGGTACCTGTGGTCAGGGGCGGCGCCGGAGCACGCGGCCCAGGCGCTCGATCGCCACCTGCACCGCTGCCTCCGACTCGGCCGCGTAGCACATGCGGAAGAATCCCGGCTCGGCGATGCGACACGCCTCTCCGGGCGTGAGATTGATGTTGGCCTCGTCCAAGATGCGCCGCCACAGGCGCCGTTCCGCGTTCCACGTCGGTGCATCGAGGTGTTCGCGCAGGTCGCAGATCAAGAAGAAACCCGCCTCGGCGGGCAAGTAGGCGATTGCCATTGCCTCGAGGCGTTGCGTCACCCGCTCGTAGACGTGCTTCAAATCGTCTTGCATGCGCATGATGTAGTCGTCCACGACCTCCCGGTCGGCCACGAGCTGTGAAAGCAGATACTGCGTGTAACCCGAACAGACCGACCAGTAAGCGAGCTCATTAACGGCTCGAAGGACGTCGTCGTTGTCGCTGATCAGCACCCCGCAACGGAGGCCGCTTGCGCCGAAGTCCTTGCTAAAGGCCCAAACGATATGTACCCGCTCACTCAGGTCCTGGCGCAGGGACGCGGCGCTCACGAAAGCGCGATCACCGAACACGGACAGTGCGTAGATCTCATCGAAGACGACCTGGAGATCCCTGCCCTCGGCCCATTCGAGAATCTCCAGAAGTTCCTCGCGCGTGTACACCCGACCGAGCGGGTTGTCCGGCGTCGTGAACAGCAGCGCCCTCACCGGGACCTTCGCACTTGCCATGGCTTCGTCGAGCAATGCCGGAGTGAGTCGAAAGTCATCGTTGCTACGGCACTGCACCGGCACGATGGTGAGACCGTCGCGGAGCTCGAGGTCGGGCCAGAATCCCGCGTAGCTCGGTGTCGGAACGAGCACGCCATCACCCGCATCGGCGATTACGTAGAAGAGGATCTCCAGCACGCTCCCTGCGCCGGCGAGGACTACGATGCGCTCTGCATCGATGTCGCGGCCGAGAAAACTGCGGCTCATGAAGGCAGCGAGATTGCGGCGAAACTCCAAGTTGCCGATCATGTCGTCGTAACCGAGTACCGAACTGGGCACCTGGCGGTAGGCGTCCAGGCATTCGACCAGCCGGTCGGCCATGCGCTTGTTCTCGGCGATACAGAGTGAAACGTATCCATCGGGTCTCAATTCCGGGTGCCACGATTGATGCGCGCGCGCGAAATGCTCCGACAGGTAGCACGGGCGGGGCGAGGCGTCGATCAACCGTCGGCCGCGCCGGGAGAACCTATGCGGGGGTGCCTTCATTTGTGCGTGAGCATCTCGAACCCATGCCAGTCCGACGGCGGGGGGGTTTCGGCATAACGCTTCGAACGTTCGGCAAAGATCGACAGTACGGCGTCTTCGGGGTCGAGCACCAGGGCTGCGGTGAACATCCCGTGGGCTGTGGCGAAGTCGCGGGCGGCGTAGCACTCCATGGCGCGGTGCAACCGATCCCGCGTGGACTCCTTCGCGGCGCGGCGTTCCGGGGTCTCGCCGTCGAGAACTTCGTACAGCAGAAAACCCTGCTCTTTGCCCATTACCGCGACGCGGTCAACCATGCGCAGGGAGAATGCCTCGGGCGCGCGCAGACGGTCGTAGGTGTGTTGCCCGATGAGCAGCGGCGCACGATAGAACTTGGTAAGCTGCTCGATGCGCGAAGCCATGTTGACACAGTCCCCCACGACGCTGCATTGGAGACGATCCTGCGCGCCCACCGTGCCCAACACCAATTCGCCCGTGTTGACGCCCACGCCCATCTTCAGGGTTGGGACTCCGCTCGCCGCGGATTCGCGGTTGAGGTCCTCGAGTGCGCGCCACATCTTGACACCGGCATCCACCGCCCTGTCGGCGGAAAGACCAAACAGCGCCATGATTTCGTCGCCGTTGTAAGAGTCGATAAATCCTCCGGCGTCGGCGATCGGTTCGATGAGCCGGCTGAAGTAGCGATTCAGCAGCTCGATGATCGAACGCGGTCCCAGGCGTTCCGCCAGTGAGGTGAAGTTGCGCAGATCTGCGAACATCACCGTCATTTCTCTGGCGACATACTCGCCAAGACCAACTTGCGCGATGTCATGGTGACCCAGGCTCTCGAGGAACTGGCTGGGAACGAAACGCTGTTGGGCCTCGGCCAGACGCGCCTGATCCGCGAAGAGTCTGGCGTTCTCTATCGAGATTGATGCCTGTGCCGACAGCAGGTTGATGATCTCGACACGTTCTTCCGTGAAGGCGCCGGTGGTCAGGTTGTTCTCCAAGTAGATCGCCGCCTGGAATTGACCGTGCCGGAGGATTGGAATGCAGATGATGGACTTCGGTTGGTGTGCGACGATGTAAGGGTCTGTTGCAAAACGACCGGACTCCGCCGCGTCGTTCAGCACCAGCGACTTACCGGTGCGCAGCACGTTGTTGACCACCGAAACGGGCAGCAGCGGACCGTCGGCGCGAACCGGCACCGGTAGTTTCGAACCGCGGCTGCATGCTTCCCGCCCGGCTTCGCCCTGCGCGCGGATGACGAGTTGGTCGTCCTCACGCACGACGAAATATCCCTTTTGCCCCCCCGCATTTTCGAGCACAATTTGTATCGTCGTCATCAGGAGTTGCTCAACGTCGATTTCACCGGAGATGGTTTGTGACGCCTTCACCACCGAACTCATATCCAGCGAAGCTGAATCCAGGGTACGCGTCATCGCGTAGGAGGTCTGAGTGGTCGGGCCGACCCCTTGCGCCGGTCCCGGCGCGCGCAGCAACTGCGGGTATTTCTGCTCCATAAGCTCGACTTTTCTGTGGGCGCCCCAGCGGTAGTAGAGATAGTGAGCGGCACCCAGGTAACCCTCGGCGGCTTTCGAAAGCCCTGTGCTCAACAGGTATTTGGCGGCCAACTCGTTGGCCAATGCTTCGTCGCGACGGAACTCGTTGGCCTTCGCTGCGCTGATGGCCGCCTCGAATAGTTGCATCGCAGCCGGTATGTCGTCCTCGAGCCGCGCCAATTCAGCCTGCATGATGAGACGCAGGTGGTCGAAATTCTCCGGGCAATGGCCGGCCCACATTTGCATTTGACGCAGGTGCGCGTGCAATGCCTCAAGCGTCTTTTGCTGTTGCGCATCATCCTGGTACGGATATAGCGCGGCGCGCGTCAGGAACGCGACAATGTAGAACCGAACCAATTGCGGCAGCGACATGGAGGACGCGATGAGCTCGTCCTGGCGTTGGACGTGCTCGAGCGCACCTTCGTAATCGTCGTAGAAGAAGTGGATCTCCGCTTTGTAGATGTGGTAGTTGGCGATCCCGGTCATAAAGCGCCGCTGCCGCATGCCCTCGACACACCGTGCTTCGTCGAAGGAGGCATCGTTCATCGAGTACGGCCCCTCGGTCAGTCCTTGGAAGTTGAGCTGCATCTGTAGGAACAAAGTCCCTGAGTCCAGGGAGTCCTGATACTCGCAGTCCTTAACGATGGCGAGGTTCTTGCGGTGTTCCTGAGAGGCCGTCTCCAGATCGAGGGTGGGATCCCAAATGATGCAGTCCTGGGCGCTGTAGGCCAGGTACAGCAGGTCTCCAGACTGGTACCCGGCTTCAATCCCCTTGAGAAACCACGGGGTCATGCTCGCCCAGCTCTTGGTCCAGTGGTGGATGAACATCGCATACACGTAGATGATGCGCGACTTCAGCGCAATGTCGTCGAAGCGCTCGTTCATCGCCACTGCAAGCCGGCCGTACTCGAAGCCCAGCGCCGGGTTACCAAGAGCACCGCACAACAGCATCCCGTAGGCCGCATAGGCGAACGCAGATTCGGGACTGTTGCCGTGACGCAGTGAGAGGTTTACAGACTTCAGCACCAGGTACGGAAAGAGATTTCCACTCCCAGACAAGAACGCCGCGGGAAAGATTTCCATCAACAAACGAATCGCGACCCGGGCGTGCGGATCCGTCAGTTCAGGCGCATTGATCAGTTCGGGGATGGCACGCCCCCGGAGGTTCTTCTTCACCCGGGCGACTTCTTCGGTGATGTCATCGGAACTAGGAGTCTCGAACAGGTCGACGCCCAGTAACGACAGGCCGGCGATCGCGGCCTGGATGGACTCACGCATTTTCCCAATAGTGGCATACTGGCGCGTGCGCGCGGACAGGATCTCCGCTTTTACGAACGGCGTCCGTGCGTGTGCCAGCATCGTCTCCGTCCACGCGTCGGCCTGTTCGTGGTCGCCGGTCAGGTACGCGCACTGCTGCACCTCCTTACTGAGGGCCAGCATCAGGTCGTGATCGTTTTGCCATGCGTCATCGGGAAGCATCTGTTGACCCATGCGAAGGAAGTGAAGTGCGGAGTCATACGCCGACGATTGCTGGGCCCGGATTCCAGCCTCGAGATTCAAGCAGGCAAGGTCGCGGCGCTCGGATGGGTCGTCGATCAGGTCGCGCCCCGCGTTCAGGTGGCCCACGATGTCGATCAGCCGCTCATCGAGTTCTTCGCGCGTACTATGGCGTTGCATCAGCCGTCCGACCGATAGATGCACCGCCTTTTTTCGGTCGGCATCGATCAGCGCATAGGCCGCCTGCTGCACGCGGTCATGCTGGAACTTGAAGGTGGGTAGCGCCGCGCCCGATCCATCTTCCCCGGTGACGTCAGGGCCGACGAACTTGTAGCTTTCATTCAGGGGAATGACCATATTGCGCTTCAGCGCCTCGTGCAGCTCCGCGCTGGTCTGCTCCATCGATCTCTCGCGGATCATCGACAGCGTCCTGAGGTCAAAGGTATTGCCGATGCACGCCGCGAGTTGCAGCACCTTTTGGGTAGATTCACGCAGGCGGCGCAGGTTGGCGACCATGAACTCGACCGCGCTGTCGCCGACCTCGGCGTGTCGTACCGCGTCCATGTCCCAGTCCCAACGCCCATCCTCCGGATCGAAGACGATGGCTGTGTCCTCGTTCAGACTCTTGAGCAACTCTTTGATGAAAAACGGGTTGCCCTGCGCCTTCTCGTAGAGGAGCTTGCTCAGCGGCGCCGAACGTTGCCGATCACTATGCAAGGTGTCGGCGATCAATCGATCAACGGCGGCCCGATCCAGAGCTTGCAGCGAGAATTCGGTGAAGTTTCGTGTCTTATTTATCTGGTCCAAGGACACGCGCAATGGATGGCTCGCATCAACCGCATTGCTGCGGTAGGCACCGATCATGAAGAGGTGGTTCAATTCGCGTGCCGTCACCAGGCGCTGAATCAAGTTCAGCGTCGGGATGTCGCTCCACTGCAGGTCATCCATGAAGATAACCAGCGGATGCGCTGCATCCGCGAACACTTTTACGAAGTTCAAGAAAACGATCTGGAAACGATTCTGCGCCTCTGTGGGAGGCAGCGCCGGGACGTGCGGCTGCGCCCCGATGATGAGCTCGAGTTCGGGCACGAGGTCGATAATGAGTTGTCCATTGGAGCCGAGGGTTTCTGCCAGGGCCTCGCGCCACCGGTCCAGTTGTGCCTTGGGTTCCCCGAGCAGCTGCTGCATGAGACCGCGAAACGCTAACGCAAAGGCACTGTAAGCGGCGTTCTGCTGGAATTGATCGAACTTGCCCTGGATCAGGTAGCCCTTCTTATGAACGATCGACTTACCGAGTTCGTTGACCAGCGCCGACTTACCCACGCCTGCGTATCCGGATACCAGGCACAACTCCATCGCCCCATGGGCTACATCGTCGAATAGTGCAAAGAGTTGTTCCAGCTCCGTCTCGCGGCCGTAGAGTTGTTGCGGGATGTGAAACTTGCGTGACACGTCCGCCTGTCCCAATTCAAACGGCGTGACCGACCCCTTACGTGTGTACTCTTCGCGACAGCGTTCGAGATCGGCAATCAGCCCGTAGGTGCTCTGGTAACGGTCTTCGGCGTTCTTGGACATCAGCTTCGAGACAATCCGTGACAGCGGCTCGGGTATCTCGACGCGGACCTTGTGTGCCTCGGGTGGCGGCTGGCTGATGTGGCGATGGACCCACTCGAGCGCGTTGTCGGCCGCAAAGGGGAGCTTCCCGGTGAGCAGTTCGTAGAGTGTAACCCCCAACGAATAGTAGTCGGAGCGGTAGTCCAGGTCGCGGTTCATCCGCCCCGTCTGCTCCGGCGAGATATACGGCAGCGAGCCCTCGAGACGCTTGGATAGCGTGACGCTCTGGCGCTCGCGGGAGAGTTCCGAGGAGATTCCGAAGTCGATCAGACGCAGCTGGCCCGATTCCTGGTCAAACAAGATATTCCGGGGTGTGACGTCCTTGTGCACGACATCCTGCTCATGTAATCGGCCGAGAATCTGCGCGAGGTTAAGGACGATAGAGAAGAAAAGATCGAGCGGCAGTGGTTTGCCCTCTCGCTGGGCCATGAGGTCGGCCAGCGAAACACCGAACGGCTCCATCTCGATGGCCAGGTTGCCGGCGCCGTAGGTTATGAGCGAGTGTACATGTATGACCCCCTCGACGTTTATTTTGTCGGCGATCTGGAACTCTCGCCGGATCTCCGCCACGTCTTGCTTTCGTGGGTACTGGTCGTGCAAAGTCTTGAGGATGACTCCCTCGTTGTCCACCTTTCGCACGGCGCGGTAGATGATCCGCGGGCCCGATTGGTGCAGCACGTTTTCGATCTCGAATCCCGGGATGCTCGCCGCAGTGACGAAAGTGGACCGGGTTGCGTCCATACATCAGACTCCGAACATGCGCGCGAAGGTGGCGTTGTAATCCTCTCGCGCGGTGTCGCGTAGCGGGCTGCCGTGTCCGCAGAGCGCGTGCCTGTAGGGCACTTCCTTGAGGCGTACAAAGTCTTGCGCCTGTGGTTCGCTCGCGTGCAGCCACGCGAGGCCCAGATTCGCGCGCACAAAGAAGCCCATCTCGCGCATGGTCGCGACCGTCTCATCGAGGAAGAACTCGTCCGGCTCAACCCAATTCTGAAGCGAGTCGCAGGCGATCATGATGCCGCCCTCGCGGTTGAGGCGCAGGATGCCTTCGGGGCGCTTGGTGGTCTTGAACTCGAACAGGCTGCAATCGCCGAACGGCATCTCTCCGTCGCTGGTGAGTTCCTTGTCGACCTTTAGACCGTCTTCGATGTTCATCCCCGGCAACGCCCAGAAAGTCGTTGCGTAGCGGTCGACGTAGAAGGGGTCGTCGATCCCGTGCATGTCGCCGATGCGAACGACATTCACCAACGTGCCGAGTGCGTCGAGAGCCGCAAGCCCCGGTTCGTCCAGCCGCACGGAGTTGACGATCGTCAGTTTATCGCCCTCACGAATGACGATCATGTTGCGGCTGAACTGCCACATCGATCCGAAAAACTCGTTTTTCATGGTCCCCGTCACGAAAAAGACGTCGGGAAACACCTCGTCGATCGCACTGTGCGGCATGGCGTCCGGAAATCCAGTCATGGTCGGTCCTCCAAGTTTGTTTGTGGTAAGGGTGTTCGTTGGAGCGTGTGCCAGGAATAGTAGCTGGGCGCCTGGTGAGAAATGCGGGCTAGTCGTAAACATAGCGGCCGACATAGCGGAACTCCGCGTCGTATTCGTGCAGATAAGCGTTGAGGTAGTTGCGGCCGGCCGCGGAAATTCGTCCGCTCTTGACGTCTTCGAGCGTCTCACTTCCATCGCTGGTATCCAGTCGCTTAAGATGGAAGAGAGTCATGTCCTTACCGCCAAATAAGTCGCGCAGGCAGTGGAGATCCCGGCGGGCGTCCGTCATGTCGAACACGGCCCCGGCGAGCGCGGTGTAGAGCGGATATCGGGTGAGCGTGTCCCGGTTGAATACCGACGCGTGCCCAGGGGGGTGTTGGAAAGGCGGGTAGTCCTTCTCGGGGTGAACCGGATGCTGGCGGAGTTTTTCGATGTAGGCCGCATCCAGCCCCGCACTGATCGCTCCCTTTACGAGAATGTTGAGATAACGCTGCGTGGGTAGGCAGCGGTTGTCCAGATAGGAGGGGAGACCGATGTAAGTGAGCGCGCGCCTGAAGCCGCCGGTGGTTCGCAGCTCGACTTCGATTCGATCATAGCCGACACCGTAGGATTCCACCGCGTCCAGCAAGGGCAAGTGTTCGTCCTCGCACAAATGCACCAGCCCCTGCACCTGGTCCGCTGGGGAGTCCGAGGGATGGATGTTGCCGACGCCGCCCTCGTGGCGGAACCAGTGATGCACATTGAACAGCAGCCTCCATCCATGGAGTGCAGCAGGTTCCGACGACCGCGGTTCGACCCCCTTCACCCGTAGCGAAGTCAGATTCATGTTAGAGCCGTAGCCAAAATAATAGAACACGCGTGTAAGTTCTCAGCTGTCACCTTTTCCACATACGCAACTATGTTATCAGACCGAGGATGCTTTGGTATGTTCGCCTCTGGGGTACGGGCTGCGGCGCATCATGTCCACACGAACGCTACGGTTTTGTTCATTGCTTGTCAGCTCGCTCTCCCTTATCAATTCGCCCGGCCAAGGCTTATTCGGACCAGGCCGATTTCGGCGCCGAGCCGATGTTGATCACGCCAATCTGGTTGCCCATCCGCGTTTGCACAGCGGGCGTGACCATGCCCCGTGAGAACAGCAGGATGTCGAGCGAGCCGCCGAAGAAGAAATTGCCGAATTTGGTGATGCCCTTCTTTACCGGCTTGGGCGTAGATGACGGTGTGCGGACGTCGAAGCAATTGACGCGGTGGGTGTCGAGCTGCAGCGGGTTTTCGATATAGCGGCGAGCGGTTACACCGTTCTCGTTCAGCACCTGGACCAACGGGTTCATAATGCAGTCAGTGGGTGACACGATCACATAGTCGCGTTCAGGCATGGTAACGGGTCGGCTCGGATAGGTTCCATCGGGGGCGGATTCAAGGTTACGGGCGAAGAACCCGTTCCAGCTGTCGTATTGCTGCGGATGGGTCTTGATGTAGTCGGTGATCTCGATGCGCGGGTCGGCGACCCATTCCTCCACCTTTGCGGCCGAAGCCTTGCTGTCCATATAGGCGCGGTAGTTGGCATTCCATATCGACAGAAAAGTGGACTCGGTGTGCAACGCCTCCATTGGGCTCGCCGGATCGCGGCCTTGGACGAAATACCGTCCGGCAGGATTGTGGTAATTGCGGAACACAGGGTGATTTTGCTTCGACGACTCTGGAGATATTTCCTCCGGCGTCGGCAGAACTAACCAACTATCTGCGTTAACATAGGCCTTTCTCGCTGAGTAAGAAACTGGGAATCAGACAGACAAATGAATCGAGTAACAGCGTTGATTTTCGATGTGGACGGGACCTTGGCAGATACGGAGCGCGATGGACATCGGGTCGCCTTTAACCAGGCCTTCGCCGAAGCAGGGTTGGATTGGGAATGGAGTGTGGAATTATACGGTGAACTGTTAGCGGTCACCGGGGGCAAGGAGCGCATTCGTTTTTACTTGGATGAGTACAATACCGAGTTTCAACGCCCTGGTGACTTTGATGAGTTCGTGGCTGGACTCCATGCCGCCAAGACCACCTTTTATACGCGGTTGTTATCGAATGGCGAGATTCCATTGAGGCCCGGCGTGGAGCGGCTGCTGCGTGAAGCCAGGGAACAGGGCATTCGTCTGGCCATTGCAACGACTACGACACCTGAAAACGTCTCGGCCCTTTTGACCTATACGTTGAGTGAGTCGGCCGTGGACTGGTTTGAGGTGATAGGCGCGGGTGATGTGGTGCCGGCGAAAAAACCGGCGCCCGATATCTATCACTACGTCTTGGAGACCATGAACCTCGCTCCGGAGGAGTGCGTGGCGTTTGAGGACTCTCGCAATGGCATCCTTTCTTCTCGTGAAGCCCGGCTGGTCACAATTGTGACTGTCAATGACTATACACGGGAGCATGATTTTACCGATGCGGCCATCGTGCTTGACCAACTTGGCGAGCCCGATAGGCCCTTCAAGGTTCTGCAGGGGGATGCCCGAGGCCATCATCTGGTGGACGTCGCCATGATCCGGAAGATGGTGGGATAATCAATGGAAATGATGGCGACCCTAACGGTGCAACCCTGTTATTGACGATCGCGGATGTATGCATGCCTGTGCCATCGAAGATGACGCCGTTTGCCGATGGGGTTTGCGGACGACAGACACGCAGAGACACGTTTTGATAAAAGCCAGTTACATTCTCGTTAAACTGTGCGACGCTCGGTTTGGCTCAACGTCGAAGTTTGTCATCGATATATCGAACTGCGATGTCCGACAGCCAACACGACGACCACGACTCTATCATCCTCGATGCGACATGCCATGCGATAGGGGCCAACGCGATAACGCCATAGCCCGTGTAGCTCGTGACGTAAGGGTCGACCGAAACGGCGCGGGTCTTGTCCGGTCATAATTCGTTCGCGAAAAAAGCGCAAAATGTGGCGCTGAGCTTGTTGATCCAAACGGCGTAACTCACGTCGCGCACGGTCATCCCATTCAACTTTCCAAATCAAGCTCCCGCTCCAAGTCCTCCTGAGTCCAACGTTTAGCGGTACGCTTTAGCCTACTTGCGGCGAGATACGTATCTTCTAGATCCTCGATATGCTCCAGGATCGCTTCGCGCGCGTAGAAAGTCTTAGTGCGGCCGGTCTTTTTTGCGAGCCGCGCCAGTCGTTTTTCGATCTCTTCAGGTAATCTAATTGCCAACATGTCACTATACGCACAATGCTATACATGTATAGCAAGTATAACATAAACTGTTTCTGTTGACTTGCAGTGTAAGCCGCGCGCGTCTCGAATTCTTGATAATTGCGGACCACAGCGCCTCTGCGTTCTGGAAATATGCTACAGCACTTTAGGCAGGATCTTGCCGAGAGTTCGCATAAGCTTGAAAGTTAATTTGTCAGTACCTTCTTGTCCACTAAGCATTGTGTGGCACGTCTTGAATGACGGAACCGAAAAACGTCTGCACGACTTCACCGGGGTCCGTGCAAAAACGCCTTAGAATCAAGCGCGAGGAATAAATGGGAGCCACAAGTTGTTCACGAACAAGTTCACATTTCCGGAAACCGCACTTAAGCTTTCACCGGCCCGGTCTTCAACGAGGAGCAAACTTGATGCTCTTACGCAGTAGAACATCTCCCTCCGGAGATTGGGAAGAGCGCAGCGTTGCAAGGACCATCAATGATCCGTCATCCGATCTGGAAATATCGATCTCACCGAAATTCTTCTTGGCAACGAATCCCTCCCGATATGGATTGGACAGGTTATGGTAGCAGAGAAAGAATTTGCATCTCACATGATTCAAGCCGCTCGCCGTAATCTCGTATAGCGGATAGTCCATACGGTAGTTATCCCCCGTATCGTCTACATAATCGTCCAATCTGCTGATCTCGGCGGCGTGAATATCTCCTGTCAGTAACACGATTCCCTGTGCTGGACTGTTGCGAATCAGCGTCAGCAGCTTTGTCCTTTCGTCCGGGTAATGGCCCCAAGTATCCTTCCCATCCGTACGTAAGATCTGGGTGCTGGATACGATCAAGTGGAGGTCGACGTCGTCAGACGTCAAGTTTTTTTTCAGCCAGTCCCATTGGTCTTTCCCCATGATTCTTGAGGTCTTCCCTTTATCCTGGCGATTGTAGCGCAAGTCTAAGAGGATGATGCGGATGCTAACGTCTTCACGCTGGTAATCGTAAACTGCGTAGATCTGTTCCCGGCCTGCGACTTTCGATGTCGTCGGTTTCCCGAGAAACTTCAGCAGTGCGGCTTTCCGCATGGGCTTTGTAAGCTTTTTGAACGGAGTCTGATCTTGAGAGTCGCCAGCCAAGTTGTTTTCCCCAAAGTCGTGATCGTCCCAGACGCCGACGATATCGCAGTTCGACTTCTCGCAGCCTTCGACAAAAGTTTTGTAGTCGACGTTACTTTTAACTTTATCGTAAGCATCGTTTAGAGTTTTTTCGTCTCTCGTGTCGGCATACACGATATCTCCTACCCAGATCCAGATATCTGGATAGCCTGGACCTTGCCCGCCACTGAAGTAAGCGTTGATGCTCTGCCAATACGTTTGAGGTTGTTTGTGCTTGTTGCACGAACCAAAGGCTACTCGCAGCAGGTTGTTATCGTTAGTTGCATGTGGCGCATCCTTTAGGACCTTTGTCCAACACCCGGTCACAAGAAATAAGAGGCCGATAAGGCCATAAGAGGCTATCGATTTCATGGGATTATAATTACATAATCTATTGTGTTCCCGAAACATCATCTACGTATAATCTCTCAGCCGCTGTGCAACAGTATTCGTTCCGTCAAATTCGAGCGGCTCGAAAAGCCACGGAACACAAGCCCACGCAGCGACCGCATGACCAAGTCGAATCCGATCGTGCGGCTCAGGAGCCTCCTTCGCCGAATGGGCCGAACGTTTTGGGCGTCAAGCCGGTATTAAAAACTGAAACCCAACAGGACAAAGAACACGGTCTGCTCGTCGCTTTCGGCTACGCTGAACGTTCCCAGCAGGGACCGCTCCAGCGTCGAGACAGAAACGCCCCCGCCGCCGGTCGGGTGCCACTCGTCGGAGTCCTCACCGTCTACCCATACCCGGCCCGTATCGCCGAAGGCAAACACGCCCCATTCCCCGCGAAACAGGAGCGCGGAGGCATAGCCGAGCGTGTACCTAAGCTCCCCGCTGGCGAGCAACGAAGACTCGCCGGCGAAGCGGTTCTGAAAGTAACCGCGAAGCGAATGGCTGCCGCCGATGTAGGCAGCTTCCTGGAACGGAAACGTACCGAACACGCTCTTGCCCACTACGCGCGCACTGAGCAAAACGCGTTCGGTCAACGCGGCGTAGCCGGCGAGCTCCCCCTCGATGCTTCCAAATGGGCTGACCACGTCCCCCGCCTCGGGCGCCCACCGTCCGTGTACGCGGGCGTGGACGCCCGGCCCGTAGACCTTGGCGCGGTCCCGCGTGTCGTAGTCCAGGCCACCCCGAATGCCGAACTGCGCGAACTCCCCGATACCATACGGCTTAAGCTCGTTCAAAAGGGTGACCGCGCCCTCATCGGTGGACGTAGACTTGAACTGAGCGCTGATAAAACCTTCCAGCCGGGGCGCGATGACATAGCTCAGCGACGGCTCGATAACGTACACGGTCAATTCGGACTTGAAGAAGTCGTCGGGGCCATCGTCGGTCGTTTCGTTGCCGAGGCCGTAAAACCGGGCCTGTGCGAGGCCGGACACGTACGCGCTCAGCTTGCCTAAAAGCCGCCTGTTCCAGAATTGATATATCCCCTCATACCCGACGCTGCCCGTCTTCAGTTTAAACGAGTAGGCGCCGGTCAGCGTGTGCCGATGCCCGAACGGCGCCTTGCCGAACTGGTAGCGGTCAATAGACACCCCGCCACCCAGCACCAGTCCCTGGTCGGAGTTGAGCCCCAGTCTGTAGATGGGAATGATACGCGTACCCCAATCCCGGTTTCTTAACCACGGTGCTTCTTCATCCTTGTTGGAGAAATGCTGCCACAGATCGAGGCGCTCCCGGATCGGGTCCTCGCGCAGTTCGATCTCCTCACTGCCGGTGAAACGCAGCGCGGATCCACAGTCGTGCAAGCGATCGGTTGCAGGGTTGCCGATTACTTCTATCTTGATATTTCGGCCTGCATTGACGCTGCAGACGACATCGTCGCTTCCATCGCCCAGATAAATTCTGACGGCTTTGGTTTCTTCACGGTTGAAGCGGCGCCGGTAGTAAGGGGTGGCTGCGGCGCTGGCCGGCGCCAGGGTCACTTCCAACCCGCCTTTGCCGAGTTCCGTGAGCGCCGCCCGTTCGTCCTGATTGGTTGCGTATACGTCCACCTCCGCTGCGTGAAACGCGTACATCTTCGCCGCGTATTCCCGCAGGCGGTCGCGCCGCGCTTTCAGCTTCTGCACGATCTCGTCGCCCGCCTTTTCGTAGTACGGTGGTGGCATGCGGCGAACCGCCGCCTCGATGACTTCGTCGGTCAACCGGTCGTGCAGATCCGATGCAATGCGCAGCCAGGCCGTCTCGTCGAGTTCCGCCAACAACCAGCGGTGAATCTCCCAGCCCTGCCACGACAAGCCCGTCTTGCTCGGATACTTGGCGTCGAAACGCACGAACTTGGGCCGGTACGGCCGGAACAAAGAGATTAACGCCCCCTGGTAGTTCGAGAATGCCCAGTCGCGGTCTTCCGGGATCGGCTGCCAGCCGGCGCTGGACGGAAGCCTCGCCCACCGCCACTGGCCTGGGTGCCGGTCCCAGTCGCCAATCAGATAGTCGAGAAGGCGTGCGCGCAGAAAGGCTTCAACGTCGACTCGATCCTGCGGGCTGCCGACGAGTTTCTGCCAGAGGTCCTCCGTGGACACGATGTCGGTGGCGCCGTGGAAGCCTGCATGGCCGGCACCTGCCTTCATTGGGTATACCTCGATAGTGCCGAGCCGACCGGCAAACGTTTCACGGAACTCGCCCAGCGCGGCATCGTCCGGCATCAACATCAACTCAGGCGTCGTGTGCAATACGCCGGCCGCCTCGGCCAGGGGCGGCACAATCAGCGCGCCCGCAGGATGCGCCGCCGCCAGCTGATCCTGCACGATGCGATCGATCAGATACCCCCGAAAGTCTTCCGGCATGAAGAAAGTCGGGTCCTTGACCACACTTCGAAACGTGTAGTTTTTGCCGTCTCTTCCCTTCATGGCGAGCCCGAGGGTCTGCCCGCCCACCCGGACCTGTGGTTTCAGGCCGCCCGCAAACGATTGTAGATCCAATACCTCGACTTCGATCGGGGTCTGCCACAATTCGCGATAGTCGGCGCCCACCAGCCAACGGTGTACCGACCCCGCCCGAAGCGACTCGTCTGCGGTTACCGTTCGCGTCTCGGCGCGACTGCACGCCATCAACAGGCATACGCAGAGGGTCGATGCGGTGCGGATCCCGTCAACGGATGCTCGTAATTTCACACTGTGCCTACTATAAATTGCTCTTCGATCAAGCAGCCATCCGTACATATTCGTGATGGAGGCCACCGACGCGAGGGACTTCGACTACCGTGTCTTGCCGAGGTGGTTGTATAGCACGACCATCCGGCGCATCCTTGTCTAAGGACAAATGAGTTCTCGCGCTGTGATAGTAGCTTATATAGTTGGAAAGGATGCGTTTCAGATGAAGTTCTCCCGGGATTATCATGTGGTCCAAGCATTCCCCACGGATGGAGCCGATGACACATTCCGCATAAGCATTCTGCCACGGTGACCCGGGAGCAGTTGTTACTTCCTCTAAACCAAGTGCTTTGGCTTGCTGACGAAAACGATACCCATAAATCCCATCGCGGTCTCGGATCGGATCCCTTGGTGGCTCGACTATGCCGCAAGCCTCGACGAGTTGTCGTGCCGTCCAGGTAGCGGTGGGATGAGTCGTGACATTACTCTACTCTACACAGCAAGACCCAGAATAATCGATCTAAATCCTTGAGCCGCGGCCGAGGATGACGATGCTTGAATACTGCAAGCTGTAGGCGAAAAGCCAGATTCTCAAGAACCAATTCACGATGCGGACGAAAGGCCGAGCGCAGAGCGCCGACCAGTATTCTCAGCCATTTGAATATGGTTCTGAGGCTAACTGGAGTCGTCGGAAAAAGGCAATAAAGTCAAGTGTGATTATTTTGTAGGAACGACAGCCAGTCCCACTGATGCCGTCACTTCAATGGTCCCACTGATGCCGTCACTTCAATGCTATACGCGCTCCGCTGTGGACGGAAATAGCTCAGATACCTCGCTCGTAACGACAACGCAGTTGCATGGACCGTCGCTCTCGCAAATCGATTTGAGTTTGTCCCGCAACACGGACAGCTGTTGTTTTGAAACAAACAGTTCGATCAAGACGACCTCATTGGTCCAGTCTGTAGCATAAAAATTCGGATGCCCCCCATAGCCTCGAGATTTGATGCGCGCCATCGCATTGATCTCCACTTCCTTGAGCGCATCCTCAATTGCACGTTCTCTTTCCGGGGGCACCAGGAGTGTAATCCGCGTATTGTTCATGATTCCTCTCCCTTGATTGTCAAAAACATCTTCTTGCGTACAAAGTACAGGGCAGGAATGACCAGCAGCGTAAGCAAAACGGTGCTGACCATTCCTCCGATCATGGGGCCGGCAATCAGTTTCATCACTTCCGACCCGGTGCCGCTTCCGATCATGATCGGTACCAAGCCGATTACGATTGCTGCCACGGTCATCATAATCGGCCGCACGCGAAGTCCGGCGCCGTCGAAAACCGCTCGACGCAGATCGAGTTCGGTGAATTCCCTGGCTTCGTGTGCCGCCTCTGACAAGGACCGTTCGTAGGATTGGTTCAAATACACCAGCATCAGAACACCAATTTCAACAGCGACTCCGGCAAGTGCGATGAACCCAACCCCCGCCGCGACCGACATGTTGTAGCCAAGCCCGTACATTAGCCACAAGCCACCGATCAGGGCGAAGGGAAGGGTCCCCATAATAATGAGAACATCACCGATATTGCGGAAATTCAAGTAAAGGAGAACGATGATAATCGCAATAGTGAGGGGTACCACGAAGATCAACTTTTCTTTGGCCCGTACCATGTATTCGTACTGACCTGACCAGGATATCGAATAGCCAGGGGCAAGATCGACCTGTTCCGACACCAAGCGTTTTGCCTCTGCCACGTAGGAACCCAGGTCGCGACCCTCGATGTCGACAAGTGTCCAGCCGTTCAGTCGGGCGTTCTCGCTCTTGATTGCAGGGGGACCGTCGATGACTTGGATTCTAGCGACGTCCGCGAGCGCGATGCGCTCTCCATCCGGAATCACTACAGGCAATAGCTTGAGCTGCTCCACGGAGTCGCGGTATGACTGAGGATATCTCAGATTGACCGGATAACGCTCCAGACCTTCGACCGTTTCCGTAATATTCATGCCCCCGACGGCGGTGCGAACAACGTCCTGTAAATCCGCAATGTTGAGCCCGAAGCGGGCGGACTTCTCCCGGTCGATATCGACTCTAACGTAGCGGCCGCCGGCTACCCGCTCGGAGTACACTGAGGCGGTACCTTTCACCTGAGGAAGAACCGCTTCCAGACGCTTCCCTATCTTCTCGATCTCGCCGAGGCTGGGTCCGGAGACTTTGATTCCAACCGGGGTCTTTATCCCGGTTGACAGCATGTCGATGCGGGTTTTGATCGGCATTACCCAAGCGTTGGTGAGTCCGGGAAAACTGACCAACTTGTCCAGTTCATTCCTTAGTGAATCCGTGGTTACACCGGGTCGCCATTCCTCCTTTGGTTTGAGTTGGATAAATGTCTCCATCATTGTAAGCGGCGCCGGGTCCGTTGCGGTGTCCGCACGACCGATCTTGCCAAAAACGGTGACTACCTCTGGGACAGTACGAATCAGCTTGTCAGTTTGCTGCAATAACTCCCTCGCCTTGCCTATGGATATGCCGGCGTAGGTCGTAGGCATATACATCAAATCGCCTTCATCCAATGCCGGCATGAACTCACTGCCGAGCTTAGACGCGGGCCATAGTCCTATGCCGAGTACGATGAGGGAAAGAAATAAAACGGTTTTCGGGTATTCGAGCACCCCTTTGATTGTTGGCCTGTAGACTGCGGTCAATAGTCTGTTGATTGGATTGCGGTGCTCTGGAATTATTTTTCCGCGAATAAAATAGCCCATCAATACGGGGACAAGGGTGATGGACAGTCCCGCCGCAGCGGCCATTGCGTAAGTCTTGGTGAATGCGAGGGGCGAGAACAATTTCCCCTCCTGTGCCTCAAGCGTAAATACCGGCAGGAAGCTCATGGTGATAATGAGCAACGAGAAAAACAGAGGTGGACCGACCTCGGATGCCGCCTGGCCGATCACTTCCCATCGGTTCTGCCTGGTCAAATCGGATCGCTCCAGGTGCTTGTGCGCGTTTTCGATCATTACGATTGCACCGTCGACCATGGCGCCAATGGCAATGGCGATGCCGCCTAGTGACATGATGTTTGCGTTGAGACCCTGGCTATACATCACTACAAAGGCGGCAAGTATTCCCAACGGAAGGCTGAATACCACCACCAAAGACGATCGAAAATGAAAAAGAAAGAGTACGCAGATCAAAGTTACGACCACGAACTCCTCGATGAGCTTTTCGTACAGATTACTTACTGCCCTTTTTATCAGCGATGATCGGTTATAGGTGGTCACTATCTCGACGCCCTCGGGAAGGCCGCGCTTGAGCTCTTCCAATTTCTTTTCGACACCCGCGATGGTTTTCTGTGCATTCTCACCGAACCGCATTACCACGATCCCGCCTACCACTTCTCCTTCACCATTGAGTTCGGCGACTCCCCGCCGCATCTGGGGACCGAGACGAATTTCCGCGACGTCCCGAAGTAGAAGTGGCGTACCGGTCTTGTTCAAGCCAAGGTGTACGTTTTCCAGATCTGTTCGGGACTTCAAGTATCCGGTGACTCGCACCATATACTCGGCCTCCGCCATTTCAATGACGGATGCGCCTGATTCCTGATTGGCACGCTGAATAGATGCTCGAATGTGGCTGAGCGGTACACCGAAACCGCGCAGCCTGTTCGGGTCAACGACGACCTGATACTGCCGCACCATACCGCCAACCGTAGCAACCTCCGATACCCCAGGGACGGTCTGCAGTTCATACTTGAGAAACCAATCCTGAATGCTTCTCAGGTCGGCTAGATCATGTCGGCCGGATCGGTCGATAAGAGCATAGGCATACACCCATCCAACCCCTGTCGCATCGGGACCCAGCTCCGGTCTAGTCGATGCCGGCAAGGTGCCCGCAACCTGACTTAAATATTCGAGTACCCGCGATCTCGCCCAGTACAGATCGGTTCCGTCTTTAAAAATGACGTAGACATAGGAGTCCCCGAAAAAGGAGAAACCCCTTACGGTGGTGGCGCCTGGAACGGATAACATGGCTGTCGTCAGTGGATAAGTTACCTGATCCTCGACGACCTGCGGCGCCTGGCCGGGATAGCTCGTTTTTATGATCACCTGGACATCTGACAGGTCCGGTATAGCGTCGATGGGTGTGTTTCGCAACGCCAGAACACCCGCTATTAAGAGTGCGATTGACGCGAGTACAACAAAGAATCGATTGGCGATAGACCAGCGGATAATTCCAGAAATCATGTGAGAAACCCGTTGTTTGAAATCTCAGGATTATTCGACAGGTTCGGGATTCGAAAGTATGTAGTCCCCTTCCGCCGTTTTAGTCAACGTAAAGCGGATACGCCGACCCGGAACCAATGACTGGAGTTCATCCGGAGCTGCTACCTTGAAGGACATGGTCATCGTCGGCCACTTCCACTTCGGAATCGGATCGTGGGCAATCTCTACCATGCCTGATTCCGGCATGAGTTTGCGCACGATGCCCGTGGCCGCGACGCCCATTGCATCCTGCGGCTGGTTCTCCGCGGAAACCGCGGTAAGCTGATGGGAGCCGTGATTGTGTGAGTCACCATTCTTTGAGCCGTTTTTGATGGCTGTTATCAGGTAATCCCCTTCGTTTTGTTTGGTCAGTTCGAACTCAATTACCTGGCCTGATCGAAGTTGATCGATGAGTACCGCGTCGGCCACCTTGAAATCCATTTTCATTGCAGGCCAACCAAGGTCATCAATCGGGTCATGATCAATGCTTATCATGGCCTTTTCTCCGAAGATACTCCGTATCGTTCCCGTAGCGGTTACCACTACGGATTCGGTCTTTTTTTCCTGTTCCTCCATCCTTGCAAACTCGGCATCGATATTGGACTCGGAATCGATCAGGAACTGGGCCGAAGTCACCACTTTGTCTCCAGTTGCAAGACCTGCGAGAATCTGCACGCGCCTCCCTGCCTCCTGACCAGTCCTTACGGCTCTGGACTTGAACACCCCATCGTCGAGTTGCACTACGACGCGGTCATATCGTTCACCCCGGATAAGGGCCTCCTTGGGTATACTCAGCGCGTTATCCGCCAATTCCGCGTAGATCGTGACATCAGCGTACATATTCGGTTTCAACAGCTGTTTCGGATTGGAAAAGCGAATCCTTACGCGAAGTGTTCTGGTTTTGCTGTCCAGTACCGGGTAAAGATAATCTACCTCGCCTACCCAGGTTCGTTCGGGCATGGCGACCACCGACATCTCGACTCGCTGGCCTTGCCGAACCCAGTTCGCCTGCCGCTCAAAAACTTCTGCAATGACCCAAACGCTATCGAGAGAACCTATCGACATCAACTCTGTCGCGGGATTTACGTACATGCCCTGCCGCACGTTCAACTGGTTTACGATTCCGTCCTGCGCCGCCGCGATCTTTATCCGTTGATCCACCCGCCCCCGTTTTTCGAGTGCGTTGATCTGATCCTCATTGAGTCCCAGTGATTGCAGTCGCAGCCTCGACGCCTGTTTGAGTTCTCGGCTCCCGCTGCGCAACACTGCCAGGTATTCTTCCTGTGCATTCACCAAAGTAGGCGAAAACAGCTCGTACAGAGTCTCGCCCTTACGCACCGGCTCCCCCGCGCTGCTGACAAAGAGTTGTTCTATCCAGCCGTCGACCCTGCCGTGTATGTGAGATAGCTTTTCCTCGTCAAAGGTAACGTAACCCACTGTCTTGATTGGTATCGACAGTGGACCGGAATGGACGGTGCCGAGCCGAACCCCGAGGTTGTTGACCACGACCGGAGATATCTTTACCACGCCCTCATCGCCGCCTCTTGCGTCTTCCTCATACACAGGAACCAGATCCATACCCATGGGTGATTTCCCGGGCTTGTCCCTCCTGTAGTTTGGATCCATCGGCGCTACCCAGTAGAGGGGTTCGCGCTCGCCGGAACCAACAGACTGCGCCACGTTCGCCTCGCCGTCATTCGGATCCGAAATTTTCAAGACATACTTCTCCATCGCGATCCCCCCCAAAAAGGCCGAAACAAGCAAAGTAATAACAACGATGTACTTCATTGGTTTCGTACCTCTGCCTCGATAATTAACTCGGGTAACGCCGTGGGGAAATAGAACTGCAATTCTGAAAGCAATTGTTGGCGGTCAATGAGCAGGCGTTGAAAATCAAGTCTGTCTCTTTGCTCGCGCAGGTAAGACCTCATTAATACGTCGAAATCGGTGGTGTCGGATTGGTAGGAAGTAAGAGCGGCCTTTGCATGATGCCTGGATTTGGCCAGAAGTTCATCGCGGAACAAAGCAATTCGCTCTTCTGTTTGTATCAAGCGCTCGAGTATCTGCTCCACGGTACCGGTCATTTCCAGCAGACGGTCGCTCACTGCATAACTCCGGGCCTGCATCCTGTGGGTCGAACTCTCCACGCCCTTGTCCTGTCGAAGTCGTGTAAAAAACGGCATCGACATGGTTACCATCGCGCTGAAAAAATCGCTGCGCCCGGTCCCATCCAGATTCTCTCCGTCTCTCAATCCGTAGCTTACCTCGACCCCCCAGGCGGGCTTGTATTTAGTCTTGGCGAGTTGTAGATCCAGTTCCGCCTCGTCGACCCGTTTCTGCATCGCGGCGATCACCGGGTGGCCGCGAAGAGCGTTGGCGATATCATCGGAATTCTGCAAGACCTCCTTTCGGTCGAGGCGGGCGGATATCGGTGGGGTGTGCTGGAGCTCTGGAATTTGATCCGGCCAGTCGGCACGGCGCGCCTCCCATCCCACCCAGCGCGCCAGAGCTGCTCTGTGCTGTTGTTCCAGGCGTTCCGCCTTGATTAGCTTTTCATGCAGACGGGCGAGTTCGAGCTCAGCCCGCAACACATCCTGCTGCTCTACGTTTCCGACGCTGTATAGTGACCGGGTAACGTCTAGCAATTGTTCAAACAGTACCTTGTCCTGTTTCAGAATCCTCACGGCTTTGATCGAGTAAAGCACGTCGAACCATATCCGGCGTACTTCGCGGCGTACCTGCAGGTATCGAGTTTGCGCATCATCGTTCAGTGATCCGGCCCTGGTTATCAGCCTGTCTTTCTTTAGTGACAACGTATCTCCCTGTGGAAACATCTGCCGCACGCCGAACCTGAGCTGAGTCATGGGTTCCTGGTCGAAATCAAATGTATCAACGGGCAGGTTTAACGCGCCCAGAGTCAATACCGGGTCCGGTAGCTGCCCCTGAGCCACCGCCTCGGAGCGCAGTCCCTCAGCGTTTTGAAGTACCTGTTCAAGACCGGCGTCCGTACTGAACGCGAGGTCCTGTGCTCTCCCCAGGGTCAACGCCCCGTACACATTAGGGCATACCAATAACGGCATGAGGAGTATCAAACTTGTAAATCTCCATTCTTTCAAAACGTTTCCCGCTAATAAATTACCTAACGTCATCTCTTGTTACCGTGGATTTGTTCAACCGACCAATGACCGCGTCGCTCTCCTTTGTTCGAAAAGCGCGATTGGAAAATTTCAGTTTTTAGACCGTGGCAGCCGGTGCAGACCGTAGGAGATCGGCGCTACCGCCACATTCTGGGAGAAGGGCAGGCTAGTTCAATAGCTTGCAATGAACAAGATGCGGCCTTGGATAACCGGCCTCGCGTTCATGCGGCTTATATCGGGATATGAAGAAGAAGCTGAAAATGCGCAGATCCCCGGGACGGATTAGTCTTAGGGCAATGGCAAACCAGAGGACGATTAGAACAGCAACGCGCATCGTATCGGTGTCATCGTTGCAGCAATCATGATCTGCAGAATGGGGATACGAATGACTATTCAAGTGCGGTATGAATGTGGATGTCGGCTGCTCTGACGCCGATTGAATTCCCAGGTCGGCGTCGTGTGAGCTGCTGCCATGGAGTGATTCTTTTGTCCCGACATCACTCAACGCAGGAGGATGTACCGGTGCAGTCAATTGACTTTCATGATGCGGAACGGCCGCCAGTACAACGCATAGCGCCAGGGCTTGACACGCTAGCATCAGGCCAACCAGGGGGGTAACCAGCCACTTAAATGAATTGTATACCTTCGCGATGCTCATCGATTGTTGTTTGCGATTCTACCTGGGCGTGAGCACGTTATTCCAAGGTGTCATATCGCCGTACGCGGACGAGTAGTCGTACTCTTCCGGGCGTGGTAGAACCAGCGCATCCAACAATTCTTGGGCAAGGCATTGATATTTCATGTGTGCGGACGATACAGAGAAGCCAATGTCGATCGCTCTGTGGCTAGTGTAACGCAATTGGCGAGTTTCAATATTATTGATCGACCGGGGCAAGAACTCAAGCACAACGGTTATTCTACGACTAGCTAAGGTGCGGCGAGTAAAAGGCCCGATACTTCCGACGTATCAGTCATGAAATCGCAGCGGCGTCGATGGCTGAACGACTACTGCCGTTTTCGTAATGCGGCCGGGCCGAAGAAATAGTTAAGGAAGCTCTGATTAAAAGAAACCAAATAGAAACCGTTCTGTCGGTAACAGATTCGGTTCCCTTCGCCGCGGGCGGCAAACAACGAGAAGTTGCGGCTTTAGTAGCGGGCTCTCAACGATGATGCCCTTGATACCACCCCGTCCAAGCAGCTTGGCAACAATCGTCAGTAGATGTATCAGAAGCAGAAGAACCTTCTTCGTTCTGGCTACAGGTTGCCAGAACTGCTGCCGTCAACAAGATTGCGCTAATCATTAACCAAAATCTTGGAATTAGACATCCACAGGTTTGACTTTTTTGACAGCAAGCACAGTAACACATAAACTGTGTGTTTATGAAAAACATCACTCTTTCCGTTGACGAAAATGTCCTCGCCACCGTACGGCGTTACGCAACAGAGCGAAACTCGTCGGTCAACCAGCTCGTGCGCGAGTACCTGACGCGCATCTCGGAGCGGGAAGATCGGGCGCGACAAGCCCGTCAGCGTATCCGGCGACTGAGTAACCGTTCCAAGGCGCGACTCGGATCGAAAACCTGGAGCCGCGACGAGTTGCATGAGCGTTGAGTGTTTTCTCGACACCAATATCCTTGTATATGCTGCGGCAGGACGAGGTGCCGAAGAAAAGAAACGCAAACGCGCTTTGGAACTCATCGAGCATGAAGAGGTGAGCTTTTCAGCTCAGGTGCTTCAAGAATTCTACGTAGCCGTTACGCGAAAGATAGAGGTTACGTTAAGTGCAGACAACGCTTTAGAATGGATAGAGCAACTGGACGCCTTTCCATGTCTTGCTGTTGATGCCAGCCTGGTAAAGATTGCCGCGGAGATAAGTGAACGTTACCAGATATCTTACTGGGATGCGGCACTTATTGCAGCGGCTGATGCCTTAGGTGCCACGACTCTATACAGCGAAGATTTGAACGATGGACAACAATACGGGACGGTTCGAGTTACAAATCCGTTCAGGGTCGATTGAGTGTGATTCGGCTTTCATCGTTGTCGCCACTATTTACTAATCTTTTCTCAAGCAGCCATGCGCACATGTTCGTGATGCAGGTCACCGACGCGAGGGAGCTCGACAATCTGTTCTTATTCTGGCGATTGAATCACCCGTCCATTTGGTCGCGCTGTCCAAATAATGGAGTTGGGATGGGCGATGACATTGAAGTGATAGATATGGCGGCGGTCGTGGGTTACGACGACGAAAACGCACAGAATTCGAAATGTCGCTGTCGGCACCGTAAAGAAGTCTGAAGCGTACATCACGCCAGCTCGTCCATCCAGGCTGCCTTCCGCCCGGCATCCAGGCCGCTCCACGGCGTAATGTCTTTTTCGTACCGACGCATCACCAAGTTGGCGAGGAGGCCCGTCCAGCCGGTCTGGTGAGCGGCGCCGAGACCGCGACCAGTCTCGCCGTGGAAGTACTCATAGAACAGCGTGAGATCCCGCCACCACGGGTCGGTGTGAAAACGACTGTCGCGCCGCAAGGCAGGGATGACGCCGTCATTATCGCGACGATACAGATCGACAAGGCGCTCAGAGAGCAGATTGGCGATCTGCTTCAGGTTGATCCGCTGATTGCCGAGGCAGGGGGCGGCAACGGTGAACTCTGGTCCCAGGAAGCGATGGAACTTTTCGATCGCCTGGATCAGCGAGTAATTGGTCGGCAGCCACACCGGGCCGCGCCAGTTCGAGTTGCCGCCGAACAAGTAGGAGTTGGACTCGCCGGGGACATAGTCAATGATCGCGCGGCCGATGCCGGGGATAAAGCCGAGGTCTTTGTGCGTGTTGTGGACCTTGCTGACACTGCGTACGCCGAAGTCCGACAGAAATTGGGACTCGTCCAACAGCCGCGTCAGCATACGCGGCAGCATCGAGTGATCGACCAGCGCCAGCAGGTGTTCGCCGCGCTCGTTTTCCCAGTCGGGGCAGGTACAGATGTAGCTTCCCCGAAACAGTCCTCCCTTGTTCTCTCTGAGAAGTTCACGAAAGCGTGGCGCATGGGACAGTAGACGCTGGTCGATGACCTCGGTCGCAAACAGCGGGATCAGGCCCACCCACGAATAAACGTCGATCCGATGTACGGAACCATCGGGGGTTACCAGCAGGTCCTTGAAGAAACCAGCCTCGGGGTCCCACAGCGACGGCATGCCGGTCTCGCCCTCACCGGCAATAGCCTCGGCAATTGCGAGGAATTGCAGGTAACACTGAATCGCGATGTCTTCGTGATCTGGGTCTTCGACACAGAGCTCGAGCGCCATAGCGGTCATGTTCAGGGCGAACATCGCCATCCAGCCCGTCGCATCCGCCTGCTTGAGCGTATAGCCGTGCGGCAGCGGCTTCGAGCGGTCGTAGACGGAGATGTTGTCCAGGCCAAGGAACCCCCCTTCAAATAGATTGTGCCCCTCCACATCCTTACGATTGATCCACCAGGAGAAGTTCAACAACAGCTTGTTGAACACACGCTGCAGAAAATGGAGATCACCCTTGCCGCGCTGCACGCGCTCGGCGCGAAACACCTTCAGCGCACCCATCGCGTGCACCGGCGGGTTGACGTCGCCAAAGGCCCACTCATAAGCCGGGATCTGACCGTTGGGGTGCAGATAGCGCTCATCGAGCATCAACTCGATCTGGCCTTTGGCAAAATCGACATCCAGCAGGGCCAGCGCAGCACAGTGATAGGCCAGGTCCCAGGCGGCGAACCAGGGGTACTCCCATTTATCGGGCATACTGATGATGTCCCTGGCCTTGAGATGCCGCCAGTGCCGGTTGCGCCCCTGTTGACGCCCGGGCGGCGGCGGATGGCCGTCGCCGCGCAGCCAGCGCTCCACATCATAATGAAAGAACTGCTTGGTCCAGATCAGGCCGGCGCTGGCCTGACGCAGGATGCGCAGATCCTCGGGGCCGGCCTCGGGCAGCATTTCATCGTAAAAGATATCGGCTTCGGTCCGACGCGATGAGAAGACGACCTCACTGTTGGCATTGAGGTCCGGTCGAGCGTCGCGACACAGGACTAGATCGAGGTGTACCCACTGCCCGGATTCCACTTGCCATTGGCTCCAAGCACCAAATCTAGTACCGCGGCCGTCCGGATTAACGGCGCCAGTTTCGGCACCGACGATGCGCCGGTGAAAGGCATCCTTCACATAGGGCGATGGATTGGGTGCCCCCCACAGGCGCTCGGCATTCGATTCGTTCTCGCTGAACAGGGTCTCGGCGCGCTGTGCACCGTGCAGGTAATAGCGACCCAGTACCGGGTGATCCGCCTCCACCGCCCAGCCCTCGCCATCGGTGCCCGGGTGCCTCGATATCAGCGGCCTGTCCACGTCGTCGCCCCAGCTCCAGGTATTGCGGAACCACAGCATAGGGATGAGATGAATGGTCTCGCGCTGCGGACCCCGGTTGTGCGCCGCGATACGGATATGGATCTTTTCCGGCGAGGCCTTCGCGTAGTCGACCTCGATATCCCAATAACGATCTTCATCCAAGACACCGCTGTCCAGCAGATTGAACGGCTCCTGGTCGCGTCCGCGGCGCCGGTTCTCCTCCAGCAGGCGGCGATAGGGAAACTCGCGCTGCGGATACTTGTAGAGGTAACGCAGGTAACTGTGCGAGGGTGTGGCATCAAGGTAGAAATAGTATTCCTTGACATCCTCGCCGCGGTTGCCCTGATTGCCGGTCAGGCCAAATGCGCGTTCCTTGAGGATCGGATCGCGGCCGTTCCATAAGGCCATGGCAAAGCACAAGTATTGCCCGGCATCACTGATGCCACCTAAGCCATCCTCGTTCCAACGATAGGCCCGCGAGCGCGCCTGGTCATGATCCAGGTACTCCCAGGCTGTGCCATTCGCGCTGTAGTCTTCGCGCACCGTCCCCCAGCCGCGTTCGCTGAGGTAGGGACCCCACAGATCCCAGGATTCGCGCCCCTCGCGCTGGTTCTCGAGTCTTTCCCGTTCTGCATTCATACGCTCACTGTCCTCCGTCTATTGTGCCTGTTCGCGCGCCAGTCTCCACCAGGCCTCCAGGATGCAGGCCACCGACCAGGCCTGGGCCGGCGCACCCCGCGGGGTATACGGCGGATCTCCATCAAAGATCTCACTGACCTGGCCGAGCCCAGCTTGGCAAAGATGACCGGCGATCGCTTCGAGGCGTTGCCGCGCCGGCTCTGCGCGGCCCGTCACGCGGTGCTCGGCCAGCGCATAATGACCGAGCAGCCAGCCCCAGACCGGACCCTGGTGATAGGCGGCATCGCGTTCCGCGACGCCGCCGGCATAGCGCCCGCGATACGACGGATCCCGCGGCGACAGCGAGCGAAGACCGAAAGGCGTCAACAGATGCTCCCTGCACTCGGCTACGACGGCGCGCCGCATGGTGTCAGAGGCCAGCGGTGAGTGGTTCAGGCTGACGGCGAAGATCTGATTCGGGCGAATCGCGGCATCGTGGCCGTCCGGGCCATCCAGCACGTCGTACAGTCCGGCATCGTCGCCGCGCCAGAAGCGTGCGAAGCACCCGGTCACCTTGTCGGCCAGGGTATCGAATGCGGCTGGCGATTGTCCCAGTCGGCGTGCGAAATCGGCCATGCTGCGCAGGGCGTTGTACCACAGCGCATTGATCTCGACCGGCTTGCCGTGGCGCGGCGTGATCTCCCGCCCGTTCACGCGCGCATCCATCCAGGTCAGTTGCTGGCCCGGGATACCGGCGCGCACCAGGCCATCTTCGGGATCCATGCCGATGCCGTATCGCGTACCGTCGCGGTAGGCGTGAACGATCTCTGCCAGCGCCGCGAAAGCGTCCTTCAGGGCCTTGGTGTCGTTCGTGACCGCGATATACGCACGCCAGGCCTCAATGAACCAGAGCGCCGCATCGACGGTATTGTACTGTGGGGTCTCACCGTCGCCGGGAAACACATTGGGCAGCATGCCCTCGCTTACAAAGCCGGTGAAATTGGCTAGGATATCCCGGGCCACCGATGGCCGCCCGGTGGCCAGCGTGAGGCCCGGCAGGGCGATCATGGTGTCACGGCCCCAGTCGCCAAACCAGGGATACCCGGCGATGACCGAGGCGCGTTGACCGCCATCGGGCGCCTGGCGCCGGAACAGATACGTATCGGCCGCGACCACCAGCCGGTCGATCCAGGCCGGTACCACCGCCCTGTCGATTCCAGGTAGTGCGGCGCTGGAGAACGCCTCGATACGGGCTCGCTCGGCTGCGAGAGATGTTGCCGGATCTAGCGTCTGCAGGGTACCCAGCGCCACGCCGATGCCCACCCAGCGATCTGGTGACAGCTCGATGTCGACCTGACCGATGCGCAAATGGTGATCGATCTCCTCAAGGCCGCGCTCGCGCTCTCGTGCTAGAAAGAAGCCCTCGATCCAGGTCGCGTCGACTTTAAAATGGCCCTGGGTGGACCGCACCTCAACGAAGCGCCCATCGGGCAGATGCAGCTGAAGCCCATCCGGCAGCACCTCGGTGCCGATCTCGAAGCCGTGTGCCCGGTTGACGGCGTGGTGATCGCGGTAGCTGGCGATTAGGCCCAGACGCACGACAGGCGCCCTCGCGCGCTCACCGCCGTGCCAACGAAAAGCGACACGGGTCTGGTTGCGCCCATGATCCATCCATACGCGCTGCTCGACACGCAGGTCATCGACGGCGAAGTCCCAGACCGGTATCTGGCCATCCAGCCGAAAGGCCTCGAGATGTCTATGCCCCTGTGGCTCCACGATGCCACCACGCCAGGTATTGCTGTGCAGCGGCGTGTGCGTCTCGCCGTCCATCAGTTCCGCGTCGGCCTTGGCTAGTATCAGATAGCGCCCCAGCGGCGGATGCAGCGGTGCCACCATCAGGCCATGGTAGCGACGCGTCAATACGCCGCCGAGGGTGCCGCCGGCGTAGCCACCGATACCGTTGCTGATCCACCATTCGCGTTCGTCCGGCTGAGCGGATGCGTTCTCGAGCACACATTCCAGCGGTACCAGCGCAGACGCCATCACAACAGCCTCCTGCCGCGCGCTGGGCTAGCCGCCTTCGCGGAAGCCGGGATACAGCGTCATGCCGCCGTCGGCGTAAATGGTCGTTCCGGTCACGTAATCTGAGGCATCGGAGGCCAGCCACACAGCGACGTGGCCGATATCCATCGGGTCGCCGACGCGTTCGTAGGGGATGAGCCGGAGCAGATCAGCCTCGGCCTCAGGTGTTTCCCAGGCACTGCGGTTTATCTCCGTCCGAATCGCCCCCGGTGAGATCGCGTTGACGCGAATCTTATGGCGAGCCACCTCCTGCGCCAGGCTTTTCATGAACATCAGCAGCCCCCCCTTGGAGGCGGCATAGTTGACGTGGCCGGCCCATGGGATGATGTCATGCACCGAGGACATGCTGATGATCTTGCCGGCGGCGCACGAGACCTCGGGGATGACACCACGCCGGTTGAACTCGCGGACCGCCTCGCGGGCACACAGGAACTGGCCTGTGAGATTGACGTTCATGACCATGTTCCACTGATCCAGCGACATGTGGTGAAACGCAGCATCACGCTGAATGCCGGCATTGGCCACCAGAATCTCGATGCTGCCCCAGGTATCGATCATTTGGCGAAACATCCGCTGCACGTCGGCTTCCTGGCTCACATCGGCCTGGATGGCCATCGCCTCACCGCCGTCCGCCTGGATCTCTTTGACCAGTTGCTCGGCCTCGTCGCGGTTGGACAAATAGTTGACCACGACCCGCGCGCCGGCCATCGCGAGGGCGCGGCAGACCGCGGCCCCGATTCCTGAACTCCCGCCGGTAACCAGTGCCCGCTGACCGCGCAATGCATCGGCTCGATAGACTCTCATTACAGTCCTCCTCCCGTCGCTAATTCACGCGGCCGCCCTGCGCCCGGTACCGCAACCTCGACCTGTTCGATCCGACCGGATTCGCGCTCCGCCGCCAGGTCGGGGTCATCCGTCTCCGCGCTGCAGACGAACAGGGTGCGGCGCTCGTAGCCGCCCAACATGCAGGCGTAAGGCGTGCCGCGGGTCGTGCAGCGCGCTAGGATAACCCCGCCTTGTTTCACCCTGATGAGTTCACCGCTACCGGGCGAGGCGACCCAAAGCGCCCCTTCCCGGTCAAGGCAGATGCCGTCTGGTGTGGCTTCGCCCAGCTCGGCCCAGACCCGGCGCGACTGCAGGCGACCGTCGCGATTCAGATCGAACGCGCTGATGCGGCGAGCGAAGGTCTCGGCGACCAGCAGCTGCCTGCCGTCCGGCGTGATCACACTGCCGTTGGGGAAAACCACGTCGGTGGCGAAAGGCTCAATAGTGCCGTCGCTATCGACCAACACAATCTCTGTGGCGCACATCGCCTGGCCGCCGTGCAGGTCGAAGCCGAAATTGCCGGCGTAGACGCGCCCGACCGCGTCGACGACCATGTCGTTGCAGTGAAACCGGGCGTGTTGCGAGAGATCCGCATAGGGGTGCAGCTCGGTACCTGACAGGCGCATAATCCGACGCTGGGTCATGTAGACGACCAGCAGCGTGCCGTCCGGCAGCCAGCCCAACCCACCGGGCAGGTCCGAGGTATCCGCCACCGTCTGCAATGCGCCGGCGGTTTGCATCGCATAGATCCTGCGTGCATGTTGATCCGTGAACCAGAGACGGTCTTCGTGCCAACGCGGCCCTTCGGGGAAAGCGAGACCAGTCGCGCTGATTTCGGTTTCGTAGTTTTTCATGTATCGCTATCCAGCGCCAACGCCTGTAGTACTTCCGTTATCTGCTGCTTGGTCGACAGGTCGATACGGACCAATACCGCATTGTCTGGCGGCTCCAGCGCGGCGATCTGACTGTCGAGCAGACCGGCGGGCATGAAATGATCCTGGCGTCCCCGTATGCGCGCTCGAATCCGCTCGGTATCGCCACAAAGGTAGACGAAGCGGATGTCACGGATGCCGCCTCGCAGCATGTCCCGGTAGTGTTTCTTCAGTGCCGAACAGGCCAGCACCGCATCCTCTCCGGCCTCATCGACCTGCATGATTCGCCGGTTCAGATCCACCAACCACGGGGCCCGGTCGGCGTCGTTCAGGGGCACGCCGCGGCGCATCTTGGCGACGTTGCCCGGCGGATGAAAATCGTCACCATCGATGAACTCCCAACCGAGCACGGCCGCAAGCGCCTTGCCCAGCGTGCTCTTGCCCGATGCGGATACGCCGATAACAACAACAATCAAGCCCCGGTGCCTTCCGTTGATGGAGAACGAATCAATAAACTCGGTACTTTACCACAGTCGTTCGGGCGAGCTTGCTCTCGCAGCTAGAGGGTTCAGGCACCTTCGCAGTTTTCTGGGCACTGTAGATGTAGGCGACTCAACAGAATCCCGAGATTGGATAACCAGCAAGCGTTCGCTTAGTGACCACGGACCATGTGGGTGTCCAATTAGCAATTTCCTCCCTAATTCATTCGCTGACACAATCTTGTTGTCGGCAGCAGTTCTGGTAATCTGTGGACGGAATGAAGAACGTTTCGCTGCTTCTTATCCATCTACTGACGATTGTCGCCAAGCTGCCTGCCGCCAAACTCCGCGGTGAGCATTCAGCAAATCAAACGTTGATGCCACACAAAAAACCACCTCCATGACTAATACGGTCTTTGACACCATACATATTATATGGTGTATAAAACCATATAATAAAAGCGCGGAAAGTCTTACATAAAAAGACAAGATTCGAAGACGGAGCGATTCGAGAAATGGTGATTTGGCAGTTGTCGGACACGACGAAAAACCGACCGCACGGAATGAAGTACAGGCTGTACTATGGTAAGGAGGGCCAGCGGTTGGTCGGATACGACAATGAAACAGGGAAAGGCGATCACCGTCATTTTCTGGGAAAGGAATTCCCATACAAGTTTGAGAAAGTGTCCTGTCGTCCGCAAAGCAGTCATCGTACTTAAACCGGGACGACTGCGTGGTCATGATGGAGTCTACCCGGTATTGGCGTGGAGAACACTTTAAGTTTGTCAGCAATTCGATGACGATCATGTCCGATCGACGCGGGGATGCCGGGTGGGGAATCAGGCACACTCGGACTGAGCGCTGCGGTGC
>CAMYKW010000030.1 GCA_947259175.1 uncultured Gammaproteobacteria bacterium | reverse complement strand
GCAACCATTCGAGGCATGTATTTGTAACTGCAGCATGTCGTCGCTATCAGACCACAATGCTTCGAATCGAATTTGGTTCATTCGCTATGATGCCTAACGTTCTAGCTCAGCGGCGAAGGCAAGCTGGCGTGGCATTTGCGAACGCAAAAGACATGACAGATTGACTTTGTCCGACTGGAGCGCTTTGTTAGGGAACACCATTCAGTTTACGAATTGTTTGATCAAACACTATTTGGTTTTACACTATTGTCACGTCTCAGGTTCGTAGTCAGTGGAGTCGCACCGATCTAAAAACTATAGATGTGCGGGTACTAAATAAATAGCTGAAGGATCAGCATAACCAAAAAACCGAGAAAAAGAATAACAAAGGGCATTCCGATCATGAGTTTGGCCTCTCTCCTGAAATGATGCGAGATACCCCGGCCGGTCGAAGCCTTGTCGTTTTCCGTTTTCATCAAGTCTTTCGTTCCCTAACTAAATGTATCTAACCTAAATGTTAGTATTGAAACCCGATTTTTGGGCTAGATTTGGTGTTGACACCACCAAAATCAATGCTTTAGGTTTAGATGTTGTAATAAATTCTCGGACATCATTCAGCAAGGAGGCTGCCATGCAAACGTCCTCTCTCATCGATCAGCTGCGTTCCGCGCTGCGCATTCGTCATTATAGTATCCGCACTGAGCAGGCGTATGTCCAATGGGTTAAGCGCTATATCTTTTTTCATCATAAGACGCATCCCAAGGAAATGGGCGAGCCCGAGATTACCGCATTCCTGTCGCATCTCGCCCTGGATCGGCGGGTCGCGACCTCGACCCAGAATCAGGCTTTGTCCGCGATATTATTTCTCTACAAACACGTGCTTCACCATGAACTCGACTGGTTGCACGATGTGGTACGGGCCAAGCGGCCGTCGCGCTTGCCAACGGTCCTCAGCCGTGAACAGGTTCGATGTTTGTTTGCCGAACTGAAAGGCACTAATCAGCTCATCGGGCGCCTGCTCTACGGCAGTGGCATGCGACTCATCGAGTGCCTGCGCCTGCGCGTAAAAGACATCGACTTCGATTATCTTCAGATCACGATTCGCGAGGGCAAAGGCGGCAAGGACCGGGTTTCGCTGTTGCCCGAACGGTTGATCCCATCTCTTACAAGACACCTTGCACGGGTGCGGCGACTGCATAACAGAGATCTCGACCAGGGATTCGGGTCGGTATATCTGCCGTTTGCCTTAACCAGGAAGTATCCGGGGGCCGACACCGAGTGGGGCTGGCAATACGTATTTCCGTCGGAGAAGTTTTCCACCGATCCGGTTAGCGGGCGCGTCCGGCGTCATCATGTACATGAAGCTAACTTTCCGCGGGCGCTCAAGCAGGCGGCGCGGCACATCGGACTCAACAAACCAGTATCCAGCCACGCGCTGCGCCACTCATTTGCGACCCATTTGCTGGAGGATGGATACGACATCCGCACCATCCAGGAATTGCTGGGTCACAAGGACGTCAAGACCACAATGATCTATACCCATGTCATCAAACGCGGCGGCCGCGGCGTGCGCAGCCCCCTCGACAACTAGGCAGCGGGGTAGCCGGCAGTTGTTGCGCTACAATAGCGCCTCCCATGATTCCCATACACGACGACAATCCAACCTCGATCACGCCGGTCATAACGGTATCGTTTATCGCTGCCTGCGTGGTGGTGTTCCTGTGGCAAATATCCCACGATCCGCGCGGGCAGCAGGTGGTCGTCTACAGCCTCGGCGTAATCCCCAAGGTATTGCTGGGCGAGGCGCGGCTGGCGCCGGAGGTCGCCCTGGTGCCGCCGGCCGCAACCGTGGTTACTTCGATGTTCCTGCACGGCGGTTGGATGCATCTGATCGGCAATATGCTTTTCTTATGGATATTCGGTAACAACGTCGAAGACGCCATGGGTCATGTGCGCTTCGTGGTGTTCTACGTGTTGTGCGGCATCGCCGCGGTGTTCGCACAGGCGTTGCCCAATCCTGACTCCGACATTCCCATGGTTGGGGCGAGCGGCGCCATCTCCGGCATCCTCGGCGCGTATCTGCTGCTGTACCCCCATGCCAAGGTGTTGGTGATGATTCCGCTTGGGTTTTTCCTGCATACCGTGCGCATGCCGGCGTTGTGGGTTTTGGGTTTGTGGTTTGCCATGCAGTTGTTGAGCACGCTGATGGCCGACCCCAGCCGCGGCGGGGTGGCGTTTGGCGCCCATGTCGGTGGTTTCGTCGCCGGGTTGGCGCTCATCCCGGTTTTCAAGCACCGTCGGTTGCGGCTGCACAATCCTTTCACTCACTGATCCCAACACCGTGGGCGGGCGGCCCCGGACCCTACCTTGCAGGTTCGAGAACCGCTGACCTGAGGCGGCGATTGCGGTTATCATTAGGGCTCTTTCCCGTTTTCACTGGCTTATAAAAAACAACATCATGCGAGCATCGCGACTGCTTATACCAACACTGAAAGAAACGCCGGCGGACGCCGAAATTGTCAGCCACCAGCTCATGCTGCGCGCCGGCATGATACGCAAGGTGGCCGCCGGAATTTATGACTGGCTGCCGCTGGGACTGCGCGTACTGCGCAAGGTGGAGACCATCGTGCGCGAGGAAATGGATCGCGCCGGCGCCCAGGAAATGCTGATGCCGGCGGTGCAGCCCGCGGAGTTGTGGCAGGAATCGCGGCGCTGGGACGAATATGGACCGGAGTTGCTGCGTTTCCACGATCGCCATCAACGCGAATTTTGTTTCGGCCCGACCCATGAGGAAGTTATCACCGCTCTGGTGCGCAATGAGATCCGCAGTTACCGCCAACTGCCGATGAATTTTTACCAGATTCAAATCAAGTTCCGTGATGAGATCCGGCCGCGTTTCGGCGTAATGCGCGCGCGGGAGTTCATGATGAAAGACGCGTATTCGTTCCATATTGACCAGGATTCTCTGCAGCAGACCTACGACCAGATGTATGAGGCGTATTCGCGGGTTTTCACGCGCATCGGCCTGAAATTCTGCGCCGTGGAGGCGGACACCGGCGCCATCGGCGGCAACACATCTCACGAGTTTCATGTGCTGGCGGAATCGGGCGAGGACGCCATCGCCTTTTGTGACAAATACGGTTACGCGGCGAACGTCGAGCTGGCGCCGGCATTGCCGCCGATGGGCAAACGCAATCCGCCTTCCACACCGATGGTGGAAGTCGATACGCCGGGTAAACACACCATCGACGAAGTGGCTGAATTTCTGAAAATCGACCCGGCGGTTACGGTGAAAACCCTGTTGGTGCGTGGTGTCGGCGGCGTCGTGGCTTTGGTGCTGCGTGGTGACCATGAATTGAATATTGCGAAGGCGGAAAAGCTCTCACAGGTCTCCAAGCCGCTCGAATTCGTCGGTGAATCCGAAGTCGAGGCCGCCGCGGGCTGCGCCGCGGGCTCCATCGGTCCGGTCGGGCTGCACAATGTCCCTGTGATCGCCGATGAAAGCGCTGCGCGTCTGTCGGATTTCGTGTGCGGCGCCAATGAAAACGGCAAACACCTCACCGGTGTGAACTGGGGGCGGGATGCAGACGAGCCCGAGGCGGCGGACCTGCGCAAGGTCGTAGCCGGGGATCCGTGCCCGGCAACGGGGGCCACCAATGACCCCGACGCCAGAATCACTATCAAACGGGGCATCGAGGTGGGGCACATCTTTCAGCTCGGATCCAAGTACAGCGAGGCGATGAACGCCGTGTGCCTGGACGAACACGGCGCCACCGTAGTCATGCCCATGGGATGCTACGGCATCGGCGTGTCCCGGATCGTGGCCGCCGCTATCGAGCAAAATCACGACGATAAAGGGATTATCTGGCCCGACGCCATCGCCCCGTTTGAGGTGGTGATTATTCCCATCGGAGCCAGGAAATCCGAAAAGGTGGAAAAATCCGCGGAAACCCTCTACAACTTATTGTCAGAGGCGGGAATGGACGTCCTGCTTGATGACCGTGATGAAAGGCCGGGTGTGATGTTTGCCGAAGCGGACTTGATCGGTATACCACATCGTCTGGTGGTGGGTGAGCGTGGTGTCCAAAACGGGATCGTTGAGTACAAGCCGCGCCGTTCCGGCGAACAGCAGGAACTACCGCTTGACGACGTAATGGGAGCGCTGACGGCGATTCGTGAATCCATTGCATAGATGAAAACTACGATCAGACAAACAATTGCAGCCGTGTGCCTGCTGGGAACAACCGCGGCGCTGCATGCCGATGGCGCTGCGCAACCGGCAGACCCGGCCCTGGTGGCGGCGCTGAAGCAGGCGGTCGAGAGCGTGCAGGATGTTCCGGAGCAAATCGACACCATGCTGTGGTTGGCGAAAATGTCTCAAGGGCTGAAGACGCGGATCAAAAACCCTTTCTACCGCGTCCACCTGCTGCGTATTATCTATGATGAGGCGACCCGCGCCGATCTCGACCCCGAATTGGTGCTGGCGGTCATTCACGTGGAAAGCCGGTTCGATCGTTTCGCGGTATCGCCTTCGGGGGCCCGGGGCCTGATGCAG
Organism: uncultured Gammaproteobacteria bacterium; assembly: GCA_947259175.1. Taxonomy (GTDB): domain Bacteria; phylum Pseudomonadota; class Gammaproteobacteria; order Arenicellales; family JAANXG01; genus CALZGZ01. The sequence continues at coordinate 65,094 of CAMYKW010000030.1, read as the reverse complement.
GTCATGCCGTTCTGGAAGAAAGAGATCGGCCACCCGGACGATGATCTTTTTAATCCGCGCACCAACCTGCGCTACGGGTGCGCCATACTGCGCTATTACCTGGAGCGAAAACGCGGCCGCTTGCCGGATGCGCTGGCGGCCTACAACGGCAGTACCGGTAAGACTGAGTATGCGGACCGGGTTTCCGTGGCGCTGCGTGACCGCTGGCAGCCGCTGGTCACTGACTAGTCCAGCTACTATTCCTGGCATGCACCGTAAAGGCTCGAAACGTCAATTGTATCAAGAGACAGCGTAAATTCCTGGTGTGGATTGCTGAGAATAGTAGCTGGACTAACGCACTACAAAGTCTTCGAATTCGTCGTGTCCTTGAAGCGGCTCGCTGGCTACATCTGTCACCCTGGCGCTCGGTGGTCCCTTCCATAACCACGCAGCCAATTTGTGCAAGTCTTCCCGCTCACCCCACGCAACGACTTCGACGTCGCCGCCGGGCAGGTTGCGAACGTAGCCGCGCAGCCCTAGCCGCTGCGCCTGATCGCGCGTGGATGCGCGGAAAAATACACCCTGCACGCGCCCCTTGACCCGATATTGCTCACACTGCTTCACGGTAGCTCCACCGTGACACGGCCACCCACCGGCAGATTTTCGTTCACCGTCAGTGCGATATCCAGCGCGAACTGCGTGTCTTCGCCCGGCGTGGCTTGCCGCGAATCCAGACCGACTGCCTGCACGGCGCCGGCATAGCTGGCGCCGCGCACCGACACATCGATCCGGTCCCCAACGTGCACTTGCTCCAGCGCCGCACCCGGCGTCCAGCAGCGAACCTGGTAATGGCCCGTTTTTGCGAGCACCACCAACACCGGTGGCTGCAACCCGCCGGCCACAATTTGCCCCGGCACAGCGCGGGTCGCCAGCACCAGGCCGTCGAAAGGTGCTTTGAGGCGACTGCGTTGCAGCTCGTATTGCGCCAGTTTCAATGCCGCCTCGGCCGCCTGGTGCGCGGCTCGCGCCCGCGCAAGCAGCAACTTGCTGTGATCGAGTTCAACCGTCGACGACACCCCGCGGTCATACAATTCCTCGGCCCGCGCCAGTGCCCGTTGCTGTTCCTGCAATTCGGCGCCGGTGCCGTCATATTCCGCCTTCGCCGCGGCCAGCCGGGCTTCGAACGGCGTCGGGTCCAGGCGCACGAGTTCGTGGCCCGCTGTCACCGGTATCCCCGGCGTCGCTGTCACCGACGCGACGACGCCGGAAACCGGAACGCCCAAATCGGCGCGTACCGCCCACGCCAGGTTGCCATCGCAGGTCCCGGCCAACAGCTCAAGCGGCTGCACAACCGCTCCAGCCAACGCTATCCCACGCAACCACCTGTTCATTGTGTCGTCTCCATTGATACCGTGGTGACCAGCTTGCCGCGCAGGGCATCCAATTGCGCCCAGGCAAGCACGGTCTCGAACTCGATCTTGGCCGACTGCCATTGCGCTTCCGTCAACCGCGCCATGGACTCCCCCAAATTAGTGCGCACTTCCATCTCATACAGCCCACGCGCGAGATCCACGGCAAGATCGCGGTAGTCCTCGCGCACCTGGGCGGTACGCCGGCGCACGCGTAGCGTATCCAGGCGCTTCAACACATGCAATACTTGTTGGCGCAACACCAATTCCGCCTTACGCAGCGCAGCCTGAGTCTTTTCCAGTTCCGCCGCGGCCCGCGCTATCGCCGCGCGGTCGCTGCCTCCCTGGTAGAGAGGGAAACGCAACTGCAACCCAACTCGCGCCTGGTCGCGCGATCCAATTTCGCGCTCGAGATAGACCGCGCCCGCCTCCGCCGATAATACCGGCCGACGCAATGCCCGCTCAGCATTCAGTGCATGGGCCGCCGCTTCGACCTTCGCGCGCATCGCGGTCACCACCGGATTTCCCGCCAACGCGTGTCGCATCAATGCATCTTGTTCCGGGGATTTTCGCGCCAGTTCGGAAAACTCCGGACGCACCAGGTCCTGGGGCAGTTGGTCCGGGCGGTTTAAGGCAAGCGCCAGCAGCCTGCGCGCGTAACGTTGTTGCGCCTGCGTTTCGGCCCTTATGTCCAGCGCTTCCCGGTATCGGGTCTCGAGCCGGAGTAGTTCGACATCCGATACCATCGCCAATTCCTGTCGCGTTACCGCCTTATCATATTGCACGTAACGCAGTGCCATTTCTTCGTCATCGGCGAGAAACTTCAAGTCCGCCAGAAGCACATCCAGAAAACGCGCCATGACGTCCAGCTTTCGCTGTTGACGCACGTCGATCAGCGACAATTTCTCTGCACGCAGCTTCGCGGCGGCGACGTCCTGCAGTGCTTGGCCGCGCCCGAAATCGTACAACTTTTTATGCAGAAAGAACCCAGCGCGGCTGTCGTTCACAAATTCGTGCCCGGGCTCGGCCGCAGGATCCACCCACCGGGGCACCGCATCGAAATAGGCGTTGAGTCCATAGTCCGCCTGCACGGCAGCCAGATTCGCACGAGAGATCGCAATTTGCGCGACCTGCCCTTCTCTGTCGGGATGCGATTCGTCCGACAGCTTCAACGCGGCTTCCAGTGTCAACGGATCGGGAAGAGGCGCGCGCGCCGGGGAATCGGCTTGTTGCGCGCCGGCAGCGGCGCAGATCCAAAAAAGACAAAGCGCCAAATACGCGGGACTACGGCTGAATGGAGCAATCACAATGTACGGCGCCTGCTGGGGGTATGGAAGGAGGGCCGCTTAGGATTTACCGTTACTCGAGGCGGCGCGCCGCTCACGCTTGTACCTGGTGAATTTCTGGGTGCGATAGTGATCTTCCACCACGAATTCGCCCAGCCACTGAAATTCGTCCGCGTTGCGCGTAGCTCCCGTATATCGCATCATGATCTTGCCTTCGAGATCAAAAAAAGCGAACACCGGCGTGGCGCGTACTCGATTGTGCTTGAGTGCGAAATCTTTTTCCGCCACCTCGTTTCCGGAAAAATCCGTTATCAGCGTATCGCCTTCGGTATCCAGTGCGAGGATGCGAAAATGCGAACGGTAGTAATCTTGAATTGGCTTCTGATTCAATACCGTCGCCTTCATGCGTTTGCACCACGGACAGTCGTCGGTCTCAAACATCACCAACAATCCTTTTTTGTCCTCATCGCGGGCGGTGGCCAACTCTTCCTGCAGGTCGCCGAAACTCTGATGAAAAAAATTCTCGGCGGACGTTGTCGCGGTGTCGGCTGACACCGCACTACATGACACCAGGGACCACCACAGCCAAACACAAAGCCTAGATCTACTCATCGCATACCTCTCGACAGCACGCTTTTTCTCACCGCGAGCCCGATTTTGGCGTACGCGCCACTACCGTGCAATACGGGATACACTCAATCGGATCAAGAGTCTTCCAACTGCAACGGCGGTCGGCCGAGCACCACAGCCACCGCAGCGCCCACCAGCACCACCAACCAGGAGATGTAAATCCATAGCAGGAAGATCGGTATGGTCGCCAAAGCGCCATAGATCACCTGGTAACTGGCGAAATTCAACACAAACCAGGCGAATCCGCGTTTACTGATCTCGAACAACACCGCCGCCACAATGCCGCCAATAAACGCGTCGCGGAAACGCACGACGCAATTTGGCACCACCATGTACAGAATCACAAACGCCAACGCCTCAAACACGAACGGCAACGCCGCCAACACGTAGGACTGGGCCTGGGCGAGAACCGCCTGCTCGGAATTCAGGGTCAGTGAAATCAAGTACGACGTCAGCGACAGGCTGGCGCCTATCAGCAGCGGCCCCAGGGTTAATACCGCCCAATAAGACAACACCCGCTGAGACATCCGGCGACCTTCCTTGACGTGCCAGATCACATTAAACGTCTCCTCGATGGTAAACAACAGCAGCAGCGCACCCACCAACAGGAACAGCGAGCCGATGGCAGTCAACTTCCCGGTGTGTTCCGTAAATCTCTGCAGATGTTGCTTGATGACATCGCCGGCGGCGGGGACGAAATTCTTGTAAACGAATTCTTCCAGCATCGACGCCCATTCCTCGAACACCGGGAACATGGACAGCGCCGAAAACGCCACCGCCGCCAACGGCACCAATGCCAGCAACGTGGCGTAGGCCAACGCCGCGGCATTGCGTGGGAAACCGTCGTCGATAAAGTGTCGCCAGATTCGGGACAGGAGCATCTGCGACTTATGGGGACGATGAGATCGCCAGCGATGAATCCAACGCTTGCGTTGCGATTGGTCGTTCATCGTGTGCCTACCCTTAGCAACCGAATTCAACAGCGTATCACGCTACCGAAAGTAAAAAGGCCCCGCTTGCGGGGCCTTTCCAAAGCATAGTATGCCGACAGGTTAAGGTCTCTTATCTGGACCTCGCCAAGTACGCCGTGTCGGTGGCTTCAACGGGTCCGACGCTCCACGCGCCCCGTGTCTTGGCATGTTTAATGGCCGCGTCGATGGCAGCCGCCGATGCGTTACGGTCAATACTGAGTTTCTGGCCTGGATAGATGAGATCGGCGTCTTGGATCTGATTCTTGTTGGCCTTGAATATCAACGGCCACTTGAACGGATTACCGTAGATGCTGGGTTGTTCGGAAATACACCACAGACAGTCTCCCCGCGCGACAGTGTAACTCTCTCCGGCCTTGGTCTTCGGCGCGGCGGCAGGCGCCCGCGCGGTCGGAGCCGCGGCAGCAGCCGGCGTCGCCGCCTGCCCTGCCCGCTTAGCGCTCGCGCAACCGCTTGCGATTACTACCACTGCCAAGCCAATCCCCAACAGTTTTGCCGTTTGTTTGAACGAGGTCATTATTAGTTTCTCCAAAAGGGGTTCGGTATCGTTCTTCAAACAGGTTAATTGTACGCTATGATCCGTGATTAGACCATCGTGTAAGCTTACGCGAAACTACCATTCCGGATAAACACTGTCAATAAACGGTGGATTTCCGGGATTACGAGGGGATTTTGGATGACGGTCACTATCTACCATAACCCGCGCTGCTCCAAGTCGCGCCAAACACTCGGATTGCTTCAGGAACAAGACGTCGACTTGCGGATTATCGAGTACCTGAAGACTCCTCCGACAGCAGATGAAATCGAGCGCATTCTCGAACTGCTGAACTTGGAGCCCCGGGATGTCATGCGCAGCTCCGAAAAGGAGTATCGAGCGCTGAACCTGGACGACCCTGCGCTGTCTCGCGGCGCCCTCATCGAGGCGATGATCGCCCATCCCATCCTCATCCAACGCCCGATTGTCGTGTCTGACGGCAAAGCCGCCATCGGACGCCCGCCGCAAGCGGTTTTGGACGTATTGTAAGCGATGCTGGAGATCCTGGTCCTGTACTACAGCCGTTTCGGGGCGGTAAAACAGATGGCCAACCTCGTCAGCCGGGGCGTGGAATCCGTAGACGGCGTCGGCAGCTGTGTTCGTACCGTACCGCCGGTGTCCACAGTCACCGAGGCAAGCGAGGATGCCATTCCCAGTCACGGTGATCCCTACGTTAATCTCGAGGACTTGCAACGTTGCCACGGTCTCGCCCTGGGAAGTCCGACGCGTTTCGGGAACATGGCGGCACCGTTGAAATACTTCTTTGATGCCACAGGCGGGTTGTGGTTATCGGGTGCCTTATGCAGCAAACCCGCCGCGGTGTTTACGTCGTCATCATCGATACACGGCGGGCAGGAGTCCACGCTGCTGTCCATGATGCTGCCTCTTTTTCATCACGGCATGATCGTGCTCGGCCTGCCCTACTCAGAGCCCGCGCTGCACCGCACCGACACCGGCGGTACCCCCTACGGCGCCAGCCACGTCGCCGGGACCAACAGTGACCGGCCAATCAGCCGGGAAGAACACGAATTGTGCATTGCCCTCGGCAGACGCCTCGCTCGTCTTGTGACAGCGCTTGCGGCGGCGCCAGTGGATTAATGCCGATCGAGTTGCTGTAAAAAGGGTATCGTGACGCGGCGCTGCGCCGTTAGCGAAGCTTGGTCAATCCGGTCCAGCAGTCCGAATAAAGCATGGGTATCGCGTGGATATCTGCGTAATACATAATCGAGCACGTCGTCACTCAGCGTGATGCCGCGTCCAGCGGCCCGCAACCGCAACGCATTGCGCTTGTCGGCATCAGTCAGCGGACTGACGTGATAGGTACCGCCGCTGTGCAGGCGGCTCACCAGATCGGGCAAGCCCAAACCGAGACGGCGCGCCGCCTGACGCGCGGTGGTGACCAGGTGGCCGAACCGGTCCTGAACCCGCTCATATAGCCGAAACAAAGCGCGTTCCGCCTCGGCTTGACCGGCGAGAACGTCGATGTCGTCGACACAAACCAGTCCGAAACCATCGATTTGCTCCATGGCCGAGCTATCCACCCCCGGTTCTCTCATTGGCAGATAGTGTGCCGGTTGGCCTTCCCCCCTGGTGAGCTTCAAGCCGGCATACATGAGATGAGTCTTTCCACACCCGGAGGCGCCGAAAATATGCATCACCGTCGGCGGGGTCCCCACGGTCGCTGCGAAGTGGCGCAAAGCTGTGACCAATTCTTCGTTGCCGCTTGGATAGAAGTTGTCAAACGAGGCCATATCGGGCAGCGAAACGGACAGCGTGAGTTGGCGCGCCACAACAGACTCTAATCGGCCACTCGAATTTCCCGTTCAGCCGCGCGAATATCCTGTTTGGCTGCGACATCGCTGTGCTTTCCGAACGCCCACACCCACACGTAGTGGGCGCCGCTGATGACGGTTGTGGCGAACACGCCGCCGACCAGCAAGGTCGTCAACATGGGTATCGCCAGCCACTGCGCCTGCTGCGCCAGGATCGCCGTCACCAAAGAAATCTGCATGACGGTGTTGACCTTGCTGACCGGGCTGGGTTGCATTTGAACGCTGCCATTCAAGGTCACCAGCACCAGATACCCACCGACAATCAGCACGTCGCGGAATACCACCGTGACCAGCAGCCACAGCGGTATCAGGTCCAGGATCGTGAGCATTACGAACCCACTGACCAGCAACACCTTGTCCGCGACCGGATCCAGGATCGCGCCAAGGCGAGTCTCAAAGTGGTAGCGTTTGGCGATGTAGCCATCCAGGCCATCCGACACGCCTGCAAGTATGAACGCCAATAACGCCAAACTGAACGCTCTGTCTTCGAGCAGCACAATCAACACCGGCGCCGCCGCGGCCCGCAGCAGCGTCAACAGATTGGGTATAAACGACATCGCGAACAAGCTGATTTTATTAAGTCCGAGAATATTCGTATCGTTGCCGGGCAATATACCTTAATATACGGCCGATGCGAACCGAGCGCAGCAACGCTCGCCAGCGCCTGAAAATTTAAGTTATCCGGCTAATTAATTCGTTTATCAGCCGATCACTGGAGTCTAAATCCTGGCCGAACTGGAATCCCAACTCACCTACCGCGATGCCGGTGTTGACATCAACGCCGGCGATAACTTCGTCGACACAATCAAACCCCTTGCCCGCAGCACCGAGCGCGAGGGATGTGTGAGTGGATTGGGAGGCTTCGGCGGACTGTTCGAAATTCCGCAGCGCTTCCGCGAACCGCTATTGGTCGCAGCAACCGACGGTGTCGGCACCAAACTCAAGCTGGCGTTCGCGCACGAAAGGCATGCCGCGGTCGGTATCGATCTGGTGGCAATGAGCGTCAACGACGTGGTGGTCCAGGGGGCCGAGCCACTGTTTTTCCTTGACTATTACGCCACCGGCCGCCTCGAGCCTGAGGTTGCCCGCGAGGTGGTCAGCGGCATCGCCGAGGGCTGCCGCCAGGCGGGCGCCGCGTTAATCGGCGGGGAGACCGCGGAAATGCCGGGCATGTACGCCACGGGTGAATACGATCTGGCCGGGTTTTGCGTCGGAGCCGTGGAACGTGGACGGGTTCTCGACGGAAGCGCGGTGGCCGCCGGGGACGCGATCATCGGCTTATCATCCTCCGGGCCCCACGCCAACGGGTACTCATTGATCCGTAAGGTCATAGATGACCGCGACATCGACGTGTCGCAACCACTTGGCGCGGACCGATTGAATGACTTGCTCCTCGCGCCGACGCGCATTTACGTGAAACCGCTGTTGGCCCTGATGGACCGCGTCGAAGTCCATGCATTGGCGCATGTCACCGGCGGCGGCCTGCCGGGCAACCTGCGCCGGGTGTTGCCCGCGGGGTGCCGCGCTGTGATCGACGCCGGCAGCTGGTCTTGGCCGCCGATCTTCAAGTGGCTGCAAGAAACGGCGCGAATCGAGACCGATGAGATGTATCGTACGTTCAATTGCGGCCTTGGCATGGTTGCCGTGCTCGGCGGGACGGATGTTGAAGCCGGCATGAAGTTGCTCCGCGAGCAGGGCGAAAACCCGTCGCTCATCGGCCGCATCGAAGCGACTCAGTCCGAGCCGGAAGTGATTATCCAGCCTGCGGCGACGCGGCCATGACTATCACCGTCGTGGTGCTGATATCGGGTCGCGGCAGCAATCTGCAGAGCATCATCGATGCCGTAGCGCGCGGCGAGCTGCCGGTACGGGTTGCGGTGGTGATCAGCAATGAGGCCGATGCCCTGGGTCTTGACCGGGCGCAACAGGCGGGCATCGAGACCCGCGTCCTGAGCCACCGCGGATTTGCCGACCGAAACGACTATGACGTGGCGCTGCGCGATCTGATCGCCGAGTATGACCCGGATCTGATCGTACTCGCCGGTTTCATGCGCATCCTCGGACCGCAGTTCGTGTCGCACTTCGACGGGCGCATCATCAATATTCACCCCTCGCTACTGCCTAAATACCGCGGGCTGGACACCCACGCCCGGGCCTTGGCGGACGGAGCCAGTGAACACGGGGCGAGCGTTCACTTCGTCACCACGGACCTGGACGCCGGTCCTATCATCATTCAGACAAAAGTGCCAATATACCCGGATGATTCTCCCCAGATATTGGCGGACCGGGTCCTGCAGGAAGAGCATCGCATTCTGCCTCAGGCGATACACTGGTTTGCGGAAGACCGGCTTCGCATCGCCCAAGGTCGCGTGTCGCTCGATGGTGACACGCGTCCCGAGCAGGGCCTGGCCTTGCACAATCCATGACCGGCGGACGTGACTGAGATGCGCAGTGTTCAATGGTTGATTGTTTCGGTGTGCCTGGCGTTGTTGCCGGTGATTCCGGCATCCGGCGAACTGCTGCCGGAGGAGTTGACGCTGCAATACCGGGTCAGCCTGGGCAGCGCGGAACTGGGCAGCCTATCCACTCGATTGCGCCGCACCGGAGACGTGTATATCGTTGATTCACGCACTCAGGCGGAAGGCCTGGCCTCCATTCTGTTGGGTGGAGACGTCAAAGAAAGCTGCATGTTTTCCGTCAAGGCGAATGAGGTTCAGACGCGAAACTATGAAGTGATACGGGAGGGGCGGCGCGGATATCGCCACAGTGTCAAATTCGATTGGCAAGCGGGTACTATCCAATTCAAGAACGGGGAAACACGTCCGCTACCAAACGGTTACACGGTAGACAACTGCAGTGTCCCGTTTGCGTTCATGGTGGGGAAACCCGACACATTCACCAATCGCACCATGCACATCGTCGGCGGCAACCGCATCCGGCATTTTACCAACTTGAGCATTACCGAAGAGCGGCTCGCGACCCCCCTGGGCGTGCTGGACAGCATCCGCATCGAACAACAACGGCACGGCCGACCGGAGCGTACGTTTACCGTGTGGGTAGCGCCGTCGCGCGGCAACCTTCCGGTTAAGATCGTCGAACGGCGGCCCTCGCGGGTAACGACGATGCTGCTGACGTCCGTCAGCGGTCTATAGGTCGCGAGCCCGCAATTTTCGCCTGGATCCCGGATGCCGACGCGGGGCGCGTCCCGCCGCTGTTCTTACCAAGCGTCCCGGCGGGTGATTATCCCCCTCCCCTGGCGAGGTACCGCGAATCTTGTCGGGGTAAAACCAAAAATACGGGAACAGCGCTACCGCCCGGTGGCTTCGACGTCGAATATCAAGTCCTGCTCGTCGGCCGAGACATGCACCGTGCCCCCTTTGGTGAGCGCGCCGAACAGCAACTCGTCCGCGAGGGCGCGCTTGATTTTGTCCTGTATCAACCGCTCCATCGGCCGCGCTCCCAGGGCCGGGTCATGGCCGTGTGTCGCCAACCATCGCCGCGCCTTGTCGTCCACCTCGAGCGCGACATGTTTTTCCTCCAATTGCTGCTCCATCGCCACGATGAATTTGTTGACCACGTGGCTGATGGTGTCCTCATTCAGGGACTTGAAGTGGATGATTGAGTCCAGGCGGTTTCGGAACTCCGGCGTAAACATGCGCTTGATCTCTTCGATATCGTCGGCGGAATGATCCTGCTGCGTAAATCCCATCGAACTGCGCGCCATGCGCTCGGCGCCGGCGTTGGTGGTCATAATGATGATGACGTTACGAAAATCCGCCTTGCGACCATTGTTGTCGGTCAACCTCCCGTAATCCAGAACCTGCAGCAAAAGATTAAAGACATCGCGGTGCGCCTTCTCGATCTCGTCGAGCAGCAGCACCGAATGCGGATGTTTGGTGATCTCATCGGTCAGCAATCCGCCCTGATCAAAACCGACGTAGCCCGGAGGTGCGCCGATGAGCCGCGACACCGTGTGGCGCTCCATGTATTCCGACATATCAAAGCGGACCAGCTCGACACCCAGCACGTGCGCGAGCTGCCGGCTGACTTCGGTTTTTCCGACACCGGTGGGTCCGGAGAACAGAAATGACGCGATCGGCTTGTCCGGATTCCCCAACCCGGAGCGCGAGAGTTTAATCGCCGACGACAACGCTTCGATGGCCTCGTCTTGCCCGAAAACCACCATCTTCAAGTCGCGTTCCAAGGTCTTCAACGCGTCAACATCGGATACCGACACGGTCTTCGGCGGGATGCGCGCGATCTTGGACACGATGCGTTCAATATCATGTACGCCGATGGTCTTTTTTCGTTTCTGTGCGGGCACGAGCTGGGTGCTCGCGCCCGCCTCGTCGATGACGTCGATGGCTTTATCGGGGAGATGGCGATCGGTGATGTAGCGCGCCGCCAGTTCCGCCGCAGCGCGCAGCGACTGGTGTGTATAACGTACTCGATGGTGCTCTTCAAAATGTACCTTCAGACCCCGCAGTATCTGCACGGTCTCTTCCACCGAGGGCTCGGCCACGTCAATCTTCTGGAAGCGCCGCGACAATGCACGATCTTTTTCGAAGATTCCCCGGTATTCCTGAAAGGTCGTAGAACCGATACAACGCAACGCACCGGACTGCAGCACCGGTTTTAACAAATTGGAAGCATCCATCGCGCCACCCGAGGCCGCGCCGGCGCCGATCACGGTGTGAATCTCGTCGATAAACAAGATCGCGTTATCGGACTGTTCGAGCTCCGCAAGAACCGCCTTGAGGCGCTGCTCGAAATCACCGCGATATTTGGTGCCGGCCAACAACGCGCCCATATCCAGCGCATGGATAGTGCTTTGCGCCAAAACCTCCGGCACTTCTCCATCCACGATTTTTTTCGCCAATCCTTCGGCGATTGCGGTCTTGCCCACACCGGCTTCGCCGACATAGAGCGGATTGTTTTTCCGCCGCCGGCTGAGGATTTGGATGGTGCGCTCGATTTCGCGTTCGCGCCCGATCAGTGGGTCTATGCGCCCGCGGCGAGCTTGCTCATTGAGATTGACCGCATAGGCCTGCAACGGACTTTGCGCCGCTTCATCATCACCTGCCTCGTCCATGTCGTCCGGCGCCGGCAGACCCGCGCCCGATTCACTCATTTTCGATATCCCGTGAGCGATGTAGTTGACGACATCGAATCGAGTGATGTCCTGCTTATGCAGAAAATAAACCGCGTGGGAGTCCTTCTCGGCGAAAATGGCAACCAGAACATTGGCGCCGGTCACCTCTTTCCGCCCGGCGCTCTGTACGTGCAGCACTGCACGTTGAATGACCCGCTGGAAACCCAGGCTTGGCTGCGTATCCGATTCGTCTTCCGGCGGGAAACTGGGTACGTTCTCAGTCAAAAACGCATCCAGTTCATTGCGCAGCACCTCTATATCTCCACCACAAGCGCGCAAGACGTTATTAGCTGGTTCATTGTCCAGCAACGCGGCGAGCAGATGTTCGACGGTGATAAGCTCATGCCGGGCTTCGCGGGCCCGTTGAATCGCATGATTTAATGATGTCTCGAGTTCGTGCGACAACATGATCTTTACTCTGGCTCCATCGTGCATTGCAATGGATGCTGATGCTCTTGGGCGAAATCCATTACCTGTTTAACTTTCGTCTCGGCAATCTCCAACGGATACAAACCACATACTCCAGTGCCCCGTTGATGTACATGTAACATAATCTGAACCGCTTGTTCACGTGGCTTGGAAAAGAATTTCTCCAGAACAATCACCACGAATTCCATCGGTGTGAAGTCGTCGTTCAATAATATGACCCGGTATAACCGGGGTTTTTTTAACTTCGGCTTGGTTTCTTGAACCGCCAAGCCATTGTCGCGCGATCGATCTGGATTATGACTCATGCCGTGAACTGCTGTTTCTACAACTACTTTCGCATTGAATGCCGCTAACTCACATTCTGCGGTTATAGCGGTAAATTTCAACCCCGGACGCGCTCGATCATGCGTCGCGACAAGCAATATTTTCGCCATTTTTTGGCGACGAATTCCGTTTTTAACCTTGACCCGGACCCCAAATCCGGGAAAACTTTGCTCTGGTTGTCCGGTGAAACCTCCCGTGGCACCGGTTTTATCAATAAATATAGCCGGTTACCGGCGATTACTCACCAAAGGGGAAGAGGTATGTCCAGGGGAACAGTAAAGTGGTTTAACGCCGCGAAAGGTTACGGGTTTATATCCCCATCAGACGGCGGTGACGATGTGTTCGCGCATTACAGCGCTATCGAAATGGATGGCTACAAGACCCTGGCGGAGGGCCAGGAAGTCGAGTATGAAGTTGAAAAAGGACCGAAAGGACCCAAGGCATCGGTCATTCGTACTCCGCCCTGAGGGTAAACCTGATTGATCCTTGAACCCGGCATCGCGCCGGGTTTTTTATGCCCGGTTCACGATCGATGGGCCGCCCGGGCAGAACCGTAAGCGACGGTTCGCCCGGGCGGCCTGACAAGCTAACTCGCGGCCAGTTTCGGCGCCTTTTCCTCTTCTTCAAACTGCTCCTCTTCCGTGGACCCGGTCATTGCGGTCAGTGAAGACATACCGCCGCTGATCGTCTGCGTAACGTCGTCGAAATATCCGGCGCCCACTTCACGCTGATGCTTGGTGGCGGTGTAGCCGCGGACTTCGGCGGCAAATTCTGCTTCCTGTAATTCCACGTACGCAGTCATTCCCTGCTCGCGGTACTTGGTCGCGAGATCGAACATGCCATAGTTTAGGGCATGGAAACCGGCCAGGGTGATGAACTGAAATTTGTAACCCATGGCGCCGAGCTCCCGCTGAAACTTGGCGATGGTCGCGTCGTCCAGATTCCGTTTCCAGTTGAATGACGGAGAACAATTGTAAGCAAATAATTTATCCGGATAGTGCTTGCGGATTGCCTCGGCAAACTTCTTGGCAAAATTCAAGTCCGGCGTGCCGGTTTCGCACCAGACCAGATCCACATAAGGAGCGTACGCCAGTCCCCGCGACACCGCCTGCTCCAGCCCGTTCTCGACCCGGAAAAATCCCTCGCCGGTGCGTTCACCGGTGCAGAATTGACGGTCGCGCTCGTCGACATCCGACGTCAACAGATTGGCGGCTTCGGCATCGGTGCGCGCAAAGGTAATGGTCGGCACCCCCAGGACATCGGCCGCAAGCCGGGCGGCGATGAGTTTTTGCACTGCGTCCTGAGTCGGCACCAGCACCTTGCCGCCCATATGACCGCATTTCTTGGCCGACGCCAGCTGATCTTCGAAGTGGACGCCGGCGGCACCCGCCTCGATCATCCCCTTCATCAATTCAAAGGCGTTGAGCACACCGCCAAAGCCGGCTTCGGCATCCGCGACGATGGGCACGAACCAATCGATGCTGTCTTCGCCTTCCGCATGATACAGCTCGTCGGCGCGCTTGAAAGTATTGTTGATCTTACGCACCACGCTGGGCACCGAGTCCACGGGATACAGGCTCTGGTCCGGATACATGGTCAACGCGTTATTGGCATCGGCCGCCACCTGCCAACCACTGAGATAAATCGACTTGAGTCCCGCCTTGGCCATCTGCATGGCCTGGTTGCCGGTCAGGGCCCCCAGCGCATTGACGTAATCGTCGTTGTGCAGGCTGTGCCACAATTTCTCCGCACCCACCCGCGCCAGGGTATGCTCAATTTGCAGCGTTCCACGCAAGCGCACGACATCGGCCGCGCTGTAGCCGCGCTCGATGCCCCGCCAGCGTGGATCGTCGTCCCACTCGTCTTGCAACTGCTTAATCGCTCGTTGATCGCTCATACTCGTCAATACCTCGCCTTCGCCCGCCTCGGAGTCGTGCCCGCGATCCCCCTCGGCATATTGATGTTGACGCCAGACCGATAAAGCGTGGCCGGCCGCACCTGCCCCCGGAACCACCCCTCACGGGGCGGCTCGCGCCATTCTAGAAGGCTCAGTACATTTGACAATCCAATTATTTCAATATTTACTATTGATCTGCTTAATAATCTGGCCAAATGACCGTGACTTCACACCCTTCGGTGTACTATAAACAAAATCGGCTCAAGCAATTGCGGGCTTTTTGCCACGCCGCCCAAGCCGGGTCGATTTCCCGGGCTGCGGAAAAGCTTTTTCTGAGCCAGCCCTCCGTGTCGCTGCAGATTCAGGCGCTGGAACGGGAATTCAACACCACCTTGTTCGAACGGCGCGGCCCGCGCATCAACCTCACCCACGAAGGCAAGACGCTGTTCGAACTCGCCGACCCGCTGGTGGCCGAGATGGACAGCCTTGCGGACATCTTCGCCGCCCGTTGCGGGAATCTGGAATCGGGCGAGTTGAACATCGCCGCGGGCGAATCCACGATCTTGTACATCCTGCCCAAGACCATCAAGCAATTCGCGCAACACTATCCGGGGATCCGGCTCAAACTCCATAATGTCACCGGTCGCGACGGAATGAGTATGTTGCGCGACGACGCCGTCGATTTCGCGGTCGGATCAATGCTCGAGGTACCCGAGGACATCAGCTACCACCCCGCGTTCACCTACGAACCACTGCTGATTACCGCATCGGACCATCCGTTGGCGAAAAAGACACGCATCCAATTACGGGACATCAGTCCCTACGGATTGATCTTGCCACCGCGTCACTTGAGCACCTGGCGCATCGTCGATCTTGTATTTCAACAACATAATGTGAATTACCGGGTGGCTCTGGAAGCCGGTGGTTGGGAGGTGATTAAAAAATACGTTGAGTTGGGTCTGGGGATCTCGATCGTCACCAGCATATGCATTACCGATTGCGATACGTTGGCGCAAATACCGCTGGACCATTACTTTCCCAAGCGAAGTTATGGCATTGTGCTGCGTCAAGGGAAGTTCCTGGCGCCGCAAGCGAAAAGATTCATCGAGATGATGGATCCCGGGTTTTTTCAACGTTACGATAAACCCCCGGATCACGATAAACCGTCGTCCCGTACAATTGCGCAACCGGCAACCTGAATTCGTGCAGAGTACGTAAAAAGCGGTTATATTGAATCTTAGGAATCAGTTCGGGGAGACACATCCTATGAAAAAATCGATAGCTTCCACGTTGATTTGCGTGACCGTTTTGTTTGCGCAAGCCGTGTACGCCAAGAAACCTGTTATCGGAGTGGCTGAATTCAACAATACCGCCACCGGCACCTATTGGTGGGGCCACGGCGTGGGCTGGGAGCTGTCGGGAATGCTCACCAACGAACTCGCCGGCACCAGGAAATTCTCGGTCGTGGAGCGCGCCAAGCTGGAACCGGTGTTGCGCGAGCAGAACCTCGCCAAATCGGGACGCGTCGCCAAAGGCACCGGCGCGAAGGTGGGACGGCTGACCGGAGCCCAGTATCTTGTACTTGCCACGGTCTCGGCCTTTGAACGCAATACGCAACGGACCGGAGGCGGATTCTCGTTCAAGGGAATCTCCATCGGCGGCAAGAAGGACGAGGCCTACATCGCGGTGGACCTGCGGGTGGTCGATACCACCACCGGGGCGATAGATTTCGCGCGTACCGTGGAGGCCCGATCCGGCGGCATGGGGCTTAACCTGGGATTATTTAAAGGCGGATTCGGCGGCCGTCTCGCCAATGAAAAGCGAACGCCGGCGGGCAAGGCCATCCGCGCGGTGGTCGCCGAGATCAGCGACTACCTGGCGTGCGCGATGGTCGACCAGGGCGGGTGCATGGAGGAATTCGACGCCAAAGAAAGGAAACGCAAATCTTCCCTGAAAAATAAGATCAAGCTGGATTGACCAGCGCCGCGGACGGCGTTTAGGAGATTCGCGGTGCTTCGCGACTGGTCGCCCCATGTCACAGTGGCCGCAGTTGCCGAACGAGAGGGCCGCTTTTTGTTGGTGGAAGAGCGTGTCGACGGGCGCCTGGTGCTGAATCAACCCGCCGGACACTGGGAGGCCGGCGAGACCTTGGTCGACGCCGTTCACCGTGAAACCTGGGAGGAAGCTGCGTGGCGATTCACCCCCGACGCGCTGGTGGGCATCTACCGCTGGATTCATCCACAATCCAATGCCACCTATCTGCGGTTTGCGTTCTGCGGCAGCGTATTCGACCACGATCCGGACCGCCCGCTGGATGAGGAAATTCATCGCAGCTTATGGATGAGCGCGGCGGAACTGCGCGGCGTCCGGCACCGGCTGCGTAGCCCGCAAGTGCTGGCAACGGTTGATGACTATCTGCGGGGTAAGCGTTATCCTCTGGACTGCATTCGCAATTTGGCGGTTCCCGAGATATTGAGTCACGACGGGTCATGCGCAAACTGACTACCTATTGCATGGTTTTTATAGGAGCAATAGGGACGGCGCCGGTTCGTGCCGATACCACGCATGTTGATATCGACCGAATACCGGTGTGCTATAACTTCGGCTGCAATACGCGCGACACTATCGGCATCACTTCAGGCGAATGGGCGCAAGTCGTCAACTGGTTTCAACCGCGCGCGACAAACGCCGCCGAGGAACGCGAGCAGATTCGGCACGCGCTGGGATGGCTGGAAGTGGTGGTGGGACGATATACGCCCACGCACCGCGACAAGGGACAAAACAATTTCAAAGACACGTCATTCGGACAGATGGATTGCATCGATGAATCCATCAACACGACGACATACCTCAGACTGCTGGAACGTTACCGGTTACTGAAATTTCATCGCGTGTTGGATCGTGCGTACCGGCGCACGATGTGGGATCAACATTGGGCGGGGCAAATCGAAGAATTCTCAACCGGCGAGCGCTGGATCGTAGACTCCTGGTTTCAAGATCACGGTGTTCTTCCCTACGTGCAACAAACCAAACAATGGGAAGACATCCCCTTCTTTTTTTCGTCATATATCGACAACTCTCCAGACGAACCGAGTTTCTAAATTAACGGTTCGCCATCCGCGACGGCAGGAATGACACGATCTCCGGCGCCACGGTTATCACCACCACGGTAACCAGCAACAACACGAAAAACGGCAACGCCGCACGGGCGATTTGCAGAATATTGCGTCCCGTCAATCCCTGCAGTACGAACAGGTTGAATCCCACCGGTGGGGTGATCTGCGACATCTCCACGACTACCACCAGATAGATCCCGAACCATATCTTGTCGATACCGGCTTGTTCCACCATCGGCAGGATGACGGCGGTGGTCAGAACCACCACTGAGATTCCGTCCAGGAAGCATCCCAGGACGATAAAGAAAATCGTCAGCGCGGCCAGCAACATATAAGGAGAAAGTCCCAACGAACCGATCCATTCCGCCAGCACGCGGGGTATCCCGGTAAATCCCATCGCCACCGTGAGAAAAGCCGCGCCTGCGAGAATAAATGCAATCATGCAGGATGTGCGCGTGGCCCCAAGCAGCCCGTCGAGAAAACTCCTGCGGGTCAAGGTGCCCGACAAGCGGGACAGCAGCAGCGATAGCAGCACGCCGACCGCGGCCGCATCCGTGGGCGAGGCGATACCGAAATAGATGCTCGCGATCACCCCGCTGATCAGCAGTAAAACCGGGACCAGGCGACCGGTGCTGCGCCATCGTTGCGACCAGCCGGGTACAACCTGGACCTTGGGGATCTTCTCGGGATGCAGCAGCGCCCACACCATCACATAACCCATGAACAGCGACATGAGAAGAATTCCCGGCAGGATTCCGGCGACGAATAAGCGCGCGATCGACTCCTCGGTCGCCACTCCATACACGATCAGGATAATCGATGGGGGGATGAGCAACCCAAGAGTACCGGAACCGGCAAGAGTCCCGATAATCATCTGCTCGTCATAACCCCGCTTCTGCAATTCAGGGATCGCCATCTTGCCGATGGTCGCGGCGGTCGCCGCCGATGAACCCGATACCGCGGCAAAAATGCCGCAACCCAGGATATTCACGTGCATCAACCTGCCGGGTAGATGGGTCATCCATGGCGCCAAACCGCTGAATAAATCATCCGACAGTCTGGAACGAAACAGGATCTCCCCCATCCAAATGAACAGCGGAAGCGCCGCCAACGCCCACGAGTTACTCGCCCCCCACACCGTAGTGGCGAGCACCGGGCCCACCGGCGCGGAAGTAAACAAGCTCATGCCGATCAGCCCGACACCGAGCAATGAAAATGCCACCCACACGCCGCTGCCCAACAACACGAACAGCGAGATGACCAGCAGACTGGTTAACAGCGTGGCGTCCATGGGATTAGCGATCCTTCCCGCCGCCCGCGGCACCGTCGCGGTATGACGGCCGTCTTCCATTCAATATCGTCAGCAGCTCGTCCACGAAAGCGATTGTGAGCACCGACAAACCGAGGGTGACGGCGCTCTGCGGGATCCACAACGGAACCGGCACCATGCCAGGAGAAAGGTCGCCGAACTCGATTGATTCCAGCATCAAGCCAAACGCAAACCAGGTGAAATATCCCGACACTCCCGCCCCCACCGCCGCGCACCACAGCTCGACCCACTGACGGTGCGTTTCGTTGAGCGTGCGAATGAACAGATTGACGCGGATATGCCCCCCCGACCGCAGGGTGTAGGCGAGCGCCAGAAATGACGACGCCGCCAGGAAAAAGCCGGCGAAATCCGCATAGGACGGAATGACCAAGCCCAGCGCCTCGCCGGTGGCGGCGGCGGCGATAGCATCGATGAGGTTGGCGGCGACCTGCAGCAATACGATCGCGGCGATCGCGAATATAAAAAACGCGGCCAGCCATCCACTGGTCGTGTAGATGGCGTCTAGTACCCGACGCATCGGAGAACGCAAAAAAATGCGGCGGTGGCTGGCCACCGCCGCGCTCGCTATTGGTTGAACGCCCGGATGATGGCGCCGCCGTCGGCTCCGGCCTTGGCGGCCCATTCTTCGGTCATCGTCTTACCGATGCCTTTGAGACCGCTCATCAACTCACTGCTCGGCGCGGGCACCTGCATGCCGTTGTCTTTGAGGATTTTAATCTTCGCATCGGTCTCCGCCATGCTCGCTTTCCATCCGCGCGCCTCCGCGTCGCTCGCGGCCTTGAGCAAAGCCTGCTGCAGCTTACCGTCCAACTTTGCGAACGCCTTCTTGTTTACCACTACGATGTTTTTCGGCAGCCAGGCCTGAGTATGATAAAAATGGGACACAAAATCCCACGCCTTGGAATTGGCGCCGGTTGAAGGCGACGTGATCATCGCGTCGACGCGACCGGTGGCGAACGCCTGCGGGATGTCCGGCACTTCAACTTGCGTGGGCACCGCACCGGCGAGCTTGGCCAGTTGCTCGGTGGCGGCGTTGTAAGCGCGGAACTTGACACCCTTGAGCCCAGCCACCGTATCCAGCTTGTTCTTGGAATAGATGCCCTGTGGCGGCCACGGCACGGAAAAGAGCACCATCATGCCTTGCTGATCCAACAGTTTTTCGACGGTCTGTCTCGATGCCCCCCAAAGCTTCTTGGCCGCGTCGTAATCGGTCGCCAGAAAGGGGATCGAATCGACCTGGAAAACGGGGTTTTCGTTGCTTAGACGAGACAACAGGAATTCCCCGATGGGCACCTGCGCCCCGCGCACTGCGTTCTTGATTTCCGGGTGCTTGAACAGCGATCCACCGCTGTGCACATTGATGGTCAGCCCGCCGCCGGTGGCCGCTTTGACGTCGTCCGCGAATTGCTTAATGTTCACGGTGTGAAAATTGGTCTCACCGTACGGCGTCGGCATGTCCCAAGTGGCCGCCCACGCCGGAGCGCTCAAACCCGCGACAATCACCAGCGCGGAACACTTTGCTAACCAGGATCTCATAGCTCAACCTCCTGTGGATGGGATTACTCTTGTATTATTTCGTTGTAGCCCGATAATTGTACTCGATCTGACTTCGCAAGGAAGCGCCGTTCACTGCGCATCGCACACCGCTCAATCCGGTTTTATGGCAATTTCATGACACCAACCGCAATTCCAGTAAAAGCCCCCCATGTAGTGGTCGGCATGTCCGGCGGCGTAGATTCGTCGGTAGCCGCCCTGCTACTGCTCGAAAACGGCTACCGGGTCAGCGGTCTGTTCATGAAGAATTGGGAGGAAGACGACAGCGACGGGTATTGCGCAGCGGCGGACGATCTGCGTGATGCGCAGTTGGTGTGCGAACGGCTGCGAATTCCGCTGCACACGGTCAATTTCTCTCACGAATACTGGGATCGCGTGTTTACCCGATTTCTCGACGAGTATCGTGCCGGGCGCACACCCAACCCGGATGTGTTGTGCAACAAAGAAATCAAGTTCAAGGAGTTCCTGCAGCGCGCGCTCTCTCTAGGCGCCGATCTGATCGCCACCGGTCATTATGCGGGCGTAGAAAGCGACGAGAACGGAAGCTACTTGCTGCGCGGCGCTGATGCCGCCAAGGATCAAAGCTATTTTTTATACACTCTGGATCAGAACATCCTGTCGCGGACGTTGTTTCCATTGAGCGCGTTGTGCAAATCACAGGTACGATCTCTGGCCAAGAGACACGACTTGCCCGTATTCGACAAAAAAGACAGCACCGGCATCTGTTTTATTGGTGAGCGTCGTTTCACGGAATTCTTGAAGCGGTATTTGCGGCCCCATCCAGGCGATATCGTCGATCTACAGGGTAACCGGCTGGGCCGACACGACGGATTGATGTACTACACGCTGGGACAACGCCATGGCCTGGGGCTTGGTGGGCCCGGCGAGCCGTGGTATGTAGCGGATAAAGACATGCGCACTAACCTCTTATACGTAGTTCAGGGGCACGATCATCCGGCGCTGATGAGCACGACTTTGACGGCGCGGCAGTTGCACTGGGTGCATGGAGATCCTCCACCGGGTCCGTGTCGCTGTTATGCCAAGACACGTTACCGTGACGTCGACCACGCCTGTGTCATCGAGCAAGTTGAGCAAGACACGGCCGTGGTGCGATTCGACGATCCCCAACGCGCCGTTACCCCCGGTCAGTCGGTGGTTTTCTATCAGGGACAGCGTTGTCTGGGGGGCGGCACCATCCACACCGCCAATGCACCGAGTCGACATCTGCTCACCGGTGATGCCGCATAGGCTGCTATGGCTTCTTGTTCGTTAACAACCTACGGCTTAGATTGCGCAAACCGGCGCCCAACCGTCGCGCTACGCGTTCCAGCGCCGTCTGCTCGTCCATCAGCCGCCTTTCTTCGGGCGTTAACAGATGGGGGGCAACACCTTTCTTCAGCTTAAAGAGCGCACCGCGGTCGGCGCGCGAAAATTGATCGAATAGCCACCGCGAGATTAAATTCCAGCGCCGTCCCCGGAATACACTGGAAACGAAATCCACCATCACCGGCCGATTCGGGGCGCATATCATTGCATTGTCGGGGCTGCGCAGGTCGCAGTGGGCGACACCCATGGCGTGCACTTCCCGCAACAGGCCCTCAAAATCCTCGAAGAACTCCTCCCAAGCGGGATTGTCGCCGAACTGGCCCAACGGCTTGCCCGGCAGGTACTCCATGAGCAGGGATCGGGTGTCCGGGGTGGCATAGAGTTTAGGCGTACCGGCGACCGTTTCCAGCCGCCGCAACGCCTTGGCCTCGCGCGACGCCAGCAACGGACCGAGCAACTTCCCAAACCCCCGATCACACGCATTGTGATCCTTCAACACGGCCTTGGCCCCGTCGATGTCGATCAGCAGGACATCCGGGCGCGATCCACTCCCTTGGCGGAAGCTACGCACTACGTGCTGGCGGAGTTGTTTCCGCGACATGTCACACCATTCAGTCATCAGCGCGAACAACCCGGCAATTGTGCATAATGGGGTGAGGCATGCGCCTATGGTAATATTCTTCGTGTCGAAGTGGCCATAGCGTCTTTCACTTCCTTCTCATCAACGCAATTTTCGACTACATCGATGTCTGACTTTCAACAGAACCTTGCTCTTAGTGAGCTGTCCGCCTTGTCTCCCCTGGATGGTCGATACGCCGCAAAGGTATCACCGCTGCGAAACATATTCAGCGAATTCGGCCTGATAAAATATCGGGTTCGGGTGGAAGTGTTCTGGCTGCTGGCGCTTTCGCGCGAACCGTTGATCAAGGAAGTGCCGGAATTTTCCTCAGCCACGATCGAGACCCTCGCGGCATTATGCGATTCGTTCAACATTGACGACGCGCAGCGAGTGAAAGACATCGAGGCGGTAACAAACCACGACGTGAAGGCGGTCGAATATTTTCTCAAGGAGCGCACCCGTGATCTTGATCAGGTGCGTGCGGCAAGCGAGTTCTTTCACTTCGCATGCACCTCGGAGGACATCAATAATCTCGCTTATGCGTTGATGCTGCAAGACGCATCGCAGGAAGTGCTGATTCCGGCGCAAGGACATGTTGTAAAAATCATTCGTGATCTCGCTGTA
The DNA here is from genome assembly GCA_947259175.1 of uncultured Gammaproteobacteria bacterium. GTDB lineage: Bacteria > Pseudomonadota > Gammaproteobacteria > Arenicellales > JAANXG01 > CALZGZ01. The sequence continues at coordinate 42,063 of CAMYKW010000030.1, read as the reverse complement.
CTATACGCGCAGCAGCCCATGCTGGCGCGCACGCACGGTCAACCCGCCTCCCCCACCACGCTCGGCAAGGAAATGCACAATGTGGCGGAACGGCTGCAAAGGCAGATGCACCAGATAAGCGCCATTAAACCGCTCGGCAAACTCAACGGCGCGACCGGAAACTTCAATGCGCATCTGGCGGCGTATCCGGAAATTGACTGGCCGGACCTGGCGAAGCGCTTTGTCGAATCCATGGGTCTCGAGTGGAATCCCTACACGACTCAAATCGAGCCTCACGACTACATGGCCGAATTATTTCACGCACTGATGCGGTTCAACACGGTACTGCTGGATTTTGACCGTGATGTCTGGGGCTACATCGCACTCGGATACTTCCGGCAGAAAATCGTGTCCGGTGAGGTCGGATCGTCGACCATGCCGCACAAAGTCAACCCTATCGACTTTGAAAACTCTGAGGGTAATCTGGGCCTGGCCAATGCCATATTCGACCATCTGGCCCAGAAGCTGCCGGTAAGTCGTTGGCAGCGGGATTTGTCGGATTCGACGGTGTTGCGGAATATCGGCTTGGGATTCGGTTACGCCCTGTTGGCATACACGTCAGCGGTTAAGGGCATCGGCAAGCTGGAAGCGAACTCGCGGCGCCTCGACGAAGACCTGGATGACAATTGGTCGGTACTGGCGGAGGCGATTCAGACCGTTATGCGCCGCTATGGCATCGCCGAACCCTACGAGAAACTCAAGGCCTTGACCCGGGGCCGCGACGTCATTACGCGTGAGGAACTGCACGGCTTTATCAACACATTGGACCTTCCGGAACAAGTCACACGGGCACTTCTGGAGCTAACCCCCCATTCCTACATCGGCAATGCGGCGCAACAGATAAAGCGAGATTAATCCAGTGTGTGCGGACACAACGCAAATCATCCACGCCAATTCGTCGGAAGAAATCAACGAAGCGGCCGCGGCGCTCCTCGAACGGGCGCAGCAGAAAATTTTGATGTTCGGTCCGCGCCTGGAGCTTCCGGTGTTCAACACCAATGCCACCTATGAACTCCTGGCGAAACTGGTCGCCGGGGGTCTTCATAATCAAATCCGCGTCCTGATTGGCGACGAGAAATTTTTCCTGACCCGCAACCGGCGCTTGCTGCAGTTGTGTCAGCGATTCAGCAGTTATGCACAGGCGCGGAGGGTCCCCAAGGAAATCGATCCCGCCCATGATCTTTTCCTGGTAGTGGATGACCGCGCGTATTTGCATCAAGCCCATTTCGATACCCAGGTAGCGGTCGCCAATCTGGACGCCCGCGGCAGGGCCAGTCTGTTCGTCAGACGCTTCGCGGAGCTGTTGGAACACAGCGAGCCGGTCGCGGAAATATCCACGTTGGGCCTCGTGCCGCGTTAGGCGGCAAGCCGCAGCTACGAGTTTGAGGCGAATCGCGGTTAGAAGCCGCTCCCCCAGCGTCAATGGGCTGGATTGAGGGTGAACGCGCGGGGCCGTTGTCCAGCTACTATTGCGGGTAGGCAATAACAATACTCGCAACGTCACACGAAGAGCAGGAGGCATAACATCTTGGTACGGCTTGCCAAGAATAGTAGCTGGGGGACGGTCCCGGGGATTTGTCCCGGCTTCAGTCCCGACCGGATGGTAAACCCAATCCTCGCGGCGGCTTGTGCCGTGCTCTTTTTACGGTGCTCGTGCCGTGCTCTTTTTACGGTGCTTGTGCCGTGCTCTTTTTACGGTGCTTGTGCCGTGCTCTTTTTGCGGTACCTGTGCCGCGCGTCGTTCGCATCGGGCCGGCTAATTCCTTTGCCATCAAACGGAATACTTGGTGCAATAGCAGTTTGATGTTTTGTTATTTATAGGCAGTCATGAATACATTGCGCCTCTCACGCCTCATGTCCCTGCGCGGCTTGTGCTCCCGTCGTGAGGCCGATCGGCTCATCACCGCGGGTCAGGTTCGCGTCGACGGCCGGTTAGTCACCGAGCTCGGCACCAAGGTCAGTGAACACTGTGATATCACCTTGAATTCCGGCGCCCTAAGGCGGCAACGGCAATTAATTACCGTCTTACTAAACAAGCCGGTCGGATATGTATCCGGACAGGCGGAGCGGGGTTATCGAGCAGCGGCAAGCCTGATCACCGGCCGCAATCATTGGTCGCGCGATCGTTCACGGATCCGGTTCGAACCCAGCCAGCGAAACAATCTGGCGCCGGCGGGCCGATTGGACATCGATTCCCAGGGCTTGCTGGTATTGACCCAGGATGGCCGCGTCGCGCGTAGACTTATCGGCCCCGACACCGAGGTTGAAAAGGAGTATTTGGTGCGTGTTCGCGGCCGGGTGGAGCCGGAAAAACTGGAACGACTGCGCCATGGAATGATGCTGGACGGCCGCCGCCTGCAACGCGCACGGGTCGAACAGATCAACCCCGACCAGCTGCGCATGGTGTTGATCGAGGGCCGCAAACGGCAAATCCGCCGCATGTGCGAACAAGTGGCCTTGACGGTAACCGGCCTCAAGCGGGTGCGCATCGGTCAAATCGTGCTCGGCGGGCTTCCCGAAGGAAAGTGGAGATATCTGCGCCGGGGGGAGCAGCCTTGAGCCGGCGACTCCCATCACCCAACGGGGGGTGTCCCTGTCGTGAACGCCTCCGCCCCGCTTGGTGTGAGCGCACCGGCGGGTGATCCATCTCGCCAACCGAATATGGTATCTTCCTACTCATCGGCATCGAGTCACGCGGAGTACAATCATCAACGCATTAGCCACCCTGCAGCGTCTCGCTCGCTTTTTGTTGTTCCGCCTCGACCCTGAAACCAGCCACCGCATTGCCCTCAGCCTCCTCGCCCGCGCCTCGCGAAGTCGACGTTTGTTGAACCTACTCCACGGTGCCAACGGTGCTTCAGCGATATCGATGCCGGTTACCGTCATGGGAATCGATTTTCCGAATCCACTGGGTTTGGCGGCCGGATTCGATAAACACGCCACCGCGTTTCCCGCATTCGCCGCTATGGGATTCGGCTGCATCGAACTGGGCACCGTGACGCCCAAGCCACAGCCGGGCAACCCGCGACCACGATTGTTTCGGCTGACTGAGGACGAGGCGATTATCAATCGAATGGGCTTCAACAGCGTCGGACTGGAACAGTTCACAGCAAACATCACCACCACGAGTAGCACAGTGCCCGTGGGTGTGAATCTGGGGAAAAACTTTGATACCCCGCTGGATGAGGCTGTCGTGGATTACCTCACCGGCCTCAATGCCGTTTACAGATTCGCGGACTACATCGCCATCAATGTCTCCTCCCCCAACACACCCGGCTTGCGGGAACTCCAGAGCCGTCAGTCGCTGGATAGCCTGCTGAGCCAATTAAAACGTCGGCACAAGGAGTTGAGTGAACAACATGGGACCTATGTCCCCCTGACGCTCAAAATCGCGCCGGACCTTAATGACGGCGAATTGGAGCAAATCGTGGACCTGGTGATGCGGTATCATATCGACGCGGTCATCGCCACCAATACCACCTTGCAGCGGCCGCAATCGCTGCGCTCGCCCATGGCGGCCGAATCCGGCGGGCTCAGTGGACAACCCTTGAAGTCCCTCTCCACCGCTCTGATCGCAAGACTGTTCCGGCACTTGAATGGGGAAGTACCCATTATCGGCGTCGGTGGAATTGCAAGCGCCGACGATGCCTGGGAGAAACTGATTGCCGGAGCGGACTTGATACAACTCTATACTAGTATAATCTTTCGGGGTCCGGCGGTGATCGGGGAGATCTTGCTGGGACTCGAAAGACGGCTGCATCAAATGCAGGTCAGCAGCTTCACGGAAGCGGTCCAGCGCGCCCGCGGAACCAGTCTATAAAGAAGTCGTCGATGAAGAATTTTTCGAATTTGAGCAAAGTCGAACAGCACACGTTTTCCGGAGCGCAATTCACCTACCCGGAACCGCCGCAAGTCAACCATACCGATGTCGTATGGATGACCGCAAGGGACAATGATGGAGACTGGATATCCGGTCTGTTTGCGCCGGGTGATCCCGACATCGATATTTGCGTCATACATTTTTACGGGAATAACGAAACTCTGCGGGCATCAGAATATATTATCGACGTATTACGCAGCCGCGGCATATCGGTGCTGATATTTGACTATCGGGGTTATGGCGCAAGCCGTGGAAAACCGAAGGAAACGTCCTTTTATTCCGACGCCGAGTTGATTTACGAATGGTTGCGTGAGCGCCACCCAAACTTACGCATCGTGATTTCCGGCTGGTCGTTGGGCAGTGCGGTCGCCACCTATCTTGCGCAAAAAGTCGAAGACGTCGCCGGAATGATTCTGTATTCCGCGCCTACGACCATGGTTGAGGTGGTGCGGCATGTGTTTCCTCCGGACCAGATAATCATTGAAGAGGCCATGCCATTTCAGTTTGACACCCTGGAGCGGATCCGGAGGGTCAAATGCCCAATCCTTCTGGTACACGGCGAAAACGATACTGTAGTGCCGTACAGCATGAGTAACGAATTGGAGGCGGCGGCAAAAAGTACCTTGTACCGCTACGACGTACGGGGCGCAGGCCATCGTGATTTGTTCGCTACCGGAGGGGAAGCGCTATGGTCTCAGGTGTTCAAATTCATCGAGTCCTTGTAGCCGGGCCCGCCGCATGGGTTTTACGGCTGGTCCTTTTTCCACCAAATAGAGCGGTTGTTGGCCGGCATCGGTCGATCCTCTACCAGCGCGAGACCGTGTTTTCGCGCCAAGCCATCCACCGCAGCGAAATCCCGCACTCCGCTGCGGTAATCCCGGGTACGTAGCCACGCGTCGAATTCCTCGTTGCTCGTCTCCAGGGGCCGGTGCGAATAACGATAGGGGCCGTAGACGTAGAACAAACCCCCGACAGGCAATAGCGCGGCCACGCCCGCGATGAGGTGTTCCACGACACACCAGGGCACGATATGAATGGTATTAATACAAACGACGGCGTCCGCATGGTCGACCGACCACCGGGTCTGCAGCAGATCCAAAGCGATCGGCTCGAGCAGATTGACCACATGCGCATCCTCGCGGTACGCGCGAATGCTGTCCAGTCGTTGCCGGAGATCCGACGGCTGCCAGCGCACATCGGGCAGATGGCGCGCAAAATGAGCGGCGTGCTGACCGGTGCCACTGCCGATTTCCAGAACCAGCGACCCCGGAACCAGGATCTGGCGCAAGGTATTCAGGATGGGATCTTTATTCCGTTCGCAAGCTGGCGCAAAATCTTTCATTGGAACAGTATATATCGGGTGCCCTATGCCTTATCTTAAGTTGCAGACCAATCAAGTATTATCGGACGAGGAAAAAATCGCCTTATGCAAAATCGCTTCCGAATGCATCGCGCAGAGCCTGGGAAAATCCAATAACTACGTGATGGTAACAATACAATCCGATATGGCAATGACCTTTGCCGACAGTGACGCGCCGTGCGCCTTTGCGGAGTTGAAATCTCTCGGTCTGCCGGTGGAGAAAACGGAGACATTGTCCGGTCATATTTGCGAATTGATACAACGCAACATCGGCGTGCTTCCCGAACGCACCTACATCGAGTTTTGCGACGCCGAACGATCGATGTGGGGATGGAACGGTAAGACATTCTGAGGATGCGAGCCGGCATCCATTGTTGCCCATATATTCAACAACGCAGCAGCGCGTCATGATTGGGGCGCCGGTATCGACCGGCGTGCCTGTATAATCACCGGCGAATCACCGCACGGGGATCGGGTAATCCAATGCAATACACCAACCTGGGCACCACCGGTATAACAGTGAGCAAGATTTGCCTCGGAAGTATGACCTGGGGCGAGCAAAACAGTGAAACCGAAGGCCACGAGCAGCTTGATATGGCTTTCGATCACGGTGTGAATTTTATCGACACCGCGGAAATGTACCCAGTACCGTCCCGCGAACCCACCTACGGCGTTACCGAGACAATTATTGGTAACTGGCTTTCAAAACAGAAGTCCCGCGACAAGATAGTCATCGCCACAAAGGTGGTGGGCCCGGCCGGCGATTGGATGCCGCATATTCGTCACGGCCAAACTCGTTTGAACGAGGCCAATATCCTGCAAGCCGTCGATGGCAGCCTGAAAAGATTGAAAACCGACTACGTCGATTTGTACCAAGTCCACTGGCCGGAGCGCAAGACGAACTATTTTGGCAGATTAGGCTACGAATACACTGATGAAGACGACGGAATCGCATTGGAGGAAACACTGAGCGCCCTCAGTAAATGCGTACACGCGGGAAAAGTGCGCGCTATTGGCGTCTCCAATGAGACGCCTTGGGGCGTGATGCGGTATCTGCATCTCGCCGACACGCTCGGGCTTCCACGCATTGTCACCGTGCAAAACCCATACTCACTACTCAACCGAACCTACGAAATCGGTCTTGCGGAAGTGACCCGTCGTGAGCATGTCGGCCTGCTGGCATACTCGCCGCTGGGTTTTGGCGTGCTCACCGGCAAGTATCTACACGGCATGCGCCCGCAGCAGGCCCGCTTGACTCTGTTCAAACAATTTACGCGATATCTGGGTGATCGCTCGCTGGCGGCGACGGAACAATATCTAGAGATCGCTGAGCACCATGAACTCAGTCTCGCCCAAATGGCGCTCGCCTACGTGAACAGCCGACCGTTCTTGGCCGGCAACATCGTCGGGGCAACCAGCCTGGAACAGCTCCGAGAAAACCTCGACAGCAGTGATATACGGCTGAATGACGAAGTGTTGCGGGAGATTGAACTGGTGCACAAGGACAATCCTAATCCCGCGCCTTAATCCAGCTATCATTCTCGGCAAACAGTATCAACGGTCTTAGCGGTGTTTTCTTTGAACTGAGGTTGCGGGTTTCTCCATCTCGTGCCATGCATAGTAGCTGGGTTAATAGCGAAACCTGAAATTCAAACCCCAGGTGTGGCGCCGATTGGAAAACGGCGCATCATCGAACTCTTCATCGGCGTAATTGTATCGCAGGCTGCCGGACAGGCGGGTGGTGAACGTACGGCTGATACCGGCCTTCAAACTCAATCGATCACTTTGAAGTTCCAACGAACCGTTAGGTTCCGGATAGGAATAGCGGCTGTAGCCGGCCGCGACGTCGGCATTGAATCCCCATGCCAGAGGAAAGCTACCGCCTACGTTGATGCGGTGGCCTTGCATGCGTTCGTACGAATCCTCGCTGGTACCTTGCTCGTACTCGTAGCCCAAGTGCAATTCAGTGTCCCGCTCCCCAAGATACCAGGTCTGCGCAAGCCCGGTGCTCAGACGTTCAACATCGCCGGACGCACCAGAAAGCCCGATGTCCCGGGCGACGTAATCTTGGGCTACGCCATAATAAAGTCTGGTTACCGTACCCGTTGACGCTGAATAGCTGGGGCCGAAGCGAAAGGATTGGGAAAACCGGTAAGGTTTGTCACCCCAATGCGCCTGCTGATATCTGTAGTCAAACACGGCAGACAACGTCGGATAGCCCGTTACGATCGCTCGCTGAACAGTTCCGCCAAGCTCGCGGTTAGTCAGCAACAAAGGGTCCGTGGCGCTATGGGATATTTGCGTTTCTTCGACCGTATAAGCGTCGGTTGTCCATACCGGTGATAACGGCGCACGTCGGGGCGCTAAGTCGCGATCTGCCCTGAATTCAGCAACCGTTATCCGTTCGCCGGCTACGGCGGTGCCCAGCAAGGACAACAGCGCCCCGGTAACGGTAAGAAACCACACGCCTCGCATAAGCCGGCCCCTGTGATTCGAGTGATAAAGCCTACTATTAACAACTTTAGTGCGTCAGCAAGCCCGCGCAAGCGCCCTATTCGATGGTCCGACCGGCGGGCATCTTTGCGGGACCGCTGCCAACTACAGCTTATCACAGCTGGCGAATTTACCCCTAGCCCGCATATTGCATCAGTATCCGGGAAGCTGGCGCAGGCCCGGATAGTCCAGCTACTATTCACAGCATGCCGTCGCGGAACTCGCAACGTCATTTCCATGAAAATACAGCCCATAATCGTTCTAATCGCTTGCCAAGAATAGTAGCTGGGCGACTGGTGCAATATGCGGGCTAGGGGAATCCGTGATCGGCAACCACGATCAATTGGATTTATCCTTCCTGGTATACACGCCGTCGAGAAACCCACTGAAAACGACGGATACAAATGGGTGGTTAATGGGTTCGTTTTCGCTGTCGGCCTCCAGATTTCGCTCCGCTACATAGGTCTGGTGGCGCGCGTTATGAACCAAGACGTGATACCAGGGCTGGTCTTTCGGCGGACGGGAACGGGCCACTTCATCATACCATTCCTCGGTACCCTGAAATTCCGGGTCTACGTCTATGATGACGCCCCGATAGTCAAAAATGCGGTGGTGTACGATTTCGCCGATAGCAAATTTCGCCTGTCGCTGGGACATGATGTCGGCCCGTTCAGAAAAGGTTGAACGCGAAAACCCGGTAATGGTCAACCAAGATTAGCGCGAACAGCATGGCGAGATACTGGATGGAAAACCCGAACGTACGCTTCGCCAACGCATCACTGTATTCACCGAACAGCTTCCAGGCATACCAGATGAAACGGGCATTCAACGCCAGTGCTCCGATCAAGTAGATCCAACCGGACATGTGCGTGGCAAATGGCATCACGGTAACTCCCGCCAGCAACAATGTGTACAGCAAAATGTGCAAACGAGTGAATTTGACGCCGTGAGTCACGGGCAACATGGGAATTCCCGCATTTGCATACTCGTTGCGCCGATAGAGCGCCAAAGACCAGAAATGCGGAGGTGTCCAGCAGAAAATGATCAGGAACAGCAACAGCGCGTCGGATGAAACTTCGCCTGTGACCGCCGCCCATCCCAACACCGGCGGCGACGCCCCCGCCGCTCCGCCGATCACGATGTTTTGCGGGGTCCAATGCTTGAGATAGACCGTGTAGATGACTGCGTAACCGATCAAGGAAGTAAATGTCAAAGCCGCGGTGAGGGGATTTACCCAATGCACCAGGATAAAGATCGAACAGGCCGCGAGGAGTACCGCAAAAGTCAGGGCCTGCGCCGTATTTATTTGCCCGGTGGGTAACGGCCTTCCCTGGGTGCGCGCCATTATGACGTCGGCGCGTTGATCCAGTATGTGATTAATGGCCGCCCCCGAAGCCGCTGACAATCCGATACCCACGGTGGCGAGCAGCAAAGTGTCCAGCGGCACCATACCGGGAATTGACAGAAACATTCCAACGATGGCGGTAAACATGATCAGCGACACCACGCGTGGTTTCGTCAGCTCGTAGTATTGATTCAGTTGGCGAGCAAACGGCGAAATTGTACGTGTCGAGGTTGCTGTTGACTTCATTTGACTAACCTATTTGCGAAACCTTTAGAAGACGCTTCAAGTCTTTGTTCATGCTATTCGGATCGGCGTCGGGGGGATAACTCATCATCAAGTTACCCAAGGGGTCAACGATGTAAATCCGTTGCGCGCCGTTCAAAGGTGTATCGCTATTGGTTTTAAACTGCTCGGCAAGCTGTTTGAACGCCGCTGTTCTCGCAGTCAGACCGATCATGCCGGGGTGCTGGTCCACCAACGACCGAGCGTCAACGGTTCCGCCATCCGCCGGTACTACGTACACGCTTTGCACACGATGGGCGTTCTTGCTCTGCGCCAATCGCACCTGTTGTATTTTGTATAAATTGTCCTTGCAAACTTGATTACACAGTTGGCCCCCGACATAGAGCAGCGTCCATTTGCGTTGCAGATGGCTGAAATTGAACGGGGTTCCGTCCAGTGTCTCGAGCTTGACGTCCTCAATCAATCGCGCCGGTTCGACGAGCGCGCCGTAATTTATATAACCGGTTGGTTTCCAAAACACCGCAGCCACCAACGGGGCGGCGAAAAGCAGCGCAATCAGCAAAACCTGCCAGCGGTTAGAGGTGTGTTTTTTATCCGCCATGATTAATGCTCGTCTTGTTACTCAAGGTCGCGCGGCGGCTAGTACTCACCACGAGATAGATGATCAGCAGCGCGGCCGCCAACGCGAACCATTGAAACGCATAGCCCTTGTGGCGGTCGATCCAGGCGTCTTCATACTCCGGCCAGTCGCGAACGAATCCGCCGGGTTCGGCATCACCGGCATCGAGATGCAGCACCAGCGGCTGCACAGGCACACCTGCGGTTTGTCGGTAACGGTCTAAATTCAGGTTTTGCCAGACGACGTGGAAGCCGGTCAATGCGGATTCATCTTCCAGGGTAAAATAACGATCCGGGGGGCGTCGCAGTCGGCCTTGTACACGCACCCGGTGCGTCGGCGTGCTGATTTCCGGAAGCCGTTGCCTGTCTCCACCCCATGACACCCAGCCGCGGTTTACCAGAATTCGAATATTCGACCCATCAACGCGGAACGGGGTAAGCACATGATAACCGGCTTGACCCCGGTGCACGCGATTGTCGATCAATATCTGAAACTCGGGTTCGAACAAGCCGTATCCCTCGGCACGCCGGAAATCGTGTTGGCCCGGAGCCGGCAACGTCGCACCCAAATCCAACGGCTCCAACGCGCCGCGCTCCTGAAATGCGCTTTGTATAGCGAGTTTCTCTTGTGCGCGGTTCAACTGCCAGACTCCCAGACTAATCAAAACCGGAAGCAGCAACAGCACCGCCGCCGTTGGCCAGCCTTTTACCTTGAACTGATATCTCACCACCGGTGCTGATCTCGCCCGTGCAACCGCCACATTCTGTTAGAATCATCCCGCATTTTCCTTCGAGGCAATACCTGTGTGGATCAAAATCCTAATCCTGGTTTTTATCGCGCTCATGCTGTTCAGCCTGTTCTCAGGCTTATTCTATCTGGTCAAGGACCGCGGCCAGGGAGCGCGCACACTCAAAGCTTTAACCGCACGAATATCTATTTGGGTTTTGCTATTCATTCTATTGTGTATCGGGCTGTACACCGGCGTGATTACGCCTTCCAACTCAGTACGTCCTCCCTGGGCACAATCCACGACGTCCAAGTAGTTCAATTACACACCAAACGTGTAGACCGTCTTTCTTTGTACTGCCGCTTTGCGCCGCGCCAACGGCGGAGTTCAAAAATCGGTGGCGGCGTGGCGTACTCAGAACACGTACACAAACACGAACAGTCCTACCCAAACCGTGTCTACGAAATGCCAATACCAGGCGCTGGCTTCGAACGCAAAGTGGTTCTCCGGTTTAAAATGCCCCCGCAAGCAGCGTAACCACACCACAGTGAGCATGATGGCGCCAATAGTCACATGCAACCCGTGAAAGCCTGTCAACATGAAAAAAGTGGCGCCGTAGACACCCGTGCCAAGCGTCAATCCCAGTTCGCCGTACGCGTGGCTATACTCAACCGCCTGGAAGTACAAGAACACAAAACCAAGTACCAACGTCACCCCCAGCCACAAAATGAGATTGCCGCGCGCGTTGTGCTTCAGCGCGTGGTGCGCGATGGTCACCGTGACGCTGGACGCCAACAGTAAAAATGTGTTGAGCACCGGTATACCCCAAGGACCAATGGTGGAGAACTGCGCCGCCGGGTCGGATACCGCGGTATCCGCATCGATGGGCAGCGGCCCCTTGGGTCCCGCGGTGGGCCATCCGCCCTCGTAGTTGGGCCAAAGCAAATCGGTGTCCGCCAACCACGGCACCGCCAGGGTGCGGGTGTAGAACAGGGCGCCGAAAAAGGCTGCAAAGAACATCACTTCGGAAAAGATGAACCACAACATACTCATGCGAAATGACATGTCGACATGATCGTTATACAAGCCGCCTTCGCTTTCGCTGATGACCGTGCCGAACCAACCGAACATCATCAGCGCGACGATGCCAGCACCGACAATCATCAGCCACGTCCCGGCCGCACCCTCGTTGAGAAACAACATGAAACCCAGCAACAAAGTGAAAAGACCGATCGATCCGATAATCGGCCACGCGCTCGGATTCGGAACGTAATAGCTGCCTGGTGCGCTACTCATCGTCTATATCCCCTTAACTCATCTATGTCGGTGTTAACTTTTTTTGTCCGGACGTGCTTCGCCGGGCTTTGCGCCGTCATTTTTGGCGTCAACGGACTTTTGCGTGACAAATTTTTCAGTATTGAAGAACGCATAGGACAGCGTGATCGTAGTCAGGTTGGGCGCTATATCGGGCTCCACTACGAACTGTACCGTCATCTCCCTGGTCTCACCCGGTTCCAGGTACTGCTCGCTAAAACAAAAACATTCCGTCTTCTTGAAGTGCGCCGCCGCCTCTCCCGGTGTTACGCTGGGGATCGCCCGGCCGACGACGGTCCGGTTACTGGTGTTGTGCGCGATATAAGTGGTCCGAGCAAGCGCCCCGGGTTGCACCTCCATCTTCGCCACTTTGGGTCGGATCTCCCACGGTAAACCAGTAGCCACGTTGCCGGTAAATTCCACGGTAATCCACCGATCCTTATCCACCGATGTAGCTTCAATAGTGCTGCTGTCGGCGACGCCCGTTTTGCCGTTCAGCCCGGTGATATCGCAGAACACATCATACAAAGGCACCAACGCAAATCCAAAGCCGAACATCGCAAATACCGCCACAACCAGCCGCACAACTAAGCGCCGGTTGGCTGAAGAGTGTTCGGTCGCCGCGCTCATGACCAGTCCATCAGCAACATGACAACGAAAAATCCCAGGGCCACCGCGCCGAGCAACCATGCAAGGCGCCGGTTTGACCTGGCCCGCCGTTGGGCGATGTCACACTCAGTTCGCGATTCGGCCATGCCACAACTCCGCTACGCGATCTTCGGTGGTGTATCGAACGTGTGATGGGGAGCCGGTGACGGCACGGTCCATTCCAGGCCGCGGGGTTGGTCCCACACCTTGTCGCTCGCTTTTTTACCACCGCGCACGCACTTGATGACCACGTAGACGAATATCAATTGCGATAAGCCAAGACCGAACGCGCCCATACTGGAGATCACATTGAATTCGGTGAATTGCAGCGCGTAATCGGGAATGCGTCGCGGCATTCCCGCCAGACCCAGAAAATGCTGCGGGAAGAATGTAATATTAAAGAAGATGGTATTGGTCCAAAAATGTATCTTGCCGAGCCTCTCGTCGTACATGTGACCAGTCCACTTGGGCAACCAGTAATAGGCCCCGCCCATCATCGCCATTACCGAGCCGGAAAACAGGACATAGTGAAAGTGGGCGACGACAAAGTACGTGTCATGGTACTGGAAGTCGGCCGGTGTAATTGCCAGCATCAGACCGGAAAAACCGCCGATAGTGAACAGAAACACGACTGCGAGTGCGAACAACATCGGTGTTTCAAACGTAAGCGACCCGCGCCACATGGTGGACACCCAGTTGAAGACCTTTACCCCCGTCGGTACTGCGATCAACATCGTGGAATACATGAAAAACAGTTCACCCGCCAGCGGCATGCCCACGGTGAACATATGGTGCGCCCACACGATGAACGACAAGAACGCGATACCAGCGGTTGCCAGCACCATCGTCGTATAGCCGAATAGCGGCTTGCGTGAAAACGTGGGAATAATTTCGGAAATGATGCCAAATGCCGGAAGAATCAGGATGTACACCTCCGGATGTCCGAAGAACCAGAAGATGTGTTGAAACATCACCGGGTCACCGCCACCGGCGGGATTGAAAAACGCGGTGTCGAAATGGCGGTCGGTGAGCAGCATGGTAACCGCGCCCGCGAGCACCGGCATCACCGCGATGAGCAGGAACGCGGTAATCAACCACGTCCACACGAACAATGGCAGCTTCATCAACGCCATGCCGGGTGCGCGCATATTGAAAATCGTGACGATTACATTGATGGCGCCGAGTATCGAAGAAACGCCCATCATGTGGATCGCGAAAATCGTCATGTCGACACTCATGCCGCCCTGGATGGACAACGGCGCATACAAGGTCCACCCCGACGCCGGACCACCGCCCGCGGTGAACAGGCTCGCCAGCAACATGGTGAACGCGAAAGGCAGAATCCAGAAACTCCAGTTGTTGAGACGCGGCAACGCCATGTCCGGAGCCCCTATCATCATCGGAATCATCCAGTTGGCAAAACCGACGAAACCCGGCATCACGGCACCGAATATCATGACCAGCGCATGCATCGTGGTCATTTGGTTGAAGAAATGCGGATCCACCACCTGGAGACCCGGCTGAAACAATTCGGCACGAATCACCAGCGCCATCAACCCGCCGACGAGGAACATCGTCAGGGAAAAACACAGGTAGAGCGTACCGATGTCCTTATGGTTGGTGGTGGTAATCCAACGCAGTATGCCGGTGGGATGACCGTGATGTTCGTCGTGATGAGCGGCTTCTGCTGTTGCCATAGTTATTGTCTCCTAAATGCGCGCACTCTTCTTTATTCAGCGAATGCTATTGACCTGGCTGGGCTGTACGACGTCACCGGTACTGTTGCCCAGCGCATTGCGCTGGTAGGTGACCACTGCCGCTATATCGAGGTCCGACAACTGGTTCTTGAACGCCTGCATCGCAGTGCCGGACTTACCGTTCATTACTAGGCTTACATGCTCAGCGATCGGGCCGGTTGCGACCGGACTGCCCGCAATGGCGGGAAACGCTTCTGGCAGCCCCTTGCCGGCAGCGCCATGGCATGCCACACAGTTGACATAGACCTTCTCGCCATGGGCCAACAGTTCGTCCTTGGACCAATCCCGGTTAAGGTCCGCAGTCTGCTTAGCCTGACGCTGCTTTTCCGTCTCGAGCCAGGCCTCGAACTCCTCGGGAGCTTTCGCCTCCACCACGATCGGCATGAACCCGTGGTCCTTGCCGCACAGTTCCGCGCACTGGCCGCGGTAGGTGCCGGGCTTTTCCACCAAGGTCCACATCTCGTTGATGTAGCCGGGAATCGCATCTTTCTTCGTACCGAACTGCGGAATCCACCAGGCGTGAATCACGTCGTTCGCGGTCAACAGAAACCGCACCTTTTTATTGGTCGGTATGACGAGGGGATTGTCCACCTCGAGAAGATAGTTTTCACCCTTTGGCTCGATGCCTTCGATTTGCGCTCTCGGCGTGGAAAGATTGCTGTAAAAACTGACCCCATGTTCCGGGTATTCATACTGCCATTTCCACTGGTAGCCGGTGATCTTCACGGTGAGATCAGCCTTTGACGTATCTTCCATCTTGATCAATGTCGCCGTCGACGGAATCGCCATTCCCACCAGAATCAAAAATGGAATAATTGTCCACACCACTTCGGCCTTGGTGCTGTGAGAAAACTGCGACGCCTCGTGCCCTTTGCTCTTGCGATGGGCGTAGAGCGAATAAAACATGACGGAAAATACCACTAAAAATATGATCAGGCAGATCAGCATGATCAAATTGTGCAGTTCGAGAATATCGCGTCCAATGGGGGACACCGGCGGCTGCAGATTGACCTCCCAAGCCGCCACGGCGACATCGGCCATCAGTCCGAAAGCTGCAGCACTCAAGCCAGCGATGGCGGTCGTTCTGATTCGCGAACATAACATGGGCTGGTTACTCCGAAACTTTGTTGTGCACTTGTGGGTAATGGTTACGAATCGCTTTTCTTATCTGTCGTGCGAGTTTGTCTTTTAATTCTTCCGTTAACGCCGACCCGATGGCGACGAACCGTCCGTGAGAACCGATCAGCAGGTGGGTCGGGTGGAGTCTGTTTACTCCTCGCTCCCGCCTTATCCGGGTCCAATAGCGTTGGAAGTCATGGGTAACCATGCGCTTGCCGCGTCTTTTGGTGACCGTGACCGTCTGGTCATTGACGACGATCAACTCGTAATCCTTTGTAGCACGCACCGAGATCGCCATGGCTGCCGTCACCGCCAGGATCTCCAGCCCGGCAAACGGCAGGATCATCCAATAACCCAAAGTAAAAAAGCTCAGGCTGATCGTCGCCGAAACCACCACCAGGCATATCACGACCAACGCCATCGACCGCGGGCTCATGGAGCTGTGCCGGCGGATG
This sequence comes from uncultured Gammaproteobacteria bacterium, assembly GCA_947259175.1. Classification (GTDB taxonomy): domain Bacteria; phylum Pseudomonadota; class Gammaproteobacteria; order Arenicellales; family JAANXG01; genus CALZGZ01. The sequence goes on along the minus strand of CAMYKW010000030.1, from coordinate 26,064 downwards.
ACAGTTCTAAACTCGTCGCCGTTTGTCGTGACGGGAATGCTGACCTCCTCCAATCCACGCCGCTTACGAGACCGGCGCGGACAGTAGCATACGCAAAATAACCCTTCAACACTGTCAACTTTGGGTTTTTTCCGCTTCCGGGTGCTTCGCGTGTGGGACCTCCGGATTGCCGCTCGGTTCCCTAGCGCGACCGGAGGAGCTTGACGATGATCAAGCGGGCGTATCGGTCAGATACCGGCTCACGGTCACCGGATCCGGATTCGCCGCCAAGTAAGGGATGTCGCCCCACAACGGAGCATCGAGCCGATCTTTCAGCGTATCGACGTTCTCCCGCGCCAGCTCGGTGTTCGCTTCGCAGTGATTGGCGACCCATCCCGCGAGCACAGCGCCCGCGTCACGGACCGCCCGGGCGGTCAACAGCGCGTGGTTCAAACATCCCAGACGGATGCCCACTACCAGCACCACCGGCAGACCCAGGGATACGGCAAGCTCGTCCAGGGTTAAATCCGGCCCCAACGGCACCCGCCAGCCTCCGACGCCCTCAACGACGACCACATCGGCGGCGGCAGCCAATTCAGCGAAGCAGGCGCGGATGCGCGCGGCGTCGATATGGACGCCGGCCCGGGCGGCGGCGAGATGCGGCGCCACCGCCGGCGCGAATGCGTATGGATTGACTGTATCGTAGGCTGCGTCGACATTGCTCACCGCGATCAGGCCTTCGGCATCCGGGTTCCGCAGACCGGCCGCGGCGGCGCGGCAGCCGCTGGCCACCGGTTTCATCACCGCAACCCGGCGTCCGTTTTGCCTGCAACGCCACACCAGCCCTTGGGAGTACACCGTCTTCCCGATTTCGGTATCGGTGCCGGTCACGAACACGCCGCTGGCCATAATCAATTCTTGCTGATTTCAGTCACCGGTATGGATACGCCGCCATTCCGGTCGCGAAACGAGCGGTGAGCCGGCGCCCACGCATGACCATAGATGATCTCATAGGAACAATGCAGTCGATCCTGCGGGCCTCGGTTCGCCTCCATCGCTCGCCGAAACCGGTTAAAGCGGGTCTTTCCGACCAGGCCTTTGAAGCGCTGCGCAGCGGCGTTGCTTGACCCAATCAACTTAAGGTCGCGCAACAAGTCATCAACACCGCCATAGGTTAATTCCGCCTGATCCGCGTCCACGACCGGGTTCTGAAATTGATGACGGGTCATCGCGTCTCCGATATCGTGCATGTCGACGAACGTGTGAACGTGAATCCCGTCATCCACCTGGCGCCATGCTAAACGCACCTCTTTCAAGGTATCGGGGCCGAACGTAGAAAACATCAACAAACCGTCGGGAATCAAAACCCGAGAAAACTCCGCCAACGCGGAATCCAGGTCGCACCATTGCAAGGTCACGTTGCAAAAGATCATGTCGACGGACCGGTCTCTCAAGGGAATGTGCTCTGCATCCCCGGCAATCAACGGTTGCGATCGAAACCAGCGCGCGCGGCGGCGCGCCCTGTGTAACATCAATGGCGCAACATCGAGTCCCATCACCGTCGCCTGCGGATAGCGCTTTTGCAGGCGGCGAAGCGCATATCCGGTCCCGCAGCCGACATCGACGACCGTGGCGGGTTGGATCTTCATGAAATCGAGACGGCTGATCATCTCATCGGCGATCTGTTTCTGTAACACCGCGGTTTTATCGTAAGTTTGCGCCGCACGATCAAAAGAACGCCGCACGCGCCGTTTATCAAGCGCGAATCGCAGCGGGTCACGCACCATCACGCGCTACCAGGCGGACAAATTCCCGTGGATGCGTCACAAAAGGCGCATGCCCGCTGGGCAACCACGAAAGCCTTGTATTCGGGATATGGTCGGCCAGATATTGGGCGGCGGCAGTCGGCACCAACCTGTCGAAGCTGCCGTGTATGAGTTCGGTGGGAGCCGACACCCGCGAAAGTTGCGGCCGAAGATCGCTGGACTTCAGAATTTCCAGACTGCGTTTCAACGCCCTTTCGCCCGGTGCGCCGCAAGCGGCGATCGCGGCGCCAAGTTCACGCGCCAACTGTCTTCCGCGTCCGGGCTCGGCCGACTGCAACAGCAGGAAGCGAACCAACGCCGCATCGTAATCGATCGATAATTCGCGACAGAAACGGTCCATATCGGCGGCGGAGACACCGTGGCGCCAGTGGCGGTCGGCAACAAACTTTGCCGTGCTTCCCACCAGCAGCAACCGCGTAACCTGGGACGGCCGCGACACCGCCACCTGCATGGCCACCATGCCCCCCAGCGACCACCCCATCCATACCGCAGGACCGGCGATGGAGTCGGCAACCGCAGCCGCCATGGCCGGTAAAGAATCAATCCCACGGTGGGCGGAGGGATCGCCATATCCGGGCAGATCCACCGTGGCCAGCTGAAAGCTTTTTGCCAGGGCGTCGGCGACGGGCCGCCAAACGCAACGGTTGACGCCCCATCCGTGCACCAACACCAGAAGTTGTTTCGCCGTGCAGGTCATCCTCTAGTGAACGCCGTGCATGGCGCCATTCAACGCCTCGAGCAGCAAGTCGACATCGTGCTCATCGTGAGTCGCGGAAAATGTTATGCGCAATCGTGAAGTATGCTTTGGCACCGTGGGAGGCCGGATTGCGGTAACCAGCACACCGTTGTTCAACAGTCTGCGGCTCACCGCCAGCGCCTGACCGGGTTCTCCGATGATGATGGGTTGGATAGGAGTATGCGAATCGGCCAGCGGCAGATCCAGCTCTCGCGCACCACAACGAAAGCGCTGCACCAGGGACCTCAATCGTTCACGCCGCCACGGCTCTTCGCGGACGATGCGCAATGCCTCGAGAGTCGCCGCCGCCACTGCCGGTGGCGGCGCGGTCGTGTAGATATATGTCCTGGCCTCCTGTATCAGGGTATCGATCAGCGCTCCCTCCCCCGCAACAAACGCACCGAACGTGCCAAGCGCCTTGCCCAGGGTACCCATTAGAATCAGCTCCGGGGATACCTGCAGGGCGTGATGCTCCAGGGAACCGCGACCCTGGTCGCCGAGAACCCCCAGACCGTGGGCGTCATCCAGCACCAAGCGGGCGTCGTGAGCAGCTGCCAAGCTTGCCAGTTCCGGTAACGGCGCAAGATCACCGTCCATACTGAATACCGCGTCGGTGAGCAGCATTTTATGCTGCGCCTCGGAAGCTGCGAACAAACGCCGCGCCGCGTCAACATCGGCGTGGGGATAGCGACGTAACTCGGCGCGGCACAGAAGGCCGGCGTCAATCAACGAGGCGTGGTTTAGCCGATCTTCGATCAACAGGTCACCGCGGTGCAACAGTGCGTTGGCAATACCCAGATTGGCCATATAACCCGTGGAGAACAGCAGCGCTCGCGGGGCGCCCACAAATTCGGCCAGCGCCTCTTCCAGACGATCGTGAATCTGCTGATGCCCGGTGACCAAATGCGAGGCCCCAGAGCCGACGCCATACCGATCGGCCCCGTCCTTGAGGGCTTGAACGAGGCGCGGATCTGCGGCCAAGCCGAGATAGTCGTTGCTGCAAAAACTCAAGTATTGGCCGTCGTCGGTATCGATTCGCGGGCCCTGAGCGCCAGTCAGTGTGAGGCGCCGGCGGAACAGATTATCGGTATGGCGCTGCGCAATCCGGCCCGCCAATTCCGCGTCCCAAGTCATCTGCGCTCACCGCGTAATACGCCGCCGGGTGACTGGCGCGATATACGGGACAGCCCGGCCCGGCCGCGCGGGATCACATACGCAGCGGTCACGATGCTTGCGGTCGCAAACCCAGGCGTTCGAACAGGGATTGGTCGTGCGCGATGGTCGCATTGCCGGTGGTAAGCAGCTTCTCCCCGTAGAATATTGAGTTGGCGCCGGCGAAAAAACACCAGGCCTGCAACTCATCACTCATTTCCTCGCGGCCGGCGGACAAGCGCACGTAAGCGGTGGGCATGGTGATGCGTGCGACGGCGACGGTGCGCACGAACTCGAACACGTCGGGTTTCTCCACACCGTGGAGCGGCGTGCCGGGAACTTGAACCAACATGTTGATGGGTACGCTCTCCGGATAAACCGGCAAATTCGCCAAACTGGCGATCAACGCGGCGCGGTCGGTTCGTGACTCGCCCATACCGATGATACCCCCGCAACAGACACGGATTCCGGATTCTCTTACGGCATCGAGTGTTTGCAACCGATCGTCGTAACTGCGAGTCGAGACGATCGCACCATAAAATTCGGGGGAAGTATCAAGATTGTGGTTATAGTAATCGAGGCCCGCCTGCTTCAACCGCCGCGCCTGATCCAGCGTCAGCATCCCCAGGGTCGCACAAGTCTCAAGCCCCAGGGTCTTAACGCTTTCGACGGCCTCAACCACCGCGGCCAAATCGTCGTCTTTGGGATTGCGCCACGCCGCGCCCATGCAAAAACGGGTTGCGCCTTCCCGCTTGGCCTTCTCGGCGGCAGCCACGATATCGCCCACGGCCATGAGTCGCTCGGCTTTTACCCCGGTCTTGTGATGGGCGCTTTGCGGGCAATACCCACAATCCTCGGGGCAGGCGCCGGTCTTGATGCTCAGCAGGGTGCTGAGTTGCACCTCATTAGCATCGAAATGTTGCCTGTGGGTGGAATGTGCCTTAAAAATAAGGTTGTTAAACGGCGACTCGAGCAGCGCCAACACCTGATCCTCGCTCCACGGCGTGTTAACCTGTGTTGCGTCGGGGGACTGGACGGAGACGGTATCAATTTCGGTCATGGGATGAGTGACTGGGCCAGGGATTATGCGTCAACTTACAAGGATGCCATGGATTGACTATTGTGTAAAAATTGCGCTCGATGCGCTGTACGCACCCCAATGCGCGGTATGCGCCGTAGCCACCGGAGGCTGTTTGGCTTTATGCCCCGACTGCCTTGGCGAGTTGCCGCGGCCGTCGTCGCAATGCCCGCAATGCGCCGTGCAGCACCCGGGTCCCGGACTGTGCGGCCATTGTCAACTGGACCCGCCGGCGTTCGAACTGACCATAGCCCCGCTGGCTTATCGTCCACCGTTGGATCAGATCATTCGCGAATTCAAATACAGCCGCCGGATGCGGCATGCCGGGTTACTGGGAGAATTATTCCGCCGCGAGGTCGGTTCACGGGTTACCGTCCTGCCCGACATCATCATTCCCGTCCCTTTGCACCGGGCGCGACTGCGCCACCGTGGATTCAACCAATCGCTTGAACTGGCGCGTCCCATTGCCAGATCACTGGGCATCGGCATCGACCGGCGTTTGGCGACGCGCTCGCGGGACACGCCTCCTCAGGCCGGTTTAGCCGTCAAACAGAGGCAGCGCAATGTGCACAATGCGTTCTCAGTTCGCGGCCCAATGGCGTACCGGCGCGTGGCGATTGTGGACGATGTGATGACCAGCGGCCATACTGTTAGCCAATTGGCGCACTGTTTGCAGCGCGCGGGAGCGGAGCATATTCAGATCTGGGCAATGGCCAGGGCGTAATCGTCGTACATGGCGCTAACTCGAAAAAACACCCCGTCCGCCTTGCAAAGTGAAAGCAAGGAGTTGTGGCAAGCCCTTTATTATTTCAATCTTTATCGCTTGGTCCTGGCGACGGGTTTTTCCGCGTTGGCGGTCGGGCGCACGGAAAGCGTGAATCTCGGGGAACTGTCACCCAGTCTGTTCTTATCCGCAAGTATCGCCATGTTGGTTGTGAGCGTGGTGAATACCTACACCATCACGCAAGGAAAGCCGGCGTTCAGCATTCAGGCCTATATTCAATTCTCGCTGGACATCGTGCTCGTCACTGTGCTCGCGCACACCAGCGGCGGAATCAGCAGTGGCTTGAGTCTGCTACTGATCGTCCCGGTAGCCGCCAGTGGTGTGGTGTTGACCGGGCGTATGGCCATATTCTTCGCCGCGATGGCAACGCTGGTCAGCCTCGCGGACCATAGCATCAGTCTCACCTTCGGCATACACGCCACCGGAAGCTTTACCCAACTTGGATTTCTCGGTATTGGCTTGTTCAGCACCGGTATACTGTTGTCGTTCGTTTCCGACCGTATCCGCCGCGCCCAGTCTCTCGCCGACCGCCGCGCCGCGGAGGTGGTCGATCTGGCCAAACTCAACGAGCTAATCGTCGCCCGCCTGCAGACCGGAATATTGGTCACTGACAAGAACGGACACGTGCGCCTGTTCAATCTGGCGATTAAGGATTTACTGGGAATCGACATTCAATCCATGACCCAGCCGTTTACCCTGGAGGCCATCAGCCCCCAATTGGCGGCGGCGTTCGAGAGCTGGAAGCGGACCCCGCACATGGAGCAGCAACCATTGCGGCTGCGCGAACACGGACCCAGTGTGTTGCTGCGTTGCGTCCGCGTGACCGACAGGGAGGGAGGAATCACCGCCATTTTCCTCGAGGACATGTCGCAAACCGAACGCCAGGCGCAACAGCTGAAACTTGCCGCGCTGGGTCGTTTAACCGCGGCCATCGCCCATGAGATCCGCAACCCGCTGGGGGCGATCAGCCATGCGAGCCAGTTGATCAATGAGTCGCCACAGCTCAATGAACAAGACCGTCAGCTTACGCGAATAATCAACGACAACACCGAACGGCTTGACCAGATTATCAAGGCCATTTTACAGCTCGGGCGGCCGAAATCGTCAAACCCGGTGCCGCTGCATCTCGATAATTGGCTGCAGGAGTTTCGGGCCAGCTTCGTACAGACGCAGAGACTTTCCCCGCAGTCGATCGCCCTGCACGACACCGACATTACGGTGTGCATGGACCCCGATCAACTACACCAAGTGCTGGTCAATCTGTGCGAGAACGCGATCCGCCACACCCCGCCTTCGGCGGGGGAACCGATCGTGATTCTGGAGGGCGGCTGGGATGAGGACCTCAGCGTGCCGTATCTGGATGTCGTCGATCACGGCTCAGGGGTTCCGCCCGAGGTTAGGGAGAATATCTTTGAACCGTTCTTCACCGCCGCCGAGCGGCGCGGCACCGGCCTGGGCCTTTATTTGTCCCGCGCGCTGTGCGAAAACAACTACGGGCGACTAGACTATATTCCCATGGAGCAACCAGGCAGCCGCTTCCGCATTCAGTTCGCGCCCGACGAAATGTGTGACCAGCCCAAATGACCGTGCAACAGGTACTGGTAATAGATGACGAACCCGATATCCGGGAGTTGCTGTCTATGACGCTTGCGCGCATGAACTTGGCGACCAAGGAGGCGGGCACCGTCAAGGAAGCCAAGAGCCTGCTGCTGGACGGCGGCTTCGATTTGTGTCTGACCGATATGCGCCTGCCGGACGGCAGCGGTATAGACCTCGTGCGCTTCGCGCAGGAAAAGCATCCGCATCTACCCATTGCGGTGATCACCGCCTACGGGAACGTGGAATCGGCGGTGGAGGCGCTCAAAGCCGGCGCGTTCGATTTTGTTTCCAAACCGGTGCAGTTGGACGATTTGCGAAATCTCGTTGCCGCCGCCCTCAAGGCGTCGGCCCCCGCGTACGACAAGCAACGGCGCCACCGCCAAATGCTGATTGGAGATTCTCCGGCGATGCAGGAAATTCGCGGCACAATCGGCAAATTGGCGCGCAGCCAGGCTCCGATATACATCAGCGGCGATTCGGGCACGGGCAAGGAACTGGTCGCCCGCCTGATCCACGATCAAAGCGCCCGTTCGGAGGCCCCGTTCGTGCCCGTGAATTGCGGCGCCATCCCTTCTGAACTCATGGAGAGCGAATTCTTCGGACACAAAAAGGGCAGCTTCACTGGCGCCACCGCCAACAAACCCGGGCTGTTCCAGGCCGCGGACGGGGGCACGCTGTTCATGGATGAGATCGCCGAGCTGCCGATGCACATGCAGGTCAAGCTGCTGCGCGCGATTCAGGAAAAAGCGGTGCGGCCGGTCGGCGCTCAATCCGAGATACCGATTAATGTGCGGTTTTTGAGCGCAACGCAAAGCGATCTCAGCGGCCTGGTTGCGAAAGGCAAATTTCGTGAGGACTTGTATTACCGCATCAACGTCATCGAATTACGGGTCCCTAATCTACGCGAACGCGTCGGCGATATTCCGCTGCTCGTCGAGCACTTCTTAAGGCGTCTAGATGAAGGCGGCCCACGATACGTGTTGAATGAGGATGCCTACGCGGCACTGAATGCGTATCCCTTTCCCGGCAACGTGCGCGAGTTGGAAAACATCTTGCAGCGTGCGGTCGCGCTGTGCGACGGGCACACGATCGCCGCCGAAGACCTGGGTCTCGGCCCAGCGGACCGGGGCGGCGCACTCAGCGGTTACGTACCGGGTAACGAGCCCCTGGAAGGGTACCTGGCGCGTATCGAAAAACAGGCTTTGATCGACGCATTGAACCACACCGGTCAGAACAAGACCGCCGCCGCGAAGCTGCTCGGGATGTCATTCCGGTCATTGCGCTACAAGCTGGACAAGTTCGGGATCGACTAGACGAGCCCGGAACTAACAAAAATTGTCAGCCGGAGTGACGAAAACCGTCGAACCCTCAAAATATACCGTTTATCGGCTCGCTGCCCCGCGACGCGTGCAATGAAATAACCAATTGATTATAAGGCGAAATTCAAAATCTGCCGCACGTTATCACCCAGTTGGCACGGTTCCTGCAGCGCTACAGGCAGTCGCAGCAAAAAGATCATCGCTGGCTCAGTGGGGATGTCTGGGGTGGAACGGAACCCGCGGCCAAGGACCCGGCCGCTGTTCCTTTTAATTTGAGGTGACTTTTGATTTCAGATAACCGGTGTGTAACACCAAGCATTTTAGGAGATGTAACGATGAAACAACGTGGTTTTACTTTGATCGAACTGATGATCGTGGTAGCGATCATCGGCATCCTGGCCGCGATCGCGATCCCGGCTTACCAGGACTACACCATCCGCGCGAAGGTATCGGAAGGCTTGGCCTTGGCGGCCCCCGCTAAAACCGGTGTCGCCGAATACTACGTTTCTACAAGCGACTTACCGACAAACAACACGCAAGCGGGAATTGCCACCGGCACCGATATAACCGGTGATTACACCTTGTCCGTTCAAGTTGGGACCAGCGGCGTCATCACCATCACGTACAACACCGCGGAATCAAAGATTGGCAACGATACGCTGACCCTGACTCCGAACACGAACGCCGGATCGGTCAATTTCACCTGCGACGCGGTTTCGATCGCAGAACGGTATGTACCGCCGGAGTGCCGCCAGTAATAGTAACCACTTTGTCAACACGGGTGACACCGACCCCGGTTTCGGCCGGGGTCTTTTACATTTAGCACCGTGCCGTCTTGAAGATTCTTTCCAAAGACAAGATCCTGGTATTCGCCCCGTCCGGGGCGCTAATCATCCTACTTGTTCTGACGTGGTGGGTATACAACCCCGGGTTGCGGGGTTCTTTCCTTTTGGATGATGCGCCAGCACTGCAGGGTATGCAGACCGTACATAACCTCGGAGACGCGTACCGGTACGTGCTCAGCGGTACGGCTGGCACGTTGGGGCGACCGGTATCGCTTGCGTCGTTCTTTCTCGACGACAACACTTGGCCATCCAGACCGTATCGGTTTAAACGGACCAACGTGCTGCTGCACCTGCTCACTGGACTGAGTATCGCATGGCTCAGTTTAGTGTTGTGCCGGGTGATGAATAAGCACCAAGAGCATGTAAACCAAACCATTGCTGTCGCGACCGCGGGAATCTGGTTGTTGCATCCCTTTAATGTCTCGACAACTCTTTATGTCGTACAGAGAATGGCGCAGCTTTCCATGCTATTCATCATACTGGGGTTGCTTGCCTACAGCTATGGAAGGGTAATCGCCTCTAGAAACGTGAAGACCGGTTACCTGTTGATGACGGGCGGGATCGTGATAGCAGGCGCTCTGGCAACCTTGAGCAAGGAGAACGGAATACTGATTCTTCTTTTCGCGCTGGCTATTGAATTTCTGATTCTACGCAACGCGAACGTCAAATTACCGCCCAAATGGACCTTGTGGGCGTCGGTATTTCTCTACCTGCCCATTACAGTCTTCGTATGCTGGCTGAGTTGGCAAATACCGTCTATTCAATCAGGATTTGAATCGCGGTCCTTCACGCTGGTGGAGAGATTGATGACCGAGAGCCGTGTCCTGTTTGATTACCTCGGAAATATTGTTGTTCCCGTGCGCCAAGGTACTGGTGTTTTCCACGATGATTACGTCATCTCACGATCTTTGGTGGATCCACCGTCCACCATCTTGTCTATAGTCAGCCTAATCGTCCTGGGATTGATCGCGTTCATGGTGCGATACCGTGTCCCGATGGTGAGCTTCGCAATCGTCTGGTTCTTAGTCAGCCACCTTCTAGAATCAACAATTTTTCCGTTAGAAATCTATTTCGAACACCGCAACTATTTGGCGATGTACGGAATACTGCTTGCAGCCGCTTATCTTGTGTTCACCAATCGCAGCGATCTATCGAAATTTCTAAAAGCGACCTTGTTCATCTTCGGCATACTCGTTACGGTTACCACGTCCCGAGCCGCCAACTTGTGGGGTACCCCGCTGGAATTGGCAACAGTCTGGGCGCTGGAGCATCCCGGGTCCTACCGCGCTCAACAAAATGCCGCTAGTGTGTGGATGTTATATGGTAACTTTAAACAAACCGAGAAATTCTTAAACAATACCGCGGCAATCAGACCCGACCACGCCAGCCCTCAGTTACAACTCGCAGTGGTAGGTTGCCTGAATGGGCAGAACTTAACTAAACCCGAAGTCGAATTATTGGGCTCGCGAATATCAAATTCGGATTACGACACGGCAGCCACGCAGACTCTGGATTTCATGCTTAGAAAACAAATGGAAACTCGTTGCGTTACGATAACACCGAAGGACACGCTCTTCTTGGTAAAGAGCCTGCAAGCAAATCCAGCCTATCAAAATCAAGGAACACGCACCGCAAATCTCTATGTAGTAGAGTCGAAAATACACAAGCACTTAAACGACTACCACCGCGCGGCCGAAGCGTTGAGAAATGCATTTAGTCATAACTCACAGATGAGTTATGCACTGCTCGAGTCGCGTTTTTGGGCGGCGGCTGGTAACTGGGAGGAATCCAAGAACGCGTTGTCACGGGCCAAAAACGCGAATCAATATTCCGTCGCAAAAATCAGCATTGACTCGGAGGCTTTGGCAAGCTGGGAAAGGGTCTTGGACCGCCAACTATCTCAACGTGAGGGAGCCGCAGCACGATGACAAACAAAAGCGCCCGGTATTCTCTGAGTATAATTCTGCCGTGCTTCAATGAACAAGCCACTATCGGTCCGCTGTGTAAAAAAATTCAAGATTTGTATCCGGAAGCGCAAGTCATCGTCGTCGATGATGGTTCCTCTCCCGAGATTCCTTCTATCGAGGGTGTGACGCTGATTAACCATCCTTACAACATCGGAAACGGCGCGGCGATCAAGAGCGGCGCCCGCATGGCCTCCGGCGAGGTGCTGGTGTTTATGGATGCCGATGGTCAACACTCGGCCACGGATATAGCCAGGTTGTTGGCGAAGATCGACGCCGGCTACGACATGGTTGTTGGATCCCGCTCCACGAAGACCCAGGCATCCTTCAGTCGCTTACTAGCCAATACCGGCTTCAATCGACTCGCGAGCCTGATGACCGGCTATCATATCGAGGATCTTACCTCCGGATTTCGCGCCGTTCGGGCGAAGGCATTCAAGAATTTCTTGTATTTATTGCCGAACCGATTCTCATATCCTACGACGAGCACCATGGCGTTTTTCCGAAACGGTTATGCGGTAGCTTACGTGCCGATAGATGCAAAACAACGAAACACAGAATCTCGAAGCAACATCCGTATTTCTGTTCCTTCCTATAAGCATCGCCTTGTTTGCGATCGCCACCGCCTATTACGGCTACACCTACATAAGTGACTCGCGATTCACTAATATGAGCGCATTACTATATGTTTCTTCACTGATTATTTTCTTGATCGGTGTGCTTTCTGAGCAGGTGTCCTCCTTGCATTATCGAAATTCGGAAGAGAGGCGGCGACATACTGACTCTTAAATTTGAATTGAGCGCAAAGGTGGCGGTCTGTTTGCGAAGGAATAAAATCAATTCAACGCGCTACATCCATGAGGCGATCGTATCGCTATCATCGATGAACCATTGAAGCGTTGCTGCCTTGATACACTATGTCTATACCGCCTGTCGCTACCTCGCACCGGCAGTTAGGTTTCTAACGAAAAGTATTGAATTGTTTTTTTCTAATCTACAATTATCCAAATGCAGAGATTTTCCAACGAAACTAAGGAAAGATTCTATTTGCTGTTCGACGGCCGGCGATGAAAGTATTGATTGATATCGGCCATCCCGCCCATGTTCATTTTTTTCGCCAGCCTATTCGACTCCTCGCCGATCGTGGGCACCGAATAATTATAACGAGCCGAAACAAGGAATTCGCCCTGGAGCTCCTCGACGAATTGGGACTAACGCATAATCCGCTTTCAGCAATGGGCAAGGGCGGTATCGTCTCTTTGGCGAGCGAGTTAATAAGGCGAAATCTGGCATTGTGGAAGGTGATCCGGCGCGAAAAGCCCGATATCATGGCGGCAATCGGCGGTGTAAGCATAGCTCAGGTGGGCGCACTTGCACGTATACCTTCTCTGGTTTTCTACGACACAGAAAACGCAACTCTTCAAAATGCGGTTACCTACCCGTTCGCATCCGCGGTAGTCGTTCCTCAATGTTACGAGGCATGGTTACCCAGACGACGACACATCCGCTACCCCGGCTATCATGAACTCTCATATCTGCATCCTGATTACTTTTCACCCGACAGAGAAGTGGCGGTACGTAACGGCCTTGCTGAAAATAGCGATACATTTCTTGTGCGATTGGTTTCCTGGCAAGCCAACCACGATATTGGTGAGCGAGGATGGAAGAACGATCTGCTTTCAAAACTCGTTCACAAGCTTTCAAGTAAGGGGAAAGTACTGATCTCGGCCGAGTCTCCCCTTACGGACGAAATGAAACCGTATGGCTATCAGGGTTCCAAGAAAGACGTTCATCACGTGATGGCTTTTTGTCGCGCATATATCGGAGAAAGCGCCACGATGGCATCGGAGAGCGCCGTACTTGGCGTGCCGGCCGTTTACGCGGCTAAGACCGGCCGTGGTTACACGAACGAACAAGAGAGAAGATATGGTCTGGTGCGCAATCTAAGACAATTGCACTGGCCGCAACTAAGCGAATTGATTGATGAACTCTTGAACAGTTCAGTTGAGAGCTATATCGACGCAAATCAACAACTGCTTCGCGAGACGATTGACGTTGCAGCCTTCGTTGCTAAGTGCATAGAAACGTTTCCAGAACCGCTCTCGGCGTTTCAAGAATCTGAAGGTCGTTAGTATGTGCGGTATCGCCGGCTGGTTTTCTCACGCGCCGATAGAGCCGAACGAAGGCGGCGCAGATCTTCGCAAGATGATGGATCGTATTTCCCACCGTGGCCCCGACGGAAATGGATCACAAATATTCAGTAACGCAGCGTTTGGCCACACCCGCCTTGCGATTATCGACCTCGCTAGTGGTGATCAGCCAATGTATAGCCACGATCGACGGTTCTGCATCATTTTCAACGGAGAGATCTATAACTACGAGGATTTACGCAGCCGACTCGCGTCACGGGGACACACATTCCGCAGTTCGTCCGACACCGAGGTGATCATGGAATTGTACCGGGCGTGGGGCTGGCAGGGGATTTCTCAACTACGGGGTATGTACGCTTTCGCCATCTGGGACGAAAAGCGCTCAATCGGACTACTTGCGCGCGATCCTTTGGGTATTAAGCCTCTTTTCGTCCGCAAGCAGGCAGATGGGAGCATTTCATTTGCCTCAGAAGCGAAGGCGATAATTGCCAGGCGCGGTATGCGAGCTGAACTGAACTGCCAAAATCTCCATTTGTTGATGAACTTCCGTTATATCCCCGCCAACGGGAGCCTTTTTAAGCACATAGAACAATTGCCGCCCGGCTGTGTGCACGAATGGAAACTAGGAGTCGGTCTGGCGGAGCGGAACATCCCGGCCCCGGAGACTGACTGCGGCAACAAAGGGGTTTTAGAAACTTTACGAGACTCGGTTCACGCGCATTTTACCGCGGACGTGGAGGTCGGAGCTTACCTGTCCGGCGGCATCGACTCGGCGGCTGTGGTGGCGCTCGGACGAGAGTTCTCGCCGGCGCCTCTTCGGACCTTCACGCTTGACGTGGGAGACGATCCCAGCGAAGCCAGAAACGCAGCACGGACTGCCGAACTACTGGGCGTAGAAAATTTGCGAGGCCGAGTCGCAGATGACCTGCACGACATTTTGCCGCGCCTCACTTGGCATTTGGAGTTACCGAAAATTAATGCGTTGCAGGTCAGCCTGTTGGCCAAGATTACAGCCGCACAGGTGAAGGTGGCACTTTCCGGCTTGGGAGGAGACGAACTGTTTCTTGGTTACAACAGCCATCGAATTCTCTATCGTGCCGAACAATTGCACGGCTTCACGCCAGCATGGTTGTCCGAATCGCTGGGCAGCATCGGGGCGAAAATGTTCTCGGGGTTGCAGAGGCTGCCATGGAGTGAATCAGAGCGCGCGTTAAACATGTTGCAGGCACTCGGCAACTGGCCCAAGGTTTACGGACTGCTACGCAACGTATGGGACAGTCCGGCGCTACGCCACCGGATATACGGCCCACGCATGCTTGACTGTAAGCTACCTGGCGCCTATCAAACGATTGAGAAGTTATGGCCGGAAAACTCAAACCCTGTCGAAGCCATGGCATCTTTTGAATGGAGACACAAGATGGTCAATGATCTCTTGTGGCAGGAAGACCGGGTCAGCATGGCGGAAGGCTTGGAGGTTCGAGTGCCTTTCGTGGATCGTGTGCTCGCCGGGAGAGTTGGTTTCCTTGGTCTGGAAGGCCTTATGCCCCGCGGAACGCCAAAGGCATTTCTCCGCAAGATCCTGGCGGAAATATTGCCGGACGAGGTATTGTGTCGACCGAAGAGCGGATTCCAGGTGGATGCCGCGCGCTTCTTCAATCGACATTTGTCGACGTTGTCAGAGCGCCTGCTCTCTGACGAAAGAATTGCCGAATATGGCTTATTCAACCCGAAATTTGTTCAAGAAGTGCGCCGGTATCCGGAAGGTAAGCGGTACCGGTGGCACTATTTCTTACTTTACCTCATGCTGATGACTCATCTGTGGGTCGACATTTTCGAAACCGAGCAGTGGCAACTTCAACAGTAAACATCGAAAAACTGGAACAAGTACTCGACGAAGTCCTGCTTTGGAGCGCGACACAGGGATATCGCGGCTACAACAAGCATGATGGCCTGAATAGCCCGATCCTCAAATTGTTGCTCGGATGGGGGAAATGGCCGCGGATTTTGGCGATTCAAGGGGTAATGCGCTTCCCTGTGAACCTGCGACCGGCTCTACTGGTTCCAAAGACCTACAATCCCAAGGGACTTGCTTTGTTCGCCCTCGCGTTCATTGACCGCTACCGGACCCACGGACGAAGCGAATATTTGGCGCAGGCTGAAGAGCTGCTGGAATTGTTGTTGAGCATTCGCTCCCCCGGTAATTGGGCGGGTAATTGCTGGGGTTACCATTATCCATGGCAGGACCCGGGCTTTTATGCCCCCACGGACACCCCGAACGCCGTGGTAACCAGTTTTGTCTGCGAGGCATTTCTCGAGGCTTTCCGAGTCACGTCGAAGCCCGCGTATCTTGAACCGGTCGCCGGAGCGATCCGGTTTTTTCTGAACGACCTGACCGTATTGAAAAACGATCGTTCTGAAATGTGTCTAGCTTACATGCCTATGCCTATGACTATGCGCGTCATGGATGTCAGCATTCTGATTGGTGCGGTGATTGCCGAGTTCAATAAGCTCAGTGGCGACAAAAATCACAAAGAAGACGCGGAGAGACTGGTGCAATACGTTGTCAATCGGCAAACCGACTACGATGCCTGGTTCTATACCGACCCGCCCAACGATTCCCACATCCGTCACGACAATTACCACACGGGTTTTATACTCGACGCGCTCTGGCGATACATGGCGTCCAGTGGTGACGACCGATACGAAGATGTATATTGGAAAGGTTTGGATTTTTATGCCAATAAGTTATTCAATGATGATGGCTCTCCTCGATGGATGAGCGATCAGAATTATCCGCATGATATCCACGGCGCAGCACAGGGAATATTGACCTTTGCCAGGCATAATGACAGGTACCCTGGATTTGCGCCACGAACCTGTGCCTGGGCCGTGAAGAATATGTATACGCCGGGACGGTTCTATTACCAACGAGCACGGTCTTTTACCAGAGGATTTACACTGCTTCGCTGGTGCAACGCCTGGATGGCTCGTGCTCTCGGCGATTTTTGCATGCAAGAAAGAGCCACAAACAGCAGCTCATACTCGAGCGCGGAAAGAGCGCAAGTTGTAACTGGAGACTGTCTACATGGCTTTGCACCCGACGCAAGTACGGTGGTAACGTGAGTTTTTGTGCTGGGTTGTTGTATGTATCAGACCAGAGTGGGTTAAGCTACGGATAGCCACGCAGGATCAATCGATCTACGTTTTTGATCTGTTCGCCGCCGGATTCTACGACAAAACGGAATCGAAATAAGATTACAGTATTCTCACACGAATAGTAATGGTCTAAGGTTTCTGGGCGCGCGAGTAACACTTTGTACGGCAACCATTCGATGCCACTTTCCGCAGTCAAGTACGCCGTTCAACAGGCCGCTATTAAACCCGTCATTCTTGTTGCAACCCTTCCAGCATCGTTCTTCTGAATAGCTCGGGATGTCGTGTAATATTTGAACTATCTCGCAACTTTTTTCATAGATAAAACATAATCCATCAACCATAGTATTAGTGTACCTCAATGTGGCAACTATGTTTGTGAATCGGATCGGCTCTAATGGGTCAAACAGCACCGACTAAAAAGCTTTTGTACTTTGGTCCTTCTGGAATAGGAGATTGGTGTTTCATTTGGCCTTCTTTACCGGGGTTGCTCAACCGGTTTGGATGCGATTCGATCGACGTAATCTTGCCATATGAAAACGCAGGCAATCGCCTTCTGCGCAACACGCCATTAATTGACCAAGTGAATTACCTGCATCGCCCCGAGGGCTGGTTAGAAGCTTTTTCCTATTTGCCGAGGATTCTTAGTTTGGTTAGAACGATATCAAGGTCGCCGAAATACTCTGCACTTGCGATTAGCTCTCTTTCGAATCAGGTAGATTTCTTGCTACTGAGTATTGCGTCGGGTATCCCCACAAGAATAGGGTTACCAACGAAAAAGAACTTTTTACAAAAACGAGCGATAAACGAGATTGTAAGTGTTAGCAAAGAATCGGATAAAGTTTCGATTCATAGCGCTTATGCAGGCAGCAATGTTGACTCACCGGTAGACATGTTCGAGAAAGCCTTTGTCGAAGAATGTCAACGCGATTCCGAATACACGACGACCCAATCCGAATTTATTTCTTTCGGAATCGGTGGCGGGCGCAAGTCCGATTGGCGCTTTTGGCCGGCAGAGAATTATGCTGAGCTCATAAATCTATTGCCTAATGAAAATTTTTTACTCTTGGGTGGTGGGGCGGAAGACGCATACCAAGCTGATATAATTTTAGCGAATTTACAATCTTCCAACGTTCTTAATCTTGTCAATCAAGTCACCATGGAGCAATCGTTGGGGCTGTTAGTTCGCTCAAAATTTGTTGTTGGAAATGACAGCGGCTTGACTAACTTGGCTGCGGTTCTTGGGGTGAAAACCTATTGCTTGTACGGTCCGACGAATCCCGAGATAACGGGATCTGCGTTACTGGGAGCTAAGGCGATTAATGTTGACGTGCCTTGCGGCCCGTGCTTTAAAGCCGATCAGAACCCAGTTAACGCCATAATATGTCACCATCGCCGATGCATGCGAGAACTAACCCCCCAAATGGTTGCTCAAGCAATTGAAAAAGATTCGTCAGTCATTAAGTTCTGAATCCAAATTGCTGATAGAAGCGATCGCCGATAGGGCGAAGCGATTGCCGTATGCACGCAGGATTTTTACCAGATTGTTGGCAACGGATCGCTATCGATTTTTTCGGATTACCGATTGGGTTCGAGACGGGCAAGAGAACCTGGACTATCTGGCGTGTAAAACAATAGAGTTCGATGCGCAGGGCGCTTGGATAGAAATCGATTCGGGATTACGTGTTCGTTATTTGGATGCGGTGGACGGTGCGGGAGCCGATCCATCTATTTATTCGGGAAACTATGAGCCTATTTTAACCAAGATTTGTCTGGAGCTAATTCCCAAAAATGGTTCATTTGTCGATGTTGGAGCCAATTTGGGATGGTACTCGCTGCACGCTGCATTCCATAAGCAATGTAACGTTCTCGCAATTGAGCCCAATGACTTCATTCGCCGATATCTTAAATCCAATGTTGAAAAAAATAAGCTGACAAAAATTGAAATAGAACCATTTGTGATGTGGTCCGCAGCTGGAGAAAATCTATCATTTCGGGCCGATGCCCTTGGGCATGCACTTAGTCACGTTGACCCCAAAGGAAAAGCAAGTAACCCAGTTTTTGCGAGTCATAGTTTGGATGCATTAAAAATGCAACATCGAATAACCACATTGGACCTCATAAAAGTTGATGCCGAAGGTGCGGACTTGAAGGTCTTACAAGGAGGTGAAAAATTATTGAAGTCATTGCAGCCCAATGTCGTTTTTGAATGTAGTCTAAAGTGGATGTCGCGCTATGATTTATCTGTGCAAGACTTGGGAAGTTTCTTAGAGAAAATAGAATATCAGTATCGTGCAATTTCAAATGAAGGACGCTTAATTTGTTCGTCTTCTTTGGAAAACGATTTGGCACACGGCGAAAATGTTTTGATTTTCTCTAATTCCAAAGCGAATACCACATTGCAACGCTTGAGCAAAGTAGAAGGCGTTTTTGTTGAATAATAGCGATCTTCAGACGATTCTTTTTTCTTCTACGTTGGGATGGAATCCCGGTGATGAAATTATTCTCATGGGAATAGAGGCGCTGCTTCAAGAACTGGGTTGTCTTTATCATAAGAAAATTTTTGATCGTAACCCCCGTCATTTAAAACACAGTACCGACTGGTTGAACAGTAGTTATGACGAGTTTGACTATATTGTTTTTTCAGGCACTCCAGGATGGTGGCAAGAGATTCCGAGAATTTCAGATTATTCTAATAGTCGCAATTTCCTAAGACATACTCTCCGAAGTTGTCATTTGCGTTTGTCAGACCGATCCAACGATCCGTTGTTAAATTGTTTGTTGTCTACCGGTAAACGGTGCTCTGCAATTGGTGTTGGCTCCTCAAAGTTGCCTGAACCAGGCCCAAAAATAAGGCGCGTTTTGCAAAACAACACAGATTTTTTTTCGGTAAGAGACTTTCAAACACGTAATGCATTTCTTGAATTTGCACCGGTGTTGTTGCCTTGCCCCGCATTTTTTTCTTCGCAACGAAACAAACCGAAGCAAGAATTAGACAAAATTGGGATAACGCTTCAGGCGCTCAATAGTAATCATATATTGATTTCGAAACAGAAAATGACTCCGATATTGGAGTCGATCAACAAGCTTGCATCGACTTTTTCGAACATAGAGTTCATTTGCCATGCCGAAAAGGACATCTCTTTCGTTAAAGAACACTTTTCTTCTTACCCGGTTCACTATGCCGACTGCGGGGAAGATTTGTTGGCGATTTATGATCAATTTGACTTCGTTGCATCGACACGTCTGCATGGATGTGTCGCCGCAATGTCACTTGGGATACCGACTTTTCAATTATTTCACGGGTTGCGTCTAAATACCTTAGAACAATTCCCAGTATTGAATAAGAGTGGCGGTGAGGACCTACTGTCAGTAATTAAAACGACTGATATCTGTGCAGCTTCGCGAACTGTTCTCGAGGAGAAGCGAGTCGCCAAGTCACGGTATTTGAATTGTCTTAGAGAACGATTTCTGGATCAATTTGACACAGCATTATGATAGTCAGCAATCAAAACAAAAAATTATTGATAAAATCGATTCGAAATCTTTTTTTTGTGTTGGTATTTGGATTCTTGGCCTATTTTCTTTGGGAGAACAAGGTTACTTTCGTTGAGATTTTCTCCAAATTTTCCGTTGTAAGTATTTGCGTAGGGGTCGCGTTAGTTTTGGCGCAAAATGTTTTCCAATTCTTGTTAACGCAGGTGTTAGTAAAACCATTCGGTATATCATTGACGCTTCTCGAAGCGCTGAAAATTGGATTTTCTAGTTCTTTGGTGAGCTCCCTTTTTCCGATGCAAGCAGGGGTAGCAGTGAAGGCTTACTATCTTTCCATCAGGAACAATTTAACCCCTGAAAACTTTCTTGCTCTAATGGTCGCGCAAAAAACTTTTCGCTTATTAACTTGTTCAGTGATTGCAATCGTTGGAATTTACTTTGCAAGTTTTGAAGTATCGAAGATCGCAACGATTGCGTGCATGCTAATTCTGACTTTCTCGATTAGTTTGTTTTTCTTACCATATTTAGCAATGCATTTTTACGCAGAAAAAATGACTGCGTTCTCCATATCGGGTAAAACTCTGGCTTCTGTTTTTTCAGGCATGAAAACCATTTTAGGCGATGCACGTACGGGTCTTTCTACGCTAGTTTTGAACGTTTTGGTCCTTGCGCTAAATGCCATGCTGTTTCTCTATTTGTTTTCTTTAGTGGGTCAGACAGCTTCACAATCGTCAATGCTTGTCTATACCGCCGCAAAGTTTGTGCTCAATATCGTCGCTATATTGCCTGCGAACCTTGGGATTTCTGAAACTATAACTGGTCTTTATGCTCAGTTCCTTGGTACTAGTATGGCCTTGGGTGTGGTCATTGCAGTTTATGCTCGTATTCTGAGTGTGGTTGTTTTTTCTGTTGGCGGTTTATTGGTATATTTTTTACATCGTGAAGGGACGGGAGCTTGTATATTTCGACGCCGCAGTAAGACCACTGAAACGACTGCCCCCGGTCCGTGGCAATGACCATCCGCCTGACCATGGCACAACTCGATTGTTAGGTAAGTCTTTCAAGCAACTATGACCGACATCGTACAATCTGTACGGGGCACGGGCGAGCGCTTTTCTTCGCCTTAACTCTGCGGCTAATCCCCTCAGAGAGGGCGTTTGGGCAGGATTGAGGAATGGGCGTATCATGAACAAGCAGACCAAATCTAGGGAATCATTACAAATTGACAAATCTACCGCGGTCGGGCGGAGAAACGCGCACTTTTCTGCTATAGTAATTTTAACGTCTAAAGTAAAGTCTTTGCATCCTGAATGGCGACTCCGACTACAGCCTTCCAATTGAGCGGTTTGGCCCTGCGCCTAGTACGGGCCAATATGCTGGCGCGGGATAACGCCGAGCACGCGGGATAACGCCGAGCAGTTACAGCAAAAAGCGATACAAAAAAGCCGCTCCTTCTTCACCCAGGTTGCACACAGCAAGGCCATCCCCTCCGATCAATTGAGTTGGGCGGCATCGGAGGAATTCGGATTGCCGTTGCTGGACATCAGCGCGATCGATTTGGAGCAGGCGCCGGTGGAGCTGGTTGCCGACGGATTGCTTGAAAAACACAACGTACTCCCCCTGTACAAGCGCGGCACGAAGTTGTTTCTGGCCATTTCCGATCCCACCGATCGGCGCGCTCTTGAAGACGTCAAATTCCACACCGGACTGGGCGTGGAACCGATACTTGTCGACCAGGATCAATTGTTAGCCGCCATCGAGCAGGCGCGTGAAGCCAACGACAGCTCTTATTCCGATTTGGTCGGTGACGAAGAGGGACTCGAGGACATAGATATTTCGTCGGATGAAGAAGAAACCAAAGCCGACGAAGGCATCGTGGAGCAAATCGACACACCAATCGTTCGGTTCGTCAATAAAATGCTCCTCGATGCAATTAAGAAAAGCGCATCAGATATACACATCGAACCTTACGAGAAGAAGCTTCGCGTACGGTTTCGCGTCGATGGAGTGCTGCATGAACTCGCGTCGCCACCGGTGAACCTTTCCGCCCGGATCGCCGCGCGGGTAAAGATTCTGTCACGGCTCGACATTGCAGAGCGCCGCGTTCCCCAGGATGGGCGCATGAAACTGCGATTGTCGAGGAACCGGACGATCGATTTTCGTGTCAGCACTTTGCCCACACTGTACGGCGAGAAGGTGGTGATTCGCTTGCTCGATGCCAGCGGCGCCGGATTGGGACTGGAGACTTTGGGGTTTGAGCCGTTCCAAAAAGAACACTACCTGGAAGCGATTCAACGACCTTACGGCATGATACTGGTGACCGGACCCACCGGCAGCGGTAAGACGGTCACGCTGTACACCGCGCTGGACATGCTGAACAAAACGGAACGCAACATCTGCACCGTCGAAGATCCGGTGGAAATCAATGTCGCTGGGATCAACCAGGTGAACATCAACGAACGCGCCAACCTGACGTTTGCCTCGGCGCTACGGGCATTTCTGCGTCAGGATCCCGATGTCATAATGGTCGGCGAAATCCGGGACCTGGAAACCGCCGATATCGCGATCAAAGCGTCTCAGACCGGACATCTCGTGTTGTCCACGCTGCACACCAATGACGCACCCTCGACGCTCACACGGCTGCTCAACATGGGTGTCGCGCCTTTCAACATCGCCTCCGCCGTACATCTGATCATCGCACAACGTCTGGTACGGCGACTTTGCGACGCCTGCAAAAAGCCGCTTGACATCCCGGAGAAGGCCTTGTTGGCGTCCGGCTTTGAAGAAGACCAAATCGATGACGTACAGATGTTTGGGCCGGAGGGCTGCAACGCATGCACAGAAGGCTACCGCGGGCGTGTCGCCGTGTTTCAGGTCATGCCGGTGTCGGAAGAAATGGGTAACATCATCATGGAAGGATGCACCGAACATGACATCGAGAACATGGCGCGTATGGAGGGCGCGGTCGGCCTGCGCCGGGCGGGTCTAATGAAAGTGCAACAAGGCATAACCAGTCTGGAAGAAGTGGAGAGGGTAACGAACCTGTAACATGGCTAAGCGCGCACAAAAACTGACCGAATTTACCTGGGAAGGCACCGACGCGAAGGGACGCCGCGTGAAAGGGGACAACGAGGCGCCGAGCGCCGCTTACATCAAAGCGACATTGCGCCGGCAGGGAATTCGCGACATCAAGGTAAAGAAAAAGCCGCAGCCCCTGTTCAGCCTCAGAAGACCGGTCAAACCGAAGGATGTCACCTTCTTCACACGCCAACTGTCCACCATGATCAGCGCCGGCATCCCGGTCGCCCAGGCCATAGACGGCATTGCCAGGGGACACGAGAATCCCAGCGTGCATGGTTTATTAACCTCGATCCGGCAGGAAGTGGAGTCGGGAACCAGCCTCAGCAACGCCCTGATGCGTTATCCCACGCATTTCGACCGTTTGTATACGAGTCTCGTCGCAGCGGGTGAACAATCGGGAACTCTCGACGTGTTGCTGGAAAAGGTGGCCACCTACAAAGAAAAGGTCGAGGCGCTCAAAGGTAAAGTCAAATCGGCAATGATGTACCCCATCGCGGTACTCGTTGTGGCAGTGATTGTCGTGGCGCTGTTATTGATCTTTGTCATCCCGCAATTTGAACAATTGTTCCACGGTTTTGGCGGCGAGCTGCCGACCTTAACGGCGACTATTGTCGAAATGTCCCGCTGGTTCCAAAAGTGGTGGCTATTGTTTTTCGCCGGCTTGATTGGGTCTATAGTGGCCATCGTGTACACCTACAGACGCTCATCCAGACTGCAGTTCGCCGTCGACCGCCTGATGTTGCGGATGCCGATATTCGGACCTTTGTTTAAAAAAGCGACCATTGCTCGCGTTTCGCGGACGCTGTCCACCATGTTTGGCGCCGGCGTTCCATTGGTTGATGCGCTGGAATCGGTGGCCTCGGCATCGGGCAACCGTGTTTATCACAACGGAATTCTCAACGTTCGCAATGAAGTCAGTACCGGTCGCACCCTTGAGACATCCATGGCGCAAACCGGTTTGTTTCCAAGCATGGTGCTGCAAATGATCTCCACAGGCGAGGAATCCGGCGAGTTGGAGCTGATGCTGGCCAAGATCGCCGAATTCTATGAACAGGAAGTCGACGACGCGGTGGCGGCATTGAGCAGCTTGATCGAACCGATCTTGATCGTGGTATTGGGCGTCATCATCGGCACCATGGTGGTTGCCATGTACTTGCCAATCTTCAAGATGGCGGCGGTATTCTAGATCCCCCACCGCCGGCGAAAGGCAGCTGGATTCTCGGACGCATAAATAACAACGTTTCGTGCTCCAAGCATTAGCGGAAAACACGCCTCTATTTCTAGTCTGCGTGGCGTTTTTGAGCCTGCTGGTTGGGAGCTTTCTTAACGTCGTTATTCACCGTCTGCCCATCATGATGCAGCGCAGTTGGCGGGAACAGTGTCGAGAGGTGCTGGAACTGCCGAACGACGAACCTCCCGAAGCGGAGGCCGTAACCCTGATTCGTCCGCGTTCCAGATGTCCTCATTGCAACTACACAATTAGGGCGATCGACAACATTCCGCTGTTGAGCTTTGCGCTTCTCAAAGGGCGTTGCTCCAACTGTGGCAAGAGTATTTCCTGGCGGTATCCCGTGGTTGAAGCGTTGACCGCGGTGTTGTCATTGATTGTCGCATGGCGTTTGGGTTTCACCATGTCCGCCGGCTGGGCGCTGTTACTGACCTGGTGTCTGATCGCGCTTAGCTTTATCGATCTGGACCATCAAATCCTCCCGGACAATATTACCTTGCCGGTGTTATGGCTGGGCTTGCTGGCCAACATCTTCGCCACGTTCACGGACCTGCAGTCCGCGGTAGTCGGCGCGATCGCCGGCTACGTATCCCTGTGGCTCGTGTTTCACGCCTTCAAACTGCTTACCGGGAAGGAAGGCATGGGATTCGGGGATTTCAAGTTGCTTGCCGCGTTTGGCGCCTGGCTGGGATGGCAATCGCTGCCGCTCATCATCCTGCTGTCCGCATTCACGGGAGCGGTTATAGGAATCCTGTTGATCGCACTGCGCGGCCGGGACCGCGATTTACCCATGCCCTTCGGTCCATACTTGTCGCTTGCCGGCTGGATCGCGCTGTTGTGGGGGGAACAGATTACGCGCGCCTATCTGCAGTTTGCCCGACTCGCCTGACTAACCATGCTGCGCATTGGCTTGACCGGAGGCATCGGCAGCGGTAAGACGGTAGTCTCCGATCGCTTTCGGCAATTAGGCGCCGCGGTGATCGACACCGATGAGATCGCCCACCAACTCACCACCCCCGGCGCCCCCGCGGTTCAGGAAATCGCTCGCGAATTCGATCCCGGTATCGTGCAAAACGGCGTGCTGGACCGAAATGTGTTACGCGAACGGGTCTTCAACGACAGCGCCGCTCGGAAAAAGCTGGAGGCTATTCTACACCCGCGTATTCGCGAAGAAGTGAATCATAAATTGAAGGCGCTCGCCGTTCCATATTGTGTGATCGTCGTGCCGTTGTTGATCGAAACCGGTTTTCAAGACCTGGTCGATCGCGTGCTGGTTATCCAGGCGCCTACCGAGAAGCGGCTGGATTGGCTCGCGCAAAGAAACGGCTTTTCGCGCACCCACGTGGAAAAGATTCTTTCGGCCCAGGCATCCGATCAAGAACGGGCCGCCATTGCGGATGACCTGCTGTGCAACGACGGCACAATTGATGTGCTACTGCGGCAGGTCGATGAGTTGCACCGGCGTTATATGGAGCTAGACCGAACACCGACATAGGGCCCCCGACGCCCGGTCCTACGACTACGCTCAGGACAAGCCTCTTCGCCAGCTTCCGGGAATCCTTGGTGCATTATCCGCGCTAGCCCGCATTTCTCACCAGGATCCCGGATGCTGGCGCAGGGCTCGTGCGGCTGCGCGCCGCGCCTGGAGCGAGACCCATAGCGAGCTATGGGTCGA